>NZ_AWFF01000001.1 GCF_000682755.1 Hyphomonas beringensis
CCGGGTTCAAGCGGGCCCGCAAGGCCCTTCATGCCAGAGCCAGCAAAGGAGACTAGAGATGGCAACAATTGGTACCTTCAGCCAGAAGGACGGAAAATGGACCGGGACGATCCGGACCATGACGATCAATGTGAAAGCGCAGATGGTGCCGGTTGCCGAACCGGCAGAAGGCGGGCCGGCTTACCGCATCTTCGCAGGCGGCGCCGAGCTAGGTGCGGCCTGGCAGGAAGAGAGCAAGGATGGCGAAACCCCCTACCTCGCCGTGAAGCTGGATGATCCGGGGTTCGACAAGCCAATCCGGGCTGCCTTCTTCGAGAAGGAAGAGGATGGTAGCGGCGTGCTGGTCTGGAACCGGCAGAAGCTGAACTGAACCGGAGACGTGTCGTCATGGGATATGAATTGCGGACAGGCGGACTGGAGTCGCTCAAGCACCTCGCAAAGGATGTCTATTCCTTTGGTCCGGGGCCCGGGTCCAACGCGAAATCGTCCCGTGACGACACGTTTCGCCAGCTCATCGCCAACAACAGGACTGTGCGGCGCCCCGAATTGCGCAAACTGGTTCCCCTGTCTGACACGACGATCTACGAACTTGAACGTCGGGGGAAATTTCCAAAGCGCTTCTACCTAACACCCAAATGCGTCGTCTGGCCGCTCAAGGACGTGCTCGAATGGATCGAGGAGCGTCGGCGTATTACTGAAGACGGGCGGCCCGAAGACACGCCTGTTCCCGACGTTCATCAGCGGAAGAGCCGCCCGACATGTAATTGAGCGCCACAAAACAGGTAGCGGCCTGTTTACAAAATATTTTAAATAAGGATATAGCCTGTTTTTAGAATCGTAAAAAACAGGTTGCAGCCTTATGAAAAAGACCCGCCAACGCTCGCGCCAGGCCCTGGACCAGCGTTTCTCGACCATTCGGGAAGCGGTAGATTTTGCGCGGCCAAAGTCAGGTTGGGTACGGACGCTTCGGGAGGCGCTGGGCATGACCCGTATCCAGCTCGGAAAACGCATGTCGATCACGCCGCAAAGTCTTGCTGACATCGAACGCTCTGAAACCGAGGGGAAGATCCGCTTGGAAACGCTTGAACGTGCTGCCGACGCGCTTGATTGCGAAGTTGTCTACTTCCTCCTGCCGCGGGACCGGCTAGAGCAACGCGTCATGAACCGCGCCCGTGAAATCGCGGCGAAACAGATCCGAGCCATCTCTCATACAATGGCCATGGAAGATCAGGCTGTGCCTGACAAGGAACTGAATGAGCGGATCGACCGGTTCATACGAGAGAGCCTCGATGAGCGCGACCTCTGGGAGTCCTGATGACTGACCTGTTTCAGGAACCAGACGACGCAACGCCCCTCGATCCTGACGAACGGGCAGGACTTCTGCAGGACTGGATCGCAACACGCGCTGAACTGAACGCTGCAGAGCAGGACAATATCGATACCGCCGCCGCCTGGGTCTTCCGGCGGCGGCGCGCACCCATCCTCAGCGTCGAATTCACGAACGACCTGCATCGCCGGATGTTCAATGACGTCTGGGCGTGGGCAGGCACTTACCGCGCGACCGAACGCAATGTCGGCGTCGCGCCTTATATGATCGGCGTCCAGATGGCCCAGCTATTCGACGACGCAAATTACTGGGTCGACCACGAGACCTATCCCGCCGACGAGATTGCAGTTCGCCTGCATCACCGGCTCGTCGCCATTCACCCTTATCCCAATGGGAACGGGCGCCTTTCTCGCATGATGGCCGACCTCCTGATCCAACGCTTGGGCCAACCAGCCTTCAGCTGGGGCAGCGAGGTCCTGGGTGGCCAGATTGCTGACATGGGCGAGCTCAGAGGCCAATACATTGCAGCCCTGCGTGCGGCGGACCGCCATGACATCACTGCCCTGATGGAATTTGCACGGTCATGAGGCCAACATTGGCGCTTGCGAGCAAGATTATGGATCGAATTTAGGATCAAGCTGGAGATCAAAACCCAATTCAGCCGATGCCGGCGGCGTAAGCACCGGTTGCCTTTGATGCCCTTGTGACCACGCATCGATTGTGTCCGCCCATTCCTGCATCATGTGACGCCGGCCATCGGCATACTCGGCCTTGTTATAGACACCGCGTGACGTGCGACGGTCTTCATGGGCGAGCGCCTTTTCGACCCAGTCCCGATTGAAGCCGAGCTCATTCAGAAGCGTAGAACCGGTGCGCCTCAGATCGTGGACGGTGAACCGTTCCAGCGGCAACCCCGCCTCCTGAGCCGTTTCCCAGGCCGCCGAGGTTAGTCGATTGAGCGTGGCGTTTGAGATCGGCTTGTAGCAGTCGTAGCGGGACGGAAAGACATAGCGCGATCCTCCAGCGCAGGTCTTGAGTGCCACAAGAATATCAAGCGCCTGACGTGACAGATAGACATTGTGAGGCAGTCCCGTCTTCATCCGCTCCTTCGGGATGGACCAGACCGCGTTGTCGAAACTGATTTCGTCCCAGGTCGCCAGGCTGACTTCGGATTTCCGCTTCATGGTAAGCAAGATGAATTTCAGCCCGAGCTTGAGCGTTGGGGTCGCGATCAGCTCTTCGAGCACGCTGTAGAAGATCCTGATCTCGAGCGGTGAGAGAGACCGGTCCCGCGGGCGCACTTTGGCGATAGAGGCCGGCGCAACTTCGTCAGCAGGATTATCGACCTTCACGCCATGCAGCCTGGCATATTTGTAGATCAGATGGACAAATTCCCGAACGTGAAGCGCCGTAGACGGAGCGCCACGCTTCTTCACCTTCCCGCACAGGGCCCGGAGATCCTCCGGTGTAACCTCACTCAGCAGGTAGCTCCCAAAAGCGGGAAGGATGTCCCTGTTCAGAATGTGCCGGCGCATGTCGCGCGTGCTCTCGGCCATGTCATCGCTGTCGATCCATCGATTGGCCATGTCGGAGAATGAACCCGCTTCGGACAGGCGCGTCTTTGACCGCTTCTTCTCCTTGGCCGGCGAAACACCAGACTCTACGAGCCGCCTCGCATCCATGCATTTCTCGCGAGCCGCTGCCAAACCGACGCCCCCGCTCCCGTAACGCCCGATGGTCAGCGTCTCTCGACGCCCATTGATCCGGTAGTCATACCGGAACGTCACAGTCCCTACAGGTGAGACGGTTACATACATGCCATCCCGATCCGCGACCTTGTAAGTTTTATTCTTTGGTTTCAACGCCTTGATGGCTACGTCTGTCAGCATCCTAACCCTTTCCGGTCATTTTTACCGTCACTCGAAATGGCGACGGTAAAACCTGACTTTTCCCTGTTCTTTCAATTGCCTAGCTCTCTATTTTTACCGTCAGGGGCAATTTTGGCTTGACGGTAAATGGCAATTTAGAGGGATAGGCCGGGAACGCATACCGTCAGCTTTACCGTCACCGGCTCGCATTTGGCGGTAAAAAATGGTGATAGGAGTCGAAAGAAATACGCCACTAAGCGTTTGAACCTAATGGCGTTTTTAAAAGATTTCGAAAGATCATGAGAGTGATGAAATCATTCCCACTCGATCGTGCCGGGGGGTTTACTGGTCACGTCATAGACGACGCGGTTCACGCCTTTGACTTCATTGATGATGCGTGTTGCAACGCGGCCGAGGAAGTCATGCTCGAACGGATAATAATCCGCGGTCATACCATCTGTTGAGGTCACCGCGCGCAAGGCGAGCACAGCTTCATAGGTACGCTCATCGCCCATCACGCCGACCGTATTGACCGGTAGCAGTACGCTGAACGCCTGCCAGATTTCATCATAAAGCCCCGCCTTGCGGATCTCGTCGATATAGATCGCATCGGCCTTGCGCAGCGTGTCTGCTTTCTCGCGGGTAATCTCGCCCGGAATACGGATAGCAAGGCCCGGCCCCGGGAATGGATGGCGGCCAATGAAGCTATCCGGCAGGCCAAGCTCGCGGCCCAGCGCCCGCACTTCGTCCTTGAACAGTTCACGCAGCGGCTCAACCAGTTTCATGTTCATGCGTTCCGGCAGGCCGCCCACATTGTGATGGCTCTTGATCGTCACACTCGGCCCGCCAATGGCCGATACACTCTCGATCACATCCGGGTACAGAGTGCCTTGCGCCAGGAAGTCTGCGCCGCCGATCTTCTTCGCTTCTTCTTCGAACACATCAATGAAGAGGCCGCCAATGATCTTGCGCTTGCGTTCCGGGTCCGACACACCATCAAGCTTGCCGAGGAACAGGTCTGACGCATCCACGTGCACCAGCGGAATATTGTAATGCTCGCGGAACAGGCTGACCACCTGCTCGCTCTCGCCTTGGCGCATCAACCCGTGATCGACATAAACGCAAGTCAGCTGCTCGCCGATCGCTTCGTGGATCAACACTGCCGCAACGGAGGAGTCGACGCCGCCGGAAAGTCCGCAGATCACGCGCCCCTTGCCCACCTGCTCGCGGATCTTTTCGATCGCCTCGGCGCGATAGGCCGCCATTGTCCAGTCGCCTTTCAGGCCGGCTACGCCATGCGTGAAATTACGCAGCAATTCGCGCCCGTGAACCGTGTGAACGACTTCAGGGTGGAACTGCGTACCGTAAAATTTCCGCTCCGGGTCTGCGATGATGGCATAGGGCGCCCCGGGAGATTTCGCGATCACACCAAAGCCGGGTGCCATCTCGGCGACATGGTCACCATGGCTCATCCAGACCTGCTCTGTATCGCCGCCATGGAACAGGTCTGACAGGATCGGGTCATCTACAACCTTCTCGATGAAGGCCCGCCCGAATTCACGGCTGGTGCCGCTCTCAACCTTGCCGCCCAGCTGCTCCATCATCACCTGCTGACCATAGCAGATGCCCAGCACAGGCACGCCCAGCTCGAAGATGGCATCATCGGCGCGCGGGCTGTCTTCCCATGTCACACTGGAAGGTCCACCAGACAGGATCACGGCCTGCGGCCCATAGGCCTCCAGAAAGGCGCCATCCACCTTGTTGAACGGGTGAATTTCACAATAGACGCCGCTCTCACGCAGGCGGCGGGCGATCAGCTGCGTCACCTGGCTGCCGAAGTCGACAATGAGGGCGCGTTCGTGTCTCTGCTCAGTCATGTCGCCCGATAGCCGAGGAAGAAGGATTCGTCCATATCCGGCAGGCGTCTTGGGCCGTTTAAACTGCAATCATGCGCGCTTCAACGGCGTCTCGCTTTCCAGCCACTGGCTGACCTGATGGCCAAAGCGAAGTTTTACCCCGTCCACACACGCCATGCTGATCCGGCATTGAGACAGCGCAGACTGTGACCATGCCTCTACCTGGACATCCGAGAATAAGGCAGGAACACAGCCGGATGGAACAGCCCAAAGGGCCCGAATGGCTTCAGATACAGGCCCTGCGGTGAAAGCGCGATGCTGAGGCACAGGCTGATGAACGCGACCGGAAAGGCGAACAGAATGACAATGAAAACAAGTATGGCGCGTCCCTCACCTCAAACCCGAATATCGCCATCCCGCACGTTCCATGACAAGCCCCGATGAAATGCCCGGCGCCACCGCAGCGCACCGCCTTGACGGCTTGCGACCCATCTGCCCTATGCTCCCCTCTGCTGCCAAGAGAGGCCCGAGCATGGATGCAAAGCTACAGCAGGCCCGCAACATAGCGAGACAAGGCATGCAGGCGCTTTCTCAGCGTCAGGGCGCCGCCGCAGAGGCCGCCTTTGGGCAGGCCATCGAACTCGGCTGGACTGGCGCGGACATATGGATTCTCCTGTCACACGCCCGCTCTCTGAAAAAGGATATCACCGGCACGGAAGCCGCGCTGCAAAAGGCCCTAAGCCTTGAGCCGGAAAACCCGCGCGCCCTGCTCTATATGGGGTCCTTTCTGGAATCGTGCAGCCAGCATCTCCGTGCACGGTCATTCTATGAGCAAGGCATATCTTTTGCCGTAGCGGCGCAGGACCAGACACCCGAACTGGCAGACCTGATAAACCGCGCGCGGCGGTTTCTCGCCAATATGCCCAAGGATGTCCGCCACCCGGTCGATGATTTCATCGACGTGCACAATCTGGGCGGCGACCCCGAAGATGAATTGCTGATCCAGTCACTGCAGATCCTGGCAGAGCGCAAACGCCCCTTCGTGTCTCAGCCCTCACGCTTTCTCTATGCAGGACTGCCCAATCGCCAGTTTTTCCGGCGCGACGAATTAGAGTGGACCGGCGCGCTGGAAAGCCAGACAGACGCTATAAGGACGGAACTGGAAGGGTTGTTGGCCCGGCCCGAGGCCTCACGTTTCGCTCCCTATGTCGAAAGCAACAGTCAGAAAGGGGCACCGAACGACACCCCGATGACGAACAATCCGGACTGGAGCGCATTCTATCTAATGAAACAGGGCAAACGCGTGGAGGAGAACATTGCACTCTGCCCGCAAACTATGGCCGCGATAGAGGCCATAGGCGATGATGCCTTCCCCTCGCCCCAGCCATCTGTGCTATTCTCACAATTGAAGCCCGGCACGCGTATCCCGGCGCATGTCGGCATGTTTAATACGCGTCTGATCTGTCACCTGCCGCTGATCATTCCGGAAAAATGCGGCTTCCGCGTGGGGAATGAGACGCGCGAATGGACACCCGGCGAGATGTTCATCTTCGACGACTCCATCAATCACGAAGCCTGGAACGAAAGTGCCGAGCCTCGCTTCATCCTGATTTTTGAAATCTGGCGTCCGGAACTGTCAGCCCGCCAGCGTCGCTTACTAACGGAATTGTTCGCCCCAGGCTTTTGATTAGCCTGCCTTGCGCAGCACCGCGAAGAAGAATCCATCCGTGCCGGCGCGGCGTGGCGTCAGACGCACGCTGCCTGTTGGTCCGCGATAGCGTTTCACGGCGGCGGCGCCCTCTTCCGTCAGCAGGCCGGAGGCAATCGCCGACTCTGCCGCATCTTCCTCCGTAAACTCTGGATGCGTCGCCAGGAAACCCGCCACGCGGTCCTCATCTTCTTCCATCAGGAAAGAGCACGTCGCATAGAGCAGCCGCCCGCCGGGCTTCACGAAAGCACTCGCGGCCGCAAGGATCTCTTCCTGCTCCTGCATGCGTTTTTCCAACTGCTTCTCTTTCAGGCGCCATTTCGCGTCCGGGCGGCGACGCCAGGTGCCGGTGCCGGTGCAGGGCGCGTCCACGAAGACGAGATCCATCTGCGCTGTCAGGTCGACCAGCTGCGTTGGCTCGCTTGGGTGAACCAGCTGCACATTGTGCGCGCCGGAGCGTTTCAGACGCGGGATCAACGCTGAGAGGCGACGTCCGTCAATGTCATAGGCAAAGATCTGTCCCTTGCCCCGCATCTGTGCCGCGATGGCTAGCGTCTTGCCGCCGCCGCCCGCGCAATAGTCCAGCACCTGCTCGCCCGCTTGCGCATGGGCTGCAGCCGCCGCGATCTGGGAGCCTGCATCCTGCACCTCGACCCAGCCCTTGGAATAGGCCGGAATGCTCTCAAGGCTCGCCTCGCGTTCGCTCGGATCGCGCGCAGGGATGTGGAACGCATTGACCAGCAGCGGAGACTCCTCAGCCTTTGCGCTGCGCAGCGGTTGGGACGCCTTCTCCGCATCCACTTTCAGCGTGTTTACCCGCAAATCGACATCCGCGCGCACCGCCATGGCCTGCGCCTCGACGACCGCCTCCTCGGCGAACACACGCGCCATCATCGGCGCCATCCATTCCGGGAAATCCCCCTGCACATGCGGCGGCGCGACCGGGTCTGGCGCCATGACCAGACGTTCGCGCTCTTCCAGCGTCAGCTTGCTGGGCGCGTGGTCTTCATCCATCGCGTCGTCAATCTGGCGGATATTCCAGCCCCAGGCATGTGCCAGCGCACCCAGGATCAGGCCGCGTGGGCTGTCATCCCCCATGGCGTGGGCAATGGAGTTGCGCTTGCGCAGCGCGTCCAGCACAAGGCCGCTGACCCAGGCCCGGTCCTTGGACCCGGCATAGCGCGCCCGCTTGCCCCAGTCCCGCGCAGCCGACTTCACCGGTTGATGCCGGTTCAGCACGTCTGTCAGAACATCGATAGCTGCTGCGATACGTCCGCCATTGCGCATGGGAATTGCCTCACGGGTTCAAATCAAGCGCCCTGTTAGCGCGCGAGGCCCGATAAGGGAACCTGCGGTGTCAGCAGCACTCCAGGGCTCGCCGGCCCCGCTTCAATGCATCGCCTTGCCCGGGCACGGGAATTGTCGTCCTATGCCGTCGACTGTAAGGGAGCCGCTATATGCTGGAACTGAACCTGCCGCAGGAGATCAAGCCCGCCAACCCGCTTGACTGGCAGGCGCTGGGCGACATCACCGCAGAGGCCTTCTCGGACGATCCCGTCAACCGCTGGATATTTGGCAATGAAGACGCGATCCGGGCCACCTTCCGCCTTCTGGCGCGGGACGTCTATCTGCGGCATGGCCTCTGTCACATCATCGGGGATGATGCGGCCTCGATGTGGTGCATGCATGATGCGAGCCGCGAGCCGAGCCCGCTCAGCACGCTCAAGCTCGGCTGGTCCCTTCTCACCAAAGGCTCAAAAGGCGCGCTTGGCCGCGCCATGAAAGCAGGCGACGTGATGGACAAGCATCACCCGAAACAGCCTCACCTCTACCTCTTCACCATCGGCACACGGAAGGCTGCGCGCGGCAAAGGCTATGGCAAGCTGCTGATGAGAACGATGCTGGAGGGCGCAGACCGTGACGGCCTGCCCTGCTATCTGGAAAACTCGAACCCGGACAATACCGGCTTTTACATGAGCCACGGCTTCGAACGCATGCAACTCTTCGAAGTCGGCGAAGGCAGCCCCCCGCTAGAGGCGATGTGGCGAGATGCGCGTCCCTCGCAATGACCATCACCATCAAAGTCGCAACCGCCCAGTTCGCCTGGGGCGCAGGTCAGCTAGCAGCCGTCACCACTGCGTTGCCATCTTGAGGAATTGAAAATGGTTGCGGTGCCCTCGCCTGTTTCAACTTCGAAGCTGCTGGAGACGCGCACCAGGTTGAAGGCGTAGTGAACACGTAGATTCCCGCTTAGCGGCCCGCAAGTGATCTGCGCATCCATTGTGGTCAGATTACCATTGGAACTGAAATTCTCTTCCGAGATCACGCACTGGCGATCAGCATATGTCTTGAGGAAGGTCTGATCCACCGCGCTCAGCGAGTTGTTGCTATCGTCGATGCATATTGACCCGCTACTGGTTTCACGCTCGTTCTTGGTGCCGTCCGGCATCGTCTGAGTCATAAAAGAGGTATCGGTCCAGGCACCTTTACCGAAGTCACCCGATGCCTGGGCCACAGCTGGTAGTCCAGGCAAACCCATGGCCAGTCCGGCCAACGCCACACCCATGATGGAAGGTCTCATTTATTGCGTCCCCTAAAGCAGTATTGAGCGATCAGACTAGTCGCGGCCTTCACCCCGTCAAGTCGGATACGCTACCGCCCCATCAGAAAGCTCGGCCTCAACGGCACTCGCACGGCACTCATGGCCAGCTGTGTCCACAGCCTCACCTTCTCGGTTACGCGGGTCTTGGCGCGGAAACGCTCTGCCTACCGCGTCAGCGAATAGTTCGGGCTTTCCCGCGTCATCTGCACGTCGTGGACATGGCTTTCCTGCAGGCCAGCGCCGGTAATTTGGACAAACTCCGCCTTCTGATGAAGCTCGTTGATATCCTTTGCGCCGACATAGCCCATGGCTGCGCGAAGCCCGCCGACCATCTGGTGTACGATCGGCCCCAGCGGACCCTTGAATGGCACCTGGCCTTCAATGCCTTCCGGCACCAGCTTCTCCTGCGCCGCATCCTTCTGAAAATAGCGGTCGGCTGAGCCGCGGGCCATGGCGCCGAGGCTGCCCATGCCGCGATAGGCCTTGTACGAACGACCCTGATAGAGGAACACTTCACCCGGCGCTTCTTCCGTGCCTGCGAACATGGAGCCCATCATCGCCGTGGAGGCCCCGGCGGCCAGCGCCTTGGCAAAGTCGCCCGAGAATTTGATCCCGCCATCGGCAATCACGGGAATTCCGCTTGCCTGAGCGGCATTCGCGCACGCCTCAATCGCCGTCAGCTGTGGCACGCCTACACCGGCAACGATCCGCGTGGTGCAGATGGAGCCCGGCCCGATGCCAACCTTCACGGCATCCGCGCCCGCATCGATCAGTGCCTTGGTGGCTTCGGCGGTCGCAACATTGCCTGCAATGATCTGCACGGAGTTTGATATCTTCTTCGCGCGTGTCACGGCATCAGCAACGGATTTGGAGTGTCCGTGCGCTGTGTCGATCACAACGCAGTCCGCCCCGGCCTCGATCAGCGCTTCGGTGCGCTCAAACCCTTCATCGCCCACGGTAGACGCAGCGGCGACGCGCAGGCGTCCTGCGGCGTCCTTGGCGGCGTTCGGGTTCACGGCGGCCTTGTCCATGTCCTTCACGGTCAGCAGACCCACACAGCGATTATCATCATCCACGATCACGAGGCGCTCGATCCGGTGCTTGTGCAGCAGGCGGCGGGCCTCTTCATTGGACGTATCCATCTTTACCGTCACGACCTCGCGGGTCATCAGGTTGGCGACTTTCTCATTCTTGTCGTCAGCAAAGCGCGTGTCACGGTTCGTGATGATGCCAACCACCTTGCCGGACTCGTCCACAACAGGCACGCCGGAGAAACCGGTGCGCTGCTTCAGCTCGATCAGTTCACCCAGGCTGGCGGTCGGGTTAATCGTGAGCGGGTTCATCACCACGCCGCTCTCATATTTCTTCACCATGGCGACTTCGCCGGCTTGCTGCTCGACTGTGAAGTTGCGGTGGATCACACCGATGCCGCCGGCCTGCGCCATGGCAATGGCCAGGCGCGCCTCGGTGACGGTGTCCATCGCCGCAGAGATCAGCGGAATGTTCAGCGGAATGGCTTTGGTGAGGAAGGTGGAAACGTTGACTTCCGCGGGCATGACCTCGCTTGCGCCAGGCTGCAGAAGCACGTCGTCGAAGGTAATGGCTTGTCGGATTTTCATCTGGGGAGCTCCCTTTTTGGCCCCATAAGGGAGTCGCGGGCCTTTGTGAAGTCCTCTCCTGAAAATCCTGCTGCAAGACAGCCATTCACGGATGAATGGGCTTTTGCCTGTCCGGGGCTGCGCTCAATCAGTCGACACAGATTGTCGGCGCGGCCTTGCCATCTTCGACGGTGGCATAGCAACCAAACGGGCTGTCGGTGACCTGGCAGGTGCCGGTAACGGTCTCGTCTGGCTGGGGCATCGTCTCACCGATATTCAGGCGGCACTGGCCAAGGCAGTCATCATTGTCGGAACAGGTCTTGCCGGCATCGGCATAAGTCTGCACGCATTGCTGCCAGCCCAGCATGCCATCGCGGCGCACTTCCCCGCCCGCGGCTTCACATTCGGCGCGCTCAGCCGCTGTGGCGAGCTCACCATCAAAACTGATCTTCTCATATGGGTCAGTGCCGCCGCCATAGGCCTGATCTTCGCCATAGACCTCCTGAAGATAGGCACATCCGGCCAGCAGAAGGAAAGACGCAAGAAGAAGAACACGGCGCATATAATGGATTCCTTGGGATGAGGGCAGATCTGGCATCCGCTCCGGAAAATAGCAGATTATGCCGGGTCTACGCGTCAAGAAAGCGAAAACCTAGCAGCGACAACAGCATCTGCGCACGTGGTACCCCCCGGACAGCGGCGCGCTACCGGGTTGGCACGGTATTAGCATCGGAAAATGGAACGATATGAAGACGTGCCGCATAAATACGGTAACCCTCGATTTCATCGGGGTGACAAGTCAGAAGACTAAAGGAAGCACAATAAACATGGGATCAGCCGCTGGGATTGAACGCCAAATCATCGGGACATCCAATGTCTCCGTCGATGACGCGATTGAACGCGGCCTGACAGCGGCGCACATCAAATATGGTGCCCCCACCTGGTTCAATGTCGGCAATGTCCGCGGAATTATCGATAATGGCCGCGTATCCCACTATGAAGTCACGCTGGAACTTGGCTTCGATACGGCTGAAAAAGCCCCTGAAGCAGGCGACTATTTCCGCTCTGCCTGCCGCGGCAAGCCCCTTCACCGCATGCGCCCCAGCCTGGATGTGCGCTACTAGCCCTTGAAGCCCTTTGCCACCACGAAGATTTCCGGACTGCCGGCCCGGCTGGCGGGCGGCTTGATATGTTTCACGGTCTTGAAGTGCGCCTTAAGTGTGTCGAGCACATCCTTGGTTGCGCCGCCCTGAAACACTTTCGAACAGAAATTCCCGCCGGGCGCGAGGTGCTCAATGGCAAACGCCACGGCCATCTCGACCAAGGCAACAGTGCGCAAATGGTCCGTTTGCTTGTGGCCCGTCGTATTGGCCGCCATGTCTGACAGGACGAGGTCCGGTTTCCCGGTCAGCCCCTTCAGCAGCTCGGCCACATCGTCGGCTTCGGTTGCATCTCCCAGCACGATATAAGCGCCCGGCACCGGTTCCACCGGCAGCAAGTCAATTCCGGCAACTTCACTCGCACCCTTCTCGACCGCTACCTGCAGCCAGCCTCCCGGCGCACAGCCAAGATCGACCACCCGCTGGCCTTTGCGCAGCAGGCCTATTTTCTCGTCAATTTCGAGCAGCTTGTACGCCGCTCGCGCACGATAGCCTTCATCCTTGGCCTTGCGGACATAGGGGTCCTGCAACTGGCGCTCGATCCAGCGCTTTGAGCTTTCATTCTTGGCCCGGTGCGCCGTTACCTTGCGCTCATTCATCTGGCGGCCAGATGTGTTTTTGTCCGTCTTGCCAGGGCCCTTCCAGCGGCGCTTGTTATCATCCGGCATGTCCAGCTTCTCCGCTATTCGTATTAGATGTAGATGCCTGGGCCGTTTCATGGCCTGCCTCGCCGGCCTTCTTGCCACCGCGCCCGCCACGGCGTTTTCGGCGCGGTTTCTTCTGGCCGTACATCATGCTCAGCAACAGGCCTTCTCTCAGGCCCCGGTCACCAACCCGCATGCGCCCGGCCGGGAAGGACGTCCATAGGGATTCCAGGATCGCACAGCCTGCCAGCATCAACCCGGCACGCTCTTCCCCAATCGTCGGCAGCGCCGCACGGCCTTCCGGCCCGGACTCCACCAGCAGGCGCAGAACATCCTGCCCTGACTTTCGGCTCAGCCAGGTGCCGTCCACACGGTCCCGGCGATAGCGGTCCAGCTTCAGGTGCACCCCTGCAAGACATGTCACCGTGCCAGACGTGCCAATCAGATGCGCGCCGCGCTGGCCCATGGCAGACCGTATGGCGGGCGTCCCCTGCCAGGCATCAATCACGCCCGTGCAGTGTTCCATCATTGCGGTGTAGGATTCTGTCTCAGGCAAATGCGCGAAGGCCTCGGTCAGTGTCACGACGCCCAGCGGCAGGCTCGTCCAGTTCTGGATCGGCGCGCGATGGATCAGCCCTTTCAGGCCATTGGCCCGCGCCATCTCGGCATTCAGCCAAGACAATTCAGTTGAGCCGCCGCCAATATCCACGACCAGCACGGATGGTGCATCTCCGCCGATCAGGTCATGACAGCCAATGCTGGCCAGCCGGGCCTCTTCCTTGGCACCGATGATCTTGAAGGTCAGACCGGTTTCCTCATGCACGCGCTGGATGAAGTCCGGGCCGTTCTCGGCCTTGCGGCAGGCTTCCGTCGCAATGCAGCGGACCTTGCCGACGCCGTGGGATTTCAGTTTCCGACGGATTGCGTGCATCGCATCCATGGCGCGCTCAATGGAGGCATCGGACAGGCGGCCCGTCTCGTGCAGGCCCTCCCCCAGTCTTGCGATCTGGGAATGCGAATCGACCACACGGAAAGTCTTCCCGTGCGGCGCTGCCACCAGCAGGCGGCAATTATTTGTCCCAAGATCTACGGCAGCATACAGCTCCGAGGCCTTGGCGGGGCGCGGTCGGCCGCGATTACCGCGCCGTCCCGCTGCTTTTTTGTCAGCCATAGTGTGGCCCAAATTTATGTCTTGTTGCATGGTGTACCACAGGAGCGGGAAATGGCCAGACGCACATCTCTCTTCGGGTGGCTGCGACGCAGCAAAAAGAACGGAGGTCGCAAGACCTCTGAAGGCGCCCTATTGCTCGATAAACCCGTCAATCCTGACCATCGTTACAATGACGTGACCCCCCTGGTCGCCAAGTTCCAGATCGGCCAGGTTGTGCGCCACCGGCACTTCCCTTTCCGGGGCATCATCTTTGACGTGGATCCTGTATTTGCGAATACAGAAGACTGGTATGAATCCATCCCGGAAGAAGTGCGCCCCCGCAAGGATCAGCCCTTCTACCACCTGTTCGCGGAGAATGAGCGCACGCACTATGTCGCTTACGTCTCTGAGCAGAATCTGGTGCCGGACGAGTCAGACACGCCGCTCAACCATCCGGACATTCCGGAATGGTTCGACATGACCCCGCGTGGCACCTACGAACTGAAAAAAGGCGTCGCCAACTAGGCTGGCCGGCCTCACGCCAAGCTGTAATATTCAGTGCAGATAGAACATGTAGATCGCCAGGCTCGTTGCCAGGCCGACCATCAGATTCATTGGCACCCCGATCTTCAGGAAGTCAGAGAAGCGGTAATTGCCTGCCGCGTGCACAATCGTATTCGTCTGATAGCCGATCGGGGAGGCAAAGCTCGCACTTGCCCCGAACATGACCGCCACGACCAGGGCGCGCGGATCGATCCCCAACTGGCCGCCCACAGCGATTACCAGCGGGGTCATGATGACGGCCACAGCAGTATTGGTCACCACTTCCGTCAGGCCGGAGGTCAGTAGGTAGATCAACAGCACCAGCCAGAATGGCGACGCCATCCTCAGCACAGGCTCCAGCCCGCTGACCAGCGCCTCGACACCGCCCGCAGACTGCAGCCCCTCCCCGACCATCAGCATCGCCACAATCAGCGCCAGGACGCTTGCATCCATCGCTTCAAAGGCATCGTTCAGCGTCAGACAGCCAAAGGCCAGCACGGCTCCCACACCGATCATGGAGGTAATCAACAGCGGCACGCCCAGCACGGCAGACGACAGGATCACCGCCAACAGGATCGCAATCGCCAAGGGCCCACGCTTGCGGCGGAACGGCTCCACTTTCAGCGACCGGTCGATTACCAGCCCGCTTGACGTTGCCAGATCTCTCAGCTCCACCTCAGTGCCATCGATGATCATGCGGTCTCCGGCCTTGAGGCGCGCATTTGCCAGGTTTGGCCCCGGTAGGCTGCCGAACCGGGTCAGTCCGCGCACCGTCACCGCATGACGTGACAGGTATGACATGTCGGAAATGCGCCGCCCGATATTCGGATCGTTCGGCGTTACAGTTGCATGAGCATGTTCTTCTTCGCCCGCTTCATGCTGGCGAAGCTTGATGCCAATCCGGAACAGACCGCTATCGATCAGCGTGATCAGCTCCTCCAGATTGGCCCTCAGGGTAATACGGTCACCCGCTTTCAGCTCCGCGCCCTCCTGGGTGATGGCCAAGCGCTGATTTCCCCGGTTCAGAGAGACGATGTTGATACCCTTCTTGGTCAGTTCCGGCACGGCCTCTGCCAGCTTGCCTTCTGCCGCAGAGTCTTCACGGACAAACACATCCGTCAGATAGGAGGTATCCAGCGCCAGCGCCTTCACATCGCCCTGCTCTTTCGGCAGTAACAACCAGCCGAGCCCCAGAAGCATCGCAATCCCGCAGGCAAAGGTCACAAGCCCCACAGGCGTGATCTCGAAAATCGTGAACCGCTCCAGTCCGCTCTCGTGCGCCACACCGGCGACCAGCAAGTTCGTGGACGTCCCGATCAGCGTGCATGTGCCGCCAAGGATCGAAATATACGATAGCGGGATGAGCAGCTTCTTCTCGGAAATCTTCAGCCGCTGGGCCAGCTCGATCACAATCGGCAGCAGGATGACGACCACGGCCGTATTGTTCACAAAGGCCGAGGCAATCGAAACGGTCGCGCCCAGTAACAGCAACGCCCCCATCGTGGACGTATCGGCCACTTTCAGCACCGTCGCCGCCAGGGCATCCAGCACACCGGTCCGCCTGAGAGAGGCGGCCAGAATGAACATCGCCCCGATCGTGATTGGCGCGCTATTGGAGAACGCAGACGCAATGCCGTCCTGGTTCAGATAGCCAAGCAACAGGAAACTTGCTGCCCCGATCAGTGCCAAGGCTGCTGCGGGCAGCAATTCCAGGAAAAAGCCTACAAACATCAGCGCCAGAATGCTGAGGGAAATCAGGGCAGCATGCTCTGAAAGAAACAGCTCCATATGGGCGATCCTGTAGTAAAACTTCCAGTGACAACGCCCGCCTATCGCGCTGGTTGCATTAGACGGTACAGCTTTTCAGGCCTATTTCGTCTGGGCCCGCTCAATCGCCGCTGTGGTTGACTGGCCATCGACCAGCGGAACGATATGCACACTGCCGCCGCGTGCCTGAACAATGTCAGCCCCGACAATCGTGTCGATGGAATAATCTCCGCCCTTGACCAGCAAATCCGGCTGCAGCGCCTCAATCAGGTTCAGCGGCGTGTCTTCCTCAAACACAACGACCGCATCCACCGCCGTCAAGCCGGAAAGAACGCGCGCCCGAGAGTCGGCATTGTTGACCGGCCGGGACGGCCCTTTCAGGCGAGATACCGAAGCATCCGAATTCAGCCCCACCACGAGGCGGCCGCAACGCGACTTCGCCTCTTCCAGCACGCGCAGATGTCCAGGGTGGAGGATATCAAAACAGCCATTGGTAAACCCGACCGTCAGGCCAGTATCACGCCAGGCTTCCACTTGGGCCTTCGCCGCGTCCAGAGACAGATAGCTGACACCGCCATTGCGCAGGCCCATCAGCAACGCGGTCTCCAGCTCCGCCGCGGACACCGTAGCTGTCCCTGCCTTGCCGACGGCAATGCCAGAGGCTGCAATCGCCAGGCTCACGGCATCTGACAGGCTCGCCCCACCTGCGAGCCCCAGCGCCAGAGCGGCAATGCTCGTATCGCCCGCGCCGGAGACGTCATACACTTCACGCGCCTGCCCGCTATGATGCTGCGGGGCGTCTCCTTCCTCGGCAAAGCTCATGCCCTTGGCAGCGCGTGTCACGACAACGGATTTTGCCGGCAATACGGATTGCGCGGCTGTCAGCGCGGTTTCGATCTCCTGATCCGACTCCACCGGCAGGCCCAGCGCAATTGCCAATTCGCTCGCATTCGGCTTCAGCAGGTCTACCGCGCCATAGCGCGCAAAATCCCGCCCTTTCGGGTCGGCGATCACGGGCACGCCATTTTCTGCGCCAGCCTTCAGCGCGGCGGCGATCACACCATCCGTCACGGCGCCCTTGGCATAGTCTGACAGGATGATCACGGCAGCATTCGCCGCCTCATCCGCAATGGAGGCAATCAGCTCAGCCTCGGATGCGGGATCGATCGTGGCTGTGTCCTCGGCGTCCACGCGCAGCAATTGCTGTCCCCCAGCCACAAAGCGCGTCTTCAGCGTCGTGCTGCGCCCGCGCATGGCGATCAGGTCGGCTTCAATGCCCTCGATATTGCCCAGCAATTCGGCCAGCTCCCGCCCCTCGGCATCATCCCCGACAACGCCCAGAAGGCTCGCAGACATACCAAGAGACGACAGGTTGCGCGCCACATTCCCCGCGCCGCCCGGCATGGCGGCTTCACGCGCCCGCCGCATGATCGGCACCGGCGCTTCCGGGGAAATCCGCGTGACGCTGCCATAGACGAATCGATCCAGCATCACGTCGCCAACACATACTACGCGCTTGCCAGAAGCGGCCCGGATCAGACCTGTTAGGGGTCCACCTGTCATGACGTCTACCTGTCTTTACGGGTGGGTGATTCCACGCCTTCTGGTCCACCTATAACCGCGCAGACACAGGGGCGGAAGGCTAAGCGGTGATAAGCTTGATCCAGTTGGCTGGTTCACGCGTAAAGACAACGCAACACCCGATAAGACTTGAGGAAATCGTGACGCAATCTGCCCCCGCCATTGTCTGGTTCCGTGAAGATCTCAGATTGACGGACAACCCTGCCCTGCAGGCAGCCGTGTCGTCAGGCCGTCCACTCGTGCTGCTCTATATTCATGATGAAGTAACCAAGGGCCTGCGCCAGCTGGGTGGCGCCTCCAAATGGTGGCTCGACAAATCCCTTAAGGCTCTCGCCGCTGACATCGAAGAGGCAGGCGCACAGCTCACCCTGCGCTCGGGCAAATCCGCTGATGCTCTGGATGAGGTCATCGAGGAAACCGGCGCGGACGCGATCTTCTGGAACCGTCGCTATGACAAGCCGGAGCGAGATCTGGATGCCGCTATCAAGGAAGATCTCAAATCTCGCGGCCTCTCCGTCAGCAGCTATAATGCCCGCCTGCTGAACGAGCCCTGGGAAATCGAAACCAATGCGGGCGGCTACTACAAGGTGTTCACGCCCTACTGGAAAGCCGCAAGCCAGGGCTATCGCCCCGCACCGACCCTCGGAAAGGCCTCCACCCTGTCCGGCCCGAAGGTGACGTCGGAGAAGCTGAAAGATTGGGGGCTGCACCCGTCCGGGCCCGATTGGTCAACCGGCTTTGACGACGACTGGACCCCCGGCGAAGCAGGCGCGATCCGGCGGCTGAAGGATTTTCTCGACGGCCCGGTCAATGGCTACAAGCAAAACCGTAATCGTCCGGACCTGGACGAGTCCACGTCAGGTCTCTCCCCCCATTTGCGCTTCGGCGAAATCGGCCCGGCCCAGATATGGCGCGCCGTTCAGGCGGGGATGGAGTCCGGTCAGGTGAACGAGACTGACGGCCGGAACTTCCTGTCGGAAATCGGCTGGCGCGAATTCTCCTACAGCCTGCTCTACTACAATCCGGATATCTCGACCGAGAATTACAACGAGTCCTTCCAGCATATGCCCTGGCGCACGGACAGTTCCGCCTATGCGGCCTGGACCAAGGGCCAGACCGGCTATCCCATCGTCGATGCCGGCATGCGCCAGCTCTGGCAGACCGGCTGGATGCATAATCGTGTACGGATGATTGTCGCCTCCTTCCTGACCAAGCACCTCCTCCTGCCCTGGCAGAAGGGAGAAGAATGGTTCTGGGATACGCTGGTCGATGCAGACCCCGCCAACAATCCCGCCAGCTGGCAATGGACGGCTGGCTCCGGCGCCGACGCCGCCCCCTATTTCCGTATCTTCAATCCGATCACTCAGGGTGAGAAGTTTGACGAGACAGGAGACTATGTCCGCACATGGTGCCCGGAACTGAAAGACCTGCCGCTGAAGCATCTTCACGCGCCGTGGGAGGCCGATGACGACACGCTGGAAAAGGCAGGTGTCAAACTTGGCGAAACCTACCCCAAACCTATTGTTGAGCATTCCGGCGCGCGTCAGCGTGCGCTCGATGCTTATGATACCCTCAAGGAAAAGAGAGACGCTGCATGAAACGCATCGCCATCATTGGTTCCGGCATTTCCGGACTAGGGGCAGCCTATGCCCTTAAGGACACTGCCGAGGTAACGGTCTTCGAGAAATCAGATCGCGCCGGAGGCCATGCGTGCACGCACATCTTTGACTATGACGGCCACGAGACCGCCGTCGATCTTGGCTTCATCGTCTACAACGCCCTGAACTATCCGAACCTGATTGGCTTCTTTGATGCCCTGAACGTATCAACACAGGCGTCTGACATGAGCTTTGCCGTATCTGATCCGGATGGCTGGGAATGGGCCTCCACGCTGAAAGGCATCTTTGCCCAGCGCCGCAATTTGCTCAGCCCCAGATTTCACCGTTTCTGGCGCACCATTCTGAAGTTCAATGATATCGCGAGAGAAGAGCTTGCCTCCGGCGCCATCCAGGACACGACCCTTGGCGCGTGGCTGGACCGGCATGGTTTCTCTGCAGAGTTTCGCTCGAACTACATCCTGCCCATGGGCGCAGCGATCTGGTCCACATGCGAGAAGAAGATGCTGGACTATCCGGCCATCAGCTTCTTCCAGTTTTTCGACAATCACCGCCTGATGCACAAGGAGCGCCCGAAATGGCGCACCGTCGCTGGCGGCAGTCGTAACTATGTCGACCGCGTCGCGCGTTTGCTGGGCCCACGGCTACGTTTGAATACCGGGGTGCAGCGCATCTTCCCCTTTGGTGAGCACGTCGCGGTCGTCACAGATGCTGGCAGGACTCACGTCTTTGATGATGTGATTATTGCCACCCATTCAGATCAGGCCCAGCGCATGGTGGAAGGCAAGTTCGACGAGCAATCCTTCCTGCTCCGCTCTGTCCGCTATCGCCCGAACCGCATCTATCTTCACCGTGACCCGGCGCTGATGCCGTCCCGCAAGGCGGCATGGGCCAGCTGGAACGTGCTGAAGCAGGATAGCGGCGACATCTGCCTCTCCTATTGGATGAACCGCCTGCAGGGCCTGCCGGATGAGCGCCCTGTCTTCATCACGCTGAACCCGGATACCCCGCCGCGCGATGATCTCACCTTCCTGAAATACAATTTCGACCATCCGCAATTCGACGCGGCTGCTGAAGCGGCCGTGCGTGGGCTGAACCGCATCCAGGGCCAGGATGGCCTCTGGATCGCCGGCGCATGGATGGGGCGCGGCTTCCATGAGGACGGCCTGAAGTCAGGACTCTCTGCGGCGCTCTCCCTTGGTGGTCAGGTGCCGTGGCAGGCCGAAGGGGTGGACATTATCCAGCCCTCCCGCAAACTGCGCGCTGTGCCCGCTGCTGCAGAGGTGTCTGTTTGACCTCCCCCGCCCTCAATCTGTGGACCGGCCAGACCGTGCATGTGCGCTACAAGCCGTTTGAGCGCCGCTTTGCCTATGATCTCGTCCTGATCGATGTGGACATTGACCGCTTGGACGAAGCCGCGCGCTCATCGCCTTTGTTCAGCGTCAATGGCTCTGGCCTGTTCGCCTTTCATGAGGCTGACCATGGCCCCCGCCAGAAAGGCGCGGCCCTGCGCCCCTGGGCGGAAGACATGCTGTCTGGCGCTGGTGTGGATCTGGACGGCGGCGCGATCCGCCTCGTCACCTTTCCGCGCCACCTGTTCTACAAATTCGCGCCGCTCTCGCTCTGGTATGGCTATGGCCCGGACGGAGAACTGCGCGGCATCATCTATGAAGTGAACAATACGTTCGGAGAGCATCATTGCTATGTCGCCAAGGTCTCAGGCGCCCGCGATGTTCATGCCGCGCCGAAATCCTTTCACGTCTCGCCCTTCTTTGACGTCACAGGAACCTATTGTTTCACCCTGCGTTCGCCGGAAGATAAGCTGGGAGTTGTCGTGGAAAGCCTGAAAGACGGAAACCGCCTGCACATGGCCAATATCACAGCGCGAAAGCGTCCTGCGACAACAGCGAATTTGCTGAAACTCTCCCTGAAAAATCCCCTTTCCACGCTTGGTGTCACGCTAGGCATTCACTGGCAGGCATTGCAGATCTGGCGGCGCGGCGCGAAGTATCGCTCAAAACCTGACGCGCCGGAATCGCCCGCGACGATTGCATCCGGCTTACAAATGCGTAATCCTGACAGCAGGAGGGATGCCGCATGACCCAGGTCATACTTGCCAGCAGCCAGTCCATTCGGAACCTGAAAAGTGTTCCGACCAGCTTTCGACTGGCCGCCTTTGCTCTGCTCAAGACCAGCAAGGGACACATCACATTTGTCCTGCCGGATGACCGTGCCCTGAAGTTCCAGAATGACCAGCCCGGCCCGGACGCGACCATCATCGTGCATGATTATGACTTTGTGAAACGCGCCATGGCCGGCGGCGATGTCGGCTTTGCCGAGGCCTATATGGATGGCCAATGGTCCACGCCAAATCTGACCGAAGTGCTGCGCTTCTTCTCCGCGAATTTTGACAAGGTCGGCAAGCTGGCTGTTGGCGGCGTCATCGTGCGTTGGGCCAACATGATCCGCCACATGTTCAATCGCAATTCCAAGGAAGGTGCAAAGAAGAACATCATGGCCCATTATGATCTGGGCAATGATTTCTACAGCCTTTGGCTGGACCCCTCCATGACCTATTCGTCGGCCATGTTCGACAGCCCGAACATGAGCCTACAACAGGGCCAGCACAACAAGTATCAGAACATCTGTGACCGGATCAATGCCGGGCCGACCTCTGAGATTCTTGAGATCGGCTGCGGCTGGGGCGGGTTTGCCGAATACGCCGCCAAGCACCGCGGATCAAAAGTCACCTGCCTCACCATCTCCCCATCCCAGCGCGAATACGCCATGGCCCGCATGCAGCGCGAAGGCCTGTCAGAACGCGTCGATATCCGCCTCGAAGACTATCGCGACCATAAGGGTACCTATGATGGGGTCGCCTCTATTGAAATGTTCGAAGCCGTCGGTGAATCCTACTGGCCGAGCTATTTCGCGAAAATCTATGAGAGCCTGAAACAGGGCGGCAAGGCCGCGCTTCAGATCATTACCATCGATGACGAGCTGTTTCCGCGCTATCGCAAACGCGTGGACTTCATCCAGCGCCACATCTTTCCGGGCGGCATGCTGCCCAGCGAAACGGCGCTGAAGGAAGAGTTCCAGACCGCTGGCCTGCGCCATGACGGCGTCACCTATTTCGGTCAGGACTATGCCCGCACCTGTCATGAATGGGCTCGCGCCTTCAATGACAAATGGGACGAGATCAAGCAGATGGAATTCGACGAACCCTTCCGCCGCATGTGGAACTTCTACCTCTCCTATTGCGAAGCAGGCTTCCTCGACGGTCGCATCAATGTTGGCCAGTTCCAGGTCTCGAAAGCTTAAAATCCCAAGTTTCAAAAGCGCTTTGGTTCCGTAAAATCCGTAGGTTTTTCCGGGGCCAAGGCGGGGATAACTTCCCCGAAATCCCGCACGGTCCTGAATTAAATCATTTAAATACAGCGCATCAGGAATTCTGAATCCTGCGCAAAGCGCGCTGCTCCATCCTCAGTGGTATGGATTTGCGCTACACGCCCCCACCGCAGATACGCGCCGCTGTCTGGCTGATGCTGAATGTGCTGAGCACGGAGCTTGTCCGCCTGTTCGCGCAGTATGGCATCAATCGCCATACGCCGCTTCTGCCGCGTCGTGTGATCGAAAGTGTCAGCCGCTTCCTGTCTCAGGCCGAGCCTGCCCTGCGCCGCTGTCTTTGGCTTGCCGCCGCTGAGCTTGGCGCCCTGCCCGCCTCAGTCCGCACATCGAAGCAAAGCGCAGCCTCTCGCCCGAGCACCCCTTCCGATGCGCCAAAGCGAGACTCCCAGCCCCTCTTCCGCCTGTTCGAAACGAAGGGCGCAAAGCGCCCCGGCACTGTCCCGCCAACTCCCATTCGCACGACCGGCCCACGCATCCGCTTTCTGGATACGGACGACATACCGGACATCCATGAATATCCGAAATTGCCGGAAGATATCCTGCCGGCGAAACGTCTCGTCCGCCGTCTGACGGCCCTCGACCATGCGCTGGACTTTCGCCAGGATTATATCGACACGATCCGCCGGCATCTCGGCACAGCGCGCACCATGATTGCAAAGGCATCGAAACGCCTGTTCCATCGCGGGCCGCTTACGCGGCTGCAAGGTGAGACCGCCCGTCTGCTGGAACAGGAAGCGCACGATGTGCAGCCCTGGTTCAACTCCTCCTGAGCCTACATTCCCCAAAAGCAAAACGCCCGGCCGGAGTTTCCTCCGCGCCGGGCGCTTGTGCTGCTTTCAGAAAATGCCGGTCTAAACCAGACGGCTCTGCTTCACGGCGGCTTCAATAAAGCTCGCAAACAGAGGGTGCGGTTCAAACGGGCGGGATTTCAGCTCCGGGTGATACTGCACGCCAATGAACCATGGATGGTCCGGCAGCTCGAAAATCTCCGGCAGCTTTCCGTCCGGTGACAATCCGGAGAACAGGCCGCCTGCCTTTTCGAGTGCTTCCATGTAAGCAGCGTTCACCTCATAGCGGTGACGGTGACGCTCGGAGATGTCCTGCGTGCCATAGATCTCGGCAACCTTGCTGCCTTCCTTCAGGCGAGCCGGATAGGCGCCCAGGCGCATCGTGCCGCCCTTGTCGGTTTTCTCGTCGCGCAGAACGGTCTCGTTGCCCTTGGTCCACTCTTCCATCAGGCCGACCAGCGGCTCCGGTGTCTCAGGGTCATTCTCGCTCGTGTTCGCGTCGATGATGCCCGCCATGTTACGCGCCGCCTCGATGACGGACAGCTGCATGCCATAGCAGATGCCAAAGCAGGGCACCTTGCGCTCACGCGCAAACCGCGCCGCACGCATCTTGCCATAGGCCCCGCGTTCCCCGAAGCCGCCCGGCAGGATGATGCCATGCACGCCTTCCAGAATGTCGAGCGGGCGGTGCTCGTCATCGAATTCCTCGGAATTGATAAGGCGCACATCCACTTTCACCTTGTTGGCGAGGCCGCCATGGGCCAGCGCTTCGGCGACGGATTTGTAGGCATCCGGCACATCGGTGTACTTGCCGACCAGGCCGATGCAGACATTGCCATCGGGATGATGCGTCGTGTGGGCAATCTCATGCCAGCCGGACAGGTCCGGCTCCGGCGCGTCATCAATACGGAAATGGGCAAGCACTTCCTTGTCCAGACCTTCTGTGTGGTAGGATTCCGGCACATCATAGATGTGGCCCACATCGCGCGCTTCGATCACGCTGGACGGGCGCACATTACAGAAGCTGGCAATCTTGCCCTTCTCATTCTCCGGAATCGGCCGGTCACAGCGGCACAGCAGGATGTGTGGCTGGATACCGATGGAGCGCAGCTCCTTCACGGAGTGCTGAGTCGGCTTGGTCTTCATCTCGCCCGCGGCCGGAATGTAGGGCAGCAGCGTCAGATGGATAAAGCAGGCGCGTTCTGGTCCCAGTTCCTGGCCCAGCTGGCGGATCGCCTCGAAGAAGGGCAGGCCTTCAATGTCGCCCACCGTGCCGCCGATTTCGCACAGCACGAACTCCACATCCTCACCCGGATCGGACAGGACGAAATCCTTGATCTCGTTCGTCACATGCGGGATCACCTGGATGGTCGCGCCGAGATAGTCGCCGCGGCGTTCCTTCTCGATGATGTGCTTGTAGATGCGGCCTGTCGTGATGTTGTCCGACTGGCGGGCCGAAACGCCGGTAAAGCGCTCATAGTGGCCAAGGTCCAGATCAGTCTCCGCCCCGTCATCGGTGACATAGACCTCGCCATGCTGGCGGGGGCTCATCGTGCCGGGGTCGACGTTCAGATAAGGGTCAAGCTTGCGCAGGCGGACCTTGTAGCCACGTGCCTGCAGCAAAGCGCCGAGTGCTGCGGAAGCGATACCCTTGCCAAGGGAGGACACCACGCCGCCTGTAATAAAAATATAGCGGATCATGGGATCACCCTGATGCCGTGATTCGGAAATATTTGACGCAGGGAAAACACCTACGCGGCGCAATTATTGGGGATTACTTTCCCCGTCGTCACCTTCCGGCGCAGTCTCCGTAGCCGTGGCCTCATCTTCAGGGGCCAATTCCACAGGCGTATCGACGGTCGGGTCTGTCAGGGTTTCGGGCACACTGTCTGCAGCCTCAGCTTCTGCCTCGCCCAGGCCTTCCTGGCCTTCCAGCAGCGGAGCTGTCGGATCCAGAATGTCTGTTGGATCCAGCAGGTCTGTCGCGCTTCCGGTGCCCGTGTCTGTCTCATCCGCGCCAAGCGCCCGCTCGACTTCCGTGCGGGTGTCATTGTTGCGGTTGGCAAGGGTCGTCAGCGCCAGGCTGGTGACAAAGAAGATGCCGCCAAAGATGATCGTGGACCGCACCAGAGCGCCAGCAGCGCCCCGTCCGGACATCATTGCGCCAGCACCACCGCCGCCGCCACCGCCCAGTCCAAGGCCACCGCCTTCGGACTTCTGAAGCAGCACGAGGCCAGTCATCACGATACTCGCAATGATATGAACGGTGAGTATGACAGTCTGCATGACGGGTGCGTCCCAGTGAAATTCAAGCGGCCCGCATATCGTTATTGAACGCGGACGCCAAGCCTTGAGCTTCAGTCTTGTTTAATTTGGCAGTCTACTTTGCTTGCGCGTAGATGGCGAGGAAGTCGGCTGCCTTCAAGCTGGCACCGCCAATTAGACCGCCATTTACGTCATCTACGGCCAAAATCTCCCCTGCATTGTCCGGTTTCATGCTGCCACCATACAGCAACGGGATGAGATCTGCCTTTTCCGGGCCGAATCGCTCGCCCAAGCGGGCGCGAATTGCGCGGTGCACTTCGTCAATCTGTTCCACACTGGCAACTTCGCCCGTGCCGATGGCCCAAATTGGTTCATATGCGATGACAATTTGTTCGGCGTCTGCACCTGCGGGAATCGAGCCTTCGATCTGGCTGGCCACGAAGCCCAGCGTCTCGCCCGCCTTGCGCTGTTCCAGGCTTTCCCCAATGCAGATGATCGGCGTCAGGCCTGCCCGAAGGGCTGCTTCGGCCTGCGCTGCGACCGTTTCATTCGTTTCGGCATGGTCCATGCGGCGTTCGGAATGGCCAACAATGACATGCGATGCGCCCGCATCTGCAAGCATTTCAGCAGATATGTCGCCTGTATGCGCGCCGCTGGCAGCCGTGTGACACGTCTCCCCGCCCACCTTCAGCGCAGAGCCCTCAGCAGCCTCTGCGGCAAGGGCCAGAAGGGTCGCCGGCACGCAGAGCAGAACCTCCACCCCTTCGCGTCCATTCCCCAGTTCGGAAGCGACCGTCCGGATTTCCCCAAGGCTTTCTTTGAGCCCATTCATTTTCCAGTTACCGGCTATCAGTGTTCTGGCCATAAGCTATCCCTATCTTGAAAGACATTGCCGGGTCGCCTAGCAAGCACTGGACCACCCCTCAACCTGCCAGAAAGACGCTGCCGATATGCTAGCCTTGATGAAAAGCCTGATGAACTCCTTCGTCGGGAAAATTATTGTCATGATCATCATCGCGGGGATGGCGTTCTGGGGCGTTGACCAGATGTTTGCGCAGATCCGGGGCGGCCTGGGGTCAAACCTTGCTGCTTCAGGCAGCCGCTCGATCGATCCGCAGGATTTTGACCGCCGCGTCGAGAGCGTGATCCGGAACATCAATGCCGAGTCGGAAGAGCCGATGACGAAGACCCAGCTGCTGGAACAGGGCATGATTGACCAGCTGTTCCAGATGGAAGCTGCCAAGCTCACCCTGCTCGGCTTTGCCGAGTCTATCGGCATCCACCCGTCTGCTGATGCTGTGGTAGAGGAACTGAAGACGGTTGACGCCTTCAAGAACCCGCTCACCGGCGCGCTGGATCTCGATACCTATCGCCAGGTGCTCTACAGCAGCCGCGTCAGCCAGAAGGAATACGAGCAGCAGGTCGCCGATGATCTGATCCTCAAGGCTCTGCGCAATGGCGCCAATGCCGCGATCTATCCAGCCAAGACGCTATCGAATCTGCAGGCGCGCTATATCGGCGAGGAGCGTGAGGTTGCCTGGTATCTGCTGGACGCCACCAAGCTGCCGGAACCTGCCGCCCCGACGGATGAGGAAGTGCGCGCCTTCTATGACGAGAACCTCGAAAGCCTGAAACAGCCTGAGCGCCGCATGATCGACATGCTGAAAATGTCGTCGGAAGACTTCATCTCCCAGGTTACCGTGACCGATCAGGAAATCGCCACGATCTATGAGGCCAGCAAGACCGAGCGCTATTCAGAGCCGGACACCCGCACCTATGTGGAGCTGTATTTCGATACACGCGAAGCGGCCCGTTTGGCCTTTGGCCTGCTCGCGGCCGGCGGAGACTCTGCCAGCCTTCAGGGTGTGGCCAATCGCGAAACCAAGACAGGCCGCAAGGAAGGCACGGCTGACAAGGATCTGGCCGAAGCCATGTTCGGCCCCGGCAAGCAGAGCGGTGCCCTGTTCGGCCCGGTCGAGCGCGGAAACCAATGGATGGTTGCGCGCCTGATGTCTGTTCAGCCGGGCGCTGTGCTGCCGCTGGAACAGGTGGAACAGGAAATTCGCGACCAGCTTTCCCGCGAGCGCGCTGAAGTCCTGCTGTATCAGAAAATGGAAGACCTCGACCGTGCCATCGGCGCCGGCTACCCGCTCAGCCAGATTGCTGAGGAGCTGAATGTTCCGATCATGACCTTCGCCCCGGTTGGCCCGCAAGGCGTGACCGAGGAAGGCGCGCCCATTGTCAGCCTGATCAATGCCGGTGACGCCTTCACACAGGCCTTCCAGATTCCAGTGGGTGAAACCAGCAACCGCTATGACGGACAGACCGGTATCTACCTGACATCGCCGCGCGAGATCATCGAGGCCTACACGCCGGAATTCGACCAGATCAAGGATCGCGTCCGCCGCAACCTGACGCGCGAGCGGGAAAGCAATGCCCGCCAGACGGCTCTGGACCAACTCAAGGCTCGACTGGAATCCGGCGAGACCACGCTGGAAGCCGAGGCCCGCAAATCCGACACTGAAGTCGAAGGCCCGCCTGCCCCGATCTCGCGTCGCAATGCAGCCGACACCGGTCTGCCAACCCAGGCCATCGCCTCTATCTTCTCCGGCAAGGAAGGCGAAGTCTTCACCTTCCCGAGCCGCGACGGCAATATTGTCCTGGTCCTTGAAGTGCTCAGCATTACGCCGCCGAACGAAACCCAGATGGCCAGCCTCGCACCGATTGCCGACACATCGCTGATCTCGTCCCTGCAGTCTGATCTCAATCAGGCTCTGGATGGGGAAATCCAGGCTTATATGAAACTGCGCACCAATGACGGCGCCCTCAACGCCTACAAAGCGACGATCTCGACAGACCAATGAGTAAGGCAAAACTGATCGTCCGGCGGCGCATCGGGGATATTGAAACACCCGTTGCAGCCATGCTGAAGCTCGGCGACGAGACGCCCGGCAGCTTTCTGTTCGAGTCCATTGCGGGCGGCGAACGTCTGGGCCGCTATTCCTTTATCGGGCTGGAACCGGACCGCTGGTTCCGCATCCTGAATGGCACGGCAGAGATCGCCAGCGATGCAGCATTCTCTGATGCCAAAGCGCAGGATGGCGACCCCGTCACCGCACTGAAGGCGTTTGTGCGCGACGCCCGCGCCTCGGCTGACGAGGCCCTGCCGCCCATGGCGTCCGGTGCGTTCGGCTATGTCGGTTATGACATGATCCAGTATGTCGAGCCGGTGGAGATCACCAAGCCGGACATGCTGAACGTGCCCGAGGCCCTGCTGGTCGTGCCGCGTGTCGTGATCGTGTTCGATCACATCTATCAGGAGATCCTGCTGATCGGCCGCGTTGAAGATGGCCGGGATGCAGAGATCAATGCCCTGCTGGATGAGGTAGAGGAAAAGCTGGAGCGCCTGCCCCAGATGCCGCCCAAGGACCAGGCCCCAGTGCCGGTCGAGCCGGTCTCGAATACCTCTCAGGAGCGCTATTTCGAGATGGTCGAAAGCTGCAAGGACTATATCCGTGCAGGCGACATCTTCCAGGTTGTGCCCAGCCAGCGTTTCTCGACGCCCTTTCCGCGCAGATCCATCAGCTTCTATCGCGCCCTGCGCCGACTGAACCCGTCTGCCTTCATGTTCCACATGAATCTGGGCGATGTCTGCCTTGTCGGCTCCAGCCCGGAAATTCTCGTGCGCGTCCGCGATGGCCGCGTCGCCATCCGCCCGATTGCAGGCACCCGTCCGCGCAGTGGCGATGCCGAGGAAGACGCCCGCCGCGCAGACGACCTGCTGAACGATCCAAAAGAGATCGCCGAGCATCTGATGCTGCTGGACCTTGGCCGCAATGATGTGGGCCGCGTCGCCGCCTATGGCAGCGTGACGGTCACCGAGCAGTTTATCGTGGAGCGCTATTCCCACGTCATGCACATAGTCAGCCATGTCGAGGGAGACTTGCGCGAGGGCCTCGACAGTGTGGATGCGCTGTTTGCCGGCTTCCCGGCGGGCACTGTTTCCGGCGCGCCAAAGATCCGAGCCATGCAGATCATCGACGAGATGGAAACCCATCGCCGCGGCATCTATGGCGGCGCGGTCGGCTATTTCGGCTGGAATGGCGATCTGGATACCTGCATCGCCCTGCGCACGGCAGTCATCAAGGATGGCCAGCTGCACATTCAGGCCGGCGGCGGAGTCGTGCTCGATTCCAAGCCGCAATACGAATATGACGAAACCGTCCACAAGGCAGGCGCCCTGCGCCGTGCTGCCGAACTGGCCGCCTCCTATGAGTTTGACCAATGAGCGCGAAGAAGAAGCACGTCCTCGTCATCGACAATTATGACAGCTTCACCTGGAATCTCGTCCACTATCTGGAAGAGCTGGGCGCAGAGACGCGCGTTGTGCGCAATGATGAGCTGACGGTTGAGGAAGCGCTGGCGAGCGGTGCGGATGGCATCCTGCTGTCGCCGGGGCCCTGCTCTCCCAATGAGGCGGGAATCTGTGTCGCGCTGATCCAGAAGGCGCCAAAGAGCCTGCCGATTCTGGGTGTCTGCCTTGGCCACCAATCCATCGGCCAGGCCTTTGGCGGCGAGGTGATTACCGCGCGCGAAATTCGCCATGGCAAGCTGTCAGACATCCACCAGAAAGGCGGCGACCTGTTCGAGGGCCTGCCGGAAACCTATCGCGTCGTGCGTTATCACTCCCTGGCCGTGAAGCCGGATGATCTGCCCGATGTGCTGGTGGCCGATGCCTTCACCGATGATGGGGAAGTCATGGCCCTGCACCACAAGACGCGGCCGATCTATGGTGTGCAATTCCATCCGGAAAGCATTCTCACCGAACACGGCCACGCCTTGCTCAAGAACTGGCTGGACAAGCTCTAGAAGCGAATCTCGAAATGCTCGCCAATGTCCGGTTTGGAATCGGTGAGGTTTGCCTTGGCCACTTCGAACATGAAGACGGCGCCATTCTTGGCGGTCCAGACTTCACCGTCCTTGAGGGACAGCTTCAGCAGCTGGACATCCGGATCATTCTTGCCGTCTTCGTACCAGCTGGCGGCAACGAAGCTCCAATACTCTTCCAGCTTCTGTGGGTTGATCTCTGGCGTGATGCGTCCCCGCAAGCTGGCATAGAGGCCCTTCTTGTCATTGCACAGAATATAGTGGGCATCCTGACCATCGGCATGATCGGTCATGTAGGTGCCCTTGGCCGTGATGAACCAGATTTCTTTACGGCTTTCGTCCACATAGTGGGACATCGGCACGGCGCGGCCATCAATCACCAGCATGCCGGTTCGGCAATCATCCAGCCTGTCCCAGAATTTCTCGGCCTGTTCGTTTTCTGCAATCTTCGTCATGAGGGGGAATCTCCATTGTCCGGTATCTGCAGTCTGAACGCCGCTCTCCTGCCCCCAGTTCCATCAGCTTTGCCGGATTGCGACACGCAATTGCCGGTTCAGGGTTGATTTCATCGCCCGCGGCAACCTATGCACCAGCGGACGTAATCCCAAAGGCATGACATGTCAGAAGAAACTTCCCTTACCATTGCCCTGAAGGCCGTTGCGCGCCGCCAGCCTCTCGACCGGGAGACTCTGGAAGGCGCCTTCGACATGCTGCTGTCCGGCGAGGCTTCCCCGGAAGAGACCGGCGCGTTTCTGATGGGCCTGACCGTGCGCGGCGAGACCGCGGATGAGTTGACCGCAGGCGCCACCATCATGCGCCAGCATGCCCGCAAGGTGCATGTGGAAGGCCCGGTCCTCGACACGTGCGGCACGGGCGGGCTGACCTGGAAGAGCCTGAACACATCAACTGCCAGCGCCATTGTGATCGCGGCCTGTGGTGGCCGGGTCGCCAAGCATGGCAACCGCTCGGTACCGCCGAAATCCGGCTCCGCTGATGTGCTGGAAGCCCTGGGTGTGAACCTTGATATTGATGAAGAGACGTTTCTGAACTGCCTTGATGGCGCAGGCGTCGCCTTCCTCTATGCGCGCAGCCATCACAGCGCGATGCGCCATGTTGCACCGGTTCGCTCCAAGCTGGGCATTCGCACCATCTTCAATCTGCTGGGCCCGCTCAGCAATCCGGCAAGCGCCGAGTATCAGGTGCTGGGCGTTCCGGCGCCGGAATGGGTGCGCCCGATGGCAGAGACGCTGAACCGGCTGGGCACCCAGCGCGCCTGGGTCGTGCATGGCCTGGACGGCATTGACGAGATCTCCATCGCGGGCACGACAAAGGTCTGCGAAGTCAAAGACGGTGAGCTGCGCGAGTTTGAAATCACGCCGGCTGATGCAGGCCTGGAGACGAGCCCGCTCTCCACACTGGAAGGCTCCAGCGTTCAGGAGAACGCCCTCGCGCTGACAGACCTGCTGGATGGCAATGAAGGCCCGTTCCGCGATGTTGTTCTGCTGAATGCGGCCGCAGGGCTCCACGTCTTCGGCAAGGCTGACAGCCTGAAGGAAGGCGTCGCCATGGCGGCCGATGCAATCGACACCGGCCGCGCGCGTGATACGCTTCGCAAACTTGTTGCCTTCTCCAATGGACAGACGCCCGAATGACCACCGCCCTCGACCGCATCATTGAGTACAAGGTGGACGAGGTTGCCACGCTGAAGCGTGAGCGTCCTCTGGCAGACCTTGAAGCCCGCCTTAAGACGGCGCGGCAGCCGCGCGGCTTTGCGAAGGCGCTGGATCTGGTTGCGGCCCGCGACGAGAATGCCCTGATCTGCGAGCTGAAGCGCAAGAGCCCGTCTGCCGGGGACATCCTGCCCGGTGCTGATCCGGTGGCCATCGCGCAGGAATATGAGCATGGCGGCGCGGCCTGTCTCTCCGTGCTGACAGATGGGCCGAGCTTTGGCGGGAGCCTGGATGACTTTCAGGCCATCCGCTCGGTCGTCAGCCTGCCGATGCTGCGCAAGGATTTCATGATCGATCCCTATCAGGTGGTCGAATCACGGGCCTATGGCGCGGACTGTGTTCTGGTCATCATGGCCTGCCTCAGCGATGCCCAGGCAGAAGAGCTGACCGGCACAGCGCTGGAACTCGGCATGGATGTATTGCTGGAAACCCATGATGAGGAAGAGCTGGAACGCGCGCTGAAACTGCCGTCTCCCCTGATTGGCGTGAACAACCGAGACCTGAAGCGCATGGTCACGGATCTCAGCACGACGGAGCGGCTCGGCCCCCTGATTCCAGAGGGCAAAGTGCTGGTCGCCGAAAGCGGCGTTTCGTCTATCGAGAGCATAGACCGATTGCGCAAAACCGGCGCCCGGCGCTTTCTGATCGGCGAAAGCCTTATGAAAATGGAAGAAGGGCGCGCCCAACTAGTCACAAAAATGAGGGTAACGGGCACAGATTGACCCGAAGCATGAACACATGTAGAACATAAGTGAACACAGATTCGCTTAAGGGAGTGCCCGGTGCTTACCAGTAAACAGAAGGAATTGCTGCTCTTTATCAATGAGCGCATTCAGGAGACAGGCGTTTCGCCGTCATTCGATGAGATGAAGGATGCGCTGAACCTCGCCTCCAAATCTGGCATCCACCGCCTCATCACGGCACTTGAGGAACGCGGCTTCATCCGCCGCCTCGCGCATCGTGCCCGCGCACTGGAAGTGCTGAAGCTGCCGGAATCTGCCACCCCGGCCACGGCCCCGCGTGGACGTAAGGAATTCAAGCCGGCTCTCGTCGCTACAGGCCAGCCTGCGCCAGAGCCGACCTCTCGCACGGTGCCGCTGATTGGCCGCATCGCGGCGGGTCTGCCAATCTCTGCCATTCAGGAAGACAATGGCCAGGTGAATGCGCCGGATGGCCTTCCCGAGGGCGATGAACATTTCGCGCTGGTCGTGCAGGGCGATTCCATGATCGATGCCGGCATCCTGGAAGGCGACATCGTGATCTGCCGCCGCACAGACACCGCAAATACAGGCGACATTGTTGTCGCTCTGATCGATGGCGAAGAAGCCACGCTGAAGCGCCTGCGCCGCAAGGGCGCCTCTGTGGCACTGGAAGCCGCGAACCCCGCCTTTGAGACCCGCATTTTCGGACCCGACCGGGTACAGGTTCAGGGCCGCCTGGTCGCGCTGGTCCGCCGGTACGACTAGTCAGGTTCTGCAGAAGCCGGACAGGGTTTCCAGAGACGCGGATGGCAGATGCCTCGCGTCTCTGTCATGGCCCCGTCGGTCTTCAGTGTGATGCCATTCAGGCGCAGCACATCTGCCCAATAGATCGGACTCGCGCAGCCAGCCTGCGTGCCAGACACGGCTTGGCGGAGTTCATACGCGGCCTGCGTTTCCGGTATGCAGGTGGCGCTTGGCAGGTCAGGATCATTGAGGGCAATTCGGCCTGCGCCTGTCTCAAGGATGCAAGGCCAAGCAGAGCAAAGCCCTGCCGGTTCCAGCGCGCTGAAGCGCATGGGTGAGAGGCCGTCGCCGTCGATATAGGCAAGCCGCGCGACATCTCCGTCTGCTTGCCGCACGAAGACATCTCCAGATGGGCTCCAGTGCACAGCCATGGCAGGCGCGGCCATCCAGATCCAGACCGCAGGCCCGATCGCCAATGCAGGCAAGAGCGCCCTGCCCCATCCCTTCGCCATGACCGAGACCGCCAGAGCGAGGCTCAACAAGGCCAGTGTCAGGCCCGGCATCTGCTTGCCTGCTGACAGCATTGACGGGGCATGATCGGCGCAGAAATGCGCAATCATCAGGATCACTTCCAGCGAGTATCCAAACAGGCGCAGGCCGAAATCGCCATATCCGAAGGGCGTCAGGATCAGGGCAAAGGCCGCCAGCGGCGCGGTCGCAAAGGTGATGACCGGCATGGCCAGCAGGTTTGCGAGCAGGCCCAGCCCGGCCAGACGGTCAAAATGATAGAGCGCAAAAGGCGCAGTGGCTGTGCCCGCGACGAATGAGGTGACGGCCAGCGATGACCAGCTATAGCTTAGCTTGCCCATCACACGCTCCCGCGTTGCGCGGCGGTTCGTCCATGCTTCATAGGTCGCGATCAGCGCGCCGGAGGCTGCAAACGACATCTGGAAACCGGGCGTCATGACGCTTTCCGGCTGCATCAGCACGACAAGGATCATGGCAATCGCGAAAGACCGCATACTGAGCGCAGCTCGGTCGAACAGCACCGCGCCAAACACAACGGCAGACATGATGAAAGCACGCTGGGTGGAAACGCTCGCACCAGAGACGATGAGGTAAGCGAGGCTGGCCATCAGCGCGACAATGGCGGCGGGCTTCTGCACAGCCACGCGCAGGGCCAGCGGTTCGATCAGGGCCAGCGCGCGCCAGGTGAGGAAATAGACCAGCCCGCCAACAATCGCCATGTGCAGGCCGGATATCGCAAGCAGGTGCGCAAGACCGGAATTGCGCAGGGCCTCCTGATCCTCCAGCCGCATATAGCTGCGGTCTCCGGAAATCAGCGCGGCGGCAAAGCCCCCGGCCCGTTCCCCTGCCGCCTGCTGGACATGTCCCGCCAGTTGCCGGCGTAGCGCGGCTATCCTGAGGCCGATCTGGTGCCCCCATCCCGACGGCGCGCCCAGCGTGCCACCCCGGCAGCGGCCCTGCACATAGCCGACACCGCCCAATTGCTGGAACCAGGCCTGCCGCTGGAAATCATATTCCCCCGCCATGGAGGGCGCAGGCGGCGGCCGCACCACGGCCCAGCAGCGCACAAACCTGCCGGGCGAGACTTCCAGCCGGGCGCGGTGGGTCAGGCGCACATATTTCGGTGTCTCGGCGAGCGAATGCCGCGCCATGGCGTGGACCTGAATGCGCAGGCGCGGCCCCTTTGCGCCGGGCTCCACCTCTGTCAGCCAGCCTTCCAGCATGACAGGCCGGGCCTGACCCTCAACAACCGGAGCCGCAACCAGATACGACCGCAGACTGGCCGCCCCCGCTCCCAGCGCAACACCGAACAGCATCCATATGGCGAGTTGCACGCCATCCAGAACAAGGCTGCGGCGGCTGAGGATAACCAGCAAAAGCGCGCCAAGTGGCAGGGAGATCATCGCCCAGAGCGGCGGCTCCCACGGCAAGAGAAAGTACGCGCCCGCGCCCGCCGTCATGGAAAAAGCGAGCAGCAATGGCCGCACATCCACCGAGGCAATCGACCAGAGACCGCCCCATTCAACTGTATTGTGAGCGCGCTGCCCCTTGCCTTTGCTCGCAGTCTTGTGTTTCTGCGGCGCAGGCGCACGTATCGCGCCTGTCATGCGGAGCCTGCCTGTCCTATGAGCGTCATTACGCGTTTTGCCCCCTCTCCCACCGGCATGTTGCATATTGGAGGGGCTCGGACAGCACTTTTCAACTATCTCTATGCGAAACGGCACAACGGGAAGTTTCTTCTCCGCATCGAAGATACCGACCGCGAGCGCTCTACCGATGAAGCGACCGCCGCGATTCTCGAAGGCATGGAATGGCTTGGCCTGACGGCAGATGAGAAGCCGCTGATGCAGTTCTCCCGCGCTGGCCGTCATACGGAAGTTGCGCTCGACATGGTCTCCCGTGGCACGGCCTTCCGCTGCTATGCCACGCAGGAAGAGCTGCAGGCCCGCCGCGAGCTGGGCGAGGAAAAGCGCCAGGCCGCCAAGGCGGAAGGCATTTCCGAAGACGAGAAATCCACCTTGCTGGCTGAGGCCAATGATCTGCTGGGGCCTTACCGCTCCCCCTGGCGCGATGGCGCACCTGCCCCGTCAGAAGACGCCCCCTATACGATCCGCCTGCGCGCGCCGGATGGCGGAGACCGGATTGTTGACGATGGCGTACAGGGCACGGTCCGCATTCAGGCGAGCGAACTGGATGACATGATCCTGCTGCGCGCCGATGGCACGCCGACCTATATGCTGGCCGTTGTGGTCGACGACCATGATATGGGCGTGACCCATGTCATCCGCGGCGATGACCATCTGCGCAACACATTCCGCCAGATCCCGATTTATGAAGCCATGGGCTGGGACATTCCGAAATATGCGCATGTTCCGCTGATCCACGGCCCGGATGGCGCCAAACTGTCCAAGCGCCACGGCGCGCTTTCCACGCTGGCTTATCGCGAGATGGGCTATCTGCCGGAAGCCATGAAGGCCTACCTGTTGCGCCTCGGCTGGAGCCATGGCGACCAGGAGATTTTCACGGATGATGAGGCCGCCGCCTTGTTCGACATCAGCGGCATCAACAAGGCCCCAGCGCGGCTGGACCTTGAGAAGCTGGGGCAGATCAATTCCCACTTCATGCGCCAGGCAGATGATGAGCGCCTGTTCGGCCTGCTGAAACCCTCTCTGGAAGCAGAAAAGCCTCTGACTGAGGCGGAAACGGCCCGCATTCGCGCCGCCCTGCCCGAGATGAAGGATCGCGGCACCACACTGCCCGAACTGGCTGAAGCATTTGCCTTCCTGAAGGACATTCGCCCGATCGAATTGAACAAGAAAGCCCGCAAGGCTCTCAAGGGAGAAGGACTTGACCGCCTCGCCGGTCTGCGCGACGAACTGCAGCAATTGCCGCAATGGTCAGCGGAGACTATATCAAGCGCAATTGGTTCCTATTGCACCGCACAAGACCTATCTATGGGACAGGTAGGTCCGCCGCTGCGCGCAGCATTGACTGGGGGGCTTCCCGCGCCGGATATCGCGCCGGTGCTGGAGTGGCTGGGCCGAGATGAAGCAATGGGACGGATTGATGATCAAATTGCGCAGGGCCGGGAATAGCCCCGGGCTCGCGCTGTAGTGAACAAGAAGGGCAAGTTGATGGAAAATAAAGTGAAAGACGCCGGTACAGCCAAGATTGAGGTAGACGGCAAGACCTATGAGCTTCCGGTTTATTCCGGCACCCACGGACCGAATGTTGTCGACGTCCGCAAATTCTACGCCCAGTCCGGCCAGTTCACCTTTGACCCGGGCTTCACCTCTACCGCCAGCTGCGAAAGCCAGATCACCTTTATCGACGGTGAAGAAGGCATTCTTCTGCACCGCGGTTACCCGATTGGCCAACTGGCCGGCAAAGCCACTTTCCCTGAAGTCTGCTATCTGATCCTGAACGGCGAACTGCCGAGCAAAAGCGATCTCGGCACCTTTAACGAAGAGATCAAACAGCACACCCTGCTCCACACCCAGCTGGACCGCTTCTTTGACGGTTTCCGCCGTGACAGCCACCCGATGGCCATGCTGACCGGCGCTGTTGGCGCGATGGCATCCTTCTATCCTGGCGCCATGGACAGCGAAGATCCGGAAGAACGCCGGCTGGCTTCCATCCGCCTGATCGCGAAAATGCCGACGCTGTGCGCCCGTATCCTGAAGTACACTATGGGCCAGAAATTCGTCGATCCACGCAACGAACTGTCCTATGCCGAGAACTTCCTCAGCATGTGCTTCTCCGTCACGGCGGAAGACTACAATGTTGACCCGAAGATCGCGAGAGCGATGGACCGCTTCTTCATCCTGCACGCAGACCATGAGCAGAACGCCTCCACCTCCACGGTGCGTCTGGCTGGTTCTTCGGGCGCGCACCCGTTCGCAGCTGTCGCCGCTGGCGTTGCCTGTCTGTGGGGCCCGAGCCATGGCGGCGCGAACGAGGCCTGCCTCAACATGCTGCACGAGATCGGCAGCGTTGACCGCATTCCGGAATTCATCGCCCGCGCGAAAGACAAGAATGACAGCTTCCGCCTGATGGGCTTTGGCCACCGCGTCTACAAGAACTACGACCCGCGCGCGACCGTGATGCGCGAGTCCGCTCACGAGGTTCTGGACCTCCTGGGCCTGAAGGATCAGCCGATCCTGAAAGTTGCCATGGAGCTGGAGCGGATTGCCCTGGAAGACGAATACTTCGTCGACAAGAAGCTCTATCCGAATGTCGACTTCTATTCCGGCATCATCCTGGATGCGATCGGCTTCCCGAAGCAGATGTTCACCGTGCTGTTCGCCCTGGCCCGTACCGTTGGCTGGATTGCCCAGCTGAACGAAATGCTGGACGATCCGACCCAGCGTATCGGCCGTCCGCGCCAGATCTATACCGGCGCCGCGATGCGCGACTATGTGCCGATGGATCAGCGCTAAGCGCGCCTCCTGTCACAGGACATGAAAAAGGCCCCGGCATTGCGCCCGGGGCCTTTCTTTTTGGGAACTATTCGGGAGCCCCGGTCAGTCTTTCTTGGTGATCTTGTCTTTCACATCCCGCGCCGTATCGGAGACGACTTCTCCGCCAGCCTGAACGTCCTTTCCGACGCCCTCGACCGTGTTGCAGGCTGTCACCATGGGCAGCGCGGACAGCGCAAGGGCGGCAATCAGGATTTTCTTCATCTCTCGTCTCCCAGACAGTTAAAGCGCTGACAGAATGTGCCTGAAGCCGGATTTCGGCAAGGCGGCAGCGGCGTATGCGGCAATCGGCCTGCTCTTATGACGCAATGACGGCAAAAGCCTGTTCCCTTCCTGCCCGACTCCCTGCTAAAGGCCTGCGCATGAAAACTGCCGTGATTGTCTTCCCCGGATCGAATTGTGACCGCGACGCGCATGACGCCCTCGCCAAGGTAACGGGCAAGGCCCCTGCCATGGTGTGGCACAAGGATGGGACCATCCCCGAGGGCACGGACCTCGTCATGGTGCCGGGCGGCTTCTCCTATGGGGACTATCTGCGCTGCGGTGCGATGGCTGGCAATTCTCCGGTCATCTCACAGCTGCACGCCCATGCTGAACGCGGCGGTTACGTTCTCGGCGTCTGCAATGGCTTCCAGATTTTGTGTGAAACCGGCCTTCTGCCAGGGGCGCTGATGCGCAACGCTTCGCTTAACTTTGTCTGCCGGCCGCAGGCCCTGAGTGTGGAAAGCGCGAACACTGCCTACACATCCGCTTATGACAGCAAGCGCGAGGTGATCATTCCGGTCGCCCATCATGACGGCAACTACTTTGCCGATGATGCAACCCTGGACGCGCTGGAAGGCGAAGGCCGTGTGGCATTCCGTTACAGCAATGGTCAGAACCCGAATGGCTCTGCCCGCGACATTGCCGGTATCCTCAGCGAGAATGGCCGCGTACTGGGCATGATGCCTCACCCTGAGCGCGCAATTGGCGGTCATGAGGGCGGCACAGACGGTCTCGCCGTATTCGAAAGCTTGCTCTCAGCCGCCTGATCCGGCTCTATGGGCCTGCCTGACAGGAGCCCTCACATGTCTGCACATTCCGATCTCATCGCCCGCCTGCCGAAGGCTGAGCTGCACCTTCATATCGAAGGCAGTTTCGAGCCGGAACTGATGATGGCGATTGCAGAGCGCAACCGGATCGACATTCCGTTCAAGACGCTGGAAGAGGCCAAGGCCGCTTACGACTTCTCGAACCTTCAGGAATTCCTGGATATCTACTATCAGGGCATGAATGTGCTGCGCACCGAGCAGGACTTTCATGACATGACCTGGGCCTATCTGGAGCGCGTGAGACAGGACAATGTTGTCCATGTCGAAATGTTCTTCGACCCGCAAGCCCATACCGAGCGCGGCGTGCCTTTCGGTGTCGTGGCCGAGGGCATTCTGGCGGCGCTGAAACGCGGTGAGGCCGAGCTGGGCATTACGTCGGAACTGATCATGAGCTTCCTGCGCCACCTGTCAGAGGGCGACGGCTTTGTCCTGCTGGACGAGTCCATTCCGTGGCACGAGCATTTCATTGGGGTGGGTCTGGACAGTTCAGAGGTCGGTCACCCTCCCCTGAAGTTCAAAGGCCTGTTCGAGCGCTGCCGGGAGCTGGGCTTCAAGCTGTGCCTGCATGCCGGCGAGGAAGGCCCGCCTGAATATGTGCGCGAAGCCCTGCTGGATATTGGTGCAGACCGCATCGATCATGGCAATCGCGCCATGGAAGACCCTGCCCTGATCCAGGTGCTGCGCGATACGCAGACACCGCTGACCAATTGCCCGCTATCCAATCTGTCGCTCTGCGTACTGGATGATTTGAAAAAGAGCCCCGTGAAGACGCAGCTCGAAGAAGGCTTGCTGGTCTGCGTGAACTCAGACGATCCGGCCTATTTTGGCGGCTACATGAACCAGAATTACGAAGCGATTACAGACGCGCTGGACCTGTCCGCAGACCAGATCATCCAGCTCGCGCGGAACAGCTTTACAGGCAGCTTCCTCAGCCAATCACAAAAAGACCTGCACCTGTCTGAAATAGATCGCGTCATAGCCGGCTGAGAAAAGAGACAAAGATCACTGACAGGTCAAAAGGGGCGCAGACGCGCAGCCGCTCCCGCGCCCCTCTTCTATGCTAACTTAATTTTTAAGTCCCGCACGGACAGATTTCTTCAACAAGTCCGCAATACTGTTTGCAAAAATAACCATCATTATATGTGATGACGCAGCCCGGAGGGGCCTTGTAGCCTTCGCACGGCTTATCAGGTGGGAAAATTTGCCGCCCCGTATCAAGATTTACAGAAGAAACCTTGATCACACGCGCTTCATTCTGGTCGAGCGTATAGCCCAAATCATTCAGCGCCTTTTGAACAGAGTGTGCAGACTGGGGCGCAGCCGCTGCATCCGGGCTGTCTGTGCTTGGTAATGCAAAAGCAGACATGGATGCCGTGAACAGAATAGCACCTAAAATAAAACCAGCTTTCATGGGAAACCTCCTGAGTCTTAAATTCATTACGCCCTACCAAAAGTAATATTACCACAACTAAAGGTAGACATTAAGATCCTCTTTTGCCCGTTATCCGATATAATTCGACTCCAGGGACTACCAGAGGAGGCTGGCGCCTTCCCCTTCCCGTAACAAATTGATTCCTTTGTGAATAAGCCGTGGCCCAATGGGGTTAAGTACAGCTGACTGTGCAGATGCCTAATTCTTGTTCAGCTGAATAAGTTTCACTATTGGCTGTGTTTATCAGGCGACAAATGTGTGACGCTGAAAGCACAATTCTGAAGTGACTTGCGTTAATCCAGCAATTTCTTGCCTTACAGCCCTGTAACCTCCCCCCGGAGGCGACTACTTCTTGCCTGTGGGGCGTAGTAATCATAATTACAGGAGTAAACTGCAAGATGACCAAGTTGCGGACATTGCTCGTTACGGCTTCTTCCTTTGCCGTGGCTGCAGCTATCTCTCCCGCGTTCGCTCAAGATGACACAACCCAGTCATCGGACGAATTGCGGCAGGGTGAAATCGTCGTCACCGGTACACGCACGGCAAACCGGACAGCACTGGAAACAGCTGTTCCTGTCGATGTGTTCCCGGTGGAAGAACTGACCGAGACCGGCCGTGTGGAACTGAACCAGATTCTGGCCACAACCGTGCCGAGCTTCAACTTCAACCAGACAGCCATCAATGACGGTACGGACATCATCCGCCCCGCCACCCTGCGCGGCCTGTCTCCTGACCAGACGCTGGTACTGCTGAACGGCAAGCGCCGTCACATCTCTGCGCTGATCAACATCAACGGCTCTGTGGGTCGCGGCTCTGCTGCTGTGGACCTCAACTCCATCCCGACCAGCGCCATTGGCAACGTTCAGGTTCTGCGTGACGGTGCCTCTGCCCAGTATGGCTCTGACGCTATCGCAGGCGTGATCAACGTCATCCTGCGTGAAGCAGATCATGGTGGCGGCCTGAACATTCGCTACGGCGCTCATGTCACCGATCTGGAAGGCCTGGACCGCAGCGAAGTTGATGGTCAGACGACCAATATTGGCGGCTGGGCTGGCTTCGGCCTCGGCAACAATGGCTTCCTGACAGTCTCCGGCGAATACTCCCTGCGCCAGCGCAGCAACCGCGCCGGCCTGGATCCACGTCAGCAATTTCCTGACACCCCTGCTTATGCCGAAGCAGAGCGCACCTTCGACCGCCTGAACCATGTCTATGGCAACGGCCGTATGGAGAACATCAACTTCTTCTTCAATTCCGGCTATACGCTGAACAACGGCGTAGAGCTCTACGCTTTTGGTGGCGTTCAGGAACGTGAGGCGGAAAGCCCGGGCTTCTATCGCCGCGCAATCGATTCCCGCAACATCCCCTCCATCTATCCGGGCGGCTTCCTGCCGATTATCGGCGGTGACGTGACGGACTACAGCCTTGGTGGCGGCTTCCGCGGTACGGCTTCTGGCTGGGACTATGATGTCAGCGCAGTCTATGGCTCCAACGAGCTGGACTATTCTGTCAACAACTCCCTGAACGTGTCGCTTGGACCGGACAGCCAAACGTCCTTCGATGCCGGTTCTCTGGCATTCGATCAGCTCACGATCAATGCAGATGTCGTCAAAACATTCTACAACATGCTGCCGGGCGAAACGTCTCTGGCCTTTGGTGTGGAATATCGTGACGAGACCTTCGAAATCACGGCAGGTGAGCCGGCTTCCTACATCCAGGGCCCGTTCCCTGGCGCTGCGGGCAGCCAGGTGTTCCCAGGCTTCACACCCGAATCCGAAGTGGATGAAGGTCGCGATGCTGCCGGTATCTATGGCGAAATCGAATGGGTTCCGAATGAGAAGACGCTTCTCTCCGCAGCTGTGCGGTATGAAGACTATTCTGACTTCGGTGATGCTGTAACCGGCAAGGTTGCAGGTCGTTACGAGTTCACGGACCAGATTGCTGTTCGCGGTGCGATCGCCACTGGCTTCCGCGCTCCAAGCCTTCAGCAGCAATACTTCACGGCGATTTCCACCAACTTCATTGATGGTGTGCCGTTTGAAGTGGGTACGTTCCCGGCAACGTCTCCTGCAGCCCTCGCCCTTGGCGGTGGCCAGCTGGATGCTGAAGAATCGACCAGCTACTCCCTGGGTACGGTGATCACGCCAACGAATGACTGGTTCGTCACCATCGACGCCTACCAGATCAATATCGACGACCAGATCTTCCTGACGGAAAACCTGGGTGGCGACGATGTTGATGACGTTCTGGCAGATGCCGGGGTGACCGGTGTTCAGCGGGTTCGCTTCTTCCAGAACGGTATCGAAACCGAAACCAAGGGTGTCGACATCGTTACGAAGTATGGCTTCGACTTCGACGCCATGGGTACGCTGGATGTGTCTGCTGCATTCAACTATTCAAAGACGGAAGTCACTTACGTTCCTGAGAACACAGTGATCCCGTCTCTGACTCTGTTCGGCCGTGACCGTACGCTGACCCTTGAGGAAAGCGCTCCGGAAACCAAGCTGATCTTGAACGCGGACTATTCCTACCAGCAGGCCGACTTCAACGTGCGTGCGACCCGCTATGGCGACGTTCTGGTGCCATCCACCAACCCCGACAATGACTTCACTCTGGAATCCGACTGGATCCTCGACGCCTCTGTCGACTTCCATGTCTCAGAGAAGTTCAGCGTTGGCATCGGTGCGGACAACATCCTGGACGAGTATCCAACCATGACGCCGGACGGCCTGAGCTTTAACGGGATCTTCCCGTACTCAAGCCGCAGCCCGTATGGCTTCTCCGGTCGCTTCGTCTACGCCCGCGCCAGCTATAACTGGTAAGCAGGCGATCTTTCATCGGCGCCTTGCGGCCTGATGTAATGACAAGCTGAAACAAAGCTGGCCCGTCTCATATGAGGCGGGCCAGTTTCGTTCAGGGGATTGAACTTTCTTGGGGATCAGGTGCCAGAATCGGCGGGGGCTTCTTCGCCCGTCTCTTCCGTGTCTGCCCCTTCGAGATTGGACTCGATCGGCGGACGACATGACTCGATCAATTCCTCAACCATCGGGTCTGTCGGCATCACGTAAGCGCTATCGCCTGCGACGAAGCGAAGGTCGCCGTCACCATTGGCCAGAGCATTGGCCGCCGTTGAGCGGGTATCGAACATACCCACGATTTCCTGACTCTCTTCATCGACCTGGGCCACGATGGCCGCATTGCTGGCCGAGGTGAAAACCCCGACCTGGGACGGAGCGTCCTTGCCCGCAAATGTGCGGCGCAGAACCAGCACGTTCTGGGCATTTTCACCTGCAAAGGCGTCTGGCTGCTGGCAGGTGATCGACAGGCTGACCGCGCCATCTTCCGACATGTAGGCCACTTGCTGGCCGCGGGGCGTATCGGTCTTCTCCCACGCGCCTTTGACTTCGGTCACTTGGATCTCAGGAGCCTTGTCGGCTTTCTTGGCGTCCTTGTCGGCGGAATTAATGGGGGCTGGGGCCGGCATGGCCTCTCCATCCGCCTTGGTGACGTTCTGCCCGCAGGCTGCGGCAAGCAGGGGTGCTGCCAGGATAATCAGATGTTGTTTCACGGTCGGCTCCTTTCCAAAGCTGCCTGTTTCCATTGTTTCAAACGCCCTTACCCACGGAAGGCTTCGTTAAAATGCGTTCATTTCGCGAAAACCGGCCTTCTGAGGCCTCTCAACGGCAATAGAGTCTGGCGACTCGTGGCGATTGCGGCTAAAGCGCCGGGCATGACTGACACATCCGCGATCCTCGCCCACCTCACCGCCGAGCAGGACGAAACTGCCGGCTTGGAACATGGCATCAAGGCCGATGAATGGGAGCGACTTGTTACCCGTCTCGAGCGTAAGCCGAACCTTGTAGAACTCGGCATCTATTCGGTGATGTGGTCCGAGCATTGCTCCTACAAATCATCCCGCCGTCACCTGTCGAAATTCCCGACCAAGAATGACCGCGTGATCCAGGGGCCGGGCGAAAATGCCGGTGTGATCGACATTGGCGATGGCCAGGCCGCCATCTTCAAGATGGAGAGCCACAACCACCCCTCCTATATCGAGCCCTATCAGGGCGCTGCGACCGGCGTTGGCGGCATTTTGCGCGATGTTTTCACCATGGGCGCGCGGCCGATTGCGCTGGTCAATGCGCTGCGCTTTGGCTCGCCTGACCATCCAAAGACCCGCAGCCTAGTCTCCGGCGTCGTGGCGGGCATTGGCGGCTATGGCAATTGCGTCGGCGTGCCGACCGTTGCGGGCGAGACGCAGTTCGACGAGGGCTATGATGGCAACATCCTGGTCAATGCGATGGCGGTTGGCCTCGCCGATCAGGACAAGATCTTCTATGCGCGGGGCGCAACGCCGGGTAATCCGATCTTCTATGTCGGCTCCAAGACGGGCCGCGACGGCATCCATGGCGCAACCATGGCGTCTGCCGAATTCTCCGAAGGTGACGAAGAGAAACGTCCGACCGTACAGGTCGGCGACCCGTTCACCGAGAAGCTGCTCATCGAAGCCTGTCTGGAACTGATGGCGACGGACGCCATCCAAGCGATCCAGGACATGGGCGCCGCGGGCCTGACCTCCTCCTCCGTCGAAATGGCGGCCAGTGGCGGAGAGAATGGCGAAGGCATTGGCGTGGTCATGGACCTCGACAAGGTGCCCCAGCGCGAGGAAGGCATGACCGCTTACGAGATCATGCTGTCGGAGAGCCAGGAGCGCATGCTGATGGTGCTCTACCCCGACAAGATTGATGTCGCGAAAGCCGTGTTCGACAAATACGATCTCTCCGCAGAAGTCATTGGGCACACCACGGATACGGGTCACCTCGTGCTGACGCAGTTTGGCGAGACCGTCTGCTACATTCCCGTTGCCCCGCTCGCCGAAGACGCACCGAACTATGACCGCCCATGGAACGAGCCGCCGAAGCGGGCAGCTTTTGACGTCACGAAGTATGACGCGCCAAGCGATCATGGCGAGACACTGCTGAAGCTGATGTCCTGCCCTGACATGGCCTCCAAGCGTTGGATCTGGGAACAATATGACCGCCATGTGATGGGCGACACGGTCGATAGCTCTCAGTCCCAGGGGGACGCAGCGATTGTGCGCATTCACGACACGAACAAGGCACTGGCCATCTGTTCCGATTGTAACCCGCATTATGTGGCGGCAGACCCGTTCGAAGGCGGCAAGGCCGTTGTGGCAGAGGCCTATCGCAACCTCTCTGCCGTTGGCGCGACACCGATTGCGATCACGGACAATCTGAATTTCGGGAACCCGGAAAAGCCGAATACGATGGGCTATATCGTAAAGGCGATCGAAGGCATGGCAGAAGCCTGCCGGGACCTCGACTTCCCTGTCGTGTCCGGGAACGTGTCGCTCTACAATGAGACCGATGGCAAGGCGATCCCGCCGACCCCTGTTGTGGGCGGCGTGGGCCTGATCGAAGACCTCACCAAAGTGGCAACGCTGAAAGGTGCGCAGGAGGGTGATGTTGCCTTCCTGATTGGGGCGGACGGAAATGAGCTTGGCGCGTCCCTCTACGCCCGCACCATTCTGGGCCTCAAAGGCGAAGCACTCGGCACCTCCCCCACAGTGGATCTGACAGAGACGGTGCGTATCAGTACGGCAGTCCGCAAACTGATCAAGGATGGCGCTGTACGCGCCGTGCATGATGTCAGCGATGGGGGCGTTGCCTGCACGCTGACAGAAATGGCGCTTGCGAGTGGCGTCGGCGTGGAAATCTACGGGCCAGACTCCGGTCATGCGGGATACCTGTTCGGGGAAGACCAGAACCGGTTCGTGATTGCTGTCGATGCGGCTGATGAAGAAGTCACGCACCAGAAACTGAAAGACCTTGGCCTGCCCTATACATACATCGGCAAGTTCAAGGGTGATGTGATTGAGTTCGCACTGGTGGGCGCAGAGCGGCAGTCCATTTCGCTCGCGAAGCTGCGCGAGGCCCACGAAGGCTGGCTGCCGACTTACATGAATTCCGTGGACTGAATGTGAAAAGCCCCTCCCGCATTCTGCGAGAGGGGCAATGCCTTCAGCTACAATAGCGTTCGATTAGAACTTGTAGCCGAGACCCAGCATCACACCATTGGTGTCGGTGCTGTCGAAGGAATAGTAGGTGTAGTCACCACGCAGTTCCCAATTGTCATTGAGGTCATAGGTCATACCTGCGCCGATGGCCGGGCCATCTGCAGAATCCTCAATGTTGATGGCGGTGCCACCTGGCGTGTTCACGGATGCGTCCACGTCGATATAGGCATAACCTGCACGAGCGAAGAGATTCATACGCTCCGTAACCGGCAGGTCTGCGCGGCCATAGAGACCGACCAGATAGTTCAGGCCGATATCGCCTGATGCGCCGATGACGTCTTCAAAGTCACCATCATCATTGTCATCAAGATTGAACTCGTCTTCGTCGACATTGTAGTCGAACTCACCATCATCAATGCCGCTGGCCAGTTCACCTTCAAGGCTGAAGACATTGTTGAACTTGTAGCCAAGACGTGCGGCGATGCCATTGGTATCCACACCGCTGTCAGCACCATCCGGCTTGATGTCCAGATACTGATACCCGCCGTCCAGATAGAGGCCTGTGTCATTGTCATAAGACTGGGCATTCGCCGTTGCTGCCAGACCCGTAGCTGCAGAGGCAATCAGAATATACTTAAACATGTGGTCTCCTTTAAGACAAAATCAGCTCCCGCCAGATCGACGAGACCACAAGGAAACCGTGTCCGAACTGTGTTCGTTCCGATGACAATTCCGCAAGCTGCAGCAGTTGCAGCAAAGCCACATATTCTTAACGCGGATTAACCGCGCATGAAGTTGTTTTAATGGAACTTTTCCAGTTCCACGGTCTGAAATCTGCAAGCCCCCTCAGGGGTATGCGCAGTGATGCAGGAACCAAAACGAAAGCAAGGCGTAACGCAGGGTTGCTCAGAACAAGAAACACATATTGGGCCCTCAAAAGGTTGACTGTCGGGCCTTAAAGTATACTCTGTACACGCCTGTTATTAGGGCTTTAATAGTTGCCCTCAATCCACGCATCGGACTTTTTGGCAGCCAGCGCGATCGTATCCCCTGCCCTGAGAAAAAAGTCATGTGTGATGTTCACATAATCATCGGAAGGCTGGTGATAGCCGGCATGGTCCTCAACGCCGAAGTAAAGGAACGGAATTCCGGCCGTATAAAAGGCGCCATGGTCGGATGCCTCCGTCCAGTCATCATGCCCAAGCTCCGGCTGGTCATGCCCGACAAGAAGTGACACAGGCGCTTCGGCCGCGATCTCTTCGACCAGCGGCAACAGCGCGGGCGTGTGGTATGTGCCCGCCACATAAAGCTCGCCTGCCTCCGAGCGGCTGACCATGTCGAGATTGATATTGAGAGCCACGCGCTTCATATCGAGGGCGTCTGACGCAACCAGCGCTTTGGCGCCTTGCAGCCCGATCTCTTCGCCATCCAGAGCGGCAAAGGCGACATCATGCGCAGGACGGTGGCGTTTGAAGTATTCAGCAATCGCGATCATGGCCGCCACGCCCGACGCATTGTCATCTGCGCCATTATAGATCTCACCATCTATCACGCCGAGATGATCATAGTGCGCCGTGATGACCAGCATCGGCCCCTTGCCGGGTGTCTTGCCAGGCATCCAGCCAAGCACATTCACGCCCTCTTCCGGCAATTTATCATCTGACGCGTCCTCCGGTGCCGTAATCGGGAATGGATGTTTGTAATTGTCGCCAACAGGTTCCAGCCCAATTGTCTCGTAGCGCTTCAGGATGAAATTCATCGCGGCATCTGCGCCTTCGGTGCCGGTACGGCGGCCCTGCAGGGCATCCGAGGAAAGCGTCTCCGTCAGGTTCAGCATGGCCGGCCCGTCAATATACTGGGTCTGATAATGCGTGAGGGCAGCAGCCTGATCAGAATTATCACGCGTCGACAGAAAGAAGACGACTCCCCCGATGATCGTCAGGACGAGCAGGATTTCGGAAATAATAAAGGCGCGGCCGATCTTCATGAGATGGAGGTCCTGTATGCTATGAAAGACGCGAATACCCTATTCGCATGGCGCGTCTCTCACAACGCCCGTGCACCGATGCTTGACGCCGCACGCCGGAAACGCCACCTGTGCCCGGCACCAGGATGAAGGAAGACTGCCATGGCCATGTCCCGCGATACGTTGCTTGGATATCTGACGGATGCATTTCCGGAAGCAGAGATCACGCTGACGGACCTCGCCGGAGATGACAATCACTGGCAGGCGGAGATCGTCAGCCCGCAATTCGCCGGACTGCCCCGGGTTAAACAGCATCAGATGGTATATTCTGCCCTGAAAGGCGCGATGGGCGGGGAACTTCATGCGCTGGCACTGAAGACAAAGGCCCCATCTTCTTGAACAAGCTGGATTGACGCAACGAACGGTTCGCGGTTGTTTGCCCTGCATCCAAGGATGAGGAAACAACCTTATGAAACGTTTGACCCTGACAAGCAGCGTGATCGCGCTGAGTCTTGTGCTGGCCTCGTGCGCCGCGCCGGAAAGCTCTGAAGCGACAAAGACTGATCTGGCTGAAACGACAACAGAAGCCCCAGCCGAAACCGACCACGCTGCAGAGATCGCCGAAGCGCGCGCTTTCCTTGAGATGGCGGAAGCAAAGCTGGCCGCGCAGAGCAAGATTGCCGCGCAGGCCTACTGGAACCAGGCGACCAACATTACCGAAGAGACCAATGCTGCAGCCGCAGAGGCTGGTGCTGTCTCGACCAAGCTGGCCGTGTCGCTGGCCAATGAGTCCAAGAAGTTCGATGTGGATGTCCTGCCGGCAGACCTTGCCCGCAAGATGAACATCCTGCGCTCCAGCATCACCATTCCAGCCCCGTCTACCCCCGGCGCGGCGGAAGAGCTTTCCAAGATAACGACCAATCTGGACGCCACCTATGGCACCGGCAAGTTCACCTATAAGGGCGAAGCGCTCAATCTGGACCAGCTGTCCACGATCATCGAAACCAGCCGCGACCCGGAAGAGCTGAAAGCCGTCTGGGAAGGCTGGCGTACGATCTCTCCTCCAATGAAGGATGACTATGCTCGCATGGTCGAGATCGCCAATGAAGGCGCCGAGGAACTGGGCTTCCCTAGCCTGGATCAGATGTGGCTGTCTGGCTACGACATGCCACCGGAAGACATGGAAGCGGAAGTCGAGCGCCTGTGGACGCAGGTCGAGCCGCTCTACAAGGAGCTGCATTGCTACACGCGCGCCAAGCTAAACGAGAAATATGGCGACGATGTACAGCCACGCACCGGCCCGATCCGCGCCGATCTGCTCGGGAATATGTGGGCCCAGCAATGGTCCAGCATCTATGACATCGTGAAGCCGGCCGATGTGGTCGCGCCAAGCTATGATTTGACAGAGCAGCTTCAGGAAAAAGGCTACACGCCGATCAAGATGGTGGAGACCGGCGAAGCCTTCTTCACGTCACTGGGCTTCGATCCGCTGCCGAAGACGTTCTGGGAACGCTCCATGATTGTGCGCCCGGCGGATCGGGAAGTGGTTTGCCACGCCTCTGCCTGGGACCTGGACGATGAGGACGATGTCCGCATCAAGATGTGTACTGAGGTGAACGCGGAAGACTTCTACACCGTGCACCACGAGCTGGGTCACAATTTCTACCAGCGCGCCTACAAGGATCAGGACTATCTTTACAAGAACGGCGCACATGATGGCTTCCATGAAGCGATCGGTGACTTTGTCGGCCTGTCCATCACGCCAATCTACCTGCAGCAAATCGGCCTGATCACGGAAGACCAGATCCCGCCGGCAGACGCCGATACGGCGCTGCTGCTGAACACGGCGCTCGACAAGATCGCCTTCCTTCCCTTTGCTCTGACCGTAGATGGCTGGCGCTGGGATGTGCTGTCGGGCAAAACTGCACCGGAAGCGTACAATCAGGCCTGGTGGGATCTGCGCCTGAAGAACCAGGGTCTTGTACCGCCAGCCCCGCGTCCGGCCGATGCGTTTGACCCCGGCGCGAAGTACCACGTTCCGGGCAACACGCCCTATCTGCGGTATTTCCTGAGCTACATTCTGCAGTTCCAGTTCCACAAAGCCGCCTGTGAGCAGGCCGGATGGGAAGGCCCGCTGCATCGCTGTTCCATCTATGACAACAAGGAAGTTGGCGAGCGCTTCAACGCCATGCTGGAAGCGGGTGCATCAGAGCCTTGGCCGGACACGCTGGAGAAGTTCACTGGCACCCGCCAAATGGATGGCAGCGCGATCATCGAATACTTCGATCCGCTGATGCTGTACCTGAAAGACCAGAACGCCGACGAAAGCTGCGGCTGGTAATATCACTTACCCGGCAGCTTCGCTTCTTGACGCTGCCGGGTATCCACCACACATGCTGTGCAGACAGCGGAGATATCTAATGACTGATCAAGCCACACTCGACGCCATCGGCAAGGCCGTGAAGAGCAATGACGTTGTCCTTTTCATGAAAGGCACGCCGACCTTCCCGCAGTGCGGTTTCTCATCCGTCGTGGTTCAGGTGCTCGATTATCTTGGCGTGGAATATGTCTCCACCAACGTTCTCGAAGATCAGGCTGTCCGCGAAGGCATCAAGGTCTATTCCGAATGGCCGACCATCCCGCAGCTTTACGTCAAAGGCGAGTTCGTTGGCGGCTGTGACATCGTCAAAGAGATGTTCGAAAGCGGCGAGCTGCGCGACTTCCTGAAGGAAAAAGGCATTGAGCTGGAAGAGGCCTAAGCCTCAGCCCTGCTCTGCCGCATAATTTGCAACCATTTGATACGCATCCATCGGGCTGTCAGCCTGTACGATGGCGGGTGATGCCAGGAACATGGCGCTGAACGCCAAGCCGGCCATATAGCCCTTACGGCGACGGAATGGCATCGGATAACAGGCTTTCGCGGCACGGCGCCATTGCTTCAGCGTGTACCAAACCAGGTAGACGCCAAGCAGCGCGAGGCCCCAGCCTGCCAGATTAATCATCCATCCTTCCATATTCGCCTCTACTATCGAGTGTTCACCCGATATCATGGCTAACAGAGTGACATTTCCACGACTCCAAGTTTTTGGACCAATTTGGGACAAGGCCTGCAACGAAGTGGTAACCATATTTCAGCCTGCATGGAGGACATGAGGGTTGGGCGGCTCTGTCGGCATGGTCTTCCCAGACATTGGCTTTCGTTATAGCAGGACGCGATGAACACGACACCGATTGCCCCTGCCCCGATCCGGCCCGCGAAATCCCCGAAAGTGGGGATTGTGTCCCTTGGCTGCCCAAAGGCGCTGGTGGATTCCGAGCGTATCATTACGCGGCTACGTGCCGAAGGGTATCAGATTGCGCCGGATTATGATGGCGCAGACCTTGTGCTGGTGAATACGTGCGGTTTCATCGACAGCGCTCGCGATGAAAGCCTGGATGCCATCGGTGAGGCCATCGAGGCAAATGGCAAGGTGATCGTGACGGGCTGCCTCGGCGCAGAGCCCGACGTGATCGAGAAAGCCCACCCTAAAGTGCTCGCGATTACCGGGCCGCACCAGTACGAAGCGGTCATGGACGCGGTGCATACACATCTGACGCCGCCGCACAATCCTCACCTTGATCTGGTGCCGGAAGCTGGCCTGCGCCTGACGCCTCGCCATTATGCGTATTTGAAGATCTCGGAAGGCTGCAACAATCGTTGCTCCTTCTGCATCATTCCAAAATTACGCGGAGACCTCGCCTCCCGGCCGATCCACCACGTGCTGACGGAAGCCGAGCGCCTGGTCGGCGCAGGTGTGAAGGAATTGCTGGTGATCAGCCAGGACACGTCCGCCTACGGCCTGGATGTACGCTACAAACCGGAAACCTGGCGCGGCACTGAGTATCAAACGCGCTTCCTTGATCTGGCAAAGGGGCTCGGCAGCCTCGGCGTCTGGACGCGGATGCACTATGTCTACCCTTACCCGCATGTAGATGATGTCATCCCGCTGATGGCGGAAGGCCTGATCACACCCTATCTGGACATCCCGTTCCAGCATGCCTCTGCCCCGGTCCTGAAGGCCATGAAGCGTCCAGCCAAGCAGGACCGCGTTCTGGAGCGTATCCAGCAATGGCGCCGGGACGTGCCGGAGCTTGCCATCCGCTCGACATTCATTGTCGGTTTTCCCGGTGAGACGGACGAGGACTTCGACATCTTGCTGGACTTCATCCGCGAAGCCAGGATCGACCGGGCGGGTTGTTTCAAATACGAGAACGTCGCCCATGCCGACAGCCGTGACCTGCCCGGGCATATCCCCGAAGAGGTCAAGGAAGAACGCTGGCACCGCTTCATGGAAGTTCAGGCGCAGATCTCTGCAGACCGGGCAGCCGCTCAGGTCGGCACGGTTCAGGATGTCATCCTCGACGGCCCTGGCGAAGAGCCGGGGGAGATGATTGGCCGGACGAAAGCCGATGCGCCGGAAGTCGATGCCGTGGTTTACCTGGAGAATGCGAGCCACCTGAAGTCAGGTGATATTGTCCCGGCAAAGATTACCGGCGCCGACGATTACGACCTCTACGGGGCTCCCGCCTGAGCGCGCATCAGCTCACCCGCCTCATGGGCTTCGGCCCGCCGGGAATCCATCAGCTTGGACATGTGAGCATTGTAGGCTGAAAGCGTTGCCGCCTCAGCCAGTTCCGGACGTCCTCCGGGGAATGGCGGAGCTGGCGCGTACTCATAGCCGAGCGTCAGGGCCTTGGCGTAATCCTCTCCGGCAATCTCAGCCACCATCGTCAGGGCGAAATCGATCCCGGCGGTGACACCGCCGCCCGTGAAAGTATTGCCATCGCGCACAACGCGGCCCTCATCGATGACGGCGCCGAACTCGGTCAGCAACTCCCGCCATGCCCAGTGGCATGCAGCCCGCTTCCCCTGAAGCAGCCCTGCCGCGCCAAGAATAAGCGAGCCGGTGCAAACTGATGTGACATAGGTCGCGCTCTGCCCAAGGCGGCGAACATGACCCACGAAGTCTTCATCCAAAGCGACTTTCGTCGCGGTTAAGCCACCCGGCACACAGAGGAGATCGCATTGTTCGATTTCAGAGAGTTTCGACGTACGTCCGATGACAAGATTGCCTTCCGCGAGAATGTCACCGCCATCCCGGCTCGCAATTATGGTTTGGGCATCGGGTAGTCGGCACAAGACCTGGTGCGGTCCGGTAAAGTCTAGCTGCGTCATGTTATCGTAGACGGCGAACACGGTGGTGAATGTCTGGCTCATGGCTGCCTCCTTGCTGACCCGTCTTCCATGGACTATGTCTGCGTTGGCAGAAAGGACATTGTTCCCATGTTTTCAGCCAACTCCTGCCCCCGCGAAATCGGCGTGCTCATTTTTGAAGACTTCCAGCTGTTGGACGCTGCAGGTCCCATTTCCGTTTTCGAGATGCCCGTCCGCGGTATGTCGCCGCCGCCTTACCGCCTGACGCTCTATTCAATGGCAGGCGGCGCGGTCCGCGCATCCAGCGGCGTTCGCATGCATTCGGAGATACTCCCCGACAGCCTTACACTGGACACGTTGGTCGTCTCCGGGGGTGAAGGCACGCGAGAGGCCATGCATGACGCGGATTTCCTCAATGCCATTCGCGACGTATCCAGCCGCACCCGGCGGACAACATCTGTTTGTTCAGGAGCCATGTTGCTCGCTGCTGCAGGGCTTCTTGACGGTCGGCGCGCCACAACGCACTGGCGCCGGTGCCCGGACATGGCGCGGCACTTTCCCGACGTGACCGTAGAAGCAGACCGGATCTTCGTTCAGGATGGCAAGTTCTGGACATCTGCAGGCATTACGGCTGGGATTGATCTCGCTTTGGCTCTGGTAGAGGAGGACCTTGGCGCAGAGGTCACGCGCCGGGCCGCGCAAGAGTTGGTGGTCCATCACCGCAGGCATGGCGGCCAGTCTCAGTTCTCCGTCATGCAGGATGTGAAACTGCTGTCTGGACGCTTTGAACCTCTCATCGACTGGATTCGTGCAAATCTGGCCAGCGACCTGAAAGTTGAGCAAATCGCCGAACAAGTCGGGATGAGCCCAAGGAATTTTGCACGGGTTTTCCGGTCCGAAATCGGCAGCACACCCGCAAGATTCGTGGAGAAGCTGCGGTTGGAATCAGCTCGCCAACACGTCGAGACCACGGGCATATCTCTGAATGAAATTGCCCGGAAAACAGGGTTTGGCGACAGTGAACGCATGCGGACCGCCTTCGTCCGGGCCTATGGACAACCCCCAATGGTGCTGCGGCGGCAAGGCCGAAACTGACCGGATCCGATTACAAGAACCACAGTTTTATCGAAATTCGACGATTGACATATCGTATTTCGATATAAATATGGGGAATATAAAGTTCTGGAGAATACTCATGAAACGCACAGCCATCTCTGTTGCCGCGCTCACCCTTGCGGCTATGCCTGCCCTCGCCGAGACCAAATCCTATGATGTGTCAGATTTCGACGCTGTCGATGTGAGCGGCGCCATTGTTGTCGAATACACGCAAGGGTCGTCGCACTCCGTCACTGTGGACCAAAAGGATGGCGACTTCTCCGACATCCTGATCGAAACCAAGGGCGACGAGTTGCAAATCAAGCGCAAGAGCCTGGAAAAGGCCAAATGGCGCAAAAACATGTCGATCAGGTACAAGAATGGCGAACTGGTCGTCAAAGTGAATGGCGATGTGAAGCCGAGCTACAAGGTCACTGTTACCTCTCCCTCGATTACCGAACTGGATGTTTCCCAGTCCTCCATGCTAACGGCGGAAAATATCTCGGCCGACGAGCTGGAACTCGACAGCTCTTCCAGCGCATCCCTCACTGTCAGCGGCAATTCGAAGAAAACAAGCATCGAAGCCTCATCAAGCTCTGATGTGGACGCAGAAGACCTGATCAGTGACAAGTTGAACATTGATGCCTCTTCCAGCGCAGATGTAAGCGCAAGCGCGTCTGGCGCGGGCCCGGTCGATGTGGAAGCGTCTTCAAGCTCCGATGTGGAAGTCTCCATTTCTGGCCTGCCGAATGTCGAAATAGACGCATCCTCAAGCGCAGACATTTCTGTTGAGGGAACCTGCAACATGATCGACATCGAGGCGTCTTCCTCTGCCGATGTGGATGCCGATGACCTGATCTGCATGTCGGCCAAGGTCGCGGCATCCAGCAGTGCAGATGTCGGCGTCCACGCATCCAAATCCATCACGGCGTCAGCCAATAGCGGCGGTGACGTCATTGTCCACGGTGACCCGGCTGAGCGTGATGTCAGCAAATCAAGCGGCGGCGACGTCGACTTCAACTAATCCCTGAACGGAAGGAAACTCTCATGAAAAAGCGCATTCTGTTCGCGGCAGCCTCCGCTGCCCTTGCAATCACCGCCTTCGCGCCATCCAGCTACGCTGATGTCAGCAAGACTTATGATGTCTCCAATTTTGATGAACTGGACGTGGCCGCAGGGGTAGAAGTGAAATTCACGACTGGCCCTGACTATTCGTTACGCGCAGATTTCACCAAGGGTGGGCCTGACGATGTGAAAGTCCGTCAGGATGGTGACCGCCTCTATCTTGCCCGCAAGAACACCTCCAGCCTGAGCAACAAGAAGATGCGCGTCACCTTCCATGTGACCGCGCCGAATCTGGAGGAGATCGAAGCGAGCTCCGGCTCCTCCCTTCTCGCGGAAGGGCTGAAGGCGGATGATATGGTGATCAACGTCTCCAGCGGTGCATCCGTCTCTGCCTATGGCAGCTGCAACAAGCTGAACATCAAGGCCTCGTCAGGTGGCTCGGCCAATGCGAAGGAGCTGACCTGCAAGAGCGTGAAAGCCGGCGCCAATAGCGGCGGGTCCGTCCGCGCCTATGCGAGCGACGAAGCCAAGAGCAAAACATCCAGCGGAGGCAGTGTCGACATTTACGGCAACCCTGCCTCACGATCCGCCAACAAATCCATGAGTGGCGGATCTACCGACTTCCACGGCGGCTAACCGATATCGAAATCGTCCGGCTTGTATCCCGGGTTTGGCCATTCGAGATTCATATCTTCGAGGGCCCCGCGGACAAGCCGGGCGATCATCGCATTCCGGCGCGTTCGGCTGTCTGACGGGATGACGTACCAGGGCGCATGCTCAGTGGAACAGCGTTCGATTGCTGTCTCATATGCCGCCATGAATTTCGTCCAGTCCTTGCGATCTTCCAGATCTCCCGGATTGAACTTCCACAGCTTGTGCGGCTCAACCAGGCGCTCGGCCAGGCGCTCGCCCTGCTCTTCATGTCCGACATTGAGCATGCATTTGACGATGATGATACCATTCTGTGTAAGGTGTTTCTCGAAAGCGTTGATTTGGTCATAGCGCTGATCAATCTCTTCCGCGCTGGCCCAGCCGCGGACTTTCACCACCAGAACATCTTCATAGTGTGAACGGTCGAAAATGCCGATATGCCCCTTTTTGGGCACGGCATTGTGGACGCGCCAAAGATAGTCACGCGCCAGCTCGTTCGCGCTCGGCGCCTTGAACGCCTTCACCTCCATGCCGAGTGGAGTCGTGTCAGCAAACACACCCCGAATGGTGCCGGACTTGCCCGCTGTGTCCATGCCCTGAAGCATCACCAGAATCGATTGCTTCTTGTGGGCGTACAGCATGTCTTTCAGCTCATTGATGACAGCAGCGTCCTTTTTCAGGCTAGTCTTGGCGTCATCCTTGTTGGCGAAGATGTCATCGTCCCGCGTTGGCCGCTCGGCAAGGCTGAAGGGCTTGCCAGGTTTTGCGATGAGGTGATCGCGCACATGCTTGATGCTGGGTATGTCCATATGGGGCAGGTCTCCAAAAAGAAAGGCCGCACCAGTCTGGCGCGGCCCATCATATAGTTCAAGAAATTCAGTCCTCTTAAGAGGAGTAGAATTCGACCACCTGTGCCGGTTCCATCTGGACCGGGTATGGCACGTCGGAGAGTTCCGGAACGCGCACATAAGTGGCTGACATCGCTTTCGGGTCGACTTCGACATATTCCGGAACGTCACGCTCCGGGCTGCCGAGTGCTTCAAGCACCAGAGCCAGGTTACGGGACTTTTCGCGGATCTGAACAACATCGCCCGCTTTCAGGCGGACAGAACCGATATTGCAGCGGCGACCATTCACCATCACGTGACCGTGGTTGATGAACTGACGGGCAGCAAAGATCGTCGGAACAAATTTCGCGCGATACACAACGGCATCAAGACGGGATTCGAGCAGACCGATCAGGTTCTCGGAGGTGTTGCCCTTCATGCGGTTCGCATCTTCGTAAATACGAAGGAACTGCTTCTCCGTGATGTCGCCGTAGTAGCCTTTCAGCTTCTGCTTCGCCATCAGCTGCATACCATAGTCGGACGTCTTGCTGCGACGGCTTTGACCGTGCTGGCCCGGCTTGTAGTTACGCTTGTTTACAGGAGATTTGGGGCGGCCCCAGATGTTTTCACCGACGCGACGGTCGATTTTGTACTTCGCGCTATGGCGACGAGACATGGTAGTACCTCATTATCGACGCGGGCCGGTGGGCGACGCTCATTCGCACCCACGATTTCAACGGCGGCACCGCACCATCCCGTTGTGAAGCGCGGGGTAAACACCAAACATCTTCTTCCGTCAAGCTGCGCACCTGCTACAGGTAGAGGTAATCATAAAGACCATAAGGGAGGAAAACATGGGTTTACTGGACGGACGTGTGGCAATTGTCACGGGCGCAGGCAGCGGGATCGGGCTGGCAGCTGCGGAAGCACTGGCTCAGGAGGGCGCCGCAGTGCTGGCGACAGACATTGACGAGGACGGCCTCAAAGTCACCGCCAGCCGCATCAAGGCGAATGGCGGCACCGTGGAGACCCTGCAACAGGATGTGACCGATGAGGCGATGTGGGATACCGCTTTTGAGACAGCCGAAAGCAAGCTCGGTGCGCCCTCTATCCTGATCAATAATGCCGGTATTGCAATTGGCGGGGCTATAGCGGACTTTTCGCTGGATGACTGGCAACGCCAGATGAGCGTGAATGTCGATAGTGTCTTCCTGGGCACGCGTGCAGCGATCCGGCGGATGCAGGAAAATGGCGGCTCCATCGTGAACATCTCATCCGTCGCCGGTCTGAAGGGCGCAGCGGGCCTCAGCGCCTATTGCACGTCCAAGGGGGCGGTGCGTCTGTTCACAAAGTCCGCTGCCGTGGAATGCGCTCAGATGGGCTGGCCGATCCGCGTGAATTCGGTCCATCCCGGCATCATCGACACGCCGATCTGGCAGAAGTCCATCTCAAGGCTAACCGAAACCATGGACGCGGAGACGGCCAGTATCATGACAGCGCCAGATGGCTCCAACGAAATGAATGTTGCGCTTCTGGGCGCACAATCCTCTCCGATGGGCCGGGCCGGACGGCCAGACGAGGTGGCAAACCTGATCGTCTTCCTGGCGTCAGACAAGTCCAGCTATATCAACGGACAGGAACATGTCGTCGATGGCGCGATGACGGCCTGACGCGCTCAGACAATCCCCGACTGTTTCAGCTTTTCGACCTGCTCTGGCGTCAGCTCCAGCAGGTCAGTCAGCACATCAGCTGTGTGCTGGCCGAGGCGGTCGGGGCCTGCCCAGCGGATCTTGCCGGGCGTACCGGTCAGGCGCGGGACGATGTTCTGCTGCAGGATGCCAGGCCAGCGCTCTGATGGCACTTCCACAAGCGATTGACGTGCCTTGTAGTGCGGATCTTCCAGCATGTCGGAGGCCCGGAATACCTTACCCACGGGGACGGCCGCCTCGACCATCTCGGCTTCGATTTCGTCAATCGTGCGGCTGGACGTCCATTCATTGATAATGGCGTCCAGCTCGGCCATGTTCTCGCCGCGCCCCGCATGCGTGTTGAAACGCGGATCGTCTTTCAGGTCTGGCTGGCCAATGGCCTTGCAAAGGCGCGCAAAGACGGTCGGCTGATTGGCGGCAATGATGACCATGCCGTCCCTGCCATCATAGATGTTGGACGGCGCGATGGACGGCAGGACGGATCCTGAGCGTTCGCGCGTATAGTCTTCAAACTGGTATTCCGGCACCAGTCCCTCCATGAAGGCCAGGACGGATTCATAGATGCTGGTATCGATCATCTGGCCTTCGCCGGTCTTCTCGCGGTGGTGTAGAGCCGCCAGCGCGCCGAAGGCCGAAAAGAGACCGGCCAGACTGTCACCCAGTGAGATGCCCGCCCGGGAGGGCTTGCGGTCCGGCTCCCCCATCAGATAGCGCACACCGCCCATCGCCTCACCGACCGAGGCATATCCCGGTCTCGAAGAATATGGTCCGGTCTGGCCGTAGCCGGATACGCGGATCATGATCAGGCCTGGATTGACCTTTTTGAGCTCCTCATATCCCAGCCCCCATTTCTCCAGAGTGCCGGGTCGGAAATTCTCAACCAGAAAGTCAGCCTCCGAGACAAGTTGCTTCAGAAGGCCTTGCCCCTCCTCGGTCCGCAAATTCAGCGTGATGCAGCGCTTGCCGCGCGCACAGACACTCCACCAGAGCGGAAAGCCATCACGGCCCCATTCGCGCAGCGGATCGCCCTGCCCTGGCGGTTCGACCTTGATCACATCAGCGCCCATATCCGCAAACATCTGGCCGCAAAATGGCCCCGCCACCAACTGGCCGAGCTCAATGACCCGCAGATCCGTCAGCGGACCTGACCGCTCTGTGCTGGTTTCTGTCATATGCTCCTCCGGTATAATTCTGGCTGAGATCATTCCTCCGGACTTTATGCCGGGGAAGTCAATCTCTCCCCCTGTTTCCCTTCTAGACAGATGCGACCGATTTACCCAATCCGGCTTCAATCACCCATTTGTCACCCCGGATTAGACTAAAGGCGTATTGTCTTGTGTCGCATCAGGCGTAACAGCTAAGATCAGGCCTCGCTTGGGACAGCTCTCTCCTTGCCCGTCTCTGTTATAGGAGGCCAAGGGAGAAATGCATGACCAGCTACAAAGACGTCTACACTTCATGGAAATCTGCGCCGGAAGCCTTCTGGGCAGAGGCGGCCAAGGCCATAGACTGGGTGAAACCAGCGGACGCGGTTTTTGATCCTGACCAAGGCGTTTACGGGCGCTGGTTTGCAGGTGCCGAATGCAACACGGCCTACAATTGCCTCGACCGTCATGTGGAGGCAGGCCGGGGTGAGCAGAACGCCCTAATCTATGACAGTCCGATCACTGGGGCACAAAAGACCTATACCTATTCAGAGTTACTGGAAGAGGTCGCGACGTTTGCTGCGGCGTTGCAATCACGCGGCATCAACAAGGGTGACCGCGTGGTGATCTATATGCCGATGATCCCGCAGGCTGCAATTGCCATGCTGGCTTGCGCGCGTATTGGCGCCATTCATTCCGTGGTCTTTGGCGGCTTTGCCCCGCACGAGCTGGCGACCCGGATTGATGATGCGACGCCGAAGGCAATGATCTGCGCGTCCTGTGGCATCGAGCCGAACCGTATCATCCCGTACAAGCCGCTTGTCGATGAGGCGATCAACCTCTCCCACCATAAACCGGACACCTGCATCGTTTTCCAGCGTGAGCAAGTGACGGCAAATCTGGATCACGACCGGGATGCTGACTGGATGGACCTGATGCAGGATATGTCAGCCAGGGGTGAGCGCGCTGACTGCGTGGCTGTTGCGGCCACAGATCCGCTTTATGTGCTCTACACTTCCGGCACGACTGGAAAACCGAAAGGCGTCGTGCGTGATACTGGCGGTCACATGGTGGCGCTGAAATGGTCGATGGAGAACGTTTATGGCGTGAAGCCGGGTGAAGTCTTCTGGGCTGCATCCGATGTCGGCTGGGTCGTGGGGCACTCCTACATCGTATACGCATCATTACTGCTGGGCTGCACCACAGTAATGTTCGAAGGCAAACCCGTCGGCACACCTGATGCAGGTGTTTTCTGGCGAATGATTGATGAGCACAAGATTTCCGTCCTTTTCACCGCGCCGACAGCTCTGCGCGCGATCAAAAAGGAAGACCCGCAAGGCAGTTTGCTGAAGGATTACGACATCAGCAGCCTGCGCACCCTGTTCCTGGCCGGCGAACGCGCCGACCCGGATACCATACAGTGGTCGGAGAAACTTCTGGATATCCCCGTCATCGACCATTGGTGGCAGACGGAAACCGGCTGGACGATCGCAGGCAATCCGATGGGCATTGAGCACTTACCAGTCAAATACGGATCGTCCACCGTGCCGATGCCGGGATATGAAATCCATATTCTGGATGAGGGGGGCCATGAAGTGCCGCGCGGAGACCTTGGCGCAATCTGTGTAAAGCTGCCCCTTCCCCCCGGATGCCTGCCGACGCTGTGGAAGAATGATGACCGCTTCCGTGATAGCTATCTGGCAAACTTCCCCGGCTATTATGAAACCGCTGATGCGGGATACATGGACGAGGATGGCTATCTCCACATCATGGCGCGCACGGATGATATCATCAATGTCGCGGGCCACCGCCTCTCCACGGGTGGTATGGAAGAAGTGCTCTCCGCCCACCCGGCCGTAGCGGAGTGCGCGGTGGTTAGCGTCGCAGACAGCTTGAAAGGCCAGGTGCCGGTTGGCTTCATCATCCTGAAGGCAGGCGTTGATGAGCCCTCCGAACAGATTGAAGCCGAATGTGTGAAGCTTGTCCGTGAACATATCGGCGCGGTCGCTTCGCTAAGGAAGGTGATGACGGTGGGCCGCCTTCCCAAAACACGCTCCGGCAAGATCCTGCGCGCAACGATACGCAAGATCGCAGATGGAGAAGATTGGGCCATGCCAGCCACGGTGGATGATCCGAAAATCTTCAATGAAATTGAGGGCGTCATGAAATACCACAAGGTCGGCGCAATGCCCCCAACCGAATAGTGGCTTCCACTCTATTGCATTGAAGTTTCGGCGATATACGCCTATCGAAAAGGTCATGCGTTACCAAGAGAGCGTGGACCAATGAGCCAACTGCGCGGATTGCTCTGCACCTATGGAACCCGTGGCGATGTGGAGCCCTTTCTAGCACTGGCTCAGCGGCTAAAGTCTTTCGGTGCGGACGTAACTCTGGCCACATCGAAACGCTATCAGGAGTGGATCGAGCAAGCAGGCATCACATGCTTCCCTATGTCGGATGCCCCTCTGGCACTGATCGACTCTCCAGATGGCAAAATGATGCTGGAAGGTGGCGTCAGTGTTTTCAAGCGCATGGCCGCAGGAATGGGTCTTGCCAAAAAGTCTGCTCCCCTCACGGAGCAAATGATCGCAGACAGCTGGGACGCCGCACAGGCCTGCTCTCCTGACTTCATCGTCTTCCATTCCAAGCAATTCGGTGCACCACACATTGCAGAGAAACTGGGCATCCCGGCCTTCCTTGGACTGCTGCAGCCGATGATAGTTCCGACGCGGGAGTTCCCGGCCATGGGCCTGCCCTCGCTGTCTCTGCCGGGATACAATTGGTTGACCTATACACTGGTCAGCAAGGGCTTTGCCGCACAGCGCAAGAGTGTAAACCATTTTCGGGAAAGCAGTCTGGGCCTGCCGCCTGTGCGCTCCTCGGCTCAGGTTCTCTTCCCCCAAGGGCGCGGCTCCATTCCCATCCTTCACGCGATCAGCCCATCGGTTCTGAAACGCCCGGATGACTGGCCGGATCATGCCCACATCACTGGATACTGGTTCCTCAAGAAAGAGACCGATTTTACGCCCTCAGAGGATCTGACAAGATTTCTGGAGGCTGGACCGCCTCCAGTCTTTGTCGGCTTTGGCAGCATGACGAGTTCAGACCCGGAGCAACTTGCCCACATCGTGACGGGGGCGCTGAAACAGGCCGGCGTGCGCGGTATCATTGGTTCCGGATGGGCAGATCTGAAAATTGAGACATCTGACGAAGTCATCGCAATCGGCCCCACAGCCTATGATTGGCTGTTCCCGAAAATGTCTGCTGTGGTGCATCATGGCGGCGCAGGCACGACTGCAGAGGGCTTTCGCGCAGGCGTACCTTGCGTGGTCTGCCCCTTCTTCGGGGATCAGCCTGGCTGGGCGAGACTGAGTGAAGAACTGGGCGTCGGCGCAAGGCCAGTTCCTCGCAAGAAGCTGACGGCAGACAGGCTCGCGGCGTCCATCACAGATGCGGTATCAAATACGGCGTTACGCGTGAATGCCGCGAAACTTGCCAAGGACATGGCCAAAGAGGACGGCGTTGCGACCGCCCTTGATCTGATTTTCCAGCATGTGCGCCCTAAAGGCGATCAATTCAGGCTTTGACGAGGCCGATCTCTCTCAAACGCTCCATCAGATAGTCCTGAGCCGTAATTGCTGGCTCGGCCTTGCCACCTTCAGCGACGCAGCCCGGCAGCGGATCTATCAGATAGTCCTGATTGAAGTGCAGGAAGAAGGGTGTCGAATAGCGCGGAAATTTGGCGCGTTCCGGCGTCGGGTTCAGCACACGGTGCGTGGTCGACGGCAGCACGCCCGCCGTGAGCCGTTGCAGCATGTCTCCGCAATTGATCACCAGCGCGCCCTCAGGCGGGTTCACGTCCAGCCACTTGCCAGAGCGGTGTAGCGCCTGCAGGCCCGCCTCTTCCGCGCCCAGCAGCAAGGTGATGACATTGATGTCTTCATGCGCCCCTGCCCTCACAGTGCCTTCCGGCGGCGGGCTCATCTGCGGCGGATAGTGCAGCAGACGCAGAATGGAATTGCCAAAATTGACCTTGTCATCGAACCAGCCTTCCGAGAGGCCCAGATGCAGCGCGACCCCTTCCAGGATCTGGCGGCCCATCTCATCAAGCGCATTGTAAAGCGCGCGCGTGCTGTCATCGAAGGACGCGACTTCAGGCACAGAGGGCGTATCCGTCATGGTCGCGCGATACGGGCTGTCTGCGGGCAGATCCCGGCCTGTGTGCCAGAACTCTTTCAGGTCGGCATAGGCGTTGCCCTTGGCGTTTTCGGTGCCGAATGCGGTATAGCCACGCTGGCCGCCGCCCTCGCGGCCATCATATTGGGCTTTCACCTCTTCAGGCAGGTCGAAGAAGGCCTTGGTTGCCGCCAGATTGCGATCAATGATGCCCTGGTCGACCGTGTGCTCCGAGACGACGGCAAAACCGGTTTCCCGAAAAGACTGGCACAACGCGTCGCCAAACGCTTTCTTGTCCTGGCGGAACAAGGAGAATGGAACCGGCTTGAAATACTCTGTCATCGTGATCGCCTGCCTCTTTATCGGGAGTTTAGAGGCATATTTTATCACATGTCTTCAAGCCTGCCACACGGCCAGTTCACATAGCGGCAATATGGCGTAGCTTGAAATGGCTAGAGAAATCTGCCCGACCTCCGCTTTCTTGCAGCTCGGAGTGAACATTTTCCCGTCTCACGGGGTAACAGGGCTTGCGATCAGGTTAGGCTTTCACTAGACCGCTATTTCCGCGCTGGAGAGGTGGCCGAGTGGCTGAAGGCGCGCCCCTGCTAAGGGCGTATACGTTAACGCGTATCGAGGGTTCGAATCCCTTCCTCTCCGCCACTTTCCCAATCAATGCAGATTGATATCCTACCCTGCCTTGTCACATCCAAGCCTGTAACCGTTTTCATGTTAGCGTTGACAACGTTGTTCAGGCGAACAAAACTCCCCCTGAAACACGTACGCAAAAATGCGCGACCATGGGGAGGATTATACATGACCGATAGCCGGATACGCTTGCGTTTGCCTTTAGTTCTGATGGGGCTGGGCTTTGCGCTGGTCGGCAGTTCCTGTGCCACCCCTTCCCCGCAAACAACCGAATCGGTTGCCGAAGCCACGCCGACAGAAGTGCCCCCGGAAGCCTGCAAGCCCATCGACAGCCTGACGACGGCCAGCACGAGGGTAAAAGATCTGATCGCCCAAATGACATTGGACGAGAAACTCGGTCAGCTGAATCAGGCCGCTGGAGGGCGCAGCAAATCCCTGAATTCCAAACTGACACCTGAAGAACTGGAAAAGGTCCGCCGGGGCGAGATCGGCTCTTATTTGCATGTCGCCGGAGCGGAGCCCCTGGGAGAGCTTCAGAGAGTGGCGGTAGAGGAAAGTCGACTAGGCATCCCCCTACTCTTCGCCATGGATGTGGTTCACGGCTACCGTACCATTTTCCCGGTACCGATCGCGATGGCCGCCACCTGGGATCCGGAAGACTGGAAACAGGCTGCAGCAATCTCTGCTGACGAATCCTCGGCCGCTGGCCTGCACTGGACCTTCGCGCCGATGGTCGATATTGCCCGTGACCCGCGCTGGGGACGGATCGTCGAAGGGGCTGGAGCAGATCCCTATCTTGGGGCGCGCATGGCCAAAGCACAGGTCGAGGGCTATCAGGGCACGGACCTCTCTTCTCCCGAAACCATCCTTGCCACAACCAAGCATTTCGGCGCCTATGGCGCGCCGACAGGCGGACGTGACTATGGCAGCGCTGACATCAGCGAGCAGAGCCTGATGGAAATCTACATGCCGCCATTCTATGCGGCGACGCGTGCTGGCACAGGCTCCATGATGACGGCTTTCAATGATATTGCTGGCGTACCGACGACGGCGAATGAAACCTTGATCGACGGCCTGTTGCGCGAAAAGTGGGGCTTTGACGGGATGATCGTCTCGGACTGGAACGCTATTGCAGAGCTGATGAATCATGGCGTGGCCGCGACACGGGAAGAAGCCGGCGTGCTGGCGCTTAAAGCGGGCGTCGACATGGACATGACCAGCAATGTTCTGCCCGCAGATATCCGAAATGCGGTGCAGGCTGATGACTGCCTTATGCAGGACCTGGATGCCGCAGTGGCACGCATTCTGACGGCCAAGGAGCGTCTCGGCCTATTTGATGCGCCCATGGCCTATCATGATGCCCAGCGGGAAAAAGAGACATTACTCAGCCCGCAACACCGCCAGGCCGCTCGTAAAGCCGCCACGCGCGCCATGGTACTACTGAAGAACAAGAACGGCGCCCTGCCCCTGTCCAGCTCACCGCAAACCATTGCCGTGATTGGCGGACTTGCTGAAGACAAGATGACCCAGCTGGGGTCATGGCGCGCACAGGGCAAGCCTGAAGATGTGGTCTCGCTTCTGGACGGATTGAAGCAGAATGCGCCTGAAGGCACACGGATCACCTATGCGGCAGGGGCTTTTCCAAAGGGCGATGGAGAGGCGACCCTCGACACAGCAATAGCAACCGCCTCAGCGGCTGACCGTATTCTGCTCGTCATCGGTGAGGACTATGACCTTTCCGGTGAGGCGCGCAGCCGGTCCGACATTACCTTGCCTCGCAATCAGGCAGCGCTGGCGGAGGCGATGTTCGCCACCGGCAAACCTGTCACGATCATTCTGGTCACGGGGCGTCCGCTGGCCATTGAGAGCGAGGCCGCTCAGGCAGACGCCGTACTGAACACCTGGATGCTGGGCGTCGAAGCCGGCAACGCGTTGGCAGACGTAATCTGGGGCAAGACATCGCCTGCAGGACGCCTGCCTATAGAATTCCCGAGACGGACAGGTGCTGTACCGCACACCTATTCAGAATATCCTGGTGGTCGCCCGGCGGATCCTGACCTCACAAAGGATACCAATAGGTTCATGGATATTCCGATCACGCCGCTCTTCCAATTCGGGCATGGTCTCAGCTATTCACAGTTTGAGTATGGAGAGCTGAACGCGGCGGCCAGTACAGTACAGACAGGAGAAGACATCATTCTAAGCATTCCGGTTACCAATACCGGTAAGATGGATGCGGACGAAGTCATTCAGCTCTACATGCGTGACCCATATGCCAGTATTGCCCGGCCGAAGCGTGAGTTGCGCGGGTTCCAGCGCGTCAACATTCCGGCTGGAGAAACAAGAACGCTCACCTTTACACTCAGCCCGGATCAGGCCGCGATCTACAAAAGCGGACAAGGCTGGGTTGTCGAGCCGGGTAAACTGGAATTTGTGGTCGGGGCCTCAGCTGCTGATATACGCAGTAGCACCGAGATTACGCTGACCCAGCAAACGATAACCGGCACACCGGCAAGTGCCCTTTCGACAAGGACGCGCATCGAATGACCTACACACGCAGACTGTTTCTCGCCTCTGCTGCTGGCACCGGACTCGCTTCGGCCTGCGCCATGCCGCACCTGCCTTCCTTGCAGAAATCCCTGGATGTCGAAATCCTGGACAAGTCTGCGCGAGACCTGATCAGTCCAGGGGCAAGGCTGGACGTTCTAGCCTCCGGCTATACCTGGAGCGAAGGTCCCGTCTGGGACAGAAAGCGCCGATGCTTGTACTTCTCGGATGTTCCAGAGAATACTTGCTGGAAGTGGACCGAAGATGAAGGCGCGACGGTTTTCCTGCGCCCGTCGGGCGCGCCAGCGGACGAGACAAATGGCTTTCGGGAGCCCGGCGCGAATGGCTTGGCGATCAGTCATGATGGCCGCCTCCTGATCTGCAATCACGGCCGACGGGCCGTGCAGTCGATGGACATAGACACCAAACAACGCACAACTCTGGTAAGCGCATATGATGGCAAGCCGCTGAATAGTCCGAACGATGTTGTCGAAGCGTCAGACGGAACGCTGTTCTTTACGGATCCGCCCTACGGGCTGGAAGGTATGAATGACTCTCCATTAAAGGCCCAGGATGCCAATGGCGTCTATCGCTTCTCGCCTGATGGTAGCCTGACTCGCGTCATCAGTACAATGACGTTCCCGAACGGCGTGGCGCTCTCACCGGATGAGACAACGCTATATGTCACACAGTCTGATCCGGATGCTGCTCACCTGCTGCGGATGGGACTGGGTGGCACGGAACCGGAACTCCTTTTCGATGCAGCGCCCTATATGGCAGAGGACGCTCCGGGCCTGCCGGATGGCCTCGCCATTGACGAGACAGGCCACATTTTCACAACCGGCCCCGGCGGCGTTTTCATCCTGTCTGCTGACGGCATACCGCTTGCGCGCATCAAGACCGGCAAGGCAACCGCCAATTGCTGCTTCGGTGATCCTGACGGACGAACCCTTTACCTGACGGCGCATGACACATTGATGCGTATCCGGACGAGAACACGCGGGCTGGGATGGAGCTGATCGAGAGCCTTCAGGCCTACCAGCCTCTCATCGCGGCAGGGCTTGGGATTGCAGCCCTGCTGGTCCTGATCCTGAAAGCAAGATTGAATGCGTTTGCCGCCTTGCTGCTGATCAGCATTTTCAGCGCCCTTGCCGCTGGGCTGACACCCGATCAGTCCTTTGCGACAATCACAAGCGGCATGGGGGGCACACTGGGCTTCATTGCGACGATCATCGGCCTCGGTGCCTTGTTCGGCGCAATCCTGCAGGCCTCCGGCGCGCTTCAGGCGCTCGCGTCAAAGCTCTCCAACACAGCGAGCTTCAGGACGAACCAATGGCAAGTCGCGGGCATCGCCCTTCTGGCCTCCACGCCTGTCTTCTTTGATGTGGGATTGATCATTCTGGCGCCATTGATCCTGACAATGGCGCACGCCAAATCCCGCGCGCCTCTGGCGCTTGGTCTGCCCCTGATGGCAGGTCTGGCTGTGGGCCATGCCTTTCTACCGCCCACACCGGGACCCGTCGCAATTGCCGAATTGCTGGGTGCGCAACTGGGCTGGGTGATCCTGTTCGGGGCGATCTGTGGCACAGTGGCTCTGGCTGTCTCAGGGCCGCTGCTCGCCGTGTTTCTTGAACGGCAAAGCCTGCTCCCGGAAGGCGACTCAGAGTTCGACTTCGAAACTGTAGAGCCCGCAGACCCGGCAGCATCTACAGACCGGTTTGGCCGCGCCGTGTTTCTTATTGTGCTGCCTCTGGCGCTGATCCTGCTGGGGACGCTCGCGGAGCTGCTACCGGCCGGACCCTTGCGATACATTCTGGCGGTCACGGGACACCCTTTCAGCGCGCTGCTGATTGCCTGTGGCGCAACATGGGTCCTGCTCTATCCCGCGACACCGGAGAGCCGAAAACTGATGTCGGACGCCATGGCCAAGGCTTTTGAGCCAACAGGCGCCGTTATCCTCGTCACGGGCGCTGGCGGGGCATTCAAGCAGGTTTTGGTGGACACCGGCGCAGGCACCCAGATTGCGGATGCTGCACTAAGCGTAGGCTTTGGCGCGCTTCTGACAGGCTATGTGCTGGCGGTCATCCTGCGCCTTGCCCAGGGTAGCGCGACCGTCGCCATGATCACATCAGCCGGGCTGACTGCGCCCCTACTGATTGCTGCGCCGCTGACCCCACCGCAATTGGGGCTCCTGACAATCGCCATCGCCGCCGGGGCCAGCACAGCCAGTCATGTGAATGATAGCGGTTTCTGGCTGGTCGGGCGGATCTTCGGAATCACCCCGGGCGAAACGCTCCGCACATGGACGGTCTCCACAACCCTGATCAGTGTTGTCGGTTTTGCGATGTGCTCGCTGATTTACGTGTTACTGGCCGTCTTCTGATCAGATCAGCCCGGCAAGTGGGGAGCTTGGATCAGCATACATCTTCTTGGGCATGCGACCGGCGAGGTAGGCTTCACGGCCTGCAATCACCGCATGCTTCATGGCGCTGGCCATAAGGATCGGATCCTTGGCGGCGGCGATAGCCGTGTTCATCAGCACGCCGTCACAGCCAAGTTCCATCGCCATGGCCGCGTCAGACGCCGTACCGACACCTGCATCCACGATCACCGGGACACGTGTCTGCTCCACGATGAGGCGAATATTCACCGGGTTCATGATTCCAAGACCGGAACCAATCAGGCTGCCAAGCGGCATGATCGCGCAACACCCAGCGTCCTCAAGCATCTTCGCGTAGACCGGATCATCCGAGCAGTACACCATCACCTCAAAGCCATCGGCGATCAGGGCCTTGGCCGCTTCGAGCGTCTCCGGCATGTTCGGATAAAGCGTTTTCTGGTCTGCCAGCACTTCCAGCTTCACCAGATTCCAACCGCCCGCCTCGCGCGCCAGGCGCAGCGTGCGAACAGCTTCGTCCGCCGTGTAGCACCCAGCCGTGTTGGGCAGATAGGTGAACTCGTCCGGTTTGACGAAATCCGTCAGCCGCTCCTGATCTGGGTCAGAGAGATTCACGCGGCGTAGCGCGACCGTGACAATCTCGGCACCGGCGGCACGTGCCGCATCGGCATTCTGCTGGTAGGATTTATACTTTCCGGTCCCGACAATCAGGCGGGAATTATAGGTTTTGCCGGCAATGGTAAGGGAATCTGTCAAAGGTCTAACCTTGGTCTGGTAGGAAATAGAGTGGAGCGATATCTTGCCAGTTTAGAGGCCTAGCCCCCACCCACGAACTGGACAAGCTCGATCCGGTCACCCTCTTCGATGACCGTGCTGGCATGTTCGGATTTGGGGACGATCTCAAGATTGCGCTCGATTGCAATTCCGCGCTGATCCTTGCCTGACTCGCCTGCCAGTTGCGTAACAAGCATCGCAATCGTCGTCCCGGGCTCTACTGAGCGCGTCTCGCCATTGACTGTAACCAGCATTCGAGTTTTCTCCGTTCATCTGCCCCTTGCCTTGCCAGGCGATACAGAGCAAGACGGACACTATGTCTAAACCGGTATATGTACTTGGAGGCCCCAACCTCAACCTTCTCGGCTCACGTGAGCCGGAGATTTATGGCCGCGACACGTTGGAAGACATCCACACACGGCTGAGAGTGCTGGCAGGCGAGCTTCCGCTGGAAACCCGTCAGACGAATCACGAGGGTGAGTTGGTAAGCTGGATTCAGGAAGGCTCGGCCAAAGGCTCAGCCATTATCCTGAACGCAGCTGCATATACGCATACCTCAATTGCAGTGCATGATGCACTCAAGGCCTGTACGGTACCGGTTATAGAAGTTCATCTATCAAATCCGGCGGCGCGCGATGCGTTTCGTCAGGTGAATTATGTTTCCCCCGCTGTGAAGGCCACGATTGCGGGCCTGGGTGCCTATGGCTATGAGCTGGCGCTTTTGGCGGTTAAGACCCTTCTGGGCCAGAAAGAGACCTGATATTTCATGAGTACGACAAAGAACAAGCTGGATACCGGCCTCGTCCGGGAACTCGCAGCCATCCTGCGTGAAGCTGACCTCGGCGAACTCGAAGTTGAGCATGAGGGCCTTCGCATTCGCGTTAGCAAGCCTGCCGCGCCGGTCGTTCAGGCCGCCGCTTACGCGCCTGCCCCGGCAGCAGCGCCCGCCGCCCCTGCTGCGGCAGCCGCGAGCGCCCCGACAGCTGAAGCAGCTGCGCCTGCTGCCTCCGACAATGCCATCAAATCCCCCATGGTCGGCACAGCCTACCTGTCACCTGAGCCGGGCGCGAAAGCCTTCGTCTCCGTAGGCGACAAGGTGAAAAAAGGCGATACCCTGATGCTGGTTGAAGCCATGAAGACCTTCAACCCGGTCGAGTCCGACAAGGCGGGTGTCGTTAAAGAGATTTATGTTACCGACGCCCAGCCAGTCGAATATGGCGAAGCTCTGATACTGATCGAGTAATATGGCCGAGCAACCTGTCATCAAGAAGGTTCTCATCGCTAATCGCGGCGAGATTGCCTTGAGAATTCACCGCGCATGCAAGGAAATGGGGCTGTCTACGGTCGTGGTCCATTCCGAAGCAGACAAGGATGCCATGGCGGTTCGCCTGGCTGACGAGAGTGTCTGCATCGGCCCGGCGCCTTCCTCGCAAAGCTATCTGAAGAAGTCGCAGATCCTGGCCGCTGCCGAGATTACCGGCGCAGATGCGATCCACCCCGGCTATGGCTTCCTGTCAGAGAACGCCCAGTTCGCCGAGATGGTCGAAGCACACGGTCTGGCCTTTATCGGCCCGACTGCTGAGCATATCCGCATCATGGGCGACAAGATTGCGGCTAAGCAGGCCATGATCGAGGCTGGCGTCCCCTGTGTGCCAGGCTCTGAAGGCGCTCTTTCAAGCATTGCCGAGGCCAAGAAAGCGGCCAAGAAGATCGGCTTCCCTGTTCTGGTAAAGGCCTCAGCTGGCGGCGGTGGCCGCGGCATGAAGCTGGCCATGACAGAGGGCGACCTGGAAAACGCTGTCCGCACTGCAAAGACCGAGGCGAAAGCTGCCTTCGGTGATGATGCCGTATATCTGGAAAAATACCTTCAGGGGCCACGTCACATCGAAGTGCAGGTCATTGCCGATACGCATGGCAACGTCGCACACTTGTGGGAACGGGACTGCTCTCTGCAGCGCCGCAACCAGAAGGTCTTTGAGGAAGCCCCATCGCCTGCTCTCAATCAGGCGCAGCGCGAAGAAATCGGCGGCATCGTTGCCCGCGCGATGGAAAAGCTGGGCTATCGCGGCGCCGGCACCATCGAATTCCTCTATGAGGACGGCAAGTTCTACTTCATCGAAATGAACACCCGCCTTCAGGTAGAGCACCCCGTTACGGAGATGATCACGGGCATCGACTTGGTGCGCGAACAGATCCGCATCGCCGAAGGCAAGGAACTGTCATTCCGCCAGGAAGACGTCATGCTGGTGGGTCACGCGATTGAGTGCCGGATCAATGCCGAGCATCCGGAGACATTCATTCCGTCACCCGGCCTGATCACGGACTTCCACGCCCCTGGCGGCCCCGATGTTCGCCTCGATAGCGCTGCCTATGCAGGCTATCGCATTCCGCCGCATTACGACTCGCTGATCGGCAAGCTGATCGTGCATGGCCGTACCCGTCGTGAGTGCCTTATGCGCTTGCGCCGCGCCCTGTCCGAGATGGTCGTCGGCGGCGTCTTCACTACGCTGGACCTGCACCGCAGGCTGGTTGAAAACGAAGACGTTCTGGCCGGTGAGTACAATATCCACTGGCTGGAAAAATTCCTTGCTGACGCAAAAGAGGCTGGCGAGTAATCCTGCTGCAGCCCAATGCCAGCAGCATCATTTTGGAGGGTGGACATCTGAGTGTCCGCCCTCACATATGAAGCCATGTCTTCACGCTTTGGTACGTCTGATCTGCTAGCCTGCTACAGGCGTGGCGTCTTCCCGATGGGAGATGCTCGCAATGATCCGAACCTTTTCCTGGTTGATCCGGACATGCGCGGGATCATCCCGCTCAAGGGCTTTCATGTGCCAAAGCGGCTTGCCCGGACCGTGAAGCAGGATCCGTTCACTGTCACCGCTGACCAGGCCTTTACGCGCGTCATGGAAATGTGCGCCGAGAGCACGGCAGGACGCGAGAGCACATGGATCAACTCCCCAATCCTGAACCTGTACAGCGCCCTGCATCGTGAGGGGCACGCCCACTCCATCGAGTGCTGGGACGGCGAAGATCTTGTTGGCGGCCTTTATGGCGTCTCTGTCGGCGGCGCGTTCTTTGGGGAGAGTATGTTTTCCCGCGCGACCGACGCCTCCAAGATCGCACTGGTGCATCTTGTCGCGCGTTTACTGACGGGAGGATATGTTCTGCTGGACGCGCAATTCCACAATCCGCACCTTGAACAGTTCGGCCTTTACGAAGTGCCGCGTGCGGAGTTCAAGAAAATGCTGAGAAATGCCCTGACCGTAGAGGCCGATTTCTATTGTGGGTCTTCGACTGCGGACGGATCCTCGACGATTTCGATGCCTGGCGGCACTTCATCATCATATGTCACGTCATCATCATCCGGTACCGATGCTTTAGACGGCAATTTCACCGGGTCCGGTGCGCTGCAGCGGATCACCCAGATGTCGTAAACGGGATGTTCCAGAGCGCTGAGGCCTGGGGAGGATGCATACATCCAGCCGGAAAAAAGCTCCGGATTTTCATCGCTGACCGTGTTCACATCCTCGGCAGCAACGGCAGCCTCCATCGTTTCGACGGCAACGGGCTGCGTGGAGTTGATCTTGAGAAACGCCGCGCTCTCCGGCGCTTCTTCAGGCGGAGTCTGATAGCAAACCTTCAGCTCTACCTTCAAAGAGCCGAATACGACCGGCTCACCAACCTTGACCTCAATATCCGTGGATCGGCCGGTGATCTTGTCCAGCGCGCGCAGGGTTGCGCGATCCTTCTGCACATAGGTCGCGGCATGCGCCGCCCCAGCCACAACAGCGCAGATTGCGAGGGCAGAGACAGCGAATTTCATTATTGATAATCCTCGTCAGGGTATGAATCATCACTTGCGCCAGATGCATCGCCCGCAGGCTTGGCTGCAGACGCCCCAGATGCAGCCGCATCCGAGTTGCCACTATCATCCCCACCGTTTCCTGATGCGAAAGAAGCAAACAACGTCAGCAGGTCCACACTGCCACGCGTGTAAATGATCTCACCTGAGCCATCCTTGGCGATGTTGTCGAAGCTGCCGCCGGGTTCCAGTGCCACATAGCTGCCGCCCAGAAGGCCATCCGTGGAGACGCGGGCATCCGTGTCTTCAGGCAGGTCCCATTTGTCGTCCACGCTCAATGTGACGACAGCCTCAAAGCGCTTGGGGTCTCCCTCAACCGCCTTGACGATGCCCGCCTTGACCCCGGCAATACGCACATCGGTACCACGTGATACACCTGAGATATTATTGAAGCGCGCCGTCACCTGATACTGATCACCGGATGCTTTCACATCCGTTCCCTGGCCAATTGCGAACCACAGGAATACGCCCGCAACGGCAACGACGAGTGCACCAATCAGGGTTTCAAACAGTGATTCACGCATCAGGCGTCCAAGCCTCATAGTCTCCGGTCGCCTTCTGGCGTGCCCGGTCATTGGAAATGCTGCCCTTCGGCTTTGTAGCGTATGGCGTGCCGGTCATGTTCGGCTTGTGATCTGTCTCCCAGTCACGGCGGGTAAGCGGCATACGGGTCGGCGGCTCGTCCACAGTATGGTGCAGCCAGCCATGCCAGTCCGCTGGAACCTTCGACGGCTCTGCGAGGCCCTTGTACATCACGTAGCGGCGCTTGCGCCCTTCGAGGGACGGCTTGCGCTCCTCGAAATAGCGATTGCCATACTCATCGGTGCCGACATAGGTCGAGCGCCGTTTGATGTCGAAGGAAGCTCCGAGCGTGTGCCCGCTCCACCAGGTGAAAATCTGTTTCAGCATCGTCTTGATGTCCTGACCTGTCTTGTTGGCCGTAATATGGCGTCTTCGCGGCAGTTAATCCATAGAGCAGCCGCAGGCAATGCGACGCACAAAACTCATTTCACATTGGCGATTTTGAGGCAGCTCAGCTTGATACAATGTCTGCGAAGGGTCACCCTGTTTGGAATGATTCGCCATTATTTCGCAGGGAGGCGGGAATGACCAAGGCCGAGCTGAACTCCATACTACAGGCTGCGGAGATGGATGGCTTGCTGTCAGGCCCGCTTGATCTCGTTGATATCTGGCGCGCGGCAGGCCGCCACCGCAGGCCGGCAACGCCCGAATCGCTGCGCAATGTAACGTCCGCCTATGCATCCGCCAGCCTGCTGGAGGCCACTCAGATCGCCACAGCGGAAATGCTGGAGCGCCTTGGCAACGCCCCGCGTAATGCCGAACTGGCCGAAGCCGTCGCTTCTGGCCTGCCACAGGACATCCTTGAAGAGGCTCTGCGCCAGCCTGATGGCATCCTGCGCACGGCAGATGCCTTGCGCATCGCTGCCGTGAACACGCCTCCCCCGCCACCTGCCGTCTTTGCCGCGGACAGTGTTGAAGAGGATATCGAGTCGGAGCTGCTCGAAGCGCTGAAGGAAGGCGCCGAAATCATTCTGGCGCAAACGGACCTTCCGGCCTCGCGCACGTCTTGCCGACTGCTGGATGTCTCACTGGCCGTCAGCCCTGAGGGCTTGGAGGCAGACCTTCTGACTTCCGTGACAGATGCTGCCTCAAAGAGCCTGGGCGATGGCCTGCTACTGATTCACGGTCTCGGCGCCGCCGTCATGTCTCTCGGCCTGGCCTATGACAGCGATGAAGGCCGCGAGATGGCCGCTGCGATCTGTGCACTCATCAAAGCCGTGGCGACCGGCGCTTCCCTCTCAGCCACCCATGCAACAAGTCTGGGTATTGAGGCGCGGCGGGCCAGCAGCAAGAAGGCCTGCCAGGTAAAAATTCTACCGATCAGCGACCTGCCGGACATTATGCCTGATTGCGATAGCGATGCGAGTGGACCGGTCACGACCGTCCTCGCCTTTTCCGACGATGGCCCCACTCTGACACGCAGCGCGCGTCTCGCCATTGCCAGAAAAGCCCCTGAATCCCTCCCGATCATTTTGCAACGCATGGCCAATGGAGGCGCAGATGATCTTGAAAGCGCACTTGGTGCCGACAGGCTAAAAGATCGGGGCTTTTCTGAAGCGGCTCTGGACCGCGTCAAACGCGCCTTGAGCGAAGGCTTGCCGCTGAATGCCGCGTTCTCCCGCTGGGTACTCGGCGATGAGATCATCAGCCAGGATCTGAAGCTGCAGCCCGAGAATTTTGATTCGGATGGCTGCGGGTTGCTCTCCGCCATGGGCTTTTCCCGCAAGGATATTGCCGCTGCTGAGGCGGCTGTAGGCGGAGCCACAGAGAACATTGCCGCAGAAGCGATCGCAAGCTGCGGACTGGATACTACCGTTTCGCCCGAGGCCGAGATCGCATTTGCCAAAGCCTGCGCCGAGGCACTGGGCGATGATGTCATGGTTCGAATCACGGGGCGCGCCGGCCTGGACATGGCCGATGCTGCGCTGGATGCGGGGCTCTCCACCCTGCTCATCGGGATTCGTGCGCCTGCGGGCGATGAGGTGGCCGAGCGCATGGAACACATCCTCAGTCTGGCAGAAGAACTGGCCTCCGAAGCGGAGGCGCCTGTCATGGCTTCCGGGTCCATGGCGACAAGTCAGAGCGGGTCTCGCACGCGACTCCCGGACCGGCGCAAGGGCTACATCCAGAAGGCCTCCGTCGGCGGTCACAAAGTGTATCTTCACACGGGTGAGTTCGAAGACGGCTCCTTGGGCGAGATCTTCCTGGATATGCACAAGGAAGGCGCCGCTTTCCGCAGCCTGATGAACAATTTCGCCATCGCGACCTCCATTGGCCTGCAATATGGCGTGCCGCTGGAAGAATATGTGGATGCCTTTGTGTTCACCCGATTCGAACCTGCCGGTGCGGTGACGGGCAATGACCGCATCACCAAGGCCACCTCGATTCTTGACTATATCTTCCGCGAATTGGCCGTGTCCTATCTCGGCCGGGATGATCTGGCAGAAGTGGACGTGACCCATGATGGCCTGGGGCGAGGCGAAGGCGATGCCACCCGCCAGCCTGCCGCCTTTACCGAGGAAGCCGCCCAGATCATTTCCCGCGGCTTCTCACGGGGCCAATTGCCAGACAATATCGTAATTCTGGACAAGAAACGCGAAGAAAAGCTGACCGAGGAAGAGGCTGAAGCTGAGCAGCAGGACATGCCTGAATACCTAACAGAGGCCTGCCCGGCCTGTGGCAGCTTCACGTTGTTCCAGATCAGCGAGGATGGCGATGTAGAATGCGATACGTGCGGCGAAGAAGGTCGCCAAACGCTCGATTAGAGACACTCATTACTGTTCCGTAACAGAGTATCCGCGCGTTTCTACTGTCGCAGTCTCAGATGGTCAGTGGAGTTTACGCCGCGTTAGACCCCATGGCGTAATTGCAACACTTGCTCCTGTTTTATCAGTTCTTACTGTTTGTTCAGTTTGGAGTGACAAAACAACGCGATATGCCAATTGCATGACCCGTACAGGTTTCGCCCTCGTCTCCATGCTGGCTGTCGCCATGAGCGCGCCAGAGGCCTCAGCGCAAGGCCAGGCTGTCGCTTGGTCGCCTGGCTATGCCGGTGCCTGTGGGCAGTGCGACCTGTCAGGCCGCAACCTGACAGGCTGGGATCTTACGGGCGGCAATTACTCAGGCGCGAATTTCGAATACTCCTTCATGCGCAGTATTGAAGCCGGAAATGCCAATTTCGAGCAGGCAAAGGTGACAGGCGCAGACATGCGCGGTGCCATCCTGACATCGGCAAAGCTGTCCGGAGCGATTCTTTCGGATGCCCGCCTGCAGGGGGTTCGCGCAACCGGCGCAGAATTCCGCAACGCCACGATGCAGGGCATCAGCCTGCAGGGCGCCCTTCTGGTCGGCGCAAACTTCGCCTCATCGGATATGACCAGAGCGCGGCTGGATTCAGCAGACCTTTCCGGGGCCAATATGACTGGCAGCTGGCTGAATGACGGCATCCTGACCGGGGCCATATTCAATGGCGCCAACATGACCGGCGTAAGCCTGAACAATGCCCGTGTGGACGGCGCATCCTTCAAGGATGTCCGGTTCATCGATGCAGACCTCAGCCATCTGGCTGGTCTGGAAACGGCTGACTTCACAGGCGCATGCGTCTCTCTCAGCACACAGCTGCCTGAGGAGCTAACGCTGCCACTCTGCTCCATGCCTACGCTCAGCCCTGCCCTGATCGCAGCGCAATAAAGCGCACGAAAAAGGGCGGAACTTCCGTCCCGCCCTCTTTCATCATTGCACTGCCTGAAATCAGGATTTCATCTGCGGCGCCATGCGGATGTTCAGCTCTTTCAGCTGACGCTCGTCCACCGGGCTCGGCGCGCCCATCATCAGGTCGCGTGCCTGCTGGTTCATCGGGAACAGCGTCACATCGCGAATGTTCTCCGCATCAGCCAACAGCATGACAATCCTGTCGACGCCCGGCGCAATACCGCCGTGCGGCGGGGCACCATAACGGAACGCGTTCAGCATGCCGCCGAACTCCGTCTCGACAACGTCAGCACCATACCCAGCCAGCTCAAAAGCTTTCAGCATCAGTTCCGGGCTATGGTTCCGGATCGCGCCTGAGGATAGCTCAACACCGTTGCAGACGATGTCATACTGGTAGGCCTTCAGATCCAGCAGCTTTTCTTCTGTATCGGCAGCCAACAGCGCATCCATCCCGCCTTGCGGCATGGAGAACGGGTTGTGGCTGAAGTCGATCTTCTTGTTGTCTTCGTCCCATTCATACATCGGGAAGTCGACAATCCAGCAGAGACGGAAGACACCATCTTCGATCAGCTCCAGTTCTTCGCCAATCTTCGTGCGTGCTGCACCAGCCAGCTTGTAGGCATCGCCTTTCTTGCCGGCTGAGAAGAAGATGCCGTCGCCAGCGCCAAGGCCCAGCTTTTCAAGCAGCGCAGCCAGATGGGCTGGCTCAAAATTCTTCAGGACCGGGTCCTGGCTGTCGACACCGCCGCCGTCGGCTTCCTTCAGGCGAGCATAGCCGAGGCCTGGCGCCTGCATCTCTTTCTTCGCCCATTTATCGAGCTCATCGAAGAATTTGCGGGATTTCTCGGCAGCTGCTTTCGGCGCCGGGATCGCGATCACACGGCCACCGCCACCGATGATCTTCGCAAAGATGCCAAAGCCGGTCTTGCTGTCATCCTCGAAGAAGTCCGACACATCAGCCAGCTCGATCGGATTGCGAAGGTCCGGCTTATCGGAGCCATACTTTGCCATCGCTTCGGCATACGGGATCCGCGGGAATGGACCTTCCGGCACCTTTCGGCCCTTGCTTTCCCAGTCGGCGAACTCATCGAACACGCCGCGCATGACGGGCTCAATCGCACCGAACACGTCTTCCTGCGTGACAAAGCTCATCTCGATATCGAGCTGATAGAACTCGCCCGGAGACCGGTCTGCGCGCGCGTCTTCGTCACGGAAGCAAGGCGCAATCTGGAAGTACCTGTCAAAGCCGGACACCATTAGCAGCTGCTTGAACTGCTGCGGCGCCTGCGGAAGCGCGTAGAACTCACCAGGGTGAATACGGCTCGGCACCAGAAAGTCGCGTGCGCCTTCCGGGCTGGAGGCCGTGAGGATCGGTGTCTGATACTCAGTAAAGCCTTGCTCCAGCATCCGGCGACGCAGGCTGGCGATGACCTGGCTGCGCAGGATCATGTTCTTGTGCAGCGTCTCACGGCGCAGATCCAGATAGCGGTGCTTCAGGCGGATGTCTTCCGGATAGTCCGGCTCGCCGAAGACTGGCAGGGGCAGCTCGGACGCTTCGGACTGGACGGTGACTTCGCCCGCAACCACTTCAATCTCGCCTGTGGCGAGGTTCGGGTTCACGAGGCTTTCATCGCGGGCGACGACCTTGCCTTCCAGCGTGATGACGCTTTCTGCGCGCAGGCGCTCAACCGTTCCAAAGCCGGGAGACCCCGGATTGAAGACGACCTGAGTCAGCCCGTAATGGTCACGCAGGTCGATAAACATCACCCCGCCATGGTCGCGACGGCGGTGCAACCAGCCAGACAGTTTAACGGTTTCCCCGACATGGGACTTGCGAAGCTCCCCGCAGGTGTGGGTGCGATAGGCGTGCATCGGATGCTCTCTCCGGAAATTCGGTCCAATAATTTTAAGGCGCGAAAGGCATTCAAGCTCTCGCAATTGTCAAGGCGATGCGATACGCAAGCGCGCGATGACTGACAACACCCTGACTCCCATTACTGAGCAATCCGCGCTGGAAGACCTGTGCGGAAAGCTCGCTGAATCCGACTTTATCTGTGTCGACACCGAATTTCACCGGGAAACAACATATTGGCCGGAACTCTGTCTTGTTCAGGCCTCTGCCCCCGGCGTTGAAGGCCTGATCGACCCACTGGCCGAGGATCTGGACATCGGGCCCTTCCTGGACCTGATCGCCGCAGACAACCGGATCAAGGTTTTCCATGCCGCACGGCAGGACATCGAGATCTTCAATCGCCTGATCGGCCACCCTCCGGGCCCGATCTTCGACACTCAGATCGCCGCAATGGCGCTCGGCCTTGGTGATTCGATCTCCTACGACAATCTGGTTCAGCGCGTTCTGAAGCGTCAGATCGACAAATCCAGCCAGTTTACGGACTGGACGCGCCGTCCGCTGAGCCAGAAACAGCTGATCTACGCGCTCGGGGATGTCACGCATTTGCGCGATGCCTACCTCAAAATGCGCGATGAACTGGAAGAAACCGGCCGCATGGGCTGGGTACGTGAAGAAATGGCGGATCTCGAAGATCCCGCAAAATACGACACTGACCCTAACAATGCCTGGCAACGTCTGAAGCTGCGCAAGCCGAAGAAAGACTATGCCGCCATCGTCGTGGCCGTCGCCGCATGGCGCGAATCCTTGGCGCAGGAGCTGGACAAGCCCCGCCGCCGCATTCTGAAGGATGATGCGATCCAGGAAATCGCCAGCCAGAAGCCGCGTAGCGAAGCTGATTTCAACCAGCTGAGAGCCGTGCCGAACGGATTCATCCGCTCAAAGCATGGTCAGGGCCTGATCGAAGCGGTTGTCGATGCCATTGAAAATCCGGACGCCTACGCCCCGGAAATGGAGAAGCGCCCGCAGAATGCCCAGATCCCCGCAGGTGCGCCGGAACTTCTGAAAGTGCTGCTGAAGCATGTGTCGGACGAAAACAATGTCGTGCCGCGCCTGATCGCGAACGCTGCAGATATCGACCGTATCGCACGCGGCGAAACCGGCAGCGACATCGCCGCGATGCAGGGCTGGCGCTATGACATGTTTGGTCAGAAGGCCCAGGCGCTGCTGAATGGCAAGCTGGCCGTCTCTTTCGAAGGCGGTCAGGTTCGCCTGTTTGACGTCTAGGCAAACGCGCTAATCAATTGATGTGTCCGGCTTCAGGTTCAGCTGGCTGGCCGTCTGCGACAGCCGTCGGCGAACTGTATCCGACACCATGGCCTCGTCTGCCTTGCCAACGCGCAGTTGCAGCGTATCCCCGCGCCTTACCAGATTGGCACGTCGCAGGATCGGTCCGGACCGCCCTGAAAACACAGCGCCCAGCCGCATTGCACTACCGATCTGGCGTGCCCGCTCATCCTGTTCCGGCGTCGTCAGGCCTTCATATTCGGCAGGGCGTTTGAAATCCTTCTCGTACCGGCAGCCAATGGCGTAGGCGATCAAGGCCCGTTCGCTGTGGGAAAGCCCTGCATAGGGTGCCCGCAAAGCCTGATCATAAGCCATGATGGACCGGTGATCGGGGTGAAAGCGCCCTGCACTGTCGGCCATCATACAGGCGGCCTGCTCAATGCGCTTGTCCGCAGCGGGTGAGCCGAACAGGTCCGGTTCTGGAGCAAGCGCCGGTGCGATGAAATCATGCAAAGCCTGACCGAACTGGATCTGGTTATGGTCCAGGCGGGCGAAAGCGATCACGCCATCCATCAGCGGATCGGCTGTCGGCGTCCCGGTCAGGTCACGCAGCACCCCTTCCCTCAGACCGCTGGACGATATGCTGACACCTTCCAGCGCACTCATTGCCAGGATTTCCTGCAAGAGCATCGCGGCAATCGGGAGATGCTTCGCCCGTCTCTTGTCGATTGCTTCGAGCATGGACCGAGATGCCGCATTGGTCATGCTGTCGAGACACACCTTGGTGACACGAGACGCCTGGCTCTCGGTCATCTGATAGCCCTGCAGCACCTGCAGCGAGTAATTTTCCAGCTGCATGTTCAGCTTAGCCAGGGTTCGCCACGCGCCGCCCACCGCGTAGAATCGGCCGCTGGCGCTGGACAGGACGCGGGATTTCTTCAACTCTGCACGGATGGTCTTGCGCAGGGTCTTTGGATCGAAGTCTCCTTCCGCCAGGGATAACGGGCCCAGCATCAGGCTTTCTCCCCGTGCAGAGCGGCCACCGACACGTTTGAACTCAAGGCTGGAGCCACCAAGGTCACCAATAATGCCCTCGGGCTTGTAGAAGCTCGCCTCCACACCCAGCGCAGACAGGCGCGCCTCATCTTCCCCGGAGAGCGTGAGGATTTTACGCCCCAGAACACGCGAAGCCGTCTTGATAAAATCAGGCCCGTCCTCTGCGGACCGCACAGCAGCCGTCGCCACAGCCGTAAAGTTCCGCAGACCCAGCGCCTTCAGAATGGCCCGGTAGCGGCCCAGCGCCCGGATCGCTGCCTCTCTGCCCTCGACAGAGAGATGCCCCGTGCGCATCAGCCCCTGGCCGAGACCCGCCATGACCTTTTCATTGAAGGTCGGCAAGATGGAGGCCCCAAGCACATCATAAATCACCAGACGGACAGAGTTTGATCCGATGTCGATGATCCCGGCACGTTCCGATTTCGGAAACATCAGCTAATGACACCCTTCTTGGGTTGCAGTCGCGGCGGCAAGCTCACTTCCAGTGCGCTGCCCCGACCGGAGAGGCTGGGATTGTCCATGAAATAGGTATGCGCCGAGAAAGGCTTCGAACTGCCCGATGTCTCAACACGCGAATAATCGCCATCCTCATTCATGATCCAGCTTTGCTGTTCGTCATTCAGATTGGCCACCATGATCTGGTTCATCACCTGGCGATGCACAGTCGGGTTCTCGATCGGCACCAGCGCCTCGACACGGCGGTTGAGATTGCGCGGCATCCAGTCAGCGGAAGAGATGAAGACTTTTGCATTCGGAGACGGCAGCGACTCTCCGTTGGCAAAGCACACGACTCGCGAATGCTCCAGGAAGCGGCCCACAATACTCTTCACAGAGATGTTCTCTGACATACCGGGCACACCAGGACGCAGGCAGCAAATGCCGCGCACGACGAGAATGATCGGTACCCCGGACTGGCTGGCCTTGTAGAGGGCATCAATAACTTCCCCATCGACCAGCGAATTCATCTTAGCCCAGATGCCGCTTGGCTTGCCCTTTTTGGCATGCGCCGCTTCGGCCTCGATCATGCTAATCAGCTTTTCCTTGAGGTTCAGCGGAGACATGGACAGCTTTTCAAGCACAGGTCCGACTTCCGGCGGATCGCGATAGGCTGTTACAAAGTTGAACAGCCGGTTCGCATCACGCCCCAGCGCCGGGTCTGCCGTGAACAGGGAAAGGTCTGTATAGATACGCGCATTGATCGGGTGATAATTGCCGGTGCCGTAATGGGTATAGCTGCGCAGCTCCTGCCCCTCGCGGCGCACAACCAAAGAGACTTTGGCATGCGTCTTGTACTCAATAAATCCGTACACGACTTGAACGCCTGCGCGTTCCAGGTCTCGTGCCAGACGCAAGTTTGCCTCTTCATCGAAGCGCGCCTTGATCTCGACCAGGGCGGTGACGTTCTTGCCTGCCTCTGCGGCCTCGATCAGAGCCGCCACAATCGGGGAATTGTTCGTTGTGCGATACAGGGTCTGCTTGATCGCAACGACCTGCGGGTCGGCCGCAGCCTGGCGAACAAACTGCACCACGACATCAAATGTCTCGAACGGGTGATGGACCAGAATGTCCTTCGCCCGGATCGCTGCAAAGCAATCACCGCCCATTTCCCGGATACGCTCCGGATAGCGCGGTTCATAGGACGGGAATTGCAAATCCGGCCGGTCGTCCACGATCAGCTCTGACAGCTGCGCCATGCCGAGGATACCATCATACAGAACGATATCTTCCTGCTCGGCGCCAATCTCTCGCGTAATCAATTCACGCAAATCCGTTGGCGCACTGGACTGCATCCGGATGCGGACAATACGTCCGCGCCGACGCTGTTTCAGCAGAACCTCGAATTCCCGGATCAGGTCTTCGGCCTCTTCCTCGATCTCGATGTCGCTGTCGCGGATTACGCGGAACAGACAGCGGTCCTTCTCTTCAAATCCGGGGAAAAGCTCTTCCAGGAACATGCCGATCACATCTTCCAGGGCAATAAAACGCAGCGTGCTTTTCGTACCATTGGGCAGACGGATGAAACGGCGCACAAAGGCTGGCAGCGGAATGATGCCAACATGCTGCTCGCCGCCCCGCTTTGAGACCAGATTGATGGCGACCGAAAAGCCGAGATTGGGAATGAACGGAAACGGATGGGCCGGGTCCACCGCCAGAGGGGTCAGTACCGGGAAGATATTCTTGCGGAAATAGGTGTCGAGTTCGGCCTTGTCCTTGCGGGTTAGCTCGCTGACAGCCAGAACGTCGATGCCCTCCGCATGCATTTCTTCCTTCAGGTTTTTCCAGCACGCCTGCTGGTCCGCGATCAGTTGCAGGGAAGCCTGCTCAATCCGCGTTACCTGTTGAGCCGGCGTCAGCCCATCCTGGCTGGCCTTGACCACGCCTGCCCGCACCTGCTCCCGAAGGCCCGCATAGCGCACCATCTCGAACTCATCGAGATTGCTCGCCGAGATAGACAGGAAGCGCAGACGCTCCAGCAGCGGATGATCCGGATTGGCGGCCTCATCAAGGACACGGCGGTTGAATTCCAGCCAGGACAGTTCCCGGTTGATGAATCGCTGCGGCGAGTGCATCTGCTGTTTCAGGCTTTGTGTTGCCCCATCCGGCATCAGGCGCGCTCCGTGTGTGTATCCACTACAATAGTGACCTCTGATCCGGGTCCGACCAGCCAAGCTCTTCAAGAACTTCCCGCGCCAACGGCACAGATGGGGCTCGTCCGGTCAATGTGACCCGCTCACTCAGTCTTTCCGCAAAGGTTTCGATTGCCTCATAGGAAAGATCCAGTCTTGGCACCAGATATTTAACAACCTCCGGATCGAGTTTGAGAAAATGCTTCTTTGCTGCCATTTCCAGGCGCGCTTTCAGCATGGGTTCGTCCGGATCATCAATCTCGACAACAGGAAGGGCATTGAGGCGGGACTTCAGATCAGCAGAAGATGTATGCCATTGGCCTGGGCTGCGGCGTGACGTCAGCAATGCCCGTCCGGTTCCCGCCGAAATCATGTTGATCAGGGTCAGCAGGCTGTCCATCTTCTTTACCTGGTCGGCGTCGTCGATCACGACATGCGCACCGGCCAGCGTCGACAGCTCCTTTTCGCGCATACGGGAAAACTCGTGCGCGGAATAAAACCGTCCCTCGAATTCCTGACACCATGCACGACCAAGCGCGGTCAGGCCTGACCTTGCAGGTCCCTTCACGCACACAACCGGAAACGGCCAGTTCTCAGGCCCGCTCAGGATGGAAACGGCCGTCTCGTTCGCAGCCGTCACCAGCAGGGAGTCCAGTGTGGGCTGCTTCTCCGGAAATCCGAGGCTCAGCTGGCTTGGCGTAGAGGCCTTATGCGCGCCAGTCTTGCTCACTGTCCCCCCAATGATGCCGAAACGGCCGAGCGCAATACCCAGCCATGGTCATCCTGGGACAGGGAAACGCCGCGCTGCAGCAGATCATTCTGCAGCCGTGGCGGGTCTCCCGCATAGGAGAAGTTCACCAGCGCGCCATCCCGGGCGATGGCATCGATCTTGAGATCAGAGATGAAGGGAGACCGCGCAAGCGCGCCGCGCAGCGTGTTCCATTCCGCCAGGGACGTATAGCGCACGCTGGCTTTCGCGGCGGTGCGCTCTCCGCTGCGGATGATGGAGGTGCGCTTCCAGTTCTCGTCCAGCAATTTCAGCATAGCGACCACCGCACCATCCATCGTCTGCGCATAGGGCGTCGTACCGATCGTTTCCGTGCCAGCCGTGGTGACGACGGACACTGTCACGCGCCACGCATTCTCACTGCCGGAGAGTTCCGCCAGGATGCCCCGCCGCGCGCCAAGCGCGGAGGCCTCTGGCGAGAGTTCCATCCAGTTGCTGAATTGCGTGTAGCCACCACCGCTGGATGTCACATAGGGCGAAAGCGTTTCGCTGCGGCCCGTGCCCAGCGTTTCGCGCCACGCATATTCCAGCACATCATTGGACGCCAGCGGCACCAGAAGAGACATGGGTGCCTGCGTATCGACATAGGGCACGCCCAGCGAGTCGAGATGCGCGCGCACCATGCGTGGATTGTAAACGACCGCCAAAGTGCCGCGATAACGCCCGGCGCCGGCTGTTTCTTCCTGCACATCAACGGCGGCCGACAGGCGATTGGCCAGCGCGTAATCGATCGGCACGCCGCCTGCGGCAATGACATCTTCCGGCAGGGTAATGCGCTCAATCAGGATGCGCGCGCCTTTGGTCCGCGCAGCGCCCATGGCCTGCTCACGTGCCTGGATCAGGCTGTCGGCCACTTCATCCACCTCGATATTGGAGACAGTGTAGACATCACGCGTGTCTGCGTGCGCACTGAAACCAGACGCAATCGCGACGAAAAGCGAAGCGAGAAAAATACGAATCATGGTCAACGGCCTCCGTGTAGCATTTCTTTTAGCAAGCCCAGGCTGAAGCTGGAACCGCAAGCGGCACTGGCAGAGACGTTTTCCCCATGCTAACGCGCAGGTCATGATGAGTGATACGCCCAAAACGCCCCTTTCCTACCGCGATGCCGGTGTCGATATTGAGGCAGGAGAAAGGCTGGTTGAGGCCATTGGCCCGCTGGCAAAAGCAACCGCCCGTGCTGGTGTCATGGGAGGTCTCGGCGGCTTCGGCGCGCTGTTTGACCTGAAGGCCTCGGGCTATGAAGACCCGATCCTGGTCTCGGGCACGGATGGCGTCGGCACAAAGCTGATGCTGGCCTTTGAGACGGGCATTCACAACACAGTCGGGATCGACCTGGTCGCCATGTGCGCCAATGATGTGCTGGCACAGGGCGCTGAACCCCTGTTTTTCCTGGATTATTTTGCAACTGGAAAACTTGAGGCGGGCATTGCAGAAGCCGTAATTGCCGGCATCGCCGAAGGCTGCCGCCAGTCTGGCTGCGCACTGGTTGGCGGCGAAACGGCAGAGATGCCAGGCATGTACCCGCCGGGCCATTACGATCTGGCGGGCTTCGTTGTCGGCGCCGTGGACCGCGCCAAGGTTCTGCCCCGCATGGGTGACATGGCCGAAGGCGACGTGCTGATCGGCATCGCCTCATCCGGCCCGCACTCAAACGGTTATTCCCTGATCCGCCGCATTGTGGAGCGTGAAGGCCTGTCTTACGAGGCGTCCTCTCCCTTCTCGAATGAGAGCCTGGGGGAAGCGCTGCTGACGCCCACGCGCCTTTATTCCGATGCTGCCCTGCCACTGATCAAGGGGGACCTTATCAAGGGCCTCGCCCACATCACCGGCGGCGGCATCACCGAGAACACGCCGCGCATGTGCCCGGACCATCTCTCCCCCCGCATTGACCGGTCGGCCTGGACACCCAAACCCGTCTTCGAATGGCTTCAGGAAGCAGGCGGCGTTGAGCTGGACGAGATGCACCGCACCTTCAACATGGGCATCGGCATGATCTTCGCTGCTGCGCCAGACAAGGTGGACTCCGTGATTGCCCAGCTGAAAGAGGCCGGTGAGCAGCCCGTCATCCTCGGGGATCTCGTCAGCGAATGACACGCCTCAATCTGGCTATCCTGATTTCCGGGCGCGGCTCCAACATGAAGGCGCTGCTGGAAGCGGCGCGCGATCCCGCCTATCCGGCAAGGCCAGTCATGGTCCTCTCCAACCGCCCGGATGCGGGCGGGCTTGAAACTGCTACAGCCGAAGGCGTCGCAACGGCCGTCGTTGACCACAAGGATTTCGGCAAGGACCGCGAGGCTTTTGAGCGCGCTATGGACGCCAAGCTTGAAGCCGCCGGCACGGAGATTATCGCGCTGGCCGGATTCATGCGCGTGCTGACTCCCTGGTTTGTGGAGAAATGGTCGGGCCGCCTGATCAATATCCACCCGTCCCTGCTGCCGAAATACAAGGGCTTGGACACGCATCAGCGCGCCATTGATGCGGGCGATGCGGAGGCTGGCTGCAGCGTGCACTGGGTCACCGCAGGCGTGGATGAAGGCGCGGTCATTCAGCAGGCCCGCGTGCCGATCCAGCCCGGTGACACAGCCGATGCCCTTGCCGCGCGCATCCTGCCCGAAGAGCACAGCCTCTATCCCGCAGCCCTGGCCAAGGCCTGCGCAGAGATCAAGGCGCGCGCTTAGCCCTTCCAATAGACCCGGTCCTCATCCCCCTCCGTTAAAGGCGGAGGTGGCCTGCAGAGAAGACGGGGAAATCGCACTCCAATTCGTCGCATAGAGCGCCCCTGTAGGCTCTCGTCACGATGCCTGCTGTCTCGCTCTTCTCTCCCATGCCGGGTCTCCCCTGGTATCTGCTGCCCATCTGGCCGCTGATCTATCTGCGCATCCTGCGTCTGAAGGCATGGTTCCGGCAGAATGGCGGCCCCGGCTCACAGATGCTCTGGGGCGTGATGAAGAATGGCCGCGTCATCGTGCTCAGCCTGTCGGATGACCTATCCGTGCCACGTCCGTGCTCTTTTCGTGCGCCTGTGTCTGGCAGGCTCGGTGCGGCGCTGAGCGGTGAAGATTTCGTTCGACCTCCGCACCTGCGTGCCACGCCCACGCTGGCGTCAGCTGCGCCACATGTCCTGCTCATGCTCAGCGAAAGCGCAAATCACGCCCCCCCACGCCCGGACACCTGACCTCGGATTCAAATCCTGAAACCAACAACCGGAGGGCCCCCACCTGTCCGGACACCTGTGCTGAAAGCATGAAGTTCAGATAAGACAAGAACGCCCCCCTTTAGGGGTATGCCATGAGCGCAAATCCAGACTAGCGTGTGTTTCATTGCGACGCTGGAGAACCGATTAGATGTTCCGACTTGTTATTTCTGCCTTTTTGCTCTTGTTGGTCGCAAGCCCCGCCATGGCTTGGGATAGCTTTCCCGCCACCTTCGGCGGGTATAACTGCATGGGGAAAACGTCCAAGAAGGCGACGACCTGCATCCACCCTTCCAGCCGATACCTGAAATCCGAGGCCGGTCCCGTCGAGGTAAGTTACAAACTGCTGCGGGCGCGTAATGCCAAGGATCTGAAGGCGCTCTTCGCCGCCCAGGGGCTTGATGAAGCAGCCATCGCGGCTGTGGCGGCCCGAAAGGGGCTTTCAGAAAAGGAGCTTGTCTCGAAACTGGTCGTGCGCGGCGTGGTAACGGTGGAAGGACAGCGCGAAATCCTGCCGCCAGTCTACCCCTATGTGTTTCCGATTTCAGACAGGATTTTTCTGGTCAGGCGGTTTGACGACACCTACGGCCTGATAAACCTGAACGAGTCCCCCGCCGCCAAGCCCATCGACATCGCCTTCGACGAGGTGATCGAACTGGACGAGTTCACGCTGAAACCCCTTCGCCTTGTTTTCAAGGGCCGATCCAATCAAGGCTATATGTGTTACACGATGATATCATCGGTCGACGGCAGTGTGACCCGGATAGACAATGTCGTTGGCGGCGCGTCAGACCCATCGCATTCATGGGCAACCATACGTGAAAACGCGCGGAAGGACTTTTGGGTATTCGGTCCGGAATATATCGGATTCAACGTGCGGATCGATCCGCAAACACCGGCGCACACGCCCGAGATAAATGCCGCCGACGCGCTCGTCATCGTGAACACCGATACCGGCTATATCGAGCGCATGGATACGCCCATGCAATGGATCCTTTTGCCGGACGAACACTACGAATGGCATAACGACCACTGGACCGCGATGTACCAGGTTGGCGACGTGAAGGAGGGTCTCGAAATCTCAGGTCGTTCCATGTTGCTGCCCTATGACGAAACAGGCGCACCAATTGAATCTTCCTTCCAGGGCCAACCGCTGATCGGGATGGTGCCGTTCGTGCAGAATGAGAATAATTGGAAAAATGGCCTCATGGCCGGCGAGATATGGGCCCTGGCTTATGCAGATGGCGATGATCTGACATTCCGCATGGTTGAGGCCTACAATTTTGATCTGGCCAATCCAACGCCGCCGTTGAATGAACTGGCGGAAGTCTCCGATATCTGGATGGGTCGTTCTGACGAGGATGACGTCGAAAGCCTTCTCTCCGAGGAAGAGCGCGAGTCCAGTTTTGGCAGGACCGTGTTTGGCAAGCCGTTTCTCGCCGTGAAGGACATCAATCAATCCGCCGACGGCACCGGTGTGGCCTATAGTCTACCGGAATGGTCTGCGTTTGATATTCGCACGAACCCGATCAAGTACAGAAACGTCACGACGATTATGTGGAACTCCGAGAATTCCTTCAGCGCAGCAGGCAAAAGCACAACGCCGCAGGAAGCGGTCAACGCACAGCATGTCAACACGATCAGGCAAGCTATATTCAACGCGCCGGGCGCGGTGGAAGCGCGAGCTGTCGCAGCGCTCGAACGTCAGAACGAGGAATATGTTGCAGAGGCGCACCGGATCATGGCGGGCGCACAAAGCACGACGCGCGACAACGCAACGCTCCGGAAGGCTGCCCTGGTTTCAGGGGGCGACATCGTCTCCTTCTACTTCAACAAAAATCGCAACATGCCGGATGTGATCTTTGCCTCGAATGTCTGCGGGCAATTCGGAAACGACAGCAATGAATGCCTGACGGTGCTGCCATGGCTGAATACTTATTGGGCGGAGAAGGAACGTGATCGGCAGCGGGAACTCGAACGAAACGCAACGCGGGTCGCCAATGCTGAGGAAGAACGCCAACGGGCCATGACACGCGAAAGCTATACCGGCCCCAAGAAGCCGGAAATCCAGTATTGCTGGAGCGAAAACGGCTTCTGGAATTGCTAGACTGAATCAAAAAAGGCCGCACCTTCCGGCGCGGCCCTTAAAAATCTCACCTGCCCGAAGGCAGAACCTTAGCCGACGATCTCGGCTTCGGAGAAGAACTGGGCGATCTCGATCGCAGCGTTCTCTTCAGAGTCCGAACCGTGGACAGAGTTTTCGCCGATGGATTTCGCGAACAGTTTGCGGACCGTGCCGTCAGCGGCTTCTTCCGGGTTCGTTGCGCCCATCACTTCGCGGTGTGCGGCAACGGCGTTTTCGCCTTCCAGAACCTGCACGACAACCGGGCCGGAGGTCATGAATTCAACCAGTTCACCAAAGAACGGACGCTCGCGGTGAACGCCATAGAAGCGCTCGGCCTGCTCTTGCGTCATGCGAATACGGCGCTGGGCGATGATGCGCAGGCCGGCTTTTTCGAAGACGGCATTGATGGCGCCGGTCAGGTTACGCTCGGTGGCGTCAGGCTTGATGATGGAAAAGGTACGCTGCACAGCCATGATGACTTCCTGTTTATGGGGGAAACTGTTTCTCGCGGGCCTATAACCGGGCCCACTCGCCGGGGCAAGCATGGAAGGCGGCTCTTGCGCAGATCGGTTCTGCGGCCTAGGGCGATCCCTGTAACAGTTTCAAGGATTTCGCGGATGAGCACGCTTCCCCCCTGCCCCAAATGTGGCTCCGAGTTCACCTATGAAGACGGCGCGCTGCTGATCTGCCCGGAATGCGCCCATGAATGGAGCGCCACGGAATCGGAAGATACCGGAAGCGGCATCAAGGACTCCAATGGCAACCCGCTCGCCGATGGCGACTCGGTTGTCGTGATCAAGGATCTGAAGGTCAAAGGCAGCTCGCTCGTCGTGAAACGCGGCACCAAGGTGAAAAACATCCGCCTCGTCGACGGCGACCACGACATTGACTGCAAGATTGACGGCATCGGCCAGATGAGCCTCAAGTCCGAGTTCGTGAAGAAGGCGTAGGCAGCTATTTTCCGGCTTCGTTCCAGCCACCACTTGATGTCTGCTGGAAATAGCGCGTCACAAGGCCAGCATCCTTGGCGGCCTTGAATTGCTGGCGGGCGAGACTGCGCGTGTCATGGTCGCCATCATCGAACATGACCATGCAGCGCGTGTAAGGCGCATCAACCGGCGCCGTGGTTCCATCCATCAGGAACAGAGCATTGGCGGTGTTCACATTCTCCACCTTGTCGGCCAGCAGAATGGGCTGGCGCGAAGCATCGAGGCCCGGCGCTTCGGCCTGGCCATGAGGCAGGAAGGTCCGCTCGTCAAAGGTCCATAGGAAGGCGTCGAGCGCAGCCCGGCGCTCAGGATTCGGGCTGACGGCCAGAACCCGCCAGCCCACCTCCAGGCATTTCTGCATGAGCGGCGCCGCAGCCTGCTCCAGCGTAGTGCGGGAGAGATGGTAGAACCACCATTCCGGCTTTGGCGCCTCAGTCATACTAATCAGCTTTCGTAATTGTCAGCGATCCAGCGATCCAGCAGGCGCGGACCGAAGCCGGATGCCCAGCTGACATCGAAGGCCGCTTTCTCGCCCTCAACCCAGGCCACACCGGCAATGTCGATGTGCGCCCATTTCACGCCATCCTTCACAAAGCGCTTCAGGAATTGCGCCGCCGTGATGGAACCCGCCGCACGGCCGCCAATATTGCGCATGTCCGCGAATTTGGACTTCAGAAGCGCGTCATATTCCGGGCCCAGCGGCAGGCGCCAGACGCGCTCGCCTTCGGCCTGGCCAGCCTTGGACAACTCGTCCGCCAGATCGTCGCTGGCGGTGAAAAGGCCGGCATGATGGTGGCCGAGGGAAATCACGATTGCGCCGGTCAGAGTCGCAAGGTCAATCATGGCTTTCGGCTTGAAATGCTCCTGCGCATACCAGAGCACATCGCACAGAACGAGACGGCCTTCGGCGTCAGTGTTCTGCACTTCGATGGTCTGGCCAGACGCGGACTTCAGAATGTCACCCGGGCGGATCGCATTTCCGTCCGGCATATTCTCGACCAGGCCAACCAGGCCGATGACATTGACCTTCGCCTTACGCTCGGCGAGCGCGCGGATCGTGCCGGTCACAGCCGCTGCGCCGCCCATATCACCGCGCATGTCTTCCATGCCTGGCCCAGGCTTCAGGGAGATGCCACCCGTATCGAAGCAGACGCCCTTGCCGATCAGGATCACCGGATCATCGCCTTCCGCGCCGCCCATCCATTTCATGATGCCGAGCTGGCTTTCCTTCGCGCTGCCCTGGCCGACGCCCAGCATGGAGTTCATGCCCAGCTTGGCGAGCTGCTCTTCGCCGAGCACTTCGACTTCAACACCAAGATCGCTCATGTCTTTCAGCCGGCCCGCAAAGGAAGCCGGATAGAGGTCGTTCGGCGGCAGATTTACCAGGGTCCGCGCCAGCATGGTGCCTTCGGCGCCAGCGTTCAGAGGCTCAAACGCTTTTTCAGCGGCGGCAACATCATCAACGATGAAGGTGACGCTTTCCAGAGTCGGCTTCTGATCATCTTTCAGCTTGGTGAAATAGTCATCAAACCGGTAGGCCGCGAGCTTCGCGCCGACTGCCATACGCGCTGCATCTTCAGCGGAAGCGGCATGAATGGCGAGAGATTTAAAGCCGCTGCCGGAGTGGGACTTGTAAAGATTGGCGCCCAGGCCTTCCAGAACACGCGCATCGCGCTTGTCTGTCTTGCCACCACCAATCAGCACAGCCCGGCGGGTGTCACTGCCTTTCGGCATCACGATGAGAGATTGCTGATCTTTCTTGCCGGAAAAGCGACTGCCTTCCATGGCTTCTGCCAGCAGGTCGCCTGAGGCAGTATTCAAATCAGCTGCCGCAGCAGGCAAACCGCCGTCCTCATCAACGATAAAGGCAACGATCTCGGCTTTGGCATTGTCTGCGAATGTGATTTTCATATGCGGATTCTCCATTTGCAGCGGAAACTAAACGTCGACGCGCGCAGCGCAACTCGTTAGCTAGGGAAATATCACCCGTTTCTGAAGGATTCTGCGAAAAGCCTGCCTTACGCCCTATGACCAAAGTCCAGACATATCTGTTTTTCGAAGTCCTGAGGGCTGTGGTCATCATTGTCGGTGGGCTGTCCATGCTTGCCCTTCTCGCGCAGGGCCTCTCGCGGACCGACCTGATTCTGGAGAACCGCCAGTCCGCGGCCACCTACTTCTACATTGTCATGCTGGGCGCACCGCAGATCATTGCCTTGTTGCTGCCGCTCGCTTTGTTCGTGGCCAGCGTCTGGTCCCTCAATCGCATTCACAAGGATAGCGAGATCGTCGTCGCTCAGGCCGCCGGCATGACCCGCTGGCAGGTCGCCTCGCCGCTGATCCGCCTCGCCGTCATCTGCGCAATTGCCCATTTAACCGTCAATCTGTGGGTCCAGCCGCTGGCACAGCGCGCGATGCGGGAAACCGTCGCGACAGCGCGGGCGGACCTGGCTGCCGCCTTGATCCGGCCCGGCCAGTTTACCAATAATGGCGGTCAGCTGACCTTCTATGCTCGTGAACAGGTGGGCGGCGAGCTGAGAGGCGTGCTGATCTCCGACATGACGGACGCAGAACACCCGACAGACATTCTGGCCCGCAGCGCGGCGCTAATCGAAGTGGACGGCAAGCCGACCCTTCTTCTGCGCGATGCGACTAGCCAGCAACTGGACGAGAACGAGCAGCTTTCCATTCTGGAGTTTGACCAGTATTTGTTCGATCTCAGCGAGTTCATGAAGGAGGAATCAGACCTCGTGCTGAAAGCCTCCGACAAATACCTCTACGAACTCTTTTTCGTGGACCGGACCAATTATTTCGAACTGAAAGAAGCCGATGCCTTCCTGGCAGAGGCAAATAGCCGAATGACCACGCCGCTGCTGAATATCGTCATGGTCCTTCTGGCAATCTATGCCGTGCTGGGCGGCGATTTCAGCCGAAAGGGCTACAGCCGCCGGATCGGCTATGCGACAGGCGGCGCCATTGGCATTCTGATTGTGCAGCTTGTCCTACAGTCTCAGGCGGCGAGTGACCCGGCGCTGAATATCCTGCAGTGGCTGGCGCCGTTGTCAGCGATTGGTTTGCTCAGCTACATCTATTTTGGGCGCGGCAGGCATCTGGGCAAAATCGAACGCCCGCATATTGATCTGTTCCGCGGCGCAGGAGGCGCGGCCAGCTGATGCCCCTGTTTTCCCGTATTCAGTTTTACATTCTGAAAGAGTGCCTGACCGGACTTGCCCTTGTGCTGGGCATCCTGCTGCTGGCGATCCTGATGATCGATGTGGTGGAGCAGCTGCGGACGGTCGGCGGCGATGTCTCACTCAGCATTCTCGGCGCGGTGCGCCTGTCCCTGATGAAGCTGCCCCAGATTGTCGAGCAGACGCTGCCCTTTGCCTTGCTGGTTGCGTCCATGATGGCTTTCACGCGCCTGAACCGCCGCTCCGAACTGTCGATCATCCGCGCGAGTGGTATTTCCGCCTGGCGCTTCCTGACCCCGGTCATGGTGCTTGGACTTTTCATGGGCCTGTTCACGATGATGGTGCTGAACCCCTTCGCCGCACGCCTGACGGAATCCTTCGAGATGACCCGCGACCGCCTGCTGAATGAAGGCCGGCCCACGCTTTCGGTCTCCGATACCGGCATCTGGCTGCGCCAGGGTGATGAAACGAACCAGATCGTGATCCATGCCAAGCGCGTGGAAGAAGGCGGCGTGAACCTTCAAGATGTGAAGATGATCCAGGAGGAGCGCCTCTACGCCAATGGGCGCCCGACCAATGATTTCGCCTTTGCCCGCCGCATTGATGCCGACCGGGCGATCCTGCGTGATGGCTTCTGGCAGCTGGAAGGCGTGGTGGAGAACATCCCTAACCAGCCGACAGAGCGCAAAGCCAATCTGGCCATTCCGACAACGCTGGATGCCAGCACGCTGCTCGACAAGTTTGCTTCGCCCAACACGATCGGCTTCTGGGACCTTCCCCATTTCGTGCGCCAGACCCAGGCAGCGGGCCTGGATGCCTCGCGCTACAAAATGCAGCTCAGCGCGCTTCTGGCCCTTCCGGCATTGTTTGTGGCGATGGCCCTGATCGGCGCGGTGGTTTGTCTGCGTCTTCAGCGCATGGGCGGCAATTCCCAGCTGCTGGCCATCGGATCACTTGCAGCTGTGGGACTGTATTTCTTTACCCAATTCTCTTCCAGCCTGGGAGCGACCGGCGCCGCGCCTCCTATAGTGGCTGCTTGGAGTCCGCCGTTATTTGTCTTGTTCTGTACCCTCACCTACATCGCCTACAAAGAAGACGGCTGATCACAGCACGGCCTTGACAGCCCACGTCTCCGCCCCCCATCTCTCGCCGCCTTAAAGAGGTAAGCGCATGAAACTTGTTGTCGTCGAGTCGCCCGCCAAGGCAAAAACCATCAATAAATACCTCGGCAAGGACTATAAGGTCCTGGCGTCGTACGGCCATATCCGCGATCTGCCCTCTAAGAACGGGTCGGTGGACCCGGACAATGATTTCGAAATGATCTGGGAGGCGGATTCCAAATCGTCCAAGCGAATCTCCGAAATCGCCTCCGCGCTGAAGGAAGCCGACACGCTTATTCTCGCGACCGACCCGGATCGCGAAGGAGAGGCCATTTCCTGGCACCTGGTCGAAGCCTTGCGCAAGCGCCGCGCCCTGAAGAAGGACACGCCGGTCGAGCGCGTCGTCTTCAACGCCATCACCAAGAACGCCGTGACCACTGCGATGGAGCACCCTCGCCAGATCGACGCCGAGCTGGTGGACGCCTATCTCGCCCGCCGCGCGCTGGATTATCTGGTCGGCTTCAACCTGTCGCCGGTGCTGTGGCGCAAGCTGCCCGGCAGCCGCTCGGCTGGTCGCGTTCAGTCTGTGGCGCTGCGCATTGTCTGCGATCGCGAGAATGAGATTGAGCTCTTCAAGCCTGAGGAATACTGGAACGTGCTGGCCAGTCTGCGCGCGCCGGACGGGACGGATTTCGAAACCCGCCTCTACAGCCTGGATGGCGAGACGCTGAAGAAATTCACGCTCGGCAACAAGGGCGACGCCGACAAGGCGCTGGAGATCGTGCGCGGCGGTGGCTATTCCGTCAGCTCGGTTGAGGCAAAGCCGGTCAAACGCAACCCGCCGCCGCCCTTCATTACGTCCACGCTTCAGCAGGAGGCCTCCCGCAAGCTGGGCTTCACGGCCAAGCGTACCATGCAGGCTGCCCAGAAGCTCTACGAGGAAGGCCGCATCACCTATATGCGGACCGATGGCGTGAACATGGCCGAGGAAGCCTATGTGGCTGCCCGCTCCATGATCCAGTCGAATTATGGCGCGCGGTATCTTCCGGAAAAGACACGCCGCTATTCTTCAAAGGCGAAGAATGCGCAGGAGGCTCACGAAGCCATCCGCCCGACCAATTTCGACCTGCGCCCGGAAGAGTATCATGGCGATGGAGATCTGAAGAAGCTCTACACGCTGGTCTGGCGCCGTGCAGTCGCCTCGCAAATGGAAACCGCCCGCTTTGAGCGTACAACCATCGACCTGACCTCCAAGGACAAGCGCGCTGTTCTACGCGCGACCGGCCAGGTTCTGGTGTTTGATGGCTATATCAAGCTCTACACAGAAGGCCGCGACGAGGGTGATGACGGCGACGATGCCGAGAACCGCCTGCCGAAAATGCAGGAAGGCCAGCATGCCGATTTGCTGAAGGCCGACGCGACACAGCACTTCACCACGCCGCCGCCGCGCTACACCGAAGCCTCGCTGGTCAAGAAGCTGGAAGAGCTCGGAATCGGCCGCCCGTCGACCTATGCTTCCACGCTGTCGACGCTGGAAGACCGCGGCTATGTGCGCCTGGAAAAGAAACAGCTGATCCCCGAAGACAAGGGCCGCCTCGTGACGGCGTTCCTTGAGAACTTCTTCCAGCGCTATGTGGAGTATGACTTCACTGCCGGCCTGGAAGAGAAGCTGGACATCATCTCTGACGGCAAGCTCGACTGGAAAACCTTCCTGAAGGAGTTCTGGCAGCAATTCATTTCCGATGTCGACCAGACGAAAGACCTGCGCGTTTCTGAAGTGCTGGATGTTCTGAACGAGGAACTCGGCGCCTATGTGTTCCCGCGCCAGGATGCCGATGGCAATCCGGTCGAGAATCCGCGTCAGTGCCCACTCTGCAAAGAGGGTGAGCTGTCGATGAAGCTCGGCCGCTATGGCGCGTTTGTCGGCTGCTCCCGTCACCCGGAGTGCAAATATACGCGGCAATTCTCCGCCACGGGCGAGCAAAGCGCGATCAATCCGGATGGCGAGGAACTGGGCATCCACCCGGAAACGGGCCAGACCGTGTTCCTCAAGACCGGCCGCTTTGGCCCCTATGTCGAGATGGCAACGGACGACAAGCCGAAGCGTGCTTCGCTAACCAAGGCCGAGAAGGAAAACCCGCAGGCCCTGACACTGGACCGCGCCGTAGAGCTGCTCTCCCTGCCCCGCGAAGTCGGCAAGCACCCGGAAGATGGCGAGCCGATCCTGGCGAATTTCGGTCGCTTCGGCCCTTATGTTCAGCACGGCAAGACCTATGCGAACCTGAAAGACCCGAATGATGTCTTCACCATCGGCCTGAACCATGCGGTCACGCTGATCGCAGACAAGAAGGCCAAGGGCGCAGCCCGCGGCGCGGCGACGGCGCTCAAATCCCTGGGCGATCACCCGGATGGTGGTGCAATCGAGGTCTTCGAAGGCCGCTATGGCCCTTATGTGAAGCATGGCAAGACCAACGCCACTCTGCCCAAGGATGTGACGCCGGATACGGTGACGCTGGAACAGGCCATCGAGCTGATCAACGCGAAGGCAGCCAAAGGCGGCAAGAAGAAAGCCCCGGCGAAGAAAGCTGCCGCCAAGAAGCCTGCGGCAAAGAAAAAGGCCCCCGCGAAGAAAAAACCGGCGGCGAAAAAGGACTCAAATCCGGAAGGGTAAGCAAAGCAATCAGCTTGATTCAGTTCGCATACACGGGCAATATCCCTACCTAGGGAGGCCTAATGCGAAAAATATCCCCACTTCTGATTGCGGCCGTTTTCTGTCCTTCATTGGTTAGCTTCGCCGATACTGTAGCTACTTGCTCAGGGGATTCTGCAGGCAGATCCTACTATATGTATGGAGGCATTATTCCAGAGGGCGAATCTGGTTTTGGTGAAGACTCCACCCCTAGTATGAAGGTTTCTCTCACCCTTTCAGATGAAGGAAACTGGGATATTTTATGGGTCGATGCACGAAATGAGATTTACTCAGCTAGAGATTCAGGTGGCAACGTTTCATTTATCGGCATTGGAGCCACTGGCTTCTCAATCGGTGTAGTCTATAACACGGATGTCGGGTTGGTGACTGGTATTTACGCCTTATCACTTCGCCCGGACAACAAATGGGAGTTGAGTATTTCCCAGCAAAAACAATTAAATAGTTTCACAAACACCGGCTTCGAAGTGGTCGCTTGCCAATATGTAGATCTCGACAACATCATCGAGAAAATACGATAAGAGTGTTTGCATCAAGCCGCTTTGCAGTAAAAACCCGCGCAATTTGGCGCGAGTCCGCTTATATGCGGGTGTATGAGTTTTCCAGATAAGCAAACGGTCCTCGATTATATACGGGACCATCCGAACGCCACCACGAAGCAGGACATTGCGCGCGGCCTGAAAGTTAAAGGCCGCGACCGCGCCACTTTGCGCGAGATCCTGAAGGAACTGGAGCAGGACGGCACGCTTGAGCGCACAGGCAAACGCGCCTGGGCACAGGCCGACCGCCCGCCCCCGACCGGCGTGGTACAATTCACCCACCAGGACGAGAATGGAGACCTGATCGGCAAGGCCGTTGGCGACAATGGCCCCTTCGGCCCGGACATCATCTATACCGGCCTCTCCGGCAAGCCACGCGGCAAGGTGACCGAGCCCGGCGAAGGCGACCGCGCGCTCTGCAAGATCAAGCTGGTCGATGGCGTGTGGCAGGCCCGCGCGCTGACCGTGCTGGAGAAGCGGCTGAGCAATTCGATTGTCGGCCTCTATTCGCAGGGCCCGCGCGGCGGCAAGGTGACCCCGTCCAACCGTAAGGAACGCCGCGAATTCCTGATTCAGGAAGCGGACCGCAATGGCGCAGAAGATGGCGATCTCGTCATCACGGTGCCAAAGCCCCAGGCCCGGCGCCAGTATGGCCCGAACCTTGGCATTGTACGCGAAGTGATCGGCCATATTGATGACCCGCGCTCAGCTAGCCTGCTGGCCATTCATGCGCACGATATTCCGGTCGAGTTTCCGGAAGCCGCATTGGAACAGGCACGCGATCCGAAACCGGCAAAGGCCGAACGCGAAGACCTGACGCAAATCCCGCTGATTACCATCGACCCGCATGATGCCCGCGACCATGACGATGCCGTCTTCGCCGAGCAGCTGGACGATGGCTGGCGCGTGATTGTCGCGATTGCCGATGTTGCCGCTTACGTCACCGAGAATTCTCCGTTGGACCGCGAAGCCCTGAAGCGCGGCAACTCCACCTACTTCCCCGACCGGGTTGTGCCGATGCTGCCCTTTGAGCTGTCTGCGGACGAATGCTCCCTACGTGAGGGCGAACTGCGCCGGTGCATGGCGGTGGAGATGATCTTCGACAAATCCGGCACCAAGCGCTCCCACCGCTTTATTCGCGGCATGATGAAGTCTGCCGCCAAGCTCTCCTATCAGGAGGCCCAGGCAGCGATTGATGGCAAGCCGGGCGGCAAGGCCGGCGAGATGCTGGAGGATGTGCTGAAGCCGCTCTGGGGCGCATACGCCGCTGTGGCCCGGGCGCGGGACAAACGCTCCCCGCTTGATCTCGACCTGCCGGAGCGCCGCATTATCTTCTCCGAGGACGGAGAGATTGAAGGCATCATCACCAAGGAACGCCTTGAGGCCCACCGCCTGATCGAGGAGTTCATGATCCAGGCAAACGTGGCCGCTGCGGAAACGCTGGAAAAGCAGAAAAGCCCGCTGGTCTATCGTGTGCATGATGTGCCGAGCGATGCGAAGATCGCAGCCTTTGCGGAATTCCTGCAGACGATCGACATGAAATGGCATGTTGGCGAGCGCCCGCAGACAGAGAAATTCAACCGCCTGCTGAAGGATATTCAGGACGGAGACTATGCCCAGATGGTGACGCAGATGGTGCTGCGCACACAGGCACAGGCGATCTATTCGGAAGAAAATCTCGGCCATTTCGGCCTGAACCTTGTACGCTATGCCCACTTCACCTCTCCGATCCGCCGCTATGCCGATTTGATCGTGCACCGTGCACTGATTGCGGCTCTGAACCTTGGGCCGGATGGCCTGTCGAAAGACATGTCCGTACGGCTGGAGGAGATTGCAGAGCATATTTCCGGCACGGAGCGCCGCTCCATGGCTGCGGAACGCGAAGCAACAGACCGCTACCTCGCCATCTTCCTGGCTGACCGGGTAGGCGCAGAGTTCGAGGGTCGCATCACCGGTGTCACCGGCGCAGGCCTGTTTGTGGCGCTGGCGGGGTCCGGCGCGGATGGCTTTATCCCCATCTCATCCATCTCTGACGATTATTGGGTGCTGGATGATGCCGCCATGCAGATCTATGCGCGCGGCTCTGGCAAGACCTATGGCCTCGGCCAGATCGTGAAGGTGCGCCTGAAGGAAGTGACACCATTGCAGGGCGGTCTGCTGCTGGAAATGCTGTCAGAGCCCATGCCCGCCCCAAAGGGCCGCAGAGAGGCGCGTAGCAAGACAGATGCAGATAGACCCTCCCGCAGAGGCGCTCCGGGTCGTATCAAGTCCAAACAGAGTGGAAAACCGAAATTCAGCAAGAAGACCTTGCCCAAGCACAAGCGGCGCGGCCGCAAGAAGTAGATTTATGCCTGATACTGCCCCGAAGACTGGTCTGATCGGATCGGCCTATGACAAGGAAGATGTCGGCGATGTCGTCGAGACCGGAAAGCGCAGCCTGCGACCGAAAGATGCGGCAACGCTGATTCTGGTGCGCCGGGATGCCTCCCAGCCGCGCGTCCTGATGGGCAAGCGCTCTGGCGGGCATGTCTTCATGCCGGACAAATATGTCTTTCCAGGCGGACGCGTAGACCCCGAAGACGGCCGGGCGACCTCTTATTGCGAGCTCCGGCCTGAAGTGGAGGCCAAGCTGCGCATCCAGGCGCGCCGCAAGCCACGCGCCTTCGGCCTGACTGCCATCCGCGAGACATTCGAGGAAACCGGCCTTCTGGTGGCGCGTGAGGCGGAAATGCCGGACACTTATGTCAAAGGCTGGAAGCGCTTCCACGCGCTGGACGCAGCGCCGCATCTGTCTCCGCTCACCTTCATTGGTCGGGCTGTCACGCCGCCCTACAGACCGCGCCGATTCGATGCCCGATTCTTCATGGCAGAGGCCGAAGAGGCACTGATTGACGAGCGTCCACCGGTCGACGGCGCTGAGCTGTCAGACCTGCAATGGGTGACGCTGAAAGACGCTCTGGACCTGGATTTGCCCAATGTGACGCGTTTTATGCTGGGCGAAATCGAGGAAAGGCTGGAAAAACCGGACCTGCAACGCGGCCCGCCCTTCCTGAAATGGACGCGCAGCGGACACAGTTCAGACCGCCTCTAGCAGCAATGGCGCTTGACTTCCGGTCCGCACCTCGCCATTAAGCCGCTTTCCTGTTTCAGACGCTAACATAAGCGAGCTTTCGTCATGGCCAAACCAGCCACCATCAAGATCCGCCTCAACTCGACGGCCGACACCGGCTTCTTCTATGTGACGAAGAAAAACCCGCGCAACATGACCGAGAAAATGGTCAAGCGTAAATACGACCCGGTTGCCAAGAAGCACGTCGAGTTCAAAGAAGGCAAGATCAAGTAAGATCCTGTTTTCTGTGAAGATTTCAGAAAGCCCGCTCAATGAGCGGGTTTTTTGTTGCCTGCTACTCTTCCGGCGCGCCGTGATGCAGGTCTCGCGTTTTGCGGATGCCGGGAAACATACCGGCCCATGCGGCGGCAATACCTACAGCGGCATAGCCCCCGGCCACCACGGTAAACACCGCGCCCCATTTGGCTGCCATGAATCCGGCCCGCGCCTCGCCAAGTTCATTGGACGCGCCCAGGAAAATGGAATTCACCGCATTCACTCGGCCGCGCACCTGATCCGGCGTCCAGAGCTGTACAAGCACCTCGCGGATATAGACTGACACCATGTCGAACGCCCCGACGCACATCAGGGCCAGGATGGACAGCCACGCGACTGTAGAGTGGCCGAATACGACCGTTGCCAGACCGAACAGGGCGACAGAAATGAACAGGATGATGCCAGCATGATCCTTGATCGGGAATGCTGTAATGATGCCCAGCATGATCAGCGCGCCTATCCCTGGCGCGGCGCGCAGCAGGCCCAACCCTTCTTCCCCGATGTGCAGGATGTCGCGCGCATAGATTGGCAGCAGCGCCACCGCGCCGCCAAGCAAAACAGCAAACAGATCGAGCGAGATCGCCCCTAGAACGATCTTCTGCTTCAAGACATAGCTGAAGCCCCCCAGCAGCGTGCTGAGGCTTGTGGGCTCACGCTCAATGCGCTGTTCAGGCTTCGGGATGGAGAAGATGAGCACAGCCGCGATGCCGAACAGGACAACTGCCGTCGCATAGGCTGCGCCATGATAGAGACCGTAGAGCAAGCCGCCCGCGACAGGCCCGAAGATAGACGCCGCCTGCCATGAGGAAGCGATCCAGCCAACGGCATTCGCGAAATCCTCTCGCGGCACCAGATTGACCGCCAGGCTGGATGAGGCTGGCGTAAAGAATGCCCTGGCACATCCAAATACGGTCAGCGTGCCCAGCACGACAAGCGGCTGGAAAGTGCCCGTGACAGCCAGAAACAGGATCATCGCCGCACAGGCCAGTTCTACCGTAACCGCAACGCCCATGACATTACGGCGGCCGAGCCGATCCGCCGTAACGCCGGTGACGACCACAAGCAGCAAGGCTGGCAGGAATTGAACCAGTCCGATCCACCCTAGCAGAGCCGCATTCTGGGTCAGATCATACATCTGCCAGGCGACCGCCACAGACACGATCTGCGCTGCCAGCGATGTCAGGAAGCGCGACAGGAAATATCTGCGATAGGAGGAATGGCGAAATGCCGCGAACCGGTCAGTCATGATGCGGCCCACTGAGCCCGTATCAGCCGGAAGTCAATCAGGCGGCCTGATTCTCTACGCGGTTCCGGCCAGAGGACTTGGCCTGATAGAGCGCCACATCGGCGCGCTTGACCAGATCAGCCACCGTGTCTTCCGGCCCCAGTACGGTACCGACGCCCGCGCTAACCGTGATGCTGATCTCGCGCTCTCCCTTGTTCACCGAAAAGGGCTGGGCTGCGACGGCCTGACGAATACGCTCAGCCGCAGCGCAGGCAAGGTCTCCTGGGGTCTCCGGCATGATGACGAGGAATTCCTCGCCGCCCGGCCTGCAGACCACGTCCAGCGCCCTCACATTGGATTTCAGGCGACTGGCAACTTCGATGAGCACTTCATCGCCAGCGTCATGGCCATAGGTGTCGTTGACGGATTTGAAGTGGTCGATATCCGCCATCATGACGGAAACAGGCGCACCGCCCATAACCGCGCGGCGCATGAAAGAGTCGAGCTGATTCGTCATGAATCGGCGATTGTAGAGCCCGGTCAGCTGGTCGATGATGGACAGCTCAAGCCCGCGGTCCACGCGCTCTCTCAGCATGTCGATATAGCGGGCACGGCGAGCCTGTGTGCGGACCCGCGCCAGCAATTCCTGCCGATCCACCGGAGAGAAGATCACATCGCTGGCGCCAAGCTCCAGGCCCTTACCGGCGCGCTGCTGGTCTTCGGGATCACACAGTAGAAGAATGGACAGCGAGCGTGTGGCTTCATTGGATTTGAAATGCGCGCATAGCTTGAGGGCGTCAAAACGGTCGCTGAGCATCGACAGCAACAGGATATCCACGCCCTGTTCCGCAAGGTCTGAAAGCCCGCCTGCCTCTATCAGCGTAACGGCATTATGGCCGCCCGATCGCAGCATGTCCGCAATGCGGGCAGAGCTGCGCGGATTGTCGTCCACCACGAATACACGGGCTGGCTTGTCGCGAATTCTCTGCAGCGGGTTTTCGTTCAATTCGTCCCTCAGGCCACTACTGGCCTGCCGCTGGCGAAGTTCAGCGGCAACGGAATTGTAGCGTGTCAGCGCCCCGATCCGCGACATAAGCGCGAAATCTTCAAATGGCTTGGTCAGGAAGTCTTCCGCGCCCGCATCCAGTCCGCGGATACGGTCTTCAGTGTCATTCAGGGCCGTTACCATGACGACCGGAATGTGAGCGGTCTCGTTGTCAGCTTTCAGGCGCTTGCAGACCTCATATCCATCCATGCCCGGCATCATGACGTCCAGCAGGATAATATCCGGCTGTTCATCCTTGGCTCGGCCAAGCGCCTGCATGCCGTTTTCGGCAAGCAAAACAGTATAGTATTGAGCTTCTAGTCGAGCTCTGAGCAGACGCCGGTTGGCTTCAATATCATCAACAACGAGGATTCTGGCACTCACGCCGCCTCCTTGGGCATCAATGCCTCAACCGCCTTGATGAAAGTTGATATCTGGATGGGTTTGGAGAGATACCCCTCACAACCCGCTTCGCGCACACGCTGTTCGTCTGCCCGCATGGCAAATGCGGTGACAGCCAGCACCGGAATGTGCGCGACCTTGTCATCATCTTTCAACCAGCGCGTAATATCCAGGCCGGAAACTTCGGGCAGCTGGATATCCATGATGATGAGATCGGGCAGTTCCCTGCGGGCGATCTCAACGGCTTTTGCGCCATCACGGCACTGGTAAGTCTCGAAGCCATAGGCGTCCAACAAGTCGCAAAACAAGCGCATGTTGAGTTCATTGTCCTCAACAACCAGAACTTTCCTGGTTTGCGTCTTAGTCATGATGATTGCGGATGCCTTTGGTTCTGGGCGATTCTAGGAGTTGAATTCCAGCTACACTCTAATTCCTTAACACGGGTTTACGAGTTTCTGTCGAACCGATTGCTCGAATTCGAGGAACATGGCAAGAACATCCTGAAATGTATACTTTATGCCGTGAATGCTACCACATGGCCGACGAGGCACATGATGTCTGCCCGCAATGTGCTGGGCGGCGCGTTCTTCAGCACCCAGCCCTCAGATCGCTCACCATTGCCCACATGGATTGCGACGCCTTCTTCGCGGCAATCGAGAAGCGTGACAACCCAGACCTGAAAGACAAACCCGTCATCGTCGGCGGCGGTCAGCGCGGCGTGGTGGCGACCTGCTGCTACATTGCACGCCTGTATGGCGTGCGGTCTGCGATGCCGATGTTCAAGGCGCTGAAGGCCTGTCCGGATGCTGTCGTGGTTCGCCCGAATGGCGACAAATACCGCGAGGCAGCGCAGCAGATCCGCGCAAAGATGGGGGCCCTGACGCCGCTTGTGCAGCCGGTCTCTGTGGATGAGGCGTATATGGATCTCTCAGGCACGGAAGCGGTGCATGGCGCGCCACCGGCGGCATCCCTCGCTCGCCTTGCGGCCGAGATCGAGCGGGACATCGGCGTGACCGTTTCGATAGGCCTCTCAGTGAACAAGTTTCTCGCCAAGACCGCCAGCGAACTGGACAAGCCCCGCGGCTTTGCCGCCATCTCGGTGGAAGAGGCAGAAAGCCTGCTGGGCCCGAAACCCATTGGCTTCCTGCATGGGGTTGGGCCCAAACTGGCCGCACGACTCGAATCGGATGGTTACGATCTGGTGGAAGACATCCACCGCGCCGACGTGAAAACGCTAATTTCACGCTATGGCGAGACAGGCATGTGGCTGAAACAGCGGGCGCATGGCATCGACAACAGGCCTGTACGCATCGACGAAGAACGTAAATCCGTTTCAGCCGAAACCACCTTTAACGAGGATGTCTCCGATGCCGCATGGCTGGAGGACCAACTTTGGCGGTTGTGCGTGAAGACGGCGGACCGCGCAAAGAAAACCGGCCTGGACGGCGGCGTCGTGACGCTGAAACTGAAGACTGCCGATTTCCGGACGCTGACCCGCCGCGTCTCTCTTTCGGAACCGACACAGCTGGCACAGACTGTCTTCCGGGCCGCCAGAGTATTGCTGGCGAAGGAGACGCGGGCGCGTGTGCGCTATCGCCTGATCGGGGTTGGCCTGTCCGAACTCTCTGATCACAAAGCTGATGGCGCAGACCTGCTGGACCCGTTGATCGCCAAGCGCGCGGCAGCCGAGCGCGCCTCTGATATTGCGCGGGAAAAGTTCGGCACGGACGCTGTGATCACCGGCCGGGCTGCGCGGATGAAAAAGCTGCAACCCTGATACTCGTATTTTCAATCTCCCGCCCCTTGCCGAGCGCGGCAGGCAGGGTCTAGGGACGCAGGGACACCAACAAGGAGCATTTCATGTCCACACCAGAAGCTCGTCTCGACGCCCTCGGCATCGTCCTGCCAGCGCCGATGAAACCTGTCGCCACCTATGTGCCATACGTTCAGACAGGCAATCTGCTGTTTGTCTCCGGTCAGGTCAGCGCATCTCCGGACGGACTCATCAAAGGCCGCCTTGGCGAGGATATGGAACTGTCTGCAGGCCAGCAGGCCGCGCGTATTTGCGGCATCAATCTGATCTCGCAGTGCCACGCGGCCCTGGGCGATCTGTCCCGTATCAAGCGTGTGGTGAAACTTGGTGGGTTTGTGAATGCCGCCCCTGGCTTCACCGACATTCCGCAAGTCATCAATGGCTGTTCAGACCTCATGGCTGAAGTCTTCGGCGATGCCGGCAAGCATGCCCGCTCGGCTGTTTCCTGCCCGGAACTGCCCCTCGGCGTAGCCGTCGAAGTGGACGGCATCTTCGAGATTGCAGGCTAAGACACTATGGCGGAGCGGTTCTTCCCTGCAGACTATGCCTACGCCCATAGAGGGCTATGGGGCGCAGGCTGTGTGGAGAACACGCTCCCCGCTTTTCAGGCCGCAATCGAGGCTGGCCTGGGCATTGAATTCGATGTGCGACTGACGGCAGATGACGAGATCGTCGTGTTTCACGATAGCGATCTCTCGCGCCTCTCCGACCACACTGACAAGATCAACCAGCTATCCTGCGAACAGCTTCAGGCCGTGCAGCTTATTCTGGGGGTCCGCATCCCTACTTTCCGCGAATTGCTGGACATCTGGCCACGCCACCTGCCGCTGCTAACCGAAATGAAGGTCGACAAGGACACAGACCCGGCCGCGCTGGCACAGCAGACAGGTGAAATGCTGCTGGCCTATGATGGCCTGGCGGCCGCGATGAGCTTTTCCGAGGCCTGCGTGCGTGCGCTTCCGGAGGGCCTGATGCGCGGTCAACTCGTCGGGCCCACCGAGACAATTGGGACTGAGAGTTTCAAGAGCGTCATCGAGCGCGCCCTGTCGGATGGCATTGACTATGTGGCGGTCAATATCTCCGACGTAAGCAAAGCGGCGGAACTGATCCCCGCAGACTATCCGCGTGTTACATGGACGGTGCGTACCGAAGGGGAAGCACGCGAAGCCGCAGATAAAAAAGCGGCAATCATCTTCGAACTGCTCGCCCCGGCACTGGTCACAGGCATCGCCTTGCCCTAGTTTCGAGGTATGGACGATACCGCGCTGAAAATCAGTTTTGCTTCAGCGCTGGCCGATGTCAGCCCCGAAGAATGGAACGCCGTCGCAAACCCGAAAGGCGTTCGCTATGATCCGTTCCTCAAATGGGAATTCCTGGAAAGCATGGAAAGCTCCGGCGCGGCCAGCGCAGCGACGGGCTGGATGCCGCGCCACATCTTGCTGCGGGATGCATCCGGAAAACTCAAAGCCGCCATGCCGCTCTATGGCAAGAGCCATTCGCGCGGAGAGTTTGTGTTCGACCATTCCTGGGCCGATGCGTTTGAACGCGCCGGCGGGGTCTATTATCCGAAACTGCTGGGCGCCGTACCGTTCACGCCCGTGACCGGACGCCGCTTTCTGGTGGAGCCCGGCCCGGATGAAGCGCGCCTGAAGACCGCCTTGCTCTCAGGCGCGATCCAGTTGGCCGAAAGCAATGAACTCTCCTCTTTGCATATCAACTTCCTGCCAAAGGAAGACGCAGAGATGATGGAACGCAACGGCCTGTTATTACGCACGGACCAGCAATTTCACTGGCAGAACAAAGACTATCATACGTTCACAGATTTTCTGGATGACCTCTCTTCTGCCAAACGCAAGAATTTGCGCAAGGAGCGGCAAAAGGCTCAACAAGGGCTGGAGTTTGTGCATCTGCGCGGAGACGAAATAACCGAAGAGCATCTCGATACGTTCTTCGTCTTCTACATGGACACGGGCAGCCGCAAATGGGGGTCGCCCTATCTGACCCGCCAGGCCTTTTCCCTGCTGCGCGAGCGTATGGCCGACGACTTGCTGTTTATCTTTGCGATGGAGAATGGCGTGCCGATTGGCGGCGCCATGAATCTGGTCGGGTCGGACACGCTCTATGGCCGCTATTGGGGTTGCACCGTCCACAGACCAATGCTGCACTTCGAGACCTGCTATTATCAGGCCATCGACTATGCCATCGAGCATGGACTGGAATTCGTGGAAGCTGGCGCTCAGGGCGGTCACAAGCTCGCGCGCGGCTATGCGCCCGTGACAACCTACTCCACGCACTGGATCGCCCATCCGGGCCTGCGCAATGCCGTTGCAGACTATCTGGAGCGCGAACGCGAAGCCGTGGAATCCGATATAGAATATCTGAGCGAACGCACGCCTTTCAAGAAAGGTGAGCCATGACGGCCGTAATAATCCGACGCACAACGGGCATGGAAGAAGCCGCTGTGATTACGTCTGCCTTGCAAGCAGGCGGTTACTCACCTTCAATCTCCAATTTTCACCATGCGGTGAATAACTGGCTGCTCGTGCCGGCGCTTGGAGGTGTGCACATCTATCTACCCGCCCAGGAATATGAATCGGCGAAGGCATATTTGCGTGAATTGCACGCTTCTGCCGCCAAGACGCTTGAGGCAGAATTCGGCCCAGCTGACATGAAACCCCTCAAATCAAGGCGCATAAGGGGCATGCTTACCCTGATATTGCTGAGCACTCACATTGCAGTCCTTTATCTGATATTCCGCGGTGCCTTAAGTTTAAAGCAGCGCCTGCTCCCCACTCAAAAGAAAGGACTCCCTCAACAATGACCCTGCACGCAACCTATGACCCCGACAATATCTTCGCCAAGATGCTGCGCGGAGAGATCCCCTGCGTGAAAGTGTATGAGGATGATGTGGCCCTGGCCTTCATGGATGTCTTTCCGCAGTCTGAAGGGCACACGCTTGTGATCCCGAAAGGCGTTGAAGCTCGCAACTTCCTGGAAATGCCCACGGACAAGCTTGGGGCCTACATGCAACGTGTACAGAAAGTTGCAAAAGCTGTGGAGCAAGGCCTGTCCCCCGACGGCCTGGTCGTCACGCAATTCAATGGCAGCGCGGCTGGGCAAACCGTATTCCATCTGCACTTCCACATCATCCCCCGCTGGGAAGGCAAGGATCTGGGCCGCCACGCAGGCGGCGGAATGGCCGATACTGAAGTATTGGGCGAGCTTGCCACACGAATCCAAGCCAAATTGTAGATTAATCCATATTAATGGAGTATACAGGCGTTCTCACATAAGGGTGGACGCGTGAGAATATCTCTCAGGGACTTCATAGAGAGAGCGAACGACACTGAGGATACTGAGGCGTTATTTCGCTCATTCGATCAACTCGTCAGGCAATATGGCATAGACGTTTCGTCTTACCATATCCTGGCAGAGCAATTGCGCAGGGTGCCGCTGGAGGCAGGCATGATACGCCATACCTTCCCTGTGGAATGGTCCGAGAGATATCTCAGTGAAAAGTATGCTGACATTGACCCCCTCTTGAGTCAGGCGCGCTCTGAAGCATATCCGTTTCACTGGTTCAAAGTCGAAGACAAGATGAAGCTGTCGCAGCAGCAACGCGTCTTCCTGAAGGAGCTGAAGCAGGCTGGCTTGAGAGATGGCCTTGCCATACCGATCTTCGGCCCCATCGGCACCATGGCCTTTTTCGGACTTGGCAGCATGACCGGACCGCTGGACCTGGAAGCGCAAGATATCGCTGAGCTGCAACTGGCGTGTCAGTACACGCACAACACATTCATCACGCTTTCTGCAGACTTCCCCATCAGGGAACCTGTCCCGCCGCTCTCACCGAGAGAAACGGAAATCCTCACACTTGTAGCGGCAGGACTATCCAACATCGCGATAGCCGAAAAGCTCGGCATTACGGAAAACACTGTCGACACGATCCTGCGCCGCGCCTTCAAGAAGCTTGGGGCGAACAACCGGATTACGGCCGTCCTGAAAGGAATAGGCTCCGGCCTGATCCTGCCGGAGTAAGCCCCGTTCCTAGAGGCCCAGCTTTGCCTTCAGGATATCATTCACGGCTTTCGGATTGGCCTTGCCACCAGAAGCTTTCATGACCTGACCGACAAACCAGCCCATCGTCTTCGGCTTTTCCTTGACCTGAGCCACCTGCTCCGGATTGGCCGCGATGATCTCATCGACAACTTTCTCGATGGCGCCGGTGTCCGTGACCTGCTTAAGGCCATGCTTTTCGACAATGTCTGCCGCTTCGCCTTCGCCCTCAATCATCCGGGCAAAGACGTCCTTGGCAATCTTTCCGCTGATCGTGTCATTGGAAATCAACTCGATCAGGCCACCCAGGCTGGCAGCAGAAACCGGGCTGTCCGACAGCTCCATATCCTGCTTGTTCAGATAACCGAAAAGCTCTTGCGTCACCCAGTTGGCAGCGAGTTTCGGGTCGCGGCCCTTGGCGACTTCTTCAAAGAAATCAGCTTTCTCTGCATCCGCGCTGAGCACGCCGGCATCATAGCGCGAAAGGCCATAATCGGCCTCAAAGCGGGCGCGCTTCTCATCCGGCAGTTCCGGCAGGCTTTCGCGAATCTCGTCGACCCAAGCCTGCTCGAATTCCAGAGGCAGCAGGTCCGGATCCGGGAAATAGCGGTAATCATGCGCGTCTTCCTTGGAGCGCATGGACCGCGTTTCGACCTTTACAGGGTCAAACAGGCGCGTTTCCTGATCGACGACGCCGCCATCCTCCAGAATTTCGATCTGACGGCGGGCTTCATATTCGATCGCCTGCTGAATGAAGCGGAAGGAGTTCATGTTCTTCAGCTCGCAGCGCGTGCCCAGATGGCTGAAATCACCCGTTTCGCGGAATTTCTCATACTGACCCGGGCGACAAACGGAGACGTTCACGTCAGCGCGCAGATTGCCCTTGTCCATATCGCCATCACACGTGCCCAGCGCGATCACGATGGCACGCAGCTTCTTAACATAGGCCGCCGCTTCCGCAGGCGTGCGGACATCCGGCTTGGAGACGATCTCCATCAGCGCCACGCCAGAGCGGTTCAGGTCCACATAGGTGGAGCTCGGGTCCATATCGTGGATGGACTTGCCGGCATCCTGCTCCAGGTGCAGGCGCTCGATCCGGCACGGGAAGGAATAGGCCTCGCCGCCATGGGCTGGCTCAACGTCCACTTCAATCTCGCCTTCGCCGATAATCGGATGGGCGAACTGGCTGATCTGATAGCCCTGCGGCAGGTCAGGATAGAAATAGTTCTTCCGATCAAACCGGCTCCAGGTATTGATCTGGGCCTTAAGGCCCAGGCCCGTCCGAATCGCCTGTTCAACACAGAACTTGTTAATGACCGGCAGCATGCCCGGCATCGCCGCATCCACGAGGGAGACATTGCAGTTCGGATCAGAGCCGAATGCCGTGGACGCGCCCGAAAAGAGCTTTGCATTGGAAGAGACCTGGGCATGAACTTCGAGGCCCATGACAAGCTCCCAATCGCCGGTTTCGCCCTTGATTGTATACGGTGTGCGCGCTGACATATTCTTCTCTGCTAACAGTCTGTTTCAACGGCTCTTCTAGCCGTCGTCTCCCCCGACTGTCGAGCCGGTAATCCCATTGGATTGGCCTGCCCCCTTCCAATTTGTCGCATATCGTTGGATATTCGGGCACGTGGAGGAAACAAGGGGCCGTAGAATGCTCTTCAAAATGATGATGGATGCGTCCCGCCATGAGGAAAAACCTGTCGTTCGCGGCTTCCTCAAGCATCTGATCTTTGGCTTTTCGGTCGGGGTCGCTGTCGGCACGATCATGCTGATGTGCCTGCTCTTGTCGCTCAAGAACATGGATCTGGGAATGCCATGGATCTGGGCGCTGGCGATGATCCTGCAATGCGGACCGATTGGCGGTCTCATCGGCATCGGCGTGTATGTGTCCAGGATCACAACCCGCGATGAGGATGACGAGGATGACCAAGGTGGCCCCGGTGGCAATGCGGCGGAAGAAACAGCAGATCAGATTGTTGTTCGGCCTGCCGGACATGGCGCTGGTACGCTGAAGCCCTCAAAGGCCTAGGGTGGGCCTCAATTAGGATCCCCGTGATTAGCCAGATATGATTCACTGTATTCAATAATGATTACCGTGATGAGGGATCTTTCTTTTCAGAATGATTTCGGGTGATGTCCTGAAATTGCGGAATGTATTTTGCTCCGAAATGGGTAATGAAGAGGCAGCGGTATAAGCGTCTCTATGCGTAAACGGCCGGACCGAATGAATGGGGCAAACCACAAATGACGTGGAAAACGATTGAGAGCTGGGAGGCGCACCTTCATCCCGACAGATGGTCTGGTGCGCTGATCATCCTCGCGATGTTCCTGATCGCCGGACTTTTGCTATCGCGCATACTCAAACGGACGATCCTTCTGATCGTTGCGCGCGACCACGACAATCGCCTCGACCGCATGTCCATCGCGTTTCTCTCGAAGGTCGCGAGCGCTTTTGTCTGGATCCTGGTCCTGATGCTCTACGCGCACATGATCCCGGCGCTCGACAAACTAGCCACGGCCTTGTTGGCAAGCGTTTCAGTCGCGTCTGTTGTCTTCGGCCTGGCCGCACAATCGACCCTCTCGAATTTCGTGGCAGGCTTCAGCCTGATCTTCTATCGCCCGTTTCGGCTTGGCGATAAATTGCAGATCACCGCGCCGGGTGGCGTCGAAACCGGGATCGTGGAGGACGTGTCGCTGGGTTACACCATGCTGAAAACCTACGATAATCGTCGGGTCATTATCTCGAACGCCTCAATTTCAAGCTCGACCATGATCAACCTGTCCGCCAAGGAACTGCGGACCATGGCGATGATCCCGATCTCGATCGGCTATGACTCCGATATCGATAAGGCGCGCGCGCTGATCCTGGAAGTTGCCGCAGGGCTTCCCGATATCCAGGAGGTTCTCAATTGCCCGGTCACCAATCTGGGCGCCTCTAGCGTCGATTTCAGTCTTCGCGTTTGGTGCGCGGATTCTACCATTGCGGCCGGCGTCAAGAACACCGTGCTCGAAGCCGTGAAGAAGCGCTTCGACGCAGCCGGGATCGAGATTCCTTACGCTTACCAGAACGTTGTGATCAAAGAGCTGCCAAAATCGATCGAGCAGGAAAAATCGGGCGAGACCGAGTGATCAGGAACCAATTCTAATCAAGATTCATATAATGCTTGGAGCGTCATTCACGGGTACTCCGGATTCGTTGATCTGGAGGGCGTGTGTGTGGCCAAGCCCAAGCGTTATGATTAAGGGCGGAAGACTGCGCCACCCCTGAACGCACCCCATCCACTGGTCTGGAAAAGTTGGTTTTGACTAGTCGTCGTTCAGCTTGCCAGCGGCCTTGGCACGGCGCACACGCTCTGCGCGGGCGGCCATACGGTCCTTGATCGGCGCGGACTGTGAGACACGCAGCGGGGAAGCATCGTCTTCCTCTGTAGGAGCAGCAGGCGGCGGCGTATCATCCTCCAGCTTGCCTTCCTCGATCAGCTGTTTGCGGCGCGCCGCAAGACGGGCCTCACGCGCAGCCTGCGCAGAGCTTTTGCCGGAGAACATGCCGGATAGTCTGGAAGTTGCCGCTCCGCCTGACTGGCCAGCCTCTTCAGCGCGGCGTTTGCGGCGTGAGAGGATCCGAGTAATGCGGAAAGCAACATAGGCCGCCACCAGAAACGCGACCAGCAACATGCCGCGCATCTCCGGCGCAAACAGGCTGTAGCCATATTGCGCCATCATCCCCCACATCAAAGCGAGGCTGAAGACGAGAAGAATACCGAAGAGTGTCAGAAACCGGGTCATGCCCCGAAGACTACCACCACTTTTCAGGCTTTGCCACGAAGCCGGCTGCACGTTCCAATTCGCCGCCCACGCGGAAGCAGGCCGCCTCGTCCAGCGCCTTGCCGATCACCTGCAGGCCAAGCGGCAGTCCGCCAGCAGACAGGCCAGCCGGAATGGAGATGCCCGGCAAACCTGCCAGGTTTGCCGTTACCGTGAAGACGTCATTCAGGTACATCTCCACCGGATCACCACTCTTTTCGCCAAAGGCAAAGGCCGGTGACGGGCAGGTTGGCGTCAGGATGGCATCGCAGCTTTCAAAGGCTTCGACAAAATCATTGAGGATCTTCGTGCGAACCTTCTGAGCACGCAGATAATAGGCATCGTAATAGCCAGACGAGAGCACATAGGTGCCGATCATCAGGCGGCGCTGCACTTCGGCGCCAAAGCCGTCAGCGCGGGTCGCCTCATAGGTGCCAGCCAGATTGTCCCCATCGACACGAGCGCCGTAGCGCATGCCGTCATAGCGGGCGAGGTTTGAGGAGGCCTCGGCCGGGGCCACGATGTAGTAGGCTGGCAGAGCGTATTTTGTATGCGGCAGGCTGATGTCGACTATCTCGGCACCTGCGGCTTTCAGCCATTCGATGCCTTGCTCCCACAGCTTGTCGATTTCCTCCGACATGCCGTCCATGCGGTATTCCTTTGGAATGCCGATGCGCATGCCTTTGACGCCCTTGGCCACATCGCTGCGCCAGTCCGGCGTCTCAATGTTCAGGGACGTGGAATCCTTCGGGTCATGGCTGCACATGGCTTCCAGCAGGATTGCGCTGTCTTCGACCGTCTTGGAAATCGGGCCCGCCTGGTCCAGCGAGGAGGCAAATGCCACCATGCCGTAGCGGCTGGCGCGGCCATAAGTCGGCTTGATCCCGACTGTGCCGGTAAAGGCTGCAGGCTGGCGGATGGAGCCGCCCGTATCTGATGCCGTCGCCGCGAGACACAGATCGCCAGCGACCGCCGCTGCAGAGCCACCTGAAGAGCCACCCGGCGTCAGATCCCGATTGTCTCCCTCACGGCGCCACGGGTTTACCACAGGCCCGAAGCGCGACGTCTCGTTGGAAGAGCCCATGGCGAACTCGTCCATGTTCAGCTTGCCGAGCATGACGGCGCCCTGATCCCAGAGGTTTTGCGTCACCGTCGACTCATAAGTCGGCGTGAACTCGCCCAGAATGTTGCTGCACGCCGTCGTGCGTACACCGGCCGTGCAGTACAGATCCTTGATGCCGAGTGGTGCACCTTCCAGCTTGCCGCCCTCGCCCTTGGCCAGACGCGCATCGGAAGCGTCTGCCATGGCCAGAGCCTTTTCCGGCGTCTCGACAACATAGGCGTTCAAAACACGTGACTGCTCGATTGCCTGGATGAAATCCTGCGTTATCTCGCGCGCAGAAAAGGATTTGGCCTTCAGGCCATCCAGGGCAGCAGCAAGGGTCAGCTTGGTCAGTTCGGTCATGGAGCACGCTCTTTGTAGATTCAGACCGCTTGCTATGACGTCTTGCAGGGAAAGTTCAAGTCTCCGTGAGCCTTCTTGTCAGTTGAACCAGCCTGGAGCAGGCTGTTTTTCAACATCAAACAATGTGTGAGGAATCCATGCGCCCCCTACTCTACACACTTGCAGCCCCCATTTTCCTGGCGGCCTGCGCCTCAACCCCGGCCGGCGAACAAACACCTCGCGGTGTCGCCAAATATGCCGATGACCCGCGCCTAGGCGAACAAGTCGACCGCATCTGCTTTGCCAGCTCAATTGACAATTTCGGCAACAATACCCGTGATACACTGACCGTTCGCGAAGGACGTGACCATTACCTGATCGAAGTGATGGGCGCGTGCACAAATCTGGATGATGCCATGAGAGTCGGGCTCGTCTCGACGGGCAGTTGTTTGCGGGACATGGACTCGATCATCGTATCGACCCAGATCATGGACAGCCCAAGCGACAGCCCGTTCGATACCCAGCGCTGTGTGGTGAAGTCCATCCACAAATGGAACCCGGACGCCGAAGAATCTTCGACTGAGCCCCAGGAAGACTAGTGGCTGCACTGTAAAGGCATGCTACAAAGCGGCATGCCAGAAAACATACAGGCCTCAATGATTGAGGTACGCCAATCCCCTTTTCACGGTCGCGGCCTGTTCGCGACCGTTTCCATTTCTTCGGGGGAGGTGATCGCCGTCTATCCCCTGCTCATACTCAGCGAGGAAGACACGGAAGCGGTGCGGAAAACGCGCCTCTATCACTATGTTTTCTATGTTGATGAAAACGCCGAGGGAAAGATGCGCGCGGCCATCGCTTTTGGCCTGATCTCGATGTGCAATCATAGCCCGGAGGCGAACGCCGTCTTCGAAGTGGATGGCGAAGCACAGACGGTCACGCTAAGCGCCGGACAGGATATTGCCGCCGGCACCGAAATTCTGATCGATTATGAAGAGTTCGCTGAAGAAGCGATCTGATGTCTATTCGACCGCCTTCGGCACAACGAAGAAGCCATCTTCGCTGCGCGGGGCATTAGCCAGAACCTGATCCTGGATATTGCCATCGGTTACGACATCTTCGCGCATGGGCAGTTTGGTCTCGACGACAGAGGTCATCGGCTCCACGCCGTCCACGTCGACTTCGTTCAACTGGTCGATCCAGCCCATGATGCTATTCAGCTCACCGGTCAGGTCTTCCACATGTTCCTCGGTCACGGCGATACGCGACAGGCGGGCAACCTTGCGTACATCATCCTTCGTAACACTCATGTCTGGCTCCAGTCCGGCAGTTTGAATGGCTCGAATACGCCATAGGCAAGCTCGCTTCAAGGCGCTATGTGGGCTGCAAATGCCTGTAACTGATCTCGCAGACTTTCCGCGCACTGGCGCCCTTCTCGGACTGGACCCGGGTACCAAGACGCTGGGCGTCGCCTCAGCCGATGCGCTGCGCATGATTGCCAGCCCTGTGGAGACCATTCCGCGCGGCAAGAAGCTGGCCCCTGTTCTGGACCGCCTGTTCCACATCTATGATGACCGGCGCGCCGTGGGGCTCGTCATGGGCCTGCCCCTGAATATGGATGGTAGCGAAGGCCCGCGCGCCCAGTCTGTCCGCGCCATGGCCTGGCACATCCTGCAGAGGCGCGACGTGCCCCTGCTGTTTCAGGATGAGCGCCTCTCCACCGCCGAGGCCGAGCGCGCAATGATCTCTGCCGATATCTCACGCCGCCGCAGGGCCGAACGGATCGATGCCTCAGCCGCTGCGATCATCCTGAAAGACGCCCTGCATAATCTGGCACAGCTGCCGTGAGCGGCTTTCTCTATGCCCTGCTTCCGGTCATCGCGATCGTATCGCTGGGGCATATCCTGTCTGTCCGCAAATGGATTCCCACCGAGAGCTGGCGCGCTATTGAGCGTTTGTCCTATGTCGTCCTGTTCCCGGCCCTGATCATCCGGACTCTGGCCAATGCGCCGTTCGAGACCGCCCCCTGGGGACTCGCTGCGGCGCTGATCCTGGCGCAGCTTACACTTGGCGCTTTTGGCCTTCTGGGGCGGTTCATGCCGAACATGCCCGGCCCGGCCGTTGGCTCAGTCATCCAATCCAATGTGCGCTGGAACACAATGATTGGTCTCTCCATCGGCAGTCTCCTGTTCGGGGAGCAGGGATTGGCACTGGTCACCATTGCCGCCGCCGTGATGATCCCGACGGCCAACATCATCTCCGTCTACGCGCTGATCTCCCATGCCGAAAACCTGCATGGACCTAAACCCAACCCGTTTGTTGCCTTGTTCAGGAACCCGATCGTACTCGCCTGTATTCTTGGCCTCGCCCTCGCGGCCGCGAACATCTCCCTGCCCCGACTGCTGGATGACAGTTTGCGTATCCTGGGCGATGCGGCGTTGGCGCTTGGCCTGTTGGCGGCCGGGGCGGGTGTGGACCTGTCAGCCCTGCGCCGCGCCGGGCCACGCACTTTCGGCTGGTCTCTTGTCAGACTGCTCGGCCTGCCGGCTCTGGCGGTTGGCTTTTGCGTCTTGCTAGGCGTGACAGGCATGCCGCTGGTCGTTGCCCTGATCTGCGCGGCCACGCCTACCGCGACCAGCTCTTACATCCTGTCCAAGGAACTTGGCGGCGATGCGCCCCTGGCGGCTAACCTGATTGCTGTGGAGACCGTGCTCGCCATGGTCACCATGCCTGCGCTTTATCTGCTTCTCACCAGCTGAGGGCCTTGCCCGAAGCCAGAATCGCGCCTAAACCGCCGAAAATCGAAAGGGCCTCCATGAGCAAGGCGGCATATCACTACACCTTCGAGCACGAGCATTTGTTAGGCATTGAAGGCCTTCACCCGCTCGATATCACTCACATTCTGGACCTCGCGAATGAGTATGCGGAAGCGACTCGGGCGGGCCAGCGCGCCGATCCGGTCTTGTCCGGAAAGACGGTGGTGAACCTGTTCTTCGAGAACTCCACCCGCACGATGAGCAGTTTCGAGATTGCCGCTCGCCGTCTTGGCGCGGATGTCATCTCGATGCCGGTGGCTCAGTCTTCGGTCAAAAAGGGCGAGACCCTGATCGATACGGCGATGACACTGAACGCCATGAAACCGGATGTGCTGGTGGTCCGTCACTCGGCCTCCGGTGGTGCAAAGCTGCTGTCTCGCAAGGTCGATTGCGCGGTCATCAATGCTGGCGACGGCACGCACGAGCACCCGACGCAAGGTCTGCTCGATACGCTGACGATCCGCCGCAACAAGGGCCGGGTCGAAGGCCTGAAAGTGGTCATCTGCGGAGACATTGCGCACTCCCGCGTTGCCCGCTCCACCACTCAGGCGCTGCACCTGCTCGGCGCAGAGGTGCATTTGTGTGCGCCGCGTACGCTGTTGCCCTCGGGAACAGAGACATGGGGCGCAGCCTCTGCCACGTCTGACTTTGACGCCGCCCTGCAAGGCGCGGATGTCGTGATGATGCTGCGTCTGCAGCTAGAACGGATGGACGGCGCCTATTTGCCCAGCCGACGCGAGTATTTCAGCTATTTCGGCCTGACGCAGGAACGTCTCTCCCTCGCCCGGAAAGACGCCATCGTGATGCACCCCGGCCCGATGAACCGGGGCATTGAGATTGAAAGCGCGATTGCCGATGGCGACCGCTCTGTGATTACCGAACAGGTCGAAATGGGCGTCGCTGTGCGTGAAGCCGTCCTTCACCTGCTGGCAGGAGGCCGCTCATGAGTCTCTCCATATACAATGCCCGCCTTCTGGACCCGGCTACTGGCCTGGACGAGACCGGCGCGGTTCTGATCGAGCATGGTCTCCTGACCGCGATCAGCCCCGGCGCGACGGGACCACATTCTGATGCAAAAGAAAGCCTGGATGCTGGCGGGCTCTGCCTCGCACCAGGCCTGATCGACCTACGCGTCAAAACCGGCGAGCCCGGCGATGAGCAGAAAGAAACGCTGGCGACGGCCTCCCGCGCCGCTGTTGCGGGCGGGGTGACAAGTCTGGTCGTCATGCCGGACACAAAGCCCGTGATTGATGATGTGGCACTTGTCCGCTTCATCTCGGATCGGGCGAAGACCAGCGCCAAAGCACGCATCTACCCGGCAGGTGCGCTGACGACGGGTCTCAAAGGCGAGGCGATGGCCGAGATCGGACTGATGGCAGATGCCGGCGCGGTTCTGTTCACCAATGGTGACGAGCCGCTGCAGAATGCCTCCATCCTGAAGCGCGCCATGACTTACGCCGCTAGCCGTGGCGCGATCATCATGTCCAGGCCTGACGACCGCGCCCTGAAAGGGTCCGGCGTCATGAATGGCGGCGCGTTCGCCGCCCGCAAGGGTCTTGCCGGTATCCCGCGCGAAGCTGAATGGATCGGCGCTGCACGGGACCTGATGTTGGCAGAGACCACAGGGTGTACGCTGATATTGGATCAGGTATCGACACCGCGCACGCTGGAACTTGTCGCGAAATCCCGCTCGGAAGGCGCGAGCGTCTTCACGACGGTCGCCGCCCACAGCCTGTTCTTCAATGAACTCGATATCGGCGACTATCTCACCTATTGCAAAGTTAACCCGCCCTTCCGGGATGAGGACACGCGGCTCGCCATGATCCAGGCGCTGAAAGCAGGTGAAATTGATGCCGTCGTATCGGCCCACGATCCGCAGCCACCAGAAGAAAAACGCCTGCCATTCGGAGAGGCGAGCTTTGGCGCGGCCGGTCTGGAGACCACGCTCGCCGCCCTGCTCAGCCTTGTCCATGATGGTCCTCTCAGCCTGCTGGAAGCGTTGGCACCGATCACCTGCCGCCCGGCAGACATGATTGGCCTGCCGCAAGGCCGACTCGCTGAAGAGGCGCCTGCTGATCTGATCCTGTTTGATCTGGGCAAGCCATGGCTGTGCGAGCGTGAGCATCTTCGCTCCCGCTCGACCAACTCCCCCTTTGACGGCCGCCGCCTTCAGGGACGGGTGATGCAGACTTTCATTGCTGGCGAATGCGTATTCACACGTTGATAATACGAGACTCTTGCTAGCCTGACGTTTCGTCCGTAGGCTTTCAATCGGGAATTTAGGAGAATGGGATGGAGGCCTCACTGGCATTTCCACTCGCGGCAATCTGCGGCTATCTGGCGGGGTCTATCCCCTTTGGGCTGCTGATTACCAAGGCTGCGGGACTGGGAGACATCCGGCAAATCGGCTCCGGTAATATCGGCGCGACCAATGTGCTGCGCACCGGCCGCAAGGATCTGGCGCTTGCCACCTTGCTGCTGGACAGTCTGAAAGCGGGGCTTCTCGCCCTTGGCTTTGGCCTGCTGGCTGGCCGGGAGGTCGGCTTCATGGCTGGCGCTGCAGCCTTTGTCGGGCATTGCTATCCCATCTGGCTGGGTTTCAAGGGCGGCAAAGGTGTCGCGACCTATGCGGGACTGTTGCCCTTTGTTTCTCTGCCAGGCTTCTACGTCGCCGCACCCATCTGGCTTGGTCTGTTCGCCGTCACGCGGATTTCCTCGCTCGCCGCGCTGACAGCAGCTGCGCTCGTTCCGCCTGGCGCTTGGCTGCTGGGGGAGCGCAACAATTTCATTCTGGGTGGTCTGGCCCTGCTGTCCCTTTTCGTTTTCTGGACGCACCGCGCAAATCTCGGCCGCTTGCTGAAAGGTCAGGAACCTCGCTTAGGCGCCAAGAAGGAAAAGCCGGACGCATGACACCGGGACGGCCACTGACAGACCAGGAACGTCTGGAGTGGCTGCGACTGGCCCGAACGCCCTATGTCGGCCCGGTCACCTTCTTCCAATTGCTCCACCGTTACAAATCAGCCAGCGCCGCCCTTGAGGCACTGCCGGAACTAACTCGCAAGAGCCGCTCCGGCCGCGAACTGGTACCGCCTGCCCCAGATATGGTTGAGCGCGAACTTGCTGCGACAGAAAGATATGGCGCACGCATCATCGCGAGTTGCGAACCAGACTATCCGCAATTGCTGAAGGCGCTCGATCCCCCTCCACCTGTTCTGACAGCGCTCGGAAATCTCGACCTTGCCCACAAGCCCACCGTTGCCATAGTCGGTGCACGCAATGCCTCCGCAGCAGGCAAGAAGCTCGCACGGGACATTGCGAGCGATCTGGGCAAGGCAGGTTTCGTAACGGTCTCTGGCCTGGCGCTCGGCATTGATGGGGAAGCTCACGCCGCGAGTTTGCAATCTGGCACGATTGCCGTGCTCGGCGGCGCAGTTGATCACATCTACCCGCCCCAGCATGATCGCCTTTATGCCGAGATCGCAGAGAATGGCCTGATCCTGTCCGAAAGCTATTTTGGATATCGCGCCAAGGCGCAGGATTTCCCCCGCCGTAATCGCATCGTGACGGGACTGGCACGGGGGGTTGTCGTGGTCGAGGCCGCAGAAAGATCCGGCTCGCTCATTTCCGCGCGCATGGCCGGGGAACAGGGCCGCGAAGTGATGGCCGTCCCCGGCTCACCGCTGGACCCGCGCTCGGCAGGCACCAATCGCCTGATCCGTCAGGGTGCTACACTGGTGCGCAATGCGGACGACATTCTGGAAATGCTTTCAAGCCTGCCCTTTGCCGGCATGGCCTCAGACACAACGCTTTATGAAGGTGAGCCGTCAGATGACCTGCCGGAAGGCCTGGAGGAGAGAGTGCGTCAGGCCCTTTCGCCTAGCCCGATGCCTATTGATGAGATTGCCCGCGCGGCTGGCGCAACTCCGGCGCAATGCGCCGCAATTCTTATGGAGTTGGAACTGTCAGGCGATGCCGTGACACTGCCGGGCGGTCTGGCAGCGCTTGCCTTTTAAGGCATGTGTCATCGCTGCATCTTAAAACATATGAAAATTCAGCCATAAGCGCCTCATGGCTGGACGATTCCCGCCTTCCTCTCTAAGCCTTCTGGAAACCATGTGCCCGCGCGGCACGAACTGCGCTTGCGGGCGCGCAGATAGTCGTAAGGGTACGCGTTTTGGCAAAATGGCATCATGTTGCAGCTGCATTGGGTATGGCGGCCTGCCTGCCATGGTGTGCAGTTGCTCAGGAAGGCAACGCAGAACCGGCAGCTCCTGCACAAGATGAACGCGTTGTTCTGGAAGCAGACTATGTCTACGAGGTACGCGACGAGAACAAGCTGGTCGCAGAAGGCAATGTAGAAGCCCTGTATCAGGGCCGTATCCTGCGGGCAGACAAGCTGGTCTACGACCGCACAACCGATCGCGTTCGCGCGTCAGGAAATATCGTCATTATCGACACGGATGGCAGCCAGCAATTCGCTGACGAAATCGAGGTCGATTCCAAGCTGGCGGATGGCTACGCAATTGGTTTTTCAGCGCGTCTTGCTGACGGTGCAACAGTGGCAGCCAATTCCGCCATTCGGCAGGGGGATGGCGTCGATGCTCTGGATCAGGTTGTCTACACAGCCTGCCCCGTCTGCGAAGACCATAAAACACCAACCTGGTCTATCCGCGCCCGCCGCGCTGTGCTGGACCAGGAAAGCCAGATGATGTCGTACCGCGATGCGGTGGTTGAAGTGGCCGGTATCCCGGTCTTTTACTTCCCCTTCCTCGCACACCCGGACCCGAACTCTGACCGCCGCTCCGGATTGCTGATCCCGTCTGCAGGACTTTCCTCAAAGCTCGGCTTATTTTATCAGCAGCCTTATTATTGGGCGATTTCCGACTCTTCGGAGATGACCATCTCCCCCTTGGTCAGCCAGAATGTAAATCCTCTGATGGAACTGGACTTCCGAAAGAAATTCTATTCCGGCTCGATCAACTTCAATACAAGCTTCACCAAGGAGCAAGACTTCGACAGCGATGGTGAGCTGTTCGGTGAGGATACCTGGCGCAGCCACATCTATGGTAGCGGCCTGTTCGCCATCAATAATCACTGGAAATGGGGCTTTGGCGTCGAGCACCAGTCAGACGATCTTTATGATCGCCGTTACGACATTGACGGTCAGGACAGGCAACGCGGACTATATGCAAGCCAGCCTCGGCGCTTGCTATCGCAATTGTTCCTCGTCGGGCAAGGTGATGATTACTACACCGATGTTGCTTTACTGAAGTTTCAAGGCCTTCGTGCAGGTGATGATGATGGCGAGCTACCAACGGCCACCCCCATATTCTTCGGCCAGAAATACTGGGATTTGGGCAAGTTTGGCTATGCGAGCGTAGATGCATCCAGCGCGATCCTCAGCCGCGATCTCGGCGCGGATTCCCGGCGCGTCAGCCTCGGCGGTGACTGGACGGATCTGAACATCCTGCCTGGCGGTTTTACCTTGAAAACCTTCGCCGAAGCGCGCGGCGACTACTACGCCCTGGACAAGGACGTATCCGGCAAGGCCAATGTCTCCCGCTTCGTCGGCAATATTGGCACCCAGCTCGCCTATCCCATGATCCGGCCGGGTGAAGTGGTGGATATTACTGTCGAACCAGCCGTTATGGTTGCTTGGGGCCTGTCCAATGTAAACGATCCCGCCATCCCCAACGAAGACAGCCAGCTATTTGAATTTGATGAGTCGACCCTTTACGAGGCGAACAGTTTCGGCGGCTACGATTTGTATGAAGGCGATGGCAAATTGTCTGCCGGCCTGACAACGCGCGCTGTATGGAAGAATGGCCTTGACCTCAGCACGACAGTTGGCCGGCGCTGGCGTTCCCGGCCCGATCCCAACTTTAATGATGCCAGCAATCTTGATGGCACGTCATCCGACTGGGTTGTCGCCGCTTCCGCCAAATATGGCGAAGCATTCCGAGTGGATACCAGAGCGCGTCTGGATGAGGACGGCCTGCAACTCAATCGTATCGATACGACTGTATCCACACGCTTCGATCGCTTCCGCGCTGTGGGGCAGCATTACTACACGATCAGCAACCGTGACGCCGTGCAGCCCAACGTAACGCAAGGTATCTTCCTGCGCGGTGAAATACAGGTGACCGACCAATACTCTTTCTTCTTCGGTCAGTTGCGGGATATCGAGCAAAAGCTTAATGCGAGACAGCAATACGGCATCGCTTTCGAGGATGACTGCTCCAGGTTTGAGCTGGTCTACGAACGATCCGAACTCACGGACCGGACCCTGGGCCCGGAAGAGAGCTTCATGATCCGTTTCTCCCTGAAAACAATTGGAGATTTCGGGTCCAACGAGTTTGATTGATTCGCTGTTTCCGGGGCGTGAAGAGCGCCGCTCTTTTCCTAATTTCCTGTAAGATATCAGGGGGCACTGCCCTGATACGTTGCGCAGGCTCACAGGACTAGTATGGTCCGCTTGAACAGTACGCCATGGGGCCCGGTGGGGCACTCAACGGAGGCCATAAATGGTACGTCAGATCTTTGCCGCTATATCGGTTTTCGCGCTGTCCCTGACAGGCGCCGCGGCGGCTCAGGACGCCAGCAGTCAGGAACGCCTGGCGCTTGAAGGCATCGCAGCCATCGTTAACGACCAGCCGATTTCCTATTCCGATGTGCGCCAGCGCGCGCGTCTGCTACTGCTAAGCTTTGGGGGGCAACAGCCCAGCCAGGAGCAGATTCAGCAGATCACCGGCCAGGCTCTAGAGCAGCTGATCGATGAGCGGCTTCAGCTTGAAAAAGCCTCTGAGTACGAAATGGAGATTGAGCCCGAAGCCATTAATGGCGCCGTCGACGACATGGCACGCCAGTCCGGCGCAACGGGTGAACAGCTGAAACAGCAATTGCTGTCAGCTGGCGTCAATCCAGCCAGCCTTGAAGACCAGATGAAAGCCGAGATCGCCTGGAGCCGCGTTATGTCTGGCCTCTATGGCAGCCGTATCCGTATCTCCGACAACCAGGTGGATGACCAGATGGAGCGTCTGCGCAGCTCCCTGAAGAAAACCCAGTACCGCGTTGCCGAGATCTTTCTATACGCGCCAGACCCGGAAACAAAGGAACAGGCCCTCCAGGCGGCAGGAACCATTATCGAACAGCTTAATCAGGGCGCCGATTTCCGCATTGCAGCCCAGCGCATCTCCTCTGCCCCAACAGCGGCGACTGGCGGGGACATGGGCTGGATTACGGCAGAAGATCTTGAGCCTGAACTGGCCAGCGCCATCCAGGCCTCGGCCCCGCCTAGCCTGCTGAAGCCGATTGCTGTGGCTGACGGGGTCTACATTCTGAATGTCCTCGCCAAGCGCGAACCTGCAAAGCTGACCACGAAGGTTGACCTGAAGCGTCTGCAAGTCACAGACGGCTCGGAAGCGGACCTGCAAGCCGCTCTGGATACGATCCAGTCCTGCGATGACGTGCAAAGCACTGCCAACTCAAAATCCAACCTGCGCTATGCAGATATCAAGGATATTGATGTCGACGAACTGGGCCCGGAAGGCAAAACCCTGGTGCTGAACACGGAAGTTGGCCAGCCGACAGATATCTTCTCAGCGGGCCGCGGCCTTGCCGTGATGTATGTCTGCCGCCGCGAAGATGGCGCCGAGGCTCTGCCGTCCCGCGAGGACATGAAGAACTCCCTGAAAGACCGGGAACTCAACATGATCTCCGAGCGCGAGCTGCGTGACCTGCGCCGCGAAGCGACGATTATCTATCGCTAAGGCCTTGCGTCACCTCGCGTTTAGGTCAAAACCGCACGCGTGAGTGAAACCGTGACCAAACCTCTTGCCTTGACCATGGGCGACCCCGCCGGGGTTGGCCCACAAATCACCATGGCGGCCTGGCAGCAGCTGCGAGATTCGCCGCAGCACGGCTTCTTCGTCATTGGTGCGCCGGAGCTTTATGCCCCACATATGGCGGTTGAGATTATCAATCACCCAGATGAGGCACCGGAGATATTTCAGAAGGCCCTGCCCGTTCTGCCACTGGCCAACATGCCCCTCCCCAAACCCGGCCAGCCAGACAGTGACACAGCGCCAGCGATCATCAAGACTATTGAGACCGCGGTCTCTCTCTGTCTTGAAGGCCAGGCCGATGCCGTTGTTACCAATCCGATCAACAAGGCCCTGCTCTATGGTGCGGGCTTCAAGCATCCGGGGCATACTGAGTTCATAGCAGCGCTGTGCGAGTCTGCCTCCAAGAGGCCAACACAACCGGTCATGCTTTTGACAGGCGGCGGTCTGCGTGTTGCGCTCGCGACCATCCACATACCATTGCGCGAAGCCTGCAACGCGTTGACGACATCCGCTCTGATCGCGCTTGGGCAAATTGTATCGACGTCCATGCGACAGGATTTTGGCCTACTTGCCCCCAAGATTGCCTTCACCGGCTTAAACCCACATGCGGGTGAAAACGGCACGATCGGGCGCGAAGAGGTCGAGATCATCAATCCTGCAGCAGAGCAATTGCGCGCAGCCGGCATCGATATCAGCGATGCACGCTCTGCTGATACGGTCTTCGCCGAGGCCCTGACAGGCCGGTTTGATGCCATCATCGCCATGACACATGATCAGGGTCTGATCCCTGTAAAAACACTGGATATCTGGGGCGGCGTAAACAGTACGCTGGGCCTGCCTATCGTACGTACGAGCCCGGATCATGGCACGGGATATGATGCTGCCGCCGAAGGTAATGCACGGCCTGACAGCCTGATCGCAGCCATAAAACAATCCCGTCTGATGACGGATAATCGCAAGAGACTGGCATGAATGCTGACCCGACACCTCCCGGCCTGACACAGGCGACCGCCAGAAAAGCGCTCGGCCAGCACTTCCTGTTCGATCCGGATATCCTTCGCCGCACGGCCCTGGCCGCAGGGCCGATTGAAGGCCGGACAGTTATCGAGGTTGGCCCCGGCCCTGGCGGCCTGACACGCGCACTTCTGGACAATGGCGCGGCCAAACTTATCGCCGTTGAGGCAGACGAGCGCTTTGCCGAGGCGCTCAAGACATGGCCAGAACACGCTGAAGGCCGTCTGCATGTAATCCTGAAGGATGCCCGCAAGGTGAAGTGGGAATCCATGCTGACAGAGCTGGGCGCGGATATGCCGGCGATGATTATTGCAAATCTTCCGTATAATGTTGGAACCCCCCTGCTCATCAACTGGCTGAAATCCGGCCCATGGCGCGGAGACATGGCTCTGATGTTTCAGAAGGAAGTGGCCGAGCGGGTCTGCGCTGCGCCGGGAACGGACCATTACGGACGCCTCGCTGTGCTGACTCATGCCGTAACCAAGCCCCACATGGCATTCACCCTGCCGCCGGGTGCCTTCCGCCCGCCGCCAAAAGTGGATAGCGCTGTCGCCGTGCTACATCCTCTGCCGGAGGGCGAGGCATACCCGCACTTGGCCAAGCTGGAAGAGGTCGCCGGCGCAGCCTTTGGACAGAGACGCAAGATGCTGCGCGCCGCGCTAAAGCCCCTCGCCAAGCGGCATGGCATCAAGGCGGCTGAATGGCTGAAGGAGATCGGCATAGACCCGACCGCACGCGCCGAAACCCTGACGCAGGAAGAATTCCAGCGCATGGCGTCTTCCCTGATCAAGTCATAGAAAAAACGGCGCCCTGGTTTCCCGGAGCGCCGTCTTCTTGTTTCAGCAGATAGCCGGATCAGGCGAGATCGAACCGATCCGCATCCATCACCTTGGTCCATGCAGAGACAAAGTCCTGCACAAACTTTTCCTTGGCATCTTCCTGCGCATAAACTTCGGAAAGCGCGCGCAGCTGTGAGTTTGACCCGAACACGAGGTCAACCCGCGTCCCCGTCCATTTCACATTATCCGTCTTGCGGTCACGGCCCTCAAAGACGTGTTTGGAATCGCCCTTGGCTTTCCAGGCCGTCTCCATATCCAGAAGGTTCACGAAGAAATCATTCGTGAGCTTTCCTGGACGCTCCGTAAACACACCATGTTTTGACCCGGCATGATTGGCGCCCAGGACCCGCAGGCCGCCGACCAGCACAGTCATTTCAGGCGCGGACAGGGTCAGCAATTGTGCACGGTCTACCAGCAACTCTTCAGCGGGCACGGAATACTCAACCTGCAGATAGTTGCGGAAGCCATCGGCTTTCGGTTCCAACACATCGAAGGAATCGGCATCCGTCTGCTCATCAGTTGCATCAGTACGCCCCGGCGTGAATGGCACGGCAACAGAGTGGCCAGCATCTCTGGCAGCCTTTTCTACAGCCGCGCAGCCACCGAGAACAATCAGATCGGCCATGGAGACTTTCTTGCCGCCCGTCTGGGCATAGTTGAAAGCCTTCTGGACGCTTTCCAGCAGTTTCAGCACCTTCTCCAACTGCACCGGCTGGTTCACTTCCCAGTCTTTCTGCGGAGCCAGGCGTATACGCGCCCCATTGGCACCACCGCGCTTGTCTGAGCCACGGAACGTGGATGCAGAGGCCCATGCGGTCGTCACAAGCTCGGCTACTGTCAGGCCGGAAGACATGATCTTGTCTTTCAGATCAGCAATGTCGGCCGCATCAATCAGTTCATGATCCACAGCCGGAACCGGATCTTGCCAGACCAATTCCTCACTCGGAACTTCCTCACCCAGGTAACGCGAGACCGGGCCCATATCGCGGTGGGTCAGTTTGAACCAGGCGCGGGCGAAAGCATCGGCAAACTGGTCAGGGTTCTGATGGAAGCGGCGAGAGATTTTCTCATATTCCGGATCCATACGCATCGCCATGTCAGCCGTCGTCATGATTGTGACCTGCTTGCCGGAGGAGTCATGCGCTTTCGGCGCCATGTCTTCTTCCTTCACGTCTTTCGGCTGCCACTGCCAGGCACCGGCCGGGCTCTTCACGAGTTCCCATTCATAACCGAACAGCATGTCGAAATAGCCATTGTCCCATTTGATCGGATTGGGCGTCCAGGCGCCTTCAATGCCGCTGGTGATGGTGTCATCGCCATTGCCAATGCCGAAATTGCTTGTCCAGCCAAGCCCCTGTTCCGCAATGTCTGCGCCTTCCGGTTCTGCGCCGACCATGCCGGCATCACCAGCGCCGTGGCATTTCCCGAAAGTATGGCCGCCGGCGGTCAGCGCGACGGTCTCTTCGTCATTCATGGCCATGCGAGCGAATGTTTCGCGGATGTCCTTGCCCGAAGCAATCGGGTCAGGTTTTCCGTCCGGGCCTTCCGGGTTCACATAGATGAGGCCCATCTGAACTGCGGCCAGCGGATTCTCCAGCACACGCTCACCGCTGTAGCGGCTGTTCGGCTTGTCGCTTGTTGCAAGCCATTCCATTTCCGTGCCCCAGTAGATGTCTTTCTCGGGTTCGAAAATATCTTCACGGCCACCGCCATACCCAAAGGTCTTGCCGCCCATGGACTCAATGGCGCAATTGCCGGCCAGGATCATGAGATCCGCCCAGGAAATCTTGTTTCCGTATTTCTTCTTGATTGGCCACAGCAGACGCCGTGCCTTGTCGAGGTTGGCATTATCCGGCCAGCTGTTCAGAGGCGCGAAGCGCTGGCTGCCAGAAGAAGACCCACCGCGGCCGTCACCGGTCCGATAGGTACCGGCGCTGTGCCACGCCATACGAATGAAGAAGGGGCCATAATGGCCATAGTCTGCCGGCCACCAATCCTGGGAGTCGGTCATCAGATCATAAAGGTCCTGCTTGATGGCCTTCAGGTCCAGCTTTTTGAACTCTTTGGCGTAGCTGAACTCACCGCCCAGCGGATTGCCGAGTACGGGGTTCTGATGAAGAATGCTCAAATCAAGCTGGTTTGGCCACCAGTCGCGGTTGCTGCGTCCGCGCATGCCATGCATCACCGGACACTTGCCCTCTGGGGTCATGTCATTTCCGTCCATAGTACTCTCCCAATATATATTTGGTTGCTGCGACCTGGTCGGGATTGCTCGGCCAGGCTGGATACATCTTCCGCGAACATATTCAGGATTTCCGGTCCGGATCTGTCTGCGATCATGGGACAATACCCCAATCAATTGAATAGAACCAATTGATACAATCCGGACATGATATAGTAATTATCTATGGATAAGCTACGTGCATGAAAAAGCCCCCGGCGATCTGACACCGGGGGCCCCTTGAAAGGAAAGGCTTTTACAGGCCGGCGAGCACAGCCAGCAGAAGCAACGCCACGATGTTCGTGATCTTGATCATCGGGTTCACGGCCGGACCAGCAGTGTCCTTATAGGGATCGCCCACTGTATCGCCTGTCACAGCAGCCTTGTGGGCTTCCGAGCCCTTGCCGCCATGATGGCCGTCTTCGATATACTTCTTGGCATTGTCCCAGGCCCCGCCACCGGAGGTCATCGAGATGGCCACAAACAGGCCCGTCACGATCACGCCCAGCAGCATCGCGCCGACCGCGGCCAGAGCGGCTCCCTTGCCTGCGATCACGAAGATCACGGCAAACAGCACGATCGGCGAGAGCACCGGCAGCAGCGATGGCACGATCATTTCCTTGATCGCGGCCTTGGTCAGCAGGTCCACTGCGCGGCCATAGTCCGGCTTCACTTCGCCTTTCATGATGCCCGGCATTTCACGGAACTGGCGACGCACTTCCTCGACCACAGCCTGAGCTGCGCGGCCAACGGCCATCATCGACATGCCACCGAACAGGAAGGGCAACAGACCGCCAAACAGAAGGCCAACCACAACGTAAGGGTTCGCGATCGAGAAGTTGACGGAGACATTATAGAAGAAATCCCCCTCCACGGCGCGCGCCGAGAAGTATTTGAGGTCTTCCGAATATGCCGCGAACAGAACGAGCGCGCCAAGACCGGCTGAGCCAATGGCATAGCCCTTGGTTACGGCCTTGGTCGTATTGCCCACTGCGTCGAGCGCGTCTGTCGTGTCACGCACTTCTGATGGCAGTTCCGCCATCTCGGCGATCCCGCCCGCATTGTCCGTCACCGGGCCGAAGGCATCCAGTGCAATGATGATCCCGGCCAGGGCCAGCATGGTCGTCGTTGCGATGGCAATGCCAAACAGGCCAGCCAGATTATAGGTCAGGATAATGCCCGCAATGATCACGAGCGCGGGAAGCGCCGTAGATTCAAGCGACACAGCCAGCCCCTGGATCACGTTTGTGCCGTGACCGGACTCGGATGCCTTTGCGACAGACCGCACCGGCCGATACTTGGTCTCGGTATAGTAAGCCGTGATGACAACAATCAGCCCGGTAACGACCAGACCGGCCACGCCGCAGATAAACAGGTCCAGCCCGGTGATCTCACCGGTCAGGCCCAATTCAGCTGCTGCACCATCCATGACGCCGAAGCCGGCCGGCATGACGGTCGCGATGGCCAGTGCCAGGCCGCCAATCGACAGAACGCCTGTCACGATCAATCCTTTATACAGCGCGCCCATGACATCTGTTTTGCCGGGCCCGAGGTTCACAAAGAACGTGCCAACGATGGATGTCAGGATGCAGACTGCGGCAATCGCCAGCGGCAAAAGCATGATCTCGGTGATGTAGCTGGAGCCTGCGAAATAGATCGCGCCGAGCACCATGGTCGCAACCAGCGTCACGGCATAGGTCTCGAACAGGTCAGCCGCCATACCGGCACAGTCACCGACATTATCGCCCACATTGTCTGCAATCGTCGCAGCATTACGCGGATCATCCTCCGGTATGCCTGCTTCCACCTTGCCGACCATGTCTCCGCCGACATCCGCGCCCTTGGTGAAGATGCCACCGCCAAGACGCGCAAAGATCGAGATCAGAGACGCACCGAAGCCGAGCGCAACAAGAGAGTCGATGATCTGGCGCTTCTCTTCCTCAACCGTAAGGTCGAGACCAACCACCATGGTCAGCAGGCCGTAATAGATCACGATCCCCAGCAGCGCGAGACCGACCACAAGCATGCCTGTGATCGCGCCGGATTTAAACGCCAGCTTAAGCCCGGCATTGAGGCCAGACTTGGCCGCTTCCGTCGTGCGCACGTTTGCCTGAACAGACACTTTCATGCCGATGAAACCGGCAGCGCCCGAAAGAACAGCGCCAATAATAAAGCCGAGCGGTGCATGCCAGTTACGAAATGCGACAGCCAGAAGCACAACAACGACGACGCCGACTATGGCGATCGTCCGGTATTGTCGGCCGAGATAGGCGTTAGCGCCTTCTTGAATTGCTTGAGCGATTTCGCGCATTCGCGCGTCACCCGACGGGGCCTTCATGATCGAATTGATCTGAAGCCAGCCATAAAGGACTGACAAGACGCCCGCTGCTAGAGCGAGATAATACCACATGGGTTAGGTTTCCTCCCTTAAAAACAGACTTCAACGCCAGGTTATACCCTGATCATGTACTGCTTATTATAGGTATCTAGCCTGCCCGCCCTGTTCATTATAGGCAATATCGCTCGCTTAAAGGGCGAGTCAGCCCAGATCCTCACCATCCATGCTCAAAGCCGAGGGTTTCGGGGAGGTTAACGCGATCCCCCTGCCACAAAGCCCTCAAGCCAGGGGCAGCGGTCATTTCGCCAATAATCTCAATATCCATTACAGAGTCAGCGGCGAGGGAGAGGATTTCGTCCCGCTTGTTTTTTTCGGCTGAAAACAGGACCTGATAGTCATCGCCCCATGTCATGAGCCGTAGAGCTTCAGACAGATCACGAGGATTCCCGGCGAGAGAAATATTTTCGAGATTGATCTCAATCCCGCATCCGGACGCTTTTGCCATCTGTGCAGCGTCTCCGAGCAGGCCATCCGATACGTCCATGGCTGCTGAAGCGTGCTGGCCAACCAGCCCCGCAATGCGGGCGATGGGCAGTTGAGGCTCCCGATACGCGGTCACCCAGCGATCCTCTGTATCGCCGCGCTGCAGAGCGTCAAAGCCGAGACAGGCTGCACCGATCTGCCCCGTAAGCCAGACATCCTGACCCGGCCTGGCACCCATGCGCCGCACGGGTCGCGCGCCCTGGCAAACCCCGGTCAGGGTGAGAGACAGGAACAGGCCCGCAGTCGCCCTTACTGTATCGCCGCCCAACAGCTGGATGCTATGCACAGCCAACTCGTCCCCGAGGGCCTTGGCGAAGTCTGCAAGGTCAGATTCCGGCCTCTGCTGAGGCCAGCCCAGTGTCAGCAGGGCTTCAGCGGGCAAAGCCCCGGCAGAATAGATGTCGGAGACATTCACACGGACCAGCTTCCGCGCGACAGAGCCGAGCGGATCATCGGCGCGGAAGTGAACGCCTTCCACCATCGCGTCGACAGTCGCCACCACAGGTGCGCTGCCTGCCCGGCTCAATTCGGCGACGTCATCCATAAGCCCCGCAGCCCCGGATGAGCGGGCCAGCGGCGCGAAATAGCTGGAGATCCAGTCCTTCTCGGGCATTCTGTCAGGCCAGCGGGCCTACGGCACTACAGCCCTTCGCGGCCGATGGCGTAGAAACGCTCCTTGCGTTGGGTGCGCAGCTCAGCCGGGCTCATGCCTTCCAGCTCTTTCAGCGCCGCATCCAGCGCCTTGGCCGCATTTGCCATGGCCCGCTTCGGATCGCGATGTGCGCCGCCGACAGGCTCCTTCACCACATCGTCGATAACCTTGGTCTTCAACAGGTCCGGCGCAGTGATCTTCATCGCTTCGGCAGCATCCTTGGCCTTGCCGGCATCGCGATACAGGATCGATGCGCAGCCTTCCGGAGAGATCACGGAATAGATGGCATGCTCCATCATCAGCACCTTATTGGCTGCTGCGATACCGATGGCACCGCCAGACATGCCTTCGCCAATGATCAGCGTCACGAACGGCACGCCCAGGGAAAGGCCGCGCTGGGTACCGCGGGCAATGGCTTCTGCCTGGCCGCGCTCTTCACCGCCCTTGCCGGGATAGGCGCCTTGCGTATCCGGGAAGCTCAGCACCGGCAGATCGAATTTCTCGGCCAGGTCCATCAGGCGGACAGCTTTGCGATAGCCTTCCGGGTGCGCCATGCCGAAATTGTGCTTCAGGCGCTTCTCGATGGTGCGGCCCTTCTCGTGACCCATAATGACGACAGGACGGCCCTTGAAGCGCGCAAGACCGCCAACAATGGCGTCGTCATTGCCATACACACGGTCACCCGCCAGTTCTTCGAAATCCTCGAAGACGTTCTCAATGAAATCAGAGAAGTGCGGACGGTCCGGATGCCGGGCCACCTGGGTTTTGCGCCATGCGTTCAGATCCTTGTACAGGTCTTTCAGCTGCTTTGTGGACTTGGCCTTCAGCTTTGTCAGCTCGTCCTTGATTGACGGACCATCCTTGCTGGCGGCAAGCGCCTCCAGTTCGGAAATCTTCGCGTCCAGCTCCGCAATGGGCTTTTCGAAGTCGAGATATGTCATGCTCATGGCCCTTAGTTAGCAATGCCAGGCTGACTCGCCTAGCAACGATTTCACTAAAACACGCCTTGCATCTTCACGATGGCAGGCAGGGTCAACACCCCCATAAGTACTGGAAACACGAAGAAAATCAAAGGAAGGGTCATTTTCGCTGGCAAAGCCATGGCTTTCTCCTCTGCAACGAGGATGCGGCGCTGACGCATATCAGCCGAAAATATTCGCAGGGTCTGGCCCAGACTTGTCCCCATTTCCTCAGCCTGGCGCAGCATTGTGGCCAGCGATCCAGCCTCTTCAATGGCCATCCGATCCGCAAAGGCGCGCCAGGCATTCTTGCGCGGCTTGCCCGCTCTCAGCTCCAGAGACAGCGTGCGCATATATCCGGAAATGATCGGATGGCGTGTTTCCAGCTCTTCCCCGACCCGCTGTACAGACGCATCCAGGCTCAGGCCCGCCTCAACACACGCTACCATAAGATCCATCATGTCCGGGAAGCCAGCCGAGCACATCTGCTCGCGTTGTTTTGCCTTGTTGGAGAGATAGAAGTCAGGTGCCAGCAGCCCGACAATCACCACTCCGATGGCAACCATCAGCATCATCATGCCGGACAGGTTCAGATAGGGCAGCGCGAACAGCAGGAGGACAGGCGGCACGACAAGACACACCAGCCGCGCCACATAATAGCGCCCCACGGCATTGGGCCCAGTAAAGCCCGCCTTGTTCAGCTTGCCTCGCACCGCGCTGACGGCCTCTTCATTTTGCGGGGTTGCCTTGTTGGCCAGCCCGATGACGGCGCGGCCTATACGGCTTTCATTTCGGGGCGCATCCTCGCGCGGCCGGGAATCCCTGCGCTCCAGGCGGCGCTCCAGATCTTCTTTGGCGCGCCAGCTGCGCACAAAAGCCAGAATGGCAGGCAAAGCCAGGAAACCGGCCAGCGCCAACATCACGATGGGGATAAGGGTTGCGAGAGAAAAGCTCATCTATCCTCCCCGCCTACATCTTGAAATTGATCATTTTGCGCATGACCAGATTTCCAATCGCCATCCAGATGAATAGGGCCGGGAACGCAATCTTGATCAGCGGATCGTCAATCACATCGCCATAGAATTCCGGGCGCAGCGTGTGGATTGCCCCCATCACCATAAAGGGGGCCGCCGTCAGGATCATGGCAGAGACACGCCCCTCGGAGGAAGCAGCCTTGACCTTCAGGCGCATGGTCTGACGTTCACGGATGGTTGTGGTGTTGGCTTTCAGCAATTCGCACAGATTGCCGCCTGTGCGCTCCTGCAGGCGCACGGTTGCCGAGAACAGCTCGACATCTGGGTCCCCTGCGCGGATCGCCATGCGCTGCACGGCATTGGTTAGCGACATGCCGTAGGAAACCTCATCCGCCGCCATGCCGAATTCCGTGCCGATAGGATCAGGCATCTCGCGCGCCACCAGCGCCACGGCCGTGGCAACGGGGTGACCCGCCTCAAGGCTGCGGCAGACAATCTGCAGCGCATCCGGTAATTGCTGGGACAGCTTTTTCATGCGCCGTCCCGCAACGAATTTAAGCCCGACAATAGGCCCAGCCATAAAGACAATCAGCGCAACCGCTGCAGCGATGGGCCACCCTCCAACGAAGCGAATATAGGCGAACGCGGCAATCGCTCCTGCGATCGCAGCCATGCCAAACCAGCGCACGGGCTGGAATGGCAAACCTGACTGTACGGCCAGCTGGTTGAACCATTGCACAGGCATCGACAGATTGCCGTCCTTGTCGAGTCCCCGGCTCTTGCGAAGCTCGATCATGGCTTCGTTGCTACTCTCAAAACGCTCTTTGAACTGAAGCCTCCGGTTCACAATGCGGTGAGTCTGCGCATTCGTGACCATGCCTACAACCGACTGGATCGCAAGAAAAATTGCTCCCACCGCCATAACGGCAGGGATCACGAGAACCATGCTGATACTGGAGAGGTCAGGCAGTGAGAGCAAGTCGATGGGGCCTTAGAAACGCGTTGACGGATCAAACAGACCAGCTGGCATATGTACGCCGCGCCGTTCCATCTCATCCAGGAATTGCGGGCGCAGTCCCGTGGCTGCGAAGTGACCAAGCACCTTGCCTTCATCGGTTGTGCCGGTGCGCTCGAACCGGAAGATTTCCTGCATCTGGACAACCGCGCCTTCCATGCCGGTAATCTCGGCAATGGACACGACCTTCCGAGAGCCATCTGACAGGCGCGTGGCCTGAACTATGAAGTTTACAGCAGAGGCGATCTGCCCACGGATGGCTTCTTCAGAGATCTTCATTCCGCCCATCATCACCATCTGCTCCAGACGGGTCAGGGCATCACGCGGATTGTTGGCGTGGATCGTGGCCATAGAGCCTTCATGGCCTGTATTCATGGCCTGAAGCATGTCGAACGCTTCCTCAGAGCGTACCTCGCCCAGGATCACCCGGTCAGGACGCATCCGCAGCGCGTTCTTGACCAGTTCCCGCTGGCGAATTTCACCCTTGCCCTCGATATTCGGGGGACGGGTTTCCATGCGCGCGACATGCGGCTGTTGCAGCTGCAGCTCGGCGGCGTCCTCAATCGTGATGAGACGCTCATCCGGACTGATCGCAGACGACAGCGCGTTCAGAAGCGTCGTCTTGCCGGAGCCAGTACCGCCGGAAATTACGGTTGAAGCGCGGCACTTCACGGCGCCCAGAATAAAGTCTGCAACGGGCTGGGGAATGGCGCCGAAGCCGACCAGCTTATCCATGGTCAGCGGAGACTTTGAGAATTTCCGGATGGACACCAACGGGCCATCAATGGCGATGGGGGATACGGCCGCGTTCACACGGCTGCCATCCAGAAGACGCGCATCGACCAGCGGCTGGCTTTCATCAACGCGGCGCCCCACCGCGGACACAATACGCTGCACAATACGCAGCAAATGGTCATTGTCGGCAAAGCGCACAGGCGCAATCTGCAGCTTGCCGTGACGCTCGACATAGACCTGATTGCAGCCATTGATCAGAATATCCGCAATGGAGTCGTCCTTGAGCAGAGGTTCAATCGGTCCAAGGCCTGTCATCTCGTCCATCACAGCGTCGGCAAAGCTTGCCTCTTCCGCCGCGGACATGGCCATGTCTTCTTTTTTGATGATCTCTGACACGATCCCCCGCACACGCCGACGCATCGTCTCGTCATCCAGCTTGTCGAGGGCGGAAAGGTCCAACTCGTCGATCAGTTTGGCATGGATGCGCAGCTTCGCATCCAGTTGATCAAAGCCTTTTGTGTCGTTTGACGGAACAGGCACGGGCTGAACCGGCTTTGGCGCGGCAACAGGCGTCACGACTTGCGTCTGCGTGACAGTTTCCTCGGGCTTGCTGCTTCCTCCGGAGAATCCAAATCGGCTCATTTCGCGCGCCTCCTGCCTGTCGTGTTCGCCTTTGCCGACACGCCTTCAGGCAACAGGAAGTCCACAAAACTTGCGACATCCGCGACCAGCGCGCTCTTCGGTTTCACATCCGCAATGGGCTTGCCCAGATTGACGGCTGTACGTGCCGCGTCCCAGTCAGAGGTAATGGTTGCATCGATTTTCCGGTCGATGGCTTTCTCGGCCTTGTCTACCGCAAACTCAGCGCGGAATCGCTTCTTGGGGAACATCCGGTTCAGCACCAGTTTGGCCTTGCCCGCATCGCCGCGCAGGATATCCACCTCGCGCGCCATATCCGCTGCAGCATGAAGGCTTGGCACAGTCAGCTCACTGACGATAATCGCCTCATCGACCGCACCAAGAACTGGCTTGGTCCAGGGCATCATATGGCGCGGCATGTCCACAAACACATATTGAAACTCTGCGCATGCGACATCCAGAAGGCGTAGAATGGCCGCCTCACTGCCCAGGGCGTCAGCATCTGGATTGCGTGGCGCCGTGATAACGGACACGCCATCAGGATGCTCATAGCACCATGCGGCCAACAGGCGCGCATCAAGACGTTCCGGCGCCGCCGACAGCGCAGGCAGGTCCAGCTTCGGCACAGCCTCCAGAAACGAACTCGTCATGCCGTCTGCCAGATTCAAGTCTACAAGACAGACTTTGGCCCCGCGCACTTTCTCTGCAATGGCAAAGGCGCTCTCGATGGCCATGGTCGTCACCCCGGCACCGCCGACAGCGCCGCGGAACGCCCAGCAGACCGCAGAGGAGCGAACATCGCCGCCCTGCTCCGCCTTCTCGGCAGTCTCTTTCAACCGCTCCACCGCCTCGACGATATCGGAGGCTTGCGCAGATACAGGCAGAATATCCGAAGCCCCCAGCTTCATCAGGGCCCGAACGATGTGTACAGGCAAATTATCGGAGACCATCAGAACAGCCGTATCCGGTTGCTCCATGGCCAGGCCCAGCACAATCTGCTCGACACCCGCGACGCCATGCTCCAGCAACAGAAGCGCGCCGCCATAGGCCTGCACGGCTTTGGCGGGCTCCATCTGCGACAGATCGATCACATCGCGGCAGACCGTGCGCAATTGCGCCATGATCTCTGGCCCTGCCAGCGCCGCAATCGCCGGTATCTGGCGCAAGGGCGCAGAGCCGGCTTCACCGTCCAGTTTTCTTGCTGCCGATGACATCAGCTCCCTCCCGTTGTGCCGGAAGATGCCTGACGCAGTTCCTTCGTCTTGCCCTCATTCAGCGCCTTTACGGCTTGCGCCGCGCGAACACCCGATGTGGTTTCAACGGCTTTTGAATTCGGCAAAGCCACATCGCGAACAGACTGCATTGCGATATTGTCAGCCGTTGCCTGACCCAGAAGATAGCCTTCCTGCTGCTCCTGTGTGGCGCAGGCCGCAGGCAGGCAGACGATGGCGATCAGCCCCAAAGCTCTTGATACGGTTTTCATCTCTCGGTCCTTAGTTCACACCGGGCGGCATGGTTGTCTTGTTCAGAAGGAACAGCTCGGAATCGCTCGGTTCTGCAAAAGCTTGGAGAGGATTGGCGAGCAGTTCCGGGTGCGCGGCGGGCTGCACCATGCGCGGTATGATGATGATCACCAGTTCGCTCTCATTGCGCTGATAGCGCTTTGAAGAGAACAGCGAGCCCAACACGGGCACATTGCCCAGCCAGGGCGTCTGGCGCACATCATTGGAATAGTCATTCTGCAGAAGTCCGGCGATTGCAAAAGCCTGCCCGTCATGCAGCTCAACAGTCGTGTCTGCGCGGCGCACGGAAATTCCAGGGATCTCGATGTTGGACGCGCGAATACCATTCGCCCGGTCCAATTGCGACACTTCCGGCCGTACGCGCAAATTCACCAGCCCATCCCCCAGCACAGTCGGGGTGAAATCCAGGCTGACGCCGAACTTCTTGAACTCGACAGTGATCTCGCCATTACTGGTGGCCACAGGAATGGGGAATTCACCCCCGGCCAGGAAGCTGGCCGTATCACCGGAAAGCGCCACAAGGTTTGGCTCTGCCAGCGTACGGATGATGCCCTTGGCTTCCAGCGCGCGCAGCTGAATGTCGATATTCTCTCCGCCCACATTGGTGAACAGGGCAATCGTCTTCGAAGCCAGACCGGAGATCGAGCTGGACTCTGTTGAGGTGTAAACGTCTCTGGCGTCGATCGTATTGCCAAAGCCGATTTCCTTCACCGCTGTGCGGCTGGCTTCCAGGAAGCGCACCTCCAGCAGCACCTGCTGGCTCTGCCCGACTGACAATCCATTGGCGACACCGCCCGGCACGTAGCGCTCAGCCAGTTGCACCGCCATTTCGGCTGCCGCAGCCGTGGTCAGCTTGCCATCCAGAAACACCCCATCATGCACAGGGTACACGGATATATCTTCACCCGGCAAAAGATTGCCGAGATCACTGCGCAACTCATCAAGGCTCAGTTCTACCTCGACGTCGATCAGTTCGGAAATCTCCCCTTCGGCATTGTAGATAAGAACGGTTGTGGAGCCCGGCACCTTGCCGCGCAAAAAGAAAGAACGGTTGGAGGTTGCCATGGCTTCGGCAATCTCGGGGTCTGCCACGACCAGCGTGGCGAAGGCTTCATCTGCCTCAATGACCGTAGAGCGTCCCTTTTCCAGCACCAGAATTTGCGCCTCGGGGGCAGAGGTGCGCTCCGTCCAGGCAAAGGCCGGTATGGTCAGGCTTAAACACGCCAGAGCACAGGCGGCGATACGCATCAGACCAGTCATCAGCTCGCCTCCTCTGCCAGGGTTTTGGGTTTGGAAACCGGGGCATCAATCTGGGTTTCCTTGTCACCATTAATAACGCGCACATTGGTCGTACGCTGCGCAGTTGCCCGCGTCGGTGCACGTCGCACAATCGTGCGTTTGGGCTCGGCTTTCACGACAGACACAACGTCCGCCTCTTCCGCACGACCGATCAGCGCCAGCCCCAAAGCGCCTTGCGTTCCCGCTGCGCCAAGGGCGAGGGCACCTTCGGGCGTGACTTCCAGGGTTACGGTATTGGACGGGACCGCACCTTCCATGTTGGACTCGAAGGTCTGATCGATAGCCAGCACTTTCACATTGCGCAGAACAGGCCGGGCGACCATCTTGCCTGAGACCCGCATCTGGTCGCCATCCTGGAAGCGGGCCGTGTCGCCAGGCTCTTTCTCGATGAATTCGTTCACGTCCACACGGTCACCTGGCAGCACGAACCCGGCAACGCCTGTATCACTCCGAACCGTGATTGCCACGGCGCGCATACCCGGCTCAATCGCAGCGGCCAATGTCAGCAGATTGCTCGCCTCATCCAGCTTGGCTGTCATGATCGGTTCGCCCGGCAAAATCAGGCCACGCGCATAGCGTACGGTTTCCAAGTCAGCGGCGTTTCGCAAAACCCCTTCTGGCACGGCATTGGCAGGCCATTCGACGCTGCGCACCTGCGCACCGGTGACTTCCTCTCCCGGCTCGATTGCGTTCGCTGCGACCAGAACACTTGCCATCTCGACGGCGGCCATTTGCGGCTGCGCGGCGGCGTCATTATTGTCAGCGGTCATATAATAGCGGCCCAGAAAGACTGCGCCGATCCCCAGCACCGCAGATAGTCCCAGACTTAAAAGCGGAGTCACTTTCATTCTGAATGCCCTCTTGCGCGCATAATGCGCTCTCATCAGCATTCATCATGAATCAGAAGGCTATAAGGTCTCTTGAAGACCTGCAGGCAAATCTGCGCCGCTTGCAGAACGGCGCGTTAACCATACTGAAAGGTCCAAAACCACGGAGTTAACCCGGCCTGCGCAATACCGCATACACCTTAAGGAGAAATTATACTCGCATAGGTTTCAGCATCAACATTGCCGCCCGTCGCCATAATCCCGATGCGTTTGCCCTTCATTCCCTCGGGAACACCGCGCAAGACGGCCGCCAGGGCCGCCGCTCCGCCGGGCTCAACCACGATCTTCAGATAGCGGAAGGCCAGACGCATGGCCTCACGCACTTCATCGTCAGAAACAACCATACCGCCCGCGAACAGACGTTTACCAAGCGCGTAAGTATATTTCTCGCCTGGTGACGGCGTCAGGATCGCATCGCAGATAGACCGCGTGCCCGGCGCATTGTGGCAAAGCTCTCCACTCGCCAGAGAGCGCGCCCAGTCATCATGGCCTTCCGGCTCAGCTGTCCAGATGGACGTTTCCGGAGAGAGGCCTTCCATGGCAAGCGCAATGCCGCTCGTCAGGCCGCCACCGCCTGCGCAACAGACGAGATGGTCCAGCGGCCCGCCCAGCGCTTCGGCCTGCCGCGCGAATTCCATGCCGGCTGTGCCCTGCCCTGCAATAATGTGCGGGTCATCATAACTCGGCACCAGCACCGCGCCGCGTTCCGCCGCAATGCGCTCGGATATTTCTTCCCGGCTTTCAGAGTTGCGATCATACAGATGGACTTCGCCGCCATCGGCCTTGACGCCATCAACCTTGATCTGGGGGGCATCCTTCGGCATCACAATCAGCGCTGGCATACCCAGCAGCCGCGCCGCACGCGCAACGCCTTGCGCATGATTGCCGGAAGAGAACGCGACCACACCTGCCGTACGCTGACTATGGGGTATCTGTGATAACCGGTTCATGGCGCCGCGGATCTTGAAGCTACCCGTCACTTGCAGGCACTCTGCTTTGATCAAGACCGTCGCCCCTGCACGCTCATCAAGCGCAGGGTGCGTCAGAACTGGGGTTTCACGCGCAACGCCGCGCACCCGGTTTTCGGCTGCGGCGACATCTTTGAATTCGGGAAGATCAGTTTGGGACATGTGGTCGGATTAGCCACATTACCCCATCCTGAAAAGCCACAATGTGTTACAGATTGCTCGCATATTGCTTGACCAGAGATTTGGCCGCGTCGGCAATCTCTTCATTGTCGAGGGCGTGCGCCAGAACAGCTTCGAAATAGCCGGCCTTGGAGCCGCAATCATATTCCTTGCCGTCAAACTCGTAGGCATAGAAATCCTGGCTTTCCATCTGGCGCGCCATGGCGTCGGTCAGCTGGATCTCACCACCTGCACCAGGGTCCTGGTCTTCCAGAAGGCCAAACACTTCCGGCTGCAGAATATAGCGACCTGTGATCTTGAGATTGGATGGCGCGCTCTCGACCGGTGGCTTCTCAACCATGCCTGACATCTTGATCAGACGACCGTCACGAGAGACCGGCGCAATCACGCCATAAGACGAGACGCGTTCCATCGGCACCGGGTCCACGGCGACGATATTGCCGCCTACCTTGTTGTAGGCTTCCACCATCTGGGCGAGGCCGGAAGGCTGTGCCTTGACGATCACGTCCGGCAGAAGAATGGCGAATGGCTCATTGCCGATAATGTCCCGCGCGCACCAGACGGCATGCCCAAGCCCCAACGGAGACTGCTGGCGTACAAAGCTGGCAGCACCTGCTGGCAGAGTGGTTGCGCGCACCTGCTCCAGAATGGCGTCCTTGCCCTTCTTCTCCAGCGCGACTTCCAGCTCGTAAGGAATATCGAAATAGTCCTCGATCGCGCCTTTGTTGCGGCCCGTCACGAAGACAATGTGCTCGATCCCGGCTTCCAGGGCTTCGTCCACGACATACTGCAAGGCCGGACGGTCGACGACCGGCAACAGCTCTTTCGGGATGGCTTTCGTGGCCGGAAGAACTCGGGTTCCGAATCCGGCAACCGGAAGAACAGCTTTTCTTACACGCATGGGGCAAAGGCTCCTTGAGACGGAATAGGCGAGTGATGTCTCTGAAGTTTAGGGTTAAATCGGGTGAAGGCCAGTTATGGCCCTTTATCTGTCAGAATTGGTCGGCGGATGCCTAAATCCAACCCAAGCTGTAGACGCTCAGAGCAGCAACGCTCATCGCCAGGCACAGAATGAGAATGGTTGAGAGTGAACTGCGAATGCTTGGCCCTTTCGGGACCGCAAGCTCTTCAGCGATACGGGCTTGAAGATAACGTGCCGGGGACTTTCCATGAGCGCTGGCATCAAATGTCTGCTCTGGAGCGGCCCGGCTGTTCTCGCCTGTATTTTCCGCTACGAATCCATCTTCGTGCAATTCGGGTTTGGGGTTTGGCAAAGCCATAAATCAAGTCTCCGAAAGGTCTACGGAACTTGTCTCACAAGAGGCCTAATCTTTACCTAACATAATCTGTGGGACTGATTCGATTCGGCGGCTCAGCCCCACTTTTTATAGTTTTGATTATTCTACGAAGGTCTAGAGGGGTGACAGGCTGTGCCCGCCATCCACAACAAGGGTCGCCCCCGTCATATAGCTGCCCTCATCAGACGCCAGCAGCAGCAACGGCCCCGTCAGTTCCTTGTATTCCCCGAAGCGGCGCATCACGACGCGCTTGCGCATCTTCTCGCCATACTCGGAATCCAGGAATTCATCATTGATGGCTGTCTTGAAATAGCCGGGGGCAATGGCGTTTACGCGAATGCCATAGCGCGCTGATTCCACCGCCATGTTGCGCGTAAGATGGTCAACAGCCGCCTTCGAGGCCGCATAGGCGGAAATCATCTGCGACGTGCCCAGCCCGGTGATCGACGCAATGTTGATGATCGAGCCGCCCTGGCCCGCATCCATCAGGGCCTTAGTGCCATGCTTCGCCACGCGCCACACGCCGGTGAGGTTCGTGTCGATGACGGTGTTCCAGTCTTTCTCCTCCATCTCCCAGTACCAGCCTTCGCGCGACATGCCGGAATTGTTCACGACAATGTCGCAAGGATGGCCCAGCGCTTCCTTTACTTCGGCGAACGCACCCGAAACGCTATCTTCGGATGTAACATCCATGGCGACCGGCAGGGCCTTGCCACCCTTCTTCTCGATCTCTGCCGCAACCTCTTCCAGCTTCTCCAGACGGCGCGCAGCGAGGACAACTTGGGCGCCAGCCTCGGCCAAAACTCCGGCAAAATGTCGACCGAGCCCACTGGACGCCCCGGTAACCAAAGCCGTCTTTTTAGATAAACTGAACAATCTCATGCCCTCCGAATAAAAAATATTAGTTGTGTGCCGCAAGAATTTTCCTCTATCCCAGACATATGAAAATATCTGTTCTGAGGGAGAGGCGATCTGGTGAGACCCGTGTGGCGGCTACACCAGAAACCGTCAAGAAGCTGGTGGCCAATGGCCACTCGATTACAATTGAGTCCGGCGCGGGCACTATCGCAGGTTTCCCTGACGATAGCTTTTCTGAAGTCGGCGCGACCATAGCGAAGGATGCCGCGTCGGCTGCATCCGGTGCCGACATCGTCTTCAAGGTGCGTGCACCCGAAGCCGATGAAATGGCTACGCTGCCGGAAGGCGTCGCGCTGATCGCCCTGATGGAGCCATCAAGTCTGGACGCTGCGCCGCTGAATGCGAGGAAGATTGCGGCCCTGTCCATGGAATTCACGCCACGCATCACGCGAGCCCAAAGCATGGATGCCCTGTCATCCCAGTCAAACCTGGCCGGTTACCGCGCCGTGATCGAAGGCGCGCAGATCTATGGCCGGGCCATGCCGATGATGATGACCGCCGCAGGCACCATCGCCCCGGCCAAAGTCTTCGTCATGGGCGCAGGTGTTGCCGGTCTTCAGGCCATCGCAACCGCTCGCCGTCTGGGCGCAGTTGTGACCGCCACGGATGTGCGCCCCGCCGCCAAGGAACAAGTCGCCTCGCTGGGCGCAAAGTTCATCGCGGTAGAGGATGAAGAGTTCAAGGCCGCCGAAACGGCTGGCGGCTATGCCAAGGAAATGTCGAAAGAGTATCAGGCAAAACAAGCCGAACTGACCGCAAACCATATTGCCAAACAAGACATCGTCGTCACCACGGCCCTGATTCCGGGCCGTCCGGCCCCGGTGCTCGTGTCGGAAGACATGGTGAAAACCATGAAGCCCGGCGCAGTTATCGTCGATATGGCCGTCAGCCAGGGCGGCAATTGTCCGCTGTCCGAGCCGGATCGGGTTGTTGACGTGAACGGCGTGAAAGTGGCCGGTTTCTCGAACCTGCCCGCGCGTCTGCCCGCAGATGCCTCATCACTGTTTGCAAAGAATCTGCTCGCCTTCCTGCCGCTCGTAACGGCCGAGGATGGCAGCCTCAATCTCGACACCGAAGACGAAATCGTCACCGCCATGCTCCTGACCAAGGGCGGCGAGACGGTGAACGAAAGGATCAAATCATGAAGCGCGCACTCCTGACGCTTGCCGCGGCCAGCTTTGCGCTGCCCGCGTTCGCTGATGCCGGCGGCATCAACTCCACTGTATTGCTTGCGGCCCTTTTCGCCATGGCCTGCTTCGTCGGCTATTATGTCGTCTGGAGCGTAACTCCGGCCCTGCATACTCCGCTAATGGCTGTGACCAACGCCATCTCCTCCGTCATCATCGTTGGCGCGCTGGTTGCCACGGCAACGCTCGGCCTCACCTCTGACAATTGGGTCTCCAAGATCCTCGGCACGGTCGCCGTGATTCTCGCCAGCGTGAACATTTTCGGCGGCTTCCTCGTCACCCAGCGCATGCTGGCCATGTACAAGAAGAAGGGGGACTAAGCCGTGGACAGTTTTCACTCTACCTGGGCGCCGCTGCTCTATCTCGTCGCCGGTATCCTCTTCATCCTGGCCCTGCGCGGTCTCTCCAGCCCGGCGACAAGCCGCAAGGGTAATCGCAATGGGATGATCGGCATGGGCATCGCGGTCGCCACGACCCTCGCCCTGCTCTGGAACGAACTCGACGTCACAACCTGGGGGCTGATCCTCGGCGGTGTCGCAATTGGTGGCACCATTGGCGCCATCATCGCACGTCGTATTCCAATGACGGCCATGCCGCAGCTGGTTGCAGCCTTCCACAGCCTCGTCGGCCTCGCCGCCGTTCTTGTGGCCGCCGCCGCGCTCTACTCGCCCGTTCAGTTCAGCATCATGGGTGCCGAAGGCATCAAGATGGCTTCCCTGATCGAGCTTGGTCTCGGCTCCGCCATTGGTGCGTTGACCTTTACGGGCTCGGTCATCGCGTTTGCCAAACTGAACGGCAACATGTCCGGCGCGCCCATCATGCTGCCGGCACGTCACATTCTGAACATCCTGATCGCTGGCGGCATCATTGCCCTTCTGGTTGTCCTGATTCAGACAGGCGGCACGGCTCAATGGGCCTTCTGGGGGCTGACCGTTCTTGCCCTGATCCTGGGCATCACGCTGATCATCCCGATTGGCGGCGCGGACATGCCGGTCGTCGTGTCGATGCTGAACTCCTATTCCGGCTGGGCGGCTGCCGCTCTCGGCTTCACGCTCGGCAATTTCGCGCTGATTATCACAGGTGCCCTTGTTGGCTCGTCCGGTGCGATCCTGTCCTACATCATGTGTAAGGGCATGAACCGCAGCTTCATCTCGGTGATCCTTGGCGGCTTTGGTGGTGACGACACCGCAACGGCGGATGCGGGTGCACAAGCAGATCGTCCATTCAAGCGTGGTTCAGCCGAAGACGCAGCCTTCATCATGAAGAATGCCTCCAAGGTGATCATCGTGCCGGGCTACGGCATGGCGGTGGCTCAGGCCCAGCACGCCCTGAAAGAGATGTGCGACAAGCTGAAGGAAGAAGGCGTCGAAGTGAAATACGCCATCCACCCTGTTGCGGGCCGGATGCCGGGTCACATGAACGTCCTGCTGGCTGAGGCTCAAGTGCCTTATGATGAAGTCTTCGAACTGGAAGACATCAACTCAGACTTCCGCAATTCTGAAGTTGCCTTCGTCATCGGCGCCAATGATGTGACCAACCCGGCCGCAAAGACAGACACCACCTCACCGATCTATGGCATGCCGGTTCTGGATGTTGAGAATGCCGGGACGGTTCTGTTCATCAAACGCTCTATGGGGTCCGGATATGCGGGCATCCAGAATGAGCTTTTCTTCCGCGACAACACGATGATGCTGCTCGCAGATGCGAAGAAGATGGTCGAGGATATCGTGAAAAATCTCTAGCGAGTACGCAGCGACGCGAATTGCCGTGTCGCTGCCTCGTCCAGTTCACACATTTGGTCGGCCGCCTTCTCTCTGAGGGCGGCCGTCATGCTTTTGATGGCCTGCGATCCAATCTTCCAGTCCGGCACCAGTTCACTCAGGGGTTCCAGCACGAAGCGCCGCTCGGCAATGCGCGGATGCGGGATCACCAGGGTCTCCGTATCCACCTCAACGCCCGGCATCAGCAAAATGTCGACATCCATCTCCCTCGGGCCCCAGCGCATACGCGCCTGACGGCCAAGCTTTGCCTCTACCGCCTTGCACGCCGACAGCAGATCGGCAGGCTCCAGATCCGTATTGATCAGAAGGCAGAGGTTTAGAAAGTCTGGCTGATCCGCAACGCCCCAGGGCGCACTTCGATAGAGACGCGAGACAGAGCCAAGCGTGACACCAGGCGTCGCCGCAAGCAAGTCGACCGCTCGCGCCAGAGCGGCTTCCCGGTCCCCGAGATTTGTCCCGAGACCGAGCGCAGCCTCAGCCATTGCGCGACCGTGTGATGGCAACGCCGACATGGTCCACCAGATGGCGGATCGGGGCGGAAGGTTTGCGAACCGTAACGGTCACTTCCTCGACAATCTCCCATTTCTCCAGAATGGCGGACGCAATCCGCTCGGCAAAGGTCTCGATGAGATTGAACACGGTCTTGCCGGACAGCTCCTCTGCCAGATCACAGACCTCCCCATAATGGACGGTCTCTTCCATCAGGTCGGTGGAGGTGGCCGGCTCTGCAAGGCGGCAGTCGATGTCGATGAAGAATTTCTGGCCGAGCGATTTCTCGGCGGTGTGAACACCGTGAAAGCCATGCAGGCAAAGGTTCGTTACAAAAATACGGTCGGTCAACGGGCACTCCCAATAGACTGGATCATGTCGAGCGCCTCACGGTGCTCAGCCACATCATGGACGCGGAGGATTGCAGCGCCGCGTTGTACGCTGTCGAGATTGGCGGCAAGCGTGCCGATCAGGCGGTCTTCCACAGGCTTGCCGGTCAGGCGCCCGATAAAGGATTTTCGCGACACGCCAACCAGAACCGGGCAGCCCGTCTCCACCAACGCATCAAGATGCGCCAGCACACCAAAATTCTGCTCATATGTCTTGCCGAAACCGACGCCGGGATCGAGCAGGATATGCTTGCGGGGTATGCCAGCCTGCCTGGCCATGTCGAAGGTGCGCCCGAAGAAATCCATCATGTCCTGACGCAGGTCTATGTCTGCATCCGCCTCGCCTCGATTATAGGTGATGCAAACGAGGCTTTCGGTTTCGGCCACAGTATCGGCCATGCCCTCATCGCGCGTCATGCCCCACACATCATTGACGATGACCGCGCCAGCCTTTGCTGCGCGCCGGGCAATCTCTGCCTTGTAGGTATCGATGGAAACCGGAAGCCCGTCCTGTGAGGTCAGGCTGGCAATGGGCCCGGCCACACGTGCCCATTCGTCTTCCAGACTGACGGCCTCTCCGCCAGGACGTGTGGACTCTCCACCAATATCCAGAATGTCAGCGCCCTGCTGCGCCATCTCGGCGGCATGGGTCAGGGCTGTGGCGAGGGAATCGTGCTGTCCGCCATCAGAAAAGGAATCCGGCGTCACGTTCAGAATGCCCATGATGAGCGGCGTCTTACGGGAAAGACGGTCAAGCAAGCGCTCGCGCACCGCGATCCGGTCGGCCTTCTCCATCCGTGCATCCTTTCTGCGCTGAACCGTTAGCGCCTGCACGCGGCCGGAACAACTGGCAGACTGCCGCAATCCGACAAAGCTGGCCGGTTTTTCTGAATTATAACAAAGCCTGTGAGGATAGTTTTCCGACCCCTTGGTTGGCGGGCATATACTCAGGCCTGTCGCGGGCTTTGACATGGGCGCGCGGCGGGTCCGAAGCCTTGGGGGGCCTCCGTATCATCCTCCAGGCTTCACGCGGATGGACGTCGCCCATGTGCACAGGGGCGTATCATATCCACTCCAACCCATGAATTTGTTCCTGTCACACATGGAGCGCTGCTCCATCCGCAAGGACCGAAATACAAAAAACCGGACGGGCAAGGCCCGGTCCGGCTTTAAGTGCTGATCTGGAAGATCTGATCTAGTCTTTGGTTTCGACGCCCGGATCATTCTTAGAATAGGCGTCTTCCAGTTCTTGTGTATCAGGCGCGGGCTTCAGCGCGCCCGGCGTGGCGCTTTCTGCGCCCTTGTCTGAGTTGAGAGTATCTGGCGCATTTGGAAAACGGCCATCCCTAGGCATCAGAACAGGATTGTTGCCCTCGTCGAGATGCTCCGCGCGTTCTGCAGCGGTTTCTTTAGGCTGCGGGCGGTCTTTCTGACCGTCATCCCTCAGGAAGCCATGCTCGCCATCGCGGGGTTCGTCTCCGCGGCGAAAGCCTGCCTGGTCTGTATCTTTGCGTCCGGGTGTTTCGCCATCGCCTCGCTGCTCGCTCAGGTCTTCGCGGCGCTGGGGGTCAAGATCTGTCTCATACTTGCTCATGATGATCTCCTTTCAGGAAACCAACGGACGAAGCCGCCCGGATGTTCCGGGACAAGAGCCTGATTGCCAGATTAATTCGCAGCCATCACCGGAAAGCCCCGCACATTACATGATGGCGGCAAAGCCGAACCGGGACCGGTTTCAGCTCTGATTATTTCTCGGGGGGAGTATGGTGTGCCCTACAGGGTTCGAACCTGTGACCTACTGATTAAAAGTCAGTTGCTCTACCAACTGAGCTAAGGGCACCTCCAGAACGCGCGATTTAGGCGACCAGACGGGTGCGGTCAACCGCCTGATGCAGCCTATGGCTTGATGTCGCCATAATTTTCGCATCACCCTCCCGATTATGTTGAGATTTACACCCTTTTTACTAACACTTCTGTTGCTCGGCGCCTGTGCGAGCCAGCCTGCCCCTGTCGAACAGAAGGCGCAGGACGATGATTCTCTCACCGAAAATGTCGAGCAGGCTGCCGGAACTGCCTATTCGAAGACGCGTGAGGGATTCGCCGATGCCGCTCTTTCCCCGCTTGAAGACCTGAATCTTCGTCGGCAGGAAATTCCGCCTATTCTGAAAGGCGTCGAAAGCCCCTATGACTTGCCGACGGATCTTGGCTGTAAAGATATCAACCGCCTGCTGGCCCAACTGGATCAGGTACTCGGCCCCGATTGGGATACGCCTGTTCCGGACGAACGCTTGAGGACAGAGAAGCTGGCTGACTCAGCGTCACAAGCGACGCTCAATGCCGTAGCTTCAGAGGCGAGAGGCCTGATCCCCTTCCGCGGCATCATCCGCCAGGCGACCGGCGCGGAAAGCCATCAGAAGAAGTACAATCTCGCCTACAAGATCGGGGCGCAGCGCCGGGCCTATCTGAAGGGTATGGGATTGGCCAAAGGGTGCCCCCTGCCCGCACGTCCGAACTTCACGGTGAAGCGGGAAGAGAATGCGGTCACATATAAAGGCGACAGCCCTGTCTCGCAGGCTCCGTCGCAAGCCTATGATGACTACCAGCAGAAACAGCTGGACAATCTTACGCCCGTTCATCCTTCGGGGACGACTTCGTCGACGCCCAAGCCGTCTGAAGTCGGGACCGAAGCGCTTCAAACCGTCCCTCAGCAATAGAGTCGCGGATCTCCTGCATCAGGGCCTGGAAGAAGGCCGTGTTGTGCCAGCTGAGCAGCATGGGGCCGAGATACTCCCCGGCCTTGAACAGGTGATGGTAATAGGCGCGTGAATAGTCCTGGCTCGCCGGGCAATTCACGGCCTCGTCCAGCGGTGACAAATCTTCAGCGAATTTGGCGTTCTTCACATTGACCGGCCCATCCCAGGTCCAGGCCTGTCCGTGACGACCGGAACGGGTTGGCAGGACGCAATCGAACATGTCGATCCCGCGCGCAACACTTTCCACCAGATCGATCGGCTTGCCGACGCCCATCACATAGCGTGGCAGATGATCCGGCAGGTGCGGCACCGTCAAATCGATGGTCGCGCACATTTGCTCATGCCCCTCACCCACCGCGAGACCGCCCAGCGCGATGCCTCCGAACCCCTGCGAGACGACGCCCTTGGCAGACTTCTCCCTCAGGTCCGCATAATTGGAACCCTGAATGATGCCGAACAGGGTCTGGCTATCGCGATCTCCGAAGGCCTCAAGACTGCGCTGGCCCCAGTCGAGCGAGAGGTCCAGGCTTCGCTCGGCCTCCTCATGCGAACAGGGATAGTCCGTGCATTCGTCCAGCTGCATGGAGATGTCAGCGCCGAGCAGGTCTGCCTGAATCTCGATGCTGCGCGCCGGGGTCAGCCGGTGCGTGGAGCCATCAATATGGCTCTGAAAGGTCACGCCGTCCGGGTCCATCTTGCGCAACTGTGCCAGCGACCAGACCTGAAAGCCTCCGCTATCGGTCAGCATCGGGCCATCCCAGTGCGCGAAGGCATGCAGGCCGCCAAGACGCTGCACGCGCTCAGCGCCCGGACGCAGCATCAGGTGATATGTATTGCCGAGGATGATATCCGCCCCGGCATCCTTCACCTGATCCATATACAGCGCCTTCACGGTGCCGGCGGTGCCCACGGGCATAAAAGCGGGCGTGCGAATGTCTCCGCGCGGCGTCTTCAGAACGCCGGCGCGGGCCTTGCCTTCGGTGGCTTTGATCTCAAACGGGAATGTTGCCATGGGCCGGGCCTATACGGGCTTCCCCGCCATCTGCCTAGTCTGCAGCCTCAGAGTCGATAGATGCGCCGCGCCGTGACTTCGAACAGAGCGCGCTGCTCCACCTCTGAATACTTGGCGGCAATCTTCTTCAGGCCGTTCCAGAGAACCGGATAGCTGATCGACAAGCGATCCACAGGGAAGTTGCTTTCAAGCATACAGCGCCCTGCCCCAAAACATTCGATCATGTGGTCATACCAGCGCTGTTGGGACTCCACGAACTCATCCGAGCTTGGCGGCAAGTCACGCTCATGCCAGCCCCATCCATTGTCCGGCATGGCGAGCCCGCCGAGTTTCGCGACCACGTTCGGGCACTTCGCGATCTCTGCGACATCTTCCTTCCATTGGGCGAAGATCTCTTCGCGCTTGCCGGCATATGGCCCAACGCCAATCGGCGTTCCGAAATGGTCAAGCACCAGCGTCGTATTGGGGACGGCTCTGGCGAGATCCAGAAAGTCCTGATTCTGGTGGTGATAGTGCCAGGTGTCATAGGTCAGGCCACGTTCCCCCAGACGCGCGACGCCCTGACGGAACTCATCATCTGCATAAAGACGTTCGGGAGCTCTGCCCGGAATGCGCAGCGTTGCGCCGCTCGTGTCGCGAGAGCCCGCATGGCGGATGCCGCGGAACAGGCCATCGGAGGCTTCAATATGGGCGTCCAATACTTCATCAAGATCTGCGCTGCGTAGGTCTGCATGGCCGATGATGGCCGCAATATAGGGTCCGCCACGCGCTTTCATGTCCTTGGCGGCCGCTGTCACGAATTCGGTCTCGCCAACAGGCTTCAGATGGTCCGGGCCATCCTCGCGATAGGCGGCGCCGCATTCCATGAAGATGGTCTGTTTCACATTATGGCCGCTGGTCAGATCGGCCAGGAACTCGTCGACATTGTAATGCATGTCCGGCTGCGGCCAGAGGTGATGGTGGGGATCAATGATCTCGCGGTCCGGATCGATGATCTCTTCCTGAACCTGCGCCAGCCAGTCACTATTATTGAACACCATGCACACTTCCTCCTGTTCGTAGAGGCTAATGTGGGGGCCAAAATGCAGAAAGGCCAGCACCTGGCTGGCCTGACTGACTCTAATTCTTTGTAATCTCTAGAATTCGATCTCTGCGCCGACGAGTTCCGGCAGCTGCAGGACTATCAGCAGATCGCGCATTTCCTGACGGGCGGCCACATGGCTCATCGTGAAGGAGACGTTGGACCCCTTCTCTGTCAGGTCCAGCAAGGTCAGGCCGGCCGGGAACAGTTCGCGATAGATCACCCGTTCTGACAGGCCCGGCGCAAGACGGAAGCCGATACGCTTGGAGAGGTTCGTCAGAGCCTCGCCCACACGCTCCTTGTTGCGTGCGGCAAGCGGAGACATCCGGTTGCGCATCACGATCCAGTCGATGGGACGGCGGGATGTCTGCGCCTTTTTCTTCCGGCAGGACCAGACCATTTCGGAATAGAAGCTCGGCCGGATCACTTCCAGCGTTTGCGGGTTCACATCGCCCAGCAGGTCAAAATCGACAAAGCTGTCATTCAGCGGCGTGATCAGCGTATCGGCATTCACATGCGCAAGACGCGACAGATAGGTGTCGCCACCCGGGCCATCGATGATGATGAAGTCACACGCCTTTTTAAGGCGCGCCACGCTGCTGAGGAAACGCTGGGTTTCTTCGGATTCGGCGCGGTCGAGGTCGCGCTCGGTCGAGGCATCGACGCGAACGATTTCCGGCATGGGAAGCTTCGCGCCGGTAGACTGCATCCAGCGAAGGCGATTTTCGAGATAGCGGGTCAGACTGCGCTGGCGGACATCGAGGTCGATCACGCCGACCTTCTTGCCCATGCGCATAAGGGCCACCGACAAGTGCATCGATACAGTCGACTTGCCGGCGCCGCCCTTTTCGTTACCCACGACAATGACACGGGCCTCGCGCTGCTGCGCTGACAGGTCCGGGCCACCTACCGTCTCCAGTGGGGCGAATCCATCAGCGGGCATGTTCGAGGGCTCCTTCAGCAGTTCGTCTCGTAGGTACTATAGTGATTCAGGCAACCTGCGAGAGGTCACGCTGCGTCGTCTTTTCGCTGGCGATCACATCCATGAAGAGGTCAGCATCCTCCATCGGCGCGTCTGCATAATAAGGTGCCATAGGTTCACCATCGAAGAGGACATCGTCGGACATGATCGGTCCGAAGGCTGCATCGACCGGAAGCTCAGCGCCGACTGGCTGATGAGCTGAGATTTCGGACAGCAGGTTGCGAAGCGTCCCGAGTGCACCGGCAACGCGGCCGAGATCGCGGGAGTACACTTCTGCCGCTTCCGTGACAGGCGTGCCATCGCGGTCAAACATCCATTCATCAACCATGCTTGGACTGATATAGCGTGTGCGCGCCTCTGGAGCGGCCACGACCGGACGTTTAGACTTGCCAGCTGCCAAGCGAAGCCCAACAGAAAGCGCGAATGATTTAATCGGAGCAAGGATGCGGTGTGTCATGTGTTTAAAATTCCTCCGAATGGGTTAACAGGGCGTTTACACAATCCTCAGACGGGACGTTTTTCAAAGTGAATTCGAAGACAGATACGTTAACACCTGCGGTGCAGACGCGGGCCGATCTTCAAAGCCAGATTCGCGCGTGGCGCCAAGCCGGTGAAACTATTGGATTTGTTCCGACCATGGGGGCCCTGCACTCGGGTCATTTGTCCCTGGTCCGCCTTGCGAAAAAAAATGCCACCAAGGTGATCGCGAGCATCTTTGTTAACCCGACCCAGTTCGCGCCGGGCGAAGACTTCGACACGTATCCACGCGACGAATCAGCTGACCGCGCGAAACTTGATTCTGCCGGCTGTGACCTCGTCTACCTGCCGACCGTCGAGGAGATGTATCCGGACGGCACGAAGACGAATGTGCGGGTGGAAGAAATGTCGGACCTGCTGGACGGCATCTATCGACCGCACTTCTTCTATGGCGTGGCAACGGTCGTCGCGCGTCTCTTCCTGCACACGCAGCCGGATGTCGCCGTGTTTGGGGAGAAGGATTACCAGCAGCTGCAAATTATCCGGCGCATGGTGCGCGATCTGGGCTTCCCGATCGAGATCATCGGCGGCGAGACAGCGCGGGACGCTGATGGCCTGGCCCAGTCTTCACGCAACCTCTACCTCACCCCGGAAGAACGCCGGATTGCCCCCGCCATGCAGGCAGCGCTGCACCGCGCTTCGGTACGCCTATCCAATGGGACATTGCCATCCATAGCGCTGGAGGAAGCGCGTGGCCTGATCATGGCGGCCGGTTTTACGGATATGAACTATGTCAGCCTGGTCGACCCGGCGACGCTGGAAGACCTGCCGGACGCGCCCCTGCCCGAGGGCACTGTCGCGCGCTTGCTGGCCGCAGCCTGGCTCGGCAAGACGCGCCTGATCGACAACATCAGTGTGACGCGGTGAACTCCCGAAGGGCCGCCAGCACTGTCTCATTGTCCTCGGCAGAGCCCACGCTGATCCGCAAGCGCGTCGGAAGGCCATAGCCACCTACAGCGCGCACCAGAATGTTGCGTGTCTTGAGGAACTCATTGGCGGCATCTGCCCGCTCGGATGAGCCAAAATCCGGAAGAACAAAGTTCGCATGGCTGGGCGGCGTCGGCAGGCCCATCGCGTTCAATGCGTCCATCATTTTGGTGCGCCATTCGGCATTATGCTCACGGCTTTTCGTCAGGAATTCCTCATCCTGAATGCTGGCCATGCCCGCTGCGACGGCCAGGCCGTTGACGTTGAACGGGCCGCGAATACGCTGAAATGTCTGCATAATCTCGTCCGGCATGTACGCCCAACCGAGACGCATTGCAGCAAGGCCGTGGATTTTCGAGAAGGTGCGCATCATCACTGTATTGGCGCGGCGGTCCACCAGATCGCGAATCTGCGCCTCATAGTCCGGGCTGACATATTCGGCATAGGCGCCATCCACAACGAACAAGACGTGCGGCGGCAAGCTGTCCTGAAGGCGCTCCAGATCCTCCACCTTCATCATCGTTCCCGTCGGGTTGTTCGGGTTCGCCAGGAACAGGATCTTGGTCTTGTCGGTCACCGCGCCGAGGATGGCGTTCGCCCCTGCGGTCAAATCCGTCTCAGGCACTGTGACGGTCTCAGCACCATGAGACAGCGCGGAGACGCGGTACATGGAAAAGGCGTGCTCAGTGAACAGGATCTCGTCACCCGGCCCGGCATAGCATTGCGTCAGCAGGTGAATGATCTCGTCAGAGCCTGAAGACACGACAATACGCGACGCCTCCGCGATACCTGTTGCCTCGGCAATCGTCTCCCGCAAGGCGCGGTATTCGGGGTCCGGATAGATATGGACCTCTTCAGCAGCAGCCTTCATGGCCTCAACCGCCTTGGGGCTTGGCCCGAAGGGATTTTCGTTAGAGGCGAGCATGATCACATGCCCGGTTGAGCCTTTCAGCTTGCCACCGGGAACGTAGGGCTTGGTCAGCGCGATATGCGGCAGGGGTTGTATGCGTGTCATCGCCACGCGGCTTACACGAAAGCCTCAGCGCTGGGAACTGGTCGAATTGCGTCTCAGCCGTGTGGCGGCGCCGTCGATTCCCGGAGGACGAGCCGGTAATCCAGCACTTCCTGGCGGGGGTCCTCTGAAGGGTTCCCCGCCTCTTCAAGCAGAATGCGGACCGCGGCGGCCGCCAGTTCGCGGCTGGGCTGGTAGACCGTAGTCAGCGAGGGGCTGATCGTGGAAGCGAGCGGCGTGTCATCGAAGCCGACGACGGAGAGGTCTTTGGGAACGCTGATCTGACGGCGATAGGCCGCTGCCAGAACGCCTGCGGCCATGTCGTCATTGCTGGCGAAGATAGCGGTCGGTGGATTGGGCAGGTCCAGCAGCGTTTCAGCGCAGCTGATACCGGAATCAAAGGCGAAATTGCCTTGGCAAATCAGGTCCGGATCGAGCGCTAGACCCGCCTTTTCCATGGCAGCAACATAGCCCTTGTGACGCAGATTCGCCTGGGTGTGGCTCTCCGGCCCTCGGATAAAGCCGATCCGCTTGTGACCAAGGCCGATCAGATACTCGGTCATTTCCTGACCCGCAGCGATATCATCCATCGAGACGTTCAGGCCCTGCCCCTCTTCAGAGGCGGAGATCCGCACGAACGGAATACGCCGGTCACGCAGTTCAGCGACGAGGTTCTGGTCATCGGACAGGGGCGGCGTCAGAACGGCGCCAGCCAGCTTCGTTTCGGCGCGCAGGGCCAGCAGAGATGGGTGATTGTCGCTGCAGTCTTCGGCGATAAGGCTGTAGCCTTCGGCCTGACAGCGCTGCAGAGCGCCAAGCTGAACCTCACCGATATAGTTGCGGGAGGGGTTTGCGTAAAAGAGACAGATAATGTGGCTCTGCCGGGCACGCAGGTTTCGTGCATTGTGATTGGTGCGATAGTCCAGCGTGCGGACCGCCTCCATCACCTTCTGCCGGGTTTCCTCACGGACATTGGTCTCGCCGTTCAGCACGCGGCTGACTGTCTTGAAAGACACGCCAGCTTCGCGGGCGACATCAATAATGGTTGCAGGTCGGCCCTTTGGGGGTGTGCTGTGCATGTTGAGGCCGTCCGGCATGGTTTATCCCTTGTCACGCCCCGGCAGTGGCATCAGCGCGCAAGGTACAAGCGTGCAAAACCGTTCAGCCACATGGGTCACGTGGACTGAAACTAGCTTGTTTTTCTTTATAATGACAAGACCTTGCCGAAGTTTCTATCCGGCAAGGTCCTTTAAGCAACGTGCCTATTTCAGGCTGCGGTTCACCAGGTTTTCCAGCATTTCCTGGCGGCCGCTGGTGTGGGACGGGTTGAGGCCCGCGGCGGCTGCCTTGTCGGCAATGCTCTCAAGGCTCGCGCCATCGGACAGCATCATCTTGCCAAGGTCACTGCCTTCCCAGCCGGCATAGCGCTCAGCCTTGAATTTCGCGATCTCGCCTTTCTCGATGATGTCCGCTGCTGACAGCAGTGCACGGGCCAGCGCGTCGACGCCGCCGACATGGGCGTAGAACAGGTCATCCAGATCGCTGGACTGGCGGCGCACCTTGGCATCAAAGTTGAACCCACCGGTATCGAGGCCGCCAGACGGCAGCAGCTCAATCAGGGCCAACGTGATGTCACGAACGTCCAGATTGAACTGGTCCGTGTCCCACCCATTTTGGTAGTTACCACAATTGATGTCGATAGAGCCCATGATGCCCAGAGAGACAGCTGTTGCAATTTCATGCGCGAAGCTGTGGCCGGACAGTGTGGAGTGGTTCGGCTCGATATTCACATGCACTTCCTTTTCCAGGCCGAAGCGCTGAAGGAAACCGTGAATGGTTGCAGAGTCGAAATCATACTGATGATACATCGGCTCGTGCGGTTTCGGCTCAATCAGGATTTTGCCTTTGAAGCCGATCTTGTGCTTGTGCTCCACAACCATGGAAAGGAAGCGGCCGAAATTGTTCAGCTCACGGTCCAGGCTGGTATTGAGCAGGGTGTCATAGCCTTCCCGGCCACCCCACAGAACATAGTTCTCACCGCCCAGCTGGTTGGTGGCTTCCAGACAGTCACGGATCTGGCGCACGGCGCAGGCCGCAACTTCCGGGTTCGGATTGGTCAGGCCGCCAGCGGCAAAGCGCGGATTGCTGAACAGGTTTGCCGTGCCCCACAGCAGCTTCACGCCGGTAGCTTCCTGATAGGCAGCCAGACGATCTGCAGAACGCTTCAGATTGTTTGAGAGTTCATCCGGCGTTGCGGAGTCTTCCGTCACATCGACATCGTGGAAGCAGTAATAAGGCAGGCCCAGCTTGGTGAAGAACTCAAATGCGGCAGCCATCTTGGCGTCGGCCGCGGCGCGATCATTCGCGGCGCCGTGCCACGGGCGGTCCGTTGTGCCTGCGCCGAAGATGTCAAAGCCATCCCAGCAGAATGTATGCCAGTAGCACACGGCCATGCGCAAATGGTCTTCCATGCGCTTGCCAAGAACCATCTGGTCCTTGTTGTAGTAACGATAGGCCAGCATATTGTTGCTATCCGGGCCTTCATACTTGATCGGGTCGATCCCTTTGAAAACGGGATCGCTATCTACCTTGATCTCACCGTCAGCCATAATTCGTTCTCCTTAGAAAGCATCTTTCAGCATACGGTACAGTGTACCGAATTTCTCATATTTCGGGGCCAGCTTGTCCTGGTCGCTGTCTTTGGGCTCCACGATCTGGAGCACTTCAGGCGCCTCGAACATGTCTTCGACGTCTCCGCCCAGAGTCGCAAAGCGGGCAAGCCGTGCTGCGCCATAGGCCGGGCCGGTTGCGGCGCCGTCCCGGTAGACCATCGGGCAATCCAGAACCGCAGACAGGATGCGCCCCCAATAGGTGGACTGAGCCCCGCCGCCGATTACCGAAATGCTGTGGACATCAACACCGGACTCGACCAGCGCTTTGAACCCATCCGCCATGCCAAAGGCCACACCCTCCAGTACGGCCTGACCGATCTGTGCAGGGCCGGAATCATGCCCCAGACCGAACAGAACACCTGACGCATGCGGATTATTGTGGGGCGTGCGTTCACCTGAAAGATACGGGAGGAAGTGTTCAGGTCCCCCGAGGCTAGCCTCGGTTTGCGCGCGCCTGACAAGGTCTCCAGCGTCAGGTGTTCCGGTCAGTTTGACAGCCCAGTCAAGGCAACTGGCCGCACTCAGCATGACAGACATCAAATGCCAGCGGTCCGGCAGGGCATGACAGAAAGCATGCGCCGCAGAGCCGGGATTTGACCTGAATGTATTGCCCGCCACAAAAATCACACCGGAGGTACCAAGCGAGAGAAGGGCTTCGCCTTCATCAATCACCCCCACCCCGACAGCGCCGGCAGCGTTGTCACCGCCGCCCGCCACAACCGGAACGCGCTGCATGCCCCAGGCCTCAGCGGCCTCCTGGCGCAGCACACCGGTGACTTCATGGCCCTCATACAGCTTCGGCATATTGGCTTCGGTGAGACCGCAGGCCGCGAGCAGCTCGCCACACCATTTGCGGTTTTCAACATCCATCCACAGCGTGCCGGAAGAATCAGACATGTCGGACGCAAGGTCACCCGTCATCCGTAGGCGCACGTAATCCTTGGGCAGAAGAACAGCGTGGATTTTTTCGAAGATTTGAGGCTCGTGACGGCGCACCCATTCCAGCTTAGGCGCGGTAAAGCCCGGCATGACCAGATTGCCGCCCTTGCTGACAAATTCAGGCGTAGACTCCTGCAGCTCCCGGCACTCTTCAAAGCTGCGCCCATCATTCCAGAGAATGGCCGGTCGGAGCGGTGCCAGGGATTTGTCGAGCAGCGTCGCGCCATGCATCTGGCCAGAGAGGCCAATGGCCTTCACGCCATGACGGCGGTTCACGTCCAGTTTCGCGACAGCCATGTTCGTGGCCGTCCACCAGTCAGACGGGTTCTGCTCAGACCAAAGCGGCTTCGGACGGGAAATCGGCAGATCAGCCTGGCTGACCTCTACCTGGCGTCCGCTCTCATCAATGAGCGCTGCCTTGACGCTGGATGTGCCGATGTCGATGCCAAGAAACACGATTTACTACCCTCCCGCTGGCAAATTTTTCTGAGCTTGCCTCGCAAATGATACCGCTATCATTTCAATTCGAACCTCGCAAGACTCGATTGAACGCGAACTGCTCAGACGCACTAAATTTCCCTATTTTGCCTGTTTTGACGGGGTATCCGGGCAGATTGCACCGGATTTGGCCTTTTCATGACAACGTTCCCATGCTTTCTGGCGCCGACTCAACACAGAAAACAGGCGGCGGCCCTCAAAGGCACGTCGAATGCGAGCATGACCCTGCACCTCTCCCATGGCCCCTGCGAATTGGCCCTTCTGCCGGAAATTGGCGGCTCAACGGGGGCCTTCACCTATAAGGGCATGGACATCCTGCGCCCCTTCCCCACAGCCGAGGTCGACGCCTCAGCCGGGCCGCTGGAGAGCGCGGGCTTTCCGCTTTTTCCATTTTCAGGGCGTATTCAGAATGCCGCCTTCACCTGGAATGGTCATCAGATTGAGCTGGAGCCAAACTTCCCGCCAGAGCCGCACGCCATTCACGGGCAGGCCTGGCAGAACCCGTGGACGGCTAAGAAGACAGGTGAGGCAAGCGCCCGCATGATCTATGAGCACACGCCCGGAAACTGGCCCTGGGCCTATCGCGCCGAACAGCTGTTCGAACTGACAGAAGACGGCCTGACGCTGACCATGCACCTGACGAATACCGGAACCGAGACCATGCCCGCCGGTATGGGGTGGCACCCCTATTTCCCCCGTCACGATGCGCGCCTGATGGTGAACGTCAAAGGCATCTGGCGGTCCGGTGAAGATATGATCCCCACTGAAGTGATCTCCCCCTCAGAAGACGAAGACCTGACGATCTGGCGGGAAGTCGACAGCCTGTCTCTGGACAATGCCTTTGTCGCGGAAGAGCCGGAAGCCGCGATCTATTGGCCCGCGCGTAAGATCCGTGTGGATATCAGCGCCGATCCGGTCATGAGCCATACCGTGGTCTACACGCCCAAAGGACAGGACTTTTTCTGCGTGGAGCCCGTGACCCATTCGCCTGACGCGGTCAACAGCACACATGGCGCAGACGTGACAGGACTGCAGACACTCGCAGGCGGCGAAACTTTGACAGGCGCGCTACACCTGACCGTGCATGAAGTGGCCGACTAAGCGCCTACCTTAGGATGTCAGCTTACGGACAGAGTCGCGTTCGATGACAGAAACATCCATTACGGCGTTACGCTGACTGCTGTCTGTATCATCACCATTCGAGATGTAATTCGCCAGCAGATCAACGGATTGATAGCCCATCTCGGCAATCGGCTGCCGTACTGTGGTCAACTGAGGCCAGATCGCGCTGGCAATCGGTGTATCATCGTACCCGACCACGGAAATGTCTTCCGGCACACGCTTGCCATGGCGGAACGCTGACGCGATCACACCAGCAGCCATGTCATCATTGCTGGCAAAAATGGCTGTAGGCAGATCAGCCAGGGCCAACATGGCGTCTGCCGCTTCCATGCCACTGCGATAGGTAAACTTGCCCTGTTTGACGAGCGCCGGATCAACCTCCAGGCCATGCGCCTCCATGGCTTTCATAAAGCCTCTGTGGCGGCGATGCGAAGACATCTGATCCTCGGCGCCGATGACAAAACCAATGCGCTTATGACCGCGTTCAATGAGGTACTCCGTCATCCGCGTTGCGGCGGCCTCATCGTCAATTGCCAGGCTGATGCCGGCCTCTTCAGCAGATTTCGGGGCGATCAGAACGGCGGGAAGGCCCGCCTCGTCCAGCTTGCTGAGCAGCAAGTCATCCTCGCTGAGCGGCGGTACGACGAGGATTCCATCCAGACCTGCACCGCTAAGGCGTTCAACCAATTGGTCCACGTCAGACGGCTCGATATAGGAGGAGAAATCTTCCAGCACGAGGTGGTGGCCCGCTTCGCGGCAGCGGTTCATCGCGCCAATCAAAAGCTCGCTGAGATAGCTGTTGCTGGGATTGTTGAAGATCATGCCGATGAACAGCGAGCTGCCACCAGCAAGGCTGCGCGCAAGCAGGTTTGGCCGGTATTTCAGTTCCCGAATGGCTTCCTCGACGCGTTCACGCGTGGCTTGGCGCACGACATTCCTGCCGTTCAGCACGCGGGAGACGGTCATCTGCGAGACGCCTGCCAGTTCTGCCACTTCCTTGATCGTGGCATGCTGGCGCCTGCCATTTCTTGAAACTTTCTCGGCCATTTTCAATCCTGTACGCCCCCTCAGCGTGTCCCCCTTTTTTGGCTACGTGCTCTGGTCCTGCTGCCACTAATTCGGGGGGACCTGAAACCGTTTCTGCAAGATTTTCAAGCCAATTCAGGCAGTAAGAGAGAAACCTGCAACTAAGCGAGCCTGTCTGGGGCAGACTTCAGCGCGGATGCAACAGCATCCCTCATAAGCTTTGGACGGTACTGGCTGTCATACAGGGTGGGGCGTTTTTCAATGCCATCCTCACGTGGCTTGAAGCCCTGCAGCCAGTTCTGATTGTCCACCATGCCCCAGATCAGCAGGTCTTTTGTCTGCGGATAGCTGAACATCATGTCGAGATAATCACGCGTATAGGCCGCCATTTCGCGATCGCGTTGGGCGATCCCTGGCGCCATCTGGGTATCATTGACGTCGAATTCGGTTAGATAGAGGTCAAGCCCCATCCCGACGACTTCATCGACGAAGCCACGCCAGAGACGCTGTTGCGTGGCGTTGAAGGCAGATGGCGGCGCATCGTTGGAATGGCTCTGAATGCCGAGCGCATGGATCGGCACATCATGCTTCTTCAGCCTCTCCAGCAGCCTCAGAACACCGGCGCGGTGCGTCTCATGAGACGGCTCCCAGCTCATATAATCATTATAGGCGAGCGTCGCATTTGGCGCTGCTGCATGCGCGGTGCGGAAGGCAAAGTCGATCACTTCCGGCCCCATGGCCCGGGTCAGGGATGTTTCGCGAATATCTCCCGTCTCCGGGTCGATCGTCTCGTTCACGACATCCCAGGAATAGATGAATCCTGCATCATGGGAGGCAACTCTGGTAATGTAATCCCCAAGCAGGGCTTCGGCCTCAGCGAGGTTGGCGAATTGCGTTTCGTTGACCCATTTCGGCAGCCATTGTGAATGCTGCCACAGCAAGGTGTGCCCGCGCATACCCAGACCATTAGCCTTGGCAAAGGCGACCAGCTTGTCACCCGGCGCGAAGTTCAATTCACCAGGCTCGGGCTGGATCACATACATCTTGTGGGCATTATCAGCGACGATGACCGCGCAATCGCGCAGCACGATCTCCACGTATTTCGGATCGTCCAGCTGTTGCGGCGCAATGGCTGTACCGAAGCGGATGCCCTTTGCCGCGGCCAGGTCTTTCAGCGGAGCGGTCTCAGTGCCCAAAGGCGGAACGTCTGTGCCGGAAGACGCGCAGGCCGCAGCGGCAGCACTGGCAGACATGAGGGCAAGCGCGTGGCGTCTGGTGAATGTCATCTTCGTTTTCCTCCCTTGGCGCGCAGGGCTTCAATGGCCCTTGGCTTTTGATTTATGATACCGCTATCATGGAAAATCAAACAAGGTCCATACCAAGAAAAAACATGAGGGAGAGAGACATTGCGACGATCCGGAAACCGAAAATTCATCCTGGCGGCCAGTGCAGGCATGATGGCCCTGCTGGCAGGCTGCGCGGAAAGAGCCGCCCTGCCCGAGCAGACTGAAGAGAGCAGTGAAGCGGCCTTCGAATACCTGACCTATAAAGGCCAGGACGCCATCTTCGATACACCGCTGGCGGACAATCAGGCGCGTAATCCAATTCTTGCTGGCTTTTATCCCGATCCCAGCATCACGCAGGTGGGCGGAGATTATTACCTCGTGAATTCCACCTTCGCCTATTATCCCGGCATCCCGGTGTTCCACAGCAAGGATCTGATCAACTGGACGCAAATTGGCAATGTCATCGACCGACCGGACATGCTGGATTTCGGCAAGCTTGGCGTATCCCGCGGCGTCTTTGCCCCAACCATCGAGTATCATGATGGCCTGTTTCATGTCGTGAACACGTGTGTCGACTGCGGCGGCAATTTCGTCGTTGCGGCATCGGACCCGGCAGGGCCATGGTCTGATCCGGTCTGGGTGCCGGAGGTCGGCGGGATCGACCCTTCGATCTTTTTTGATCTCGATGGCAAGGCCTACATGATCAACAATGACGAGCCGGAAGGCGGCTCCAACTATGAAGGGCACCGCGCCATCTGGATCCGCGAGATCGACCCGAAAACCTTCCAGCCTATTGGCGAGGCCGTGGTGGCCGTGAATGGCGGTGTACGGATTGAAGATAAGCCGATCTGGATTGAGGGGCCTCACCTCTATCGTATTGGAGACGAATACCTGCTCAGCATGGCGGAGGGCGGCACCGGGCCGCAGCATTCTCAGGTTGTCTTCAAATCAGACAGTCCGCTTGGGCCCTTCACGCCCTATGAAGGCAACCCCGTACTGACGCAAAGAGACCTGCCGGAAGACCGCACCAATCCTGTTACCTCAGTCGGCCATGCGGATTTTGCGCAGGACGCTGCCGGAAACTGGTGGGCCGTATTCCTTGGCACCCGGCCCTATCGCGGCAACCAGTACAATACTGGCCGGGAGACTTTCCTGCTGCCCGTGACCTGGGAAGACGGCTTTCCCCGCATCGGCCCCGAACGCGGCGAGGAAGTGCCTTATGTGATCCAGAAGCCGGATCTGCCGGATCAGCCTGCCGCCCCCCTGCCCCTGACTGGTAACTTCACCGTCACACAGGAATTTGATGGCGATACGCTGCCGCTCAACTGGATGACCGTCCGTGTGCCACAGGAAGACTGGTACAGTATGGAAGACGGCAAGCTGATCCTGAAAAAGCGCCCGGTCGGCCTGGGTGATTTCGGCCATCCCTCCTTCGCGGCGCGGCGCCAACAGCACATGAATGCTGAAGCCTCCACCGAACTCAGCTTCACGCCCGCAAGCGCGGAGGAAGAAGCCGGCATCGCCGCATTCCAGAATGATGACTTCTATTACGCGCTGGGCGTATCCTTGAACGCAAGGGGTAAGCGCATCATCCGGGTGCGCAAGCGTGCAGGCGGCGAGACGGACGCGGAAGGCGAGATAGTTGCGGAAGTGCCCGCCCTGTCCTCAGAGGGGCAGCCCATCAAGCTGAAAATCACAGCGCGGGCGGACCGCTATGATTTCCATCAGGCCGCCCCTGGCGGCGAGTGGGAAGCCGTAGCGATGGATCAGGATGGCACGATCCTCAGTACAGATACCGCAGGCGGCTTCGTCGGCACCATGCTGGGGCTCTACGCACAGTCTGAGCGCAGCTCTGCCGACTGAACAAGAAAACGGGCGTGCACCTTATGATGCGCGCCCGATATTATAACTGCGCTAGCTGTATTTATTCAGCGCACTCTGCATCGCCGGTCGCGGGGGCAAAGTGAACATCCGCAATGGCAACACTGCCCGCCTCGTCAGAACTGAACGCAGCCGGCACCATCACCATGGACAGGTCCGCCAGACCGATGCAAGCACCGGGCACCCGATACTCGGCCCACTCATCACTACTCACTGTGACGGTCTCTGTGCCCGCGCACTCGCCATTCTGCTGGCAATTGCCACTAACGACCAGTTGATGTCTGCCGCCGTCTGGCTGCTTTGCCGCGAAGATGAGATCCATTGCTGTATCCGCTGACCCGCTGATTTTCACCGGTAGGCCCATCGAAACGAAGACCAGTCTGCCTTGGCTGCCCGGCCCCCAATTCAGAACAAGGCCGTCTTCCTGAATTTTGTAATCGGCGCGGCCAACTTCAAAGCTTCCGACTTCCGTCGCGCCCTGCTGAAGGGGCACATAATCGCCGCCATACACCAGCATGCCGCTCCAGCTGCCACGCGTCTTGCCGGAAGAGAAGATCTCACGCGGATCGCCGTCCTTCAGGTCTTCTTCGGTCAGGCCGGAGTCTTCAGAGACAGGCCCGAGATTTGGCGCGTCATCGCCATAGCTGAGGCCATAGCCATAAGCGAAGAGCGGATCATAGCCCGCTTCCCCCGGATTGGGCTGGTAGCCTTTCGCCTTGGCAGGCCATGAGAAGGACAGACGTCCGGTAAAGTTATATTCAGGCTCTGTCTGGAACAGGACATCAGCGACACCGCCGCCTTCCGTGCCCGGCCACCAGGCCGCAACAAAGGCATCAGAATCGTTCAGCTCCGGGTTCACCCAGAGCGGCCGACCAGACAGGAACACCGAAACCACCGGAATGCCTTTATCCTTGTAGGTCTTCAGGTGCTCCGTATCGAAATCGTTCGGGCGGAAGTCCAGATTGTTCACGTCGCCCACGCCTTCGGCATAGGGGTTTTCGCCATAGACGGCGATGACAACATCCGCCTTGGCATCAGACGTACCTTCCGGATCGAAGATGAGCTTTCCGCCACCCGGCAGAAGCGCTTCTTCGATGCCCTCAAGGATCGACTCGCCATTCGGGAAATAGCTGTTGTCATAGCCGCCACCCTGCCAGGAGAGCGTCCACCCACCAGCAGCCTTGGCAATAGTATCAGCGCCATCGCCGATCACCAGCACGGTCTTGTCCGTGCTGAGCGGCAGGATATTGTCGTCATTCTTCAACAGGACCAGAGACTCGCGCACGGCACGGCGGGCCAGCGCCCGCGCCTCGTCAGAGGCCAGCAGGCTTTCTTCATTCGCGCCGGGGCGCTCGCTCGGCGCGGCTTTGTCGAAGATGCCATAGGCCAGCTTCACGCGCAGAATACGGCGCACAGCATCGTCCAGACGCTCCATCGGAATATCGCCATTCTGAACATGTCTCAGCGTGGATTCGTAAATGCCTTTCCAGCTGTCTGGCGCCATGTACATGTCGAGCCCGGCATTCATCGATTGCGGGCAATCCGTGTTCGTACAGCCCGGTACCTGGCCATGACCGTTCCAGTCCCCGACCACAAAGCCTGTAAAGCCGAGACGGTCTTTCAGGATCTCGGTCAGCATGGCGTGGCTACCATGCATCTTCACGCCATCCCAGCTGGAGAAGGAAGACATCACGGTCTGTACACCGGCTTCAAGCGCGGTGAAGTATCCTTGCGCGTGAATGTCGATCAGTTCCTGCTCGCTGATCTCAGCGTTGCCCTGGTCGTGGCCATCCTTGGTGCCGCCATCGGCGACATAATGTTTTGCACTGGAGATGACGCGGCCATTGCCCAGGAAGTCTTCCTGCCCCGGCACACCCTGCAGACCATGCACAATACGCTCGGCATAGGCAGCGACGATTTCCGGACGCTCGGAATAGCCCTCATAGGTGCGGCCCCAGCGATCATCCTGCGGCGTGGCAATTGTGGGCGCGAAGGTCCAGTCATGGCCAGAGACGATAAGTTCCTGCGCCGTGATGCGTGCTATGTCCTCGATCAGATCCGGATCATTCGTGGCGCCCAGACCAATATTGTGCGGGAATACAGTGGCCCCGAACAGATTCGCATGTCCGTGCACGGCATCGATGCCCCAGATGACCGGAATGGCGATCTCAACGCCTTCGGGGTCAATAGACGCATTCCAGTAAGCATCGGCTGCTTCCAGCCAGGCTTCCTTGCTGGCGAACGGTTCGTCGCCCGGCGCAGAGCTGCCGCCGCTGAGCACGGAGCCGAGGCGATATTTCTTCACGTCTTCGGGTGTCAGAGAGTCAGTGTCCCCCTGGATCACCTGCCCGACCTTCTGCTCCAGCGTCATCTTAGACATGATGTCATCAATGCGTGCCTCAATGGCGGGGTCGAGCGCCGGAACCGTAATGTCCGGCCACAGGCTGGGCGTGACGGTAACATCCGTCTCCGTCATCAGCGGGGTGGATACAGGCTCTACCGTTTCAATAACGGTCTCGGTCACTTGGACCTCTTCAGGCTCGGACGTGTGCGCACAGGCACTCAGCAAGGCAACGCATGCCGCGCCGCCCATCAACTTAAGTATGGATGATTTTCGGATCTTGTTGGACATAACTTCCTCCCACGGAATTTTATGTAAAATAGCCCCCGCCGGTATTCCGGCAGGGGCCTGAAATTGCGGGCTTAGCCCTGCATGTCTTCGAGTTCGAGACCTTTGGTTTCCTTCACCGCCCAGACAACGAAGAAGACAGAGATCAGCGCGCACACGGCATAGAAGCCATAAGCACCTGTCAGTCCGAAACCGGCCGTTGCCAGCATGATCGGGAAGGTCATCGTGATCGCGAAATTGGCGATCCATTGCGCAAATCCGGAGACGGCCAAACCTGCACCGCGCACCTGGTTCGGGAACATCTCGCCCAGTGCAACCCACATGACCGGACCCCAGGATGCGTTGAAGAACATCACATATGCATTGGCCGCCAGAAGCGCGATCAGACCATAGCTGCCCGGAAGGCTGACAACACCGTCGATCCGCACAGCCTGCGAGAAGCAGAAGGTCACGATCGCGAGTGTCACTGCCATGCCAGCTGAGCCAACCAAGAGCAGCGGCTTACGACCAATCCGGTCGATCAGAAGAAGGGCAATGATCACGGCAACGATCGAGACCGCACCGGAGATGACGTTGATCAGGAGCGCATCGCCTTCAGAGAAGCCGACCGCCTGCCACAGAACAGCGCCATAATAGAACACAACATTGATACCAACGAGCTGTTGGAACACGGCGAGGCCGATACCGACCCAGACAATCGGACGGAAGCCGAACTTGCCAAGCGCGTCGCGGATGGACGGCTTGTGATCGTTCGCGAGGGATTCCTCAATCTCATCCACCTTGCGGTTTGCCGCTTTCGAGCCTGCCAGACGCGTCAGAACAGACCGGGCGCGTTCCGAAGAGCCCTGAGCCACCAGAAAGCGCGGGCTTTCCGGAATGAACAGCAGCGCGACCAGGAAGAAGATTGCCGGCAGAAGCTCTACCCAGAACATCCAGCGCCAGCCTTCATAACCCATCAGCCATTCGTTCAAGGCGGAACCGCCCGTAGCTTGCGCGATCAGATAGTTGGAGAGGAACGCAATGAAGAGACCGGAAATGATCGCCACCTGCTGGATCGAGGAGAGCCGTCCGCGATACTTGGCGGGGGCAACCTCTGAAATATAGGCCGGTGACATGACGCTCGCGGCGCCAACGGCAAGACCGCCGATCACGCGATAGACGACGAATTCCGCTGACGAGCCTGACACGCCAGAGCCCCAGGCGGAGATGATGAAACAGATCGCAGCGGCGATCATCATCGTACGGCGACCAAAGGCATCTGACAGGCTGCCCGCAAGCGCTGCCCCGACAGCGCAGCCAAGCAGCATGGACGCGACGTTGAAGCCCGTGCCGATATCCTGAGACTGGAATGCGGCCTTCAGCCCTTCGACCGTCCCGTTGATCACGCCCGAATCGAAGCCGAACAGGAAACCGCCAATGGTCGCGACAGCGGTAATCAGAAGGACTTGCGCAAAGCTGCCCTCCCCGGATTCCGCCTGTGGATTCAGTGATGCGTCGCTCATGCGCGCCCTCCCATGTTTGCAGTGACAGGTCAGTTCCTGCCACATGTCTTTATAATCGAAGCTATGCCCCGTTTTTGATTTGAGAACTAGGACCCCATGGAAAACAGTCTGTCAACGTTGACATAACTACAAATTCCCAAGTTCGCTCTCAACCAAACGAAGTTTATGCTAGCGCAAACATAAACTGCCCGGCAACGGGCCGGGCAGTCCAGAAGAAAATTGTTTTCGGGGGTTTATTCTTCAGTTGAGCAGGTCTGATTATAGGCCGCGATATCCTGGTTCAGCTGACGCACCGTGGCCTGCAGGGCCTGTTCGGACTGCATCAGCTGTTTCTTCCCGGCCTCATAGGCCTGCTTGGCTTCATCTGCCTTGGCTGCGTGCCCAGCGGATGCCAGGCGCAGCGTTTCAGCATCTTCCCACGCTTCGCCGCGCGTCTCGACCACGACCGCCAGCTCATCACGCTTAGCTTTCATCTCCTCGATCTCGGCCGCCTTTGGCGCGAGCGTTGCCTGCATCGCCTTGCAGCGCTTAATGTCCGCTGCGGTCATGGCATCAGCCATCGCACCCTGGGCTGCCAGAGCAACAATCATCGCGGTCACGGTAGTCCTGATCATGGAGAGGCCCTTTCTGCAAGTTCCCGGTTTTTCTTGCATATTTCCACTGAAGCAAAGCTGAACAAGTCTGCCCAGACACTGCCGCATTTGCCCCTCAGTCGCCGCGTTCCTGCTCTGCCCGGCGGCGGCCGGCCAAGACGGCGTCAATAATCTGGAACATGGCGGAAAAATCACTGAGCAGCTCCTTCACGCGGTCCACACTGTCGAAGGGTTTGAACATGCTGCCGGGCTCAAACAGGTTTCCGCCCTCCAGCGTGATATACATCTGGCCTTCATTGAAAGCGCACTTCAAACGTCCGCCATGGAAGGCATCCTCCAGATCGACGAGCTTCTGCATCAGGTCCGGCGTCAGCAGGAATCGGCTTTCGACCTGGTCTGTGGTGTACACCTCAAAGATCTTTTCGAATCTCGGGTCTTCCAGAGCAGCACGCTGCAACCCTTTGCCGCCGCCGAATCGATTGAAGATGCCAGCATCGCGCGTCACCAGCGTGCGGCCATAGAATGTCTTGGGGAAATCAAATCGCAGACACTGCCCCTGAAACACGGTGACCCAACTTGTCTTGGTTCGCCCCTTGGAATCAGTGCTCGTACGGCGTTCTTCCAGATGCGCCTCGAACAGTTCGAAATCGACGCCATGACGCTGGCCGGTCAGATGGTCCTCATAGCTGGCCCTGTCCCAGCTGGGTACGATGCCCACATCATGATGCTTGTAGATCGTATCAACCGCACCCGGTTCGGCCGTGAAGTTCAGCCCCAGATGCTGCGCAACCGGCAGGACGATCAGATCCTTGGCCTCACGCCCTACTTTCCGGACATCCCGGCCGCCCCAATACAGATAGCCCACGCCGACAATGACGGAGATGAACGCCACAATAGGCTGCCGAATGACAATCAGACCGATCACAACGCCCAGCGCCGCCACAGCAATGCCGACATAGCGCGCCTTGCGTGCCTTTGAGACGGCATCCTGGCGGTCCCCCTCACGTGCCAGCAGGGCCGGACGGATCTCCTCCTGATAGACGCGCGGAAAGTCCCGGAACTCCTCGGGCAGATCCTTCAGGCTATGGACCACGTCCGGGTCCAGCCCGCCTGCTTCCATGTCTGTGCGCTCATCCGTCATGCAAAGTGTCCTCGATAAGTGGCAGCCCGAGATGGTCCGTCATTCGTCACCATAGATGGCGGTCTCGCTACCGGAGGCGTCGATCATGCCGCGATACATGCCTTCGGAATTGAATTCGAAGGCATAGTGGCCGTCTCCGTCAATCACGATGACGCCGCCATCGCCGCCCAGTGCGGCCACCTCGCCAAGCGCGACGCGCGACGCCTCATTAATGCTTTCGCCAGCCAGCTTCACGCGGTCGCAAATCGTCTTCGCCACGCCGACACGGATGAAGTATTCGCCATGCCCGGTGGCAGAGACAGCGCAGACGCCGTTTTCGGCATAGGTCGCAGCGCCGATCAGGGGCGAATCGCCCACACGGCCCATGGCCTTCGCGGTCATGCCGCCCGTCGTGGTCGCAGCCGCCAGATTGCCCTGGGAATCAATAGCTACAGCACCAACCGTGCCATGCCGGTCTGCCGCCTGGCGGACCTGCTCTTCCAGAACACGCTCAAGCGACTGGCGACGACGATCGGTGTCGAAATAGGAATTGTCGACGATTTCCAGATGCTGCGACTCAGCAAAGCGATCTGCGCCCTCCCCGGCGAACATGACATGCTCTGACTTGTCCATGACAGCTCGCGCCGCCTTGATCGGGTTCTTTACGCGAGTGACGCCTGTGACAGCGCCGGCATTCCTGTCGCGGCCATCCATGATCGATGCGTCCAGCTCATGCACACCTGCCGCCGTGAACACAGCGCCATAGCCAGCATTGAAGAGCGGATCATCTTCCATCGGGATGACGGCTGCCTCAACCGCATCCAGTGCGCTGCCGCCGTTGCGCAGTATGTCTGCCCCGGCCTCGAGTGCGGTTTGAAGGGCAGCGGTATAGGCCACTTCCTTTTCGGGCGTCATGCCATCCCGCGTGATGACGCCCGCCCCGCCATGGATCACCAGCCGCCACTCAGGCACGTCCGCCTCCGGCTTCGGGGCTGTGGCACAGGCACTGAGCGCAGCCGCCGCAGCGATTGCGAAAATACGAAGGATCATGAGGGAGGCTCCTGTTCATTTGATGACAGGATGCCCCCATTGATCAGAGACCTTCAAGCCCCTTGCGGGCCGCTTGCAGTTTTTCCCGGCGCGCCGTCCAGTCACGGACACGCTCACGGTTCTCTTCGACGATCTCTTCCGGCGCCCGTGAGACGAAATTCTCATTGGAGAGCTTCTTCTCTGTGGACGTGATGTCCTTGTCGAGTTGGCCGAGTTCCTTGTCGAGGCGCTTGCGGACTTCTTCGATGTCCACAAAGTCTGCAATGGACAACGCAGACATGGTCTCACCAACCACAACCGAGACAGCCCCTTCCGGAGAGGTTTCCGTCATGGAGATCTCCTCAAGGCGCGCCAGGCGCTTCAGAACATCTTCGTGGCGCATCGCCCGCTGCTCGATCTCTGAGGTTGCATTGACCAGCGTCAGCGGCACGCGAGAGCCTGCCGGCACACCCAGATCATTCCGCAGGGAGCGGATTTCGGTAATCATGTCGATTACCCAGTCGATCTCGGCCGTGGCGGCTTCATCCGTGAACGGCTCGCCTGACGGCCAGCTCTGGCTCATCAGGAAGCCCTTGCTTGCCGCGCGGCCCGGAGAGCGACGTTCCCACAATTCTTCCGTCACGAACGGCATGAAGGGATGCAACAGTTTCAGCGTCTCATCCAGAACATAGCCACACACCGCGCGGGTTTCCTGCTTGTCGGTATCGTCCATGCCGGCCAGCAGCGGCTTGATCAGCTCAAGATACCAGTCGCACAGCGTGTTCCAGATGAATTTGTAGAGCGCGTCCGAAGCTTCATTGAAGCGATAGTCTTCCAGACCACGCGTCACATCTGCCGCGCATTTGGACAGCTCGCTGAGGATCCAGCGGTTCACCGGGCTCTTCACCGCGGCATAATCCATCTCGCCCGGTGCGCCGCATTCATTCATCTCGGCGAAGCGAGCCGCGTTCCACAGCTTGGTGGAGAAGTTGCGATAGCCTTCCACGCGCTGTTTCGACAGGCGGATATTGCGGCCCTGCGCCGCCATCGCCGTCATAGTGAAGCGCAGCGCATCCGCGCCATATGCGTCCACCAGTTCCAGCGGGTCCATGGCATTGCCTTTGGACTTGGACATCTTCTGGCCCTTCTCGTCCAGGACGAGCGCGTGGATGTAGATATCCGGGAACGGAACTTCACCCATGAATTCGAGGCCCATCATCATCATCCGGGCAACCCAGAAGAAGATGATGTCGAACGCCGTAATCACCGTCGCCGTCGGATAGAAGGTCTCCAGCTCCGGCGTCTTGTCCGGCCAGCCCATGGTCGTGAACGGCCACAGCGCGGAAGAGAACCACGTGTCGAGGACGTCTTCGTCCCGAACCAGTTTCTTGCCTTTGCCTGCCTCGGCCTGCGCCTCTTCTTCAGAATACGCGACATAGACGTTGCCGTCTTCGTCATACCAGGCCGGAATCCGGTGTCCCCACCAAAGCTGGCGGGAGACGCACCAGGGCTGGATGTTGTCCATCCAGTTGTAATAGGTCTTTTCCCAGTTTTCGGGCACGAATCGGGTCTTGCCGGTTTTCACCGCTTCAATGGCGGGCTGGGCCATCGTCTTGGCGTCGACATACCATTGATCCGTCATCCAGGGTTCGATGACCACATTGGAGCGATCGCCAAAAGGCTGCTCGATCTTCAGGTCTTCGATTTCCTGCAGCAATTCAGCCGCCTCAAAGGCTTCGACCACCTTATTGCGCGCCTCGAACCGGTCGAGCCCGCGATAGTCTGCCGGGATGCCCGCCGCATCAGCCTCACCGCCATCCACAATGGAGGCAACGGAATTCAGAATGTTCAGCGGCGTGTGGCCCGCGCGCTTGCCGACTTCAAAATCGTTGAAGTCATGCGCCGGGGTGATCTTCACCGCACCTGAGCCCTTTTCCGGGTCTGCATAGTCATCGGCAATGATCGGCACGCGGCGGCCAACAATCGGCAGCTCCACGAACTTGCCGATCAGACCCGCATAGCGCTCGTCTTCCGGGTGCACAGCCACGCCGGTATCGCCCAGCATGGTTTCCGGACGGGACGTCGCGACAACGATATAGTTGCGCGTCTCGGTGCCCGTGACATTGCCTTCTTCATCCTTGACCGGATGCTCATATGTAACGCCATCGGCCAGCGGATAGCGCAGGTGCCAGTAATGGCCCGGCACTTCGCGCTGGTCGACTTCGAGGTCTGAAATCGCCGTCTGGAAGTGCGGGTCCCAGTTCACGAGGCGCTTGTCGCGATAAATCAGGCCCTTCTTGTAAAGCTCGACAAACACCTTGGTGACGGCTCGCATCATGTTGTTGTCGGGGTCATTCCGGTCGCCCATCGTGAAAGCTTCGCGCGACCAGTCACAGGATGCGCCAAGGCGCTTCAGCTGGCCCACAATCGCGCCGCCCGATTCCTCACGCCACGCCCAGACACGGTCGACAAAGGCGTCCCGTCCCATGGAGCGGCGGTCTTGATTGCCTTCTTCAGCCAGCTTGCGCTCAACCACCATTTGCGTCGCGATGCCGGCATGGTCCGTTCCCGGTTGCCACAGCACATTCTTGCCGCGCATCCGCTCAAACCGGATCAGCAGATCCTGCAGCGTGTTGTTCAGCGCGTGGCCCATATGCAGCACGCCAGTGACGTTTGGCGGCGGAATGACGATGGAATAGGCCTGCGCAGAGGTATCGCCGGATGGCTTGAAGCATCCGGACTTTTCCCAGGCCTCGTACAGGCGCGGTTCGGCTTCGGCGGGATCAAATCTTTGGTCGAGCATCGTTTCAGGCGTATTCCAGTGTAAAAGAAAAGGCGCGCCGGTTAAGGCGCGCCCTTCCCTATAACGTTTTTATCGGGTGAGGCTAGCGCGCCATGCGGGCAATGCGCTGTACTTCTGCTTCTACCTTCTCTTCGACGATGGCCGGAAGGTTGGCATCCAGCCATTCCTTGATCATCGGCTTGAGAAGCTCGCGGACGAGGCCTTCGAGCGTGTTGTCGCTGCCCATGTCCATTTTGGAGATGAGTTTGCCGAGGGCGCCAGCCGCTGCATCAGCGGTTTGGTCATCGGTCAGAACGGTTTGCTGGTAACGGGCGGTAGCCGCCATGTCTTCCTCCACGGGTGCGGGCTCCGGCGCAGGCGCCGGGGCAGCGTTTTCAGGTTCAGGTGCAGTTTCGATTTCCGGCTCCGGAGCCGTTTCTTCTTGAATGTAGGTAACTTCCTTCAGCAGGTTCAGTACCGCTTCATCAGGCTCTGCCTGTTCGGGCTCGGGCTCAGCCTTGGCTTCTTCGCTAATCGCGCGGGCATTGCCGAGCATGTCTTCAAAGCTGGGCGTGGACTCGTCCGTGGCATCTTCTTCCTCGACATCGAAGCTTTCAAAATCCGCCTCAAAGGCAGCTTCTTCGCCGAACATCACATCGTCCAGTTCCTGATCGGCGTCCGCCAGATCCAGACTCTCAAAGGCCTCTTCGTCAGACACCTCTTCAGCTTTTGCTTCTTCCGCCGGGGCAGCAGCGGGAGACGGAGCGACGTCATCATCAGAAATGATCTTGCGGATCGACGCGAGGATTTCCTCCATCGTCGGTTCCTTGTGCGCTTCATTGGCCATCAGTATGCCCCTTGATGTTTCCCGTGCGAATCTTCACCCCTTAACCGCTAAGGCGAGAGTGTTAACAACCGTTTATCATCGTTAACCTGAGTCCGGGCCGCCGTCAGGGGATCAGAGCAATTCCGGTGACAATTGACCCGTTGCCCGCAGCAGGTTGAACGCCGCCACATAGGCGTCGCGCTCAGCCTCTACCAGCGCAAGACGCGATTCGAACAATTGCTGTTCCTGATCCAGCACGTCCAGCGTGGTGCGGACACCAACAGCCAGTTCTTCCTTCGCCCCATCATACGCAATCTCGGCCGCCTCGACCTGACGGCGCGAGGCCTCAATGGAGCGCAGGGATGCCTCGTGCAGATACCAGGACCGAGCCACTTGAGAGCGAATCTGGCGCTGCAGCGTGTCTATCTGCTGACGCGCCTGAGAACGCTGCAGCTTGGCTGAGCGAACCTGGCTCTTGATCAAACCGCCCGAAAGCAGCGGAATCCTGCCTTGCGCAACCGCTGATACGGTCGTGTCACGCTGGGTGATGTCATTGTAGGTTTCCTGAACCGAGGCCGTGCCGACAATGCTGACCTGCGGCTTGTACTGCCCGCGAGCCACCTCAATGGCTTCAGACGCGGCGCGCTCAGAATACCGCGCAGCAACAAGATCCGGATTGTTGTCGAGCGCGATTTGTACGGCCAGCTCCAGCGTTTCCGGCAGAGGCGGCACAGGCGGTGGCGGAACCAGGTCGCCCGGCGCGTTGCCGGTCAGGAATTCATAATTCGCAATACTGCCCTCAAGCGTCGCTTGCGCCCCGGCCAGAGAGGCCCGCGCACCTTCAAGGCGCGCCTGAGACAGGGAAACGTCTGTGCGGGTGACAACGCCCACATCGAAGCGATCATTCGCGGCGCGAACCTGCTCGCCCGTCACCTCGACATTGTTCTGGCGAATGGCAACGGCTTCGCGGTCGCGGCGGACATCCATATAGGCGGTGACGACCTGAAGGGTCAGATCCTGCAGCGCCGAATCATATTGCGCTTCTGCGGCGCTGACACCTGCGGTCGCCTGACGAATGCCGGCGCGGACGCGGCCGCCAGTGTAGATGGGCTTGGATGCCTGCACCTGCGCATTCGCAATCGTGCGGTCGCCTGTATAGCCCGGAAAAGCCGCCAGGGGCGAATTGGTGTCGACATATTCGTACCCGGCGCTGCCGGAGAGATTGACCGACGCATTACCCTCCGCGCGGGCTTGGGCGACGTTTTCCTTGGCAATATCCGTTTCAACGCGCTGGGCTTCGAGGCCGGGATTTGTCATCCGCGCAGCCGCTACAGCGTCAGACAGGGTCTCGGCGTGCGCAGCCAGCGGCCCCGCCATCATCAATGCAAACGTGGAAACCGTTAGGGAATGGCGGAATTTCATGCGTGACTCCTAAAGAGGCCAGTCTTACCGGTCCCCTATATAGAGACCCGTTAGCCAAGAGTGAACGGTGTTCACTTTTCGGGAGTCTTAATGCCGCAGCCTCGCGGCGCAAGAAACTAGAAAACGAAGGCTTTTTTCTTGTCGAACTGGCTGAATTTCGGCGGGAAGGCATCAAACCCTTCGCGCGCAGAGACCGTCTCACCCGCCCGCGTAAAGACTTTGCCTCGGCCAAGGCCTTCGCCTTTCATCTCGACCAATGCCAGACGGCCGCCCTCACCCAGCTGGTTTGTCCATGCTTCCGGCACGGTTTCAACCATGCCGCAGACATAGATCACATCAAAGGGTGCCTGATCCGGCAGGCCTTCCGCCAGCTTGCCCTCAACGGCGACGGCCTGATCGATGCCCATGGCAGCGAAGCGCTCAGACATGGCGTCGACCAGCGCGGTGTCTTCTTCCAGCGCGATAACTGTTTCAGCCAAGCGGCTGATCAGGGCGACTTCATATCCCGCACCCGCACCGATCACGAGCACAATATCTGTTGGCTTGATCGCAGCGATCTTGATCAGTTTGCCCGTATCGCGCGGCGTCCACAGCGCGCGGCCTTCAGAGGTTGCGATTTCGAGTTCTGAATACGCAACAGACTTACGCGAGCTTGGCACGAAGGATTCGCGCGGCGTTCTCAGGAAAGCGGATACGATTTCCGGGTCCGAAACATCATTCGGGCGAATCTGGCTATCGACCATGATTTCGCGGGCAAGCTCGTAATTCATCTCGAATTCCCTTTCGGGCTAGGTCATTAGAGGGTGTTGAGATGCCCTTTATCACGGGTTTCGGGCGGCGCAATGCGTGATAAACGCACGCAGCCTGAAAAGGACAGATTGCAACGCGCGAAGTTCGTTGCTAGTGACGCGCCTCTGGTTGCTGGCTCTGTGGCGGAGTGGTGACGCAGCGGATTGCAAATCCGTGTACGCCGGTTCGATTCCGGCCGGAGCCTCCAGAACCTTTTCCGACATCCCGGAGACGACTCACCACCCACCGCTTTCCAGCGGCGGGGCGTCTCTGCGCGATGTCATGATTTCTCAATAGTAAATACAGTTTCGGCAATTTTCAGGCCCGCGTTTGCAAAGCGTTTACAGCCCGTTAACCAATTTGGGCGATGTTGATCCTGTCTTCTCTTGGAGACACCCACCATCACCCAACGCCTCGGCGGGAGCTTCAAGTCTCCCGCCTTTTTTTTGGGAAAACTGCAGGTTTTTGTCAGTCGAGAGCAGATCGGGGCTTGCACCCAAAATCGGGTCTGCTATTCACCCGTCTCCAGCTGTTCCGCGATAGCTCAGTTGGTAGAGCAGGCGACTGTTAATCGCCCGGTCGTAGGTTCGAGTCCTACTCGCGGAGCCACTTTCCCCCAACATTATCAGGCACATTTCAGTATCCATGCGCAGCATGGTTTTGGCTGAGCCGCAGCGCATGCATTTGGTGAACGGCCGAACACAATGGCGCGAATCTTCCCTTCCCGCGCATCCGGTTCTAGCTGAACATACGCTCCCAGAGATGAAGCATCAGCCACAAACTGCCCATAAGGGCTCCACCCGCCAGAATCAGCACAACGCCGTCCCGCGCCGTCAGTGCGAGGCCAAACAGCAAAACGGTCAGCGAGGGCAAGAGCGGGCCAAAGGGAATCAGCCCCAGAGGGAATGTTATCAGCGCCGCCCCGATACAAACCAAAGCAACCAGTTGCACGAAAGGCGGCTCTGTCAGGATTGCCAGGCGGGGTTTCAGGAACCGGTCGATCTGAGAGACATAGGGCTCAGCGATCTCGATTCCCTGAATCAGGGCTGACCGTGGAAACTCGAAACTCAGGACGCGGGATGGCAACCATGGATACTTCTTGCCGAACAGAATCTGCCCCGCCATCAGCAGGATAATCAACGCCACCAGCCAGTTCGCACCCGGTATGACGGTCAATGGGCTGAGCGCAATAAACCCCAGCAGAAGCAGAATGGGGCCGTAAGATCGCCGCCCGACCGCGTTGAGCATGGCCTCAACACTCACCTGTTCGCCGGAAGTGCGGTCTTCCAGGCTTCTCAGAAGCGTGCCGAGGTCTTTGACTTGTGCCATCAGCACTCCACGACGTTAACGGCGAGACCACCCTGACTGGTTTCCTTGTATTTGGAGGACATGTCGAGCCCTGTCTGCCGCATGGTCTCGATCACCTGATCCAGAGAGACGCGCGAATGGCCTGTCGCGTGAAGAGAGAGCCGCGCCGCGTTCACAGCTTTTACCGCACCAATCGCGTTGCGTTCGATACAGGGAATTTGCACGAGACCGCCGACCGGGTCGCAGGTAAGGCCCAGATTGTGCTCCATGCCGATCTCGGCCGCATTCGTCACCTGCTGCGGGGTTGCCCCCCACACCGCCGCCAGGCCAGCAGCCGCCATGGAACAGGCCACACCGACCTCGCCCTGGCAGCCCATCTCAGCACCGGATATTGATGCGCGCTGCTTGTAGAGAATGCCCACGGCGCCAGCCGTGAGAAGGAATGTCCGCATACGCTCGGTACGATCTTCCGTGTCGGCGCAATAATGGCGAATGACGGATGGAATAATCCCGGCGGCCCCATTCGTCGGTGCGGTCACCACCTGCCCGCCCGAAGCATTCTCCTCATTCACCGCCATGGCATATACGTTCAGCCAGTCGAATAATTGCTCGCGCTCATTGTCTCCGCTTCCGCTGACCAACTTGGTCCAGAGGCCGGGCGCCCGGCGCTTGACCTTCAGGCCGCCCGGAAGCTCTCCCTCACGGGACAGGCCCCGATCAATACAGCCCAGCATCACGTCGGCAATCCGGTCCAGCGCAGCAAGCGTTTCCTCGCGCGGGCGCATGGCATCTTCATTGGCCAGGGTAATTTCCTGAATGCTCAGGCCTTCATGATCACACATTGCGAGCAGTTCGGCAGCAGAGGTGTAGGCATGCGGCACCTTTGGGCCGGTCGGCACAAGGTCATCCTCCAGCGGGCGTTCCAGCTGCTTTTGCGAGGCGATGAAGCCGCCGCCTGTGGAATACCAGGTTTCATCGGCCAGTACATCATCGCCTGCGCCAAATGCCTTCAGGCGCATGCCATTGGGGTGTAGCTCCGGAATGACATCATAGGCCATCACGATATCACGCTCAGGGTCAAAAGCGATGTCATGCTCACCGGCCAGCTTGATGCGTTTTGTCTTGCGGATATCGGCTTCACTGGCTTCGGCCTCGTCAGGGTCCAGCGTCTCGGGCTCAAACCCGGCCAGCCCCAACAAAACAGCTTTCGGCGTCGCGTGCCCTGCCCCGGTCAAAGCCAGTGAGCCTTGCAGCTCCACCTCAACTCTTTCGACATCGCCGAGCCCATGCCTATCCCGTAGGGCAGAGATAAACCGCCCGGCAATCCGGATAGGCCCCACAGTATGGGAACTGGAAGGACCGATACCAACGCGAAAGAGATCAAGAACAGAAAGCATGCAAACCCGTCAGATATTTAAATAATGGAATCGAAACAGGACTGTTTCGTATAAGACAGATAGCGACGTGTCAGCTGCAGGTCACGTCATGACGATACAGCCAGTCATTCCGGGAATGCACAAAGCCCTTCATCGTTCGCCCAGCGATCCACATCGGCCCATAGGTCGACATCTGAGTCAACGGATTGCGGCGATGGAAAAGCCGCGCATTGGCGCGCGCTCCGGCCTGCACGCGGCTGGTACGGGGCTTACGCGCTGTTTCATAGGCCTTCAGGGCGGTTTCCGGCGTTGCCTCGCCTGACAGATGCTGCGCCAGCACATAGGCATCCTCGATGGCCATCACCGCGCCTTGCGCCAGGAAGGGCAGCATCGGATGGCAGGCATCGCCAAGCAGCGTCACTCGGCCATCGCACCAGCGCGGCAGCTCATCCCGGTCATACAGTGCCCAACGATGCAGCACGTCTGCCTTTTCAAGGATCGTTGTGACAGCGGGATTCCAGCCCTGAAAGTCTCTCAGCGCATCCTCGCGAGAGCCTTCCGCTGTCCAGGATTCGACAAGCTGTTCCTTGCGCTCCACCACGCCGACAAGGTTTGCCAGCGAGCCGCCCCGCAGCAGATACGTGACGGCATGTCTGCGCGAGCCCACCCACACGCTGGCCGTCGGGGGCGGTGCATGGTCTCCAAGGGAGGCCACGGGTGCGACAGCCCGCCAGGCCGTCATGCCGGTATAGCGCGGGGCATCCGGCCCCAGCATCTGCGCGCGGATCACGGAATGGATGCCATCGGCGCCCACCAGCACATCGCCCTCAAACACGTCGCCAGACTGCAGCTGCAGCCGGACACCTGTCTCATCCTGACTGTAGGAGGCTGCCTTGCAGCCCAGATGGATGCTACCCGGCTGACGCTCCAGCAGCACCTCTTTCAGCGCGTCGACCATGTCGGCCCGGTGGACGTGCAGATAATCTGCGCCCCAACGGTTGATGGCGGCCTTGCGAAGCGGAATATCGAACAGGCGGCGGCCACTGCGGCCCATACGCATCTCAAGCGCTTTGGGGCGGAACGCATCACGCGAAACCCGCGCCGCGACGCCCAGCGCCTTCAGCACTTTCATGCCATTCGGACTGACCTGAATGCCTGCGCCAACTTCGTCCAGAACACCGGCCTGCTCAAACACCAGGACGTCATGGCCCAGACGTTGGAGCGCAACGGCCGCTGTCAGGCCTCCTATGCCTCCGCCTGCTATCAGGACACGCATCAGGAAACCTCACTTATCGAGAAAAACTATTGGGCGCTGGAAGGGTCTTCCCGGCCACCGATCAAAATGAAGCGCCGGTCGCAGTATTTGCACTCGACAAAATCTTCATCACCCATCTCATACCAGACGCGCGGATGGCCCAGCGCGCCGCCGCCCCCATTGCAGGAAACCTTGCGGCTGGTCACCATGGATACTTCCGGCGGATCAAACACATCGCGTTTAGTGGACATGACTTGTCTTTCCATCTGCAATTTCTGCGGCACCGGTTGCCCATAGTGCTACTCGACCCTACCTAGATTGCGCCGCCGTAAGGTGCAAGATCGTATGGACAGAGTGAAAAGGCCCAGCATGTCATCCACGAAAACGGCCCCCGACTTCGCTATTAAAGTCTCAAATCTCCAAAAAACCTACAAAGCCTCGGGAAAAATGCCCGAAAAGCATGCTTTGAAAGGGATCAATCTGGAGGTTCCGCGAGGGTCGATCTTCGGATTGCTCGGACCAAATGGCGCAGGTAAATCCACGTTTATCAACATTCTGGCCGGTCTGGTGAACAAGACATCCGGCTCTGCCAGCATCTGGGGACTCGATATCGACGAGCATCCCCGCCAGAGCCGCGCGGCCATCGGCGTCGTGAATCAGGAGATCGTAGCAGACCCCTTCTTCACCCCCATGGAGATGCTGGAACTTATGGCCGGCTTCTATGGCGTCCCGAAATCCGAACGCCGCAGCCTTGAGATTCTCACCGCCGTTGGCCTGGACGATAAGAAAGACGCCTATGTCCGCCAGCTGTCCGGCGGCATGAAGCGCCGCCTGATGGTGGCGAAAGCCCTTGTCCACAATCCACCCGTCCTGATCCTGGACGAGCCGACCGCCGGCGTGGACGTCGAACTGCGCCGCTCGATGTGGGAATATGTGCAGGAGCTGCACAACAATGGTACGACCATCATTCTGACGACTCACTATCTGGAAGAAGCCGAAGAGCTTTGCGACACCATCGCCATTGTGAACCATGGGGAGATTGTCGCCTGCGAATCGACACCTTCGCTGCTCTCACGCCTCGACTACAAGACACTGGTCATCACACCGCGTGAGCCGCTGGCCGCCCTTCCGGATGCCCTGTCAGGCATGGATGCCGCGATCACGCCGTCCGGAGACCTGCAGATCACCTTCCGCACCAGCGAAACCGGAATTGGCCGCCTGCTGGAGCTGGTCCGCTCCAATGGCATCAGCGTCGCAGACCTTGAAACCAAGGCACCGGACCTTGAAGACGTCTTCATCTCGCTGACCAGCGAAACGGTCTAACAAAAACGCCGGCGATCTCTCGCCGGCGTTTTTTTATGTCTTCAGGGCAGATGCGGATCAGACGCTCTGCTTGATCCAGTCAGCAATCGCCTGCTTGCTCATCGCACCGAGATGCGTTGCGGCAACCTTGCCATCCTTGAACATCACCAGCGTCGGCAGACCGCGCACGCCATATTTGGACGGCGCAATCGGGTTTTCGTCGACATTGATCTTGGCGACCTTCACCTTGCCGTCGAGTTCGTCAGAGACGGCCTCGATGTGGGGTGACATCTGTTTGCACGGGCCGCACCATTCAGCCCAGAAGTCCACCACGACGGGGACATCGGAAGAACCGATCACACCGTCAAAATCATCGTCTGTTACATTGATCGCAGCCATAGCGTGAATCCTCAGGTTTCGTTTTGCCTGAATGATACATAGAGACTCTTCTGTGAAGTCAAACCGGCCTCTCGGCACCCTTTAGAGCTGCTAAAAGCAGATCTTCAGGCAAAAACATCAACCGGGGCCCGTCTGTCCAGCACAGCGCAGCCCGCACCGTACGGCCGGGATAGGCCCGCCTCAGCACCGCCCAATACGCCCCCATCTGCGCCAGATAAGTGTCTGCAACGCCGTCCGGCGTGTCCGGCGCAGGCTGGTCTGTCTTGAAATCGACGATCAGGACATCGTGGGTCGTCACCACCAGACGGTCGACCCGGCCATTGATGACCAGTCCCTTCGGCAATTCCGGCGCTGTGCCGACAATGGCGGCTTCAGCCCGTCCACCCGGTGCGAATAGCGCCTTCATCTCAGGTGCCTGCAGCACGGTCATGGCCGCCTGCTTCATCTCTCGCCGGTCTTCCTCTTCCAACTCGGGCAAGCGCGCAAGATAGGTCTCTGCAGCAGCATCTCTCTGCTCGGCCGGCAACTGCGGCAGGTATTCGAACAAAGTGTGGATGATACGGCCCCGGCGCAGGCGCGCCTCCCGTGTCTTGCCAAAGGGCGCAAGCACTGGCGTCTTCTGGCCCAGCAGGGTCGTCGCCGCACTGTAGCGCCGCGCCGTCTCGGCATGTGGCGGCGTGCGGAACACCCAGTCCGGCAAAGTATGGCGGTCTTCTTCCTGCCCGGACCCGTCAATCGACAGCGGCGTGAGATCGCCATAGCGCATCATGCCGTCTTCATCGGCTTCCACGCCCAGCCGGTTCATCGCCCGCTCGCACAGCGCATACCAGCTGCGCGTGTGATAGCCAGGCGCCGCTGCGCCATGCCAGTGGCCGGCAATGATCAGCCTGTCCTGCGCCCGCGTCAGCGCCACATAGAGCAGCCGGCGGAATTCTTCTTCTGACTTCGCATTGGCAATCGCCCGCGCCAAAGCCGCCCCTGGAATGTCGCCATCCTTGCGGGGGGACCAGATCGGCAGGCCGTCCACATCGAACAGCGTATCGGAAACCGTCTTCGGCCCGGCGGTCGTATCCGGCATCACGACGACAGGCGCCTGCAGGCCCTTGGCCCCGTGCACGGTCATTACCCTCACCTGCCCTTCCGGGGCGGCGAGGTCGCGTTTGATCTCGACTGTCTTGGATTCCATCTCGGCCACAAAGGCCTGCATGGAGGACGGCCCGCTTGCGTCAAAGGCCTGCGTGCGGGCGATCAGAGCCTGAACCGGATCATGCGCTGGTGTCCCCAGACGCGCATTGATCTTTTCCCACCCCGTCGTGCCATCCGCCGCTGGCACATCCAGAACCGCAGACAGGAATTCGAATGGCGGCAGATGGCGCTGCGCCAGCAGGCCAGACAGGAAAGCCACCGCCTGCTGCACCTCAGGCCGCGTATCTGCCTGCATCCGGGACCAGAGCGTTTCCCCGCGCCCGCGACCTGCCCCAAAGCGATAGAGATACCGGTCATCATCAACAAAGCCGACAAATGGCCCGCGCAGGATTTCCGCCAGCGTCAGATCGCGCTCCGGTCTGAGTGCAAAGCGCATCAGATTGAGGCAATCCTGCACGCCGATATGATCTGTCAGCTTCAGCCGGTCCGCGCCCGCCACCGGCAGACCTTCTGACTTAAGCGCCGAAATCATCGCATCGAACAAGCCACCCGTCCGACTGCGGACGAGAATGAGAATGTCCTCGGCGCGCATGCGGCGGCGCTTCCAGTCGCGATTTGGCAGCTCCTCCCAGACCGTCTCTCCGCGGTCGACCATCTCGCGCAATTGCCGTGCAATCTGCTTGGCCAGCCGCGCCTTCGGAGAGGATGACCGCATCGCGTTCACCGGACGGGACCAGGCATCTTCATCCGCCTCCTCGGCGCGCTCTTCGACCGGCCACAGCTCAACCAGGCCCGGCTGGTTTGCCCGCCGGGCCGTGTGTTTCACCTGCTCTGCAGAGAAAGGCGGATGATTGTCAGCGGCAACATCCACCGGCGGCGCAGAATTCCAGACGGCGTCCACATAGGACAGCACTTCAGGCGACGAACGGAACGACATCTCCATGGTCAGAGAGCGCAGCTCTGAATCCATCTTGCCCTTTTCCTGTTCCTGCGCACGCAGCTGGGCAGGCTCTGCGCCCTGGAAGGAATAGATGGATTGCTTCTCGTCGCCCACAACGAACAGGGTACGCGGGTCCTGTTGGCGCTCGGCGCCTTCTCCGGCAAAGAATTCCTTCGTCAGTTCCGAGATCAAGTCCCATTGCAGCGGGCTCGTGTCCTGCGCCTCATCCAGCAGGACGTGACTTATCCCGCCATCCAGCTTGTAGAGAACCCAGTCAGACATGCCCCGGCTCTTCAGCAAGTCATGCGTGCTGCGGATCAGGTCATCAAAATCCAGCGCGCCGCGCTTGCGCTTTTCCTGCTGGTAGGCGCGCACAGCCGGCAGGCCGACTTTCAGCAGCGCCATGTTGCGCTCCACCGCTGCCGCAAGCCGCAGCTTCTCCGCCAGCTCCATCACACGGCTGACTTCAGACCCGATCGGGTCCGCCGTGGAGAACAGGCCAACCACATTCGCGTCTTTCCCGGCGCCGGCATTGTAGAGCCGCGAATATGGCTTCTGCGTCCCAAAGAACGCGCCCTTATAGGCGTGCCATCGTGCCTCTGCAGTCTCTTCCAGCAGGGCGGCCTCCACCGCGGCCGCCGTGCGCAGGTCATCCCGTTTGCCAGAGGCATGAAGAGAAATCAGCGCTTCCCGCAAAGCCGTAACCGGCATCTCTTCGCCCATGGCGAGATCTAGAATATCCGCCGCGCTGCCCTCCGGCGCATTTAGCCCATCGCGCAGGGCCTGCTCCATCCGGTCATGATCAAATTCATGCGCCTCGGCGAAATCCAGGAAGGGCTGGATGCGATAGCGCATGGCGTTCAGCGGCAGATCAGCCCCCTCATGCCCACCTTCCGTGGCCAGAAGATCCAGCGCCTCGGGATGCTCTGTCTGCGCCTTCAGCACGGCTGCACCGCGCGCCTGACGCCAGATGGCATCGGCCTCGTCTTCCTCAATCTCTGTAAAGCCTGGCAGAACCCCCGCCTCCAGCGGGAACCGCCGCAGGATACGCGCACAGAAGGCGTGGATGGTCTCGATCCGCAGGCCGCCCGGCGTTTCCAGAGCGCGTGCAAACAGGGCCCGCGCCCCGCGCAGATCATCCGCCGTGTAGGCCGCCTTGTCCCGGCCCTCCAGCCGCGAGAGTTCTTCGCGCAGCTTCTCGTCCCGCATGATCGACCATTTTCCGAGCGTACGGAACAGGCGCGACAGCATCTCGTTCGCGGCTGCTTTGGTATAGGTGATGCACAGAATGGAATCCGGCCGCGCACCTTCCCGTCCGTCTTCCCGGCGCAGCAACAGGCGCGCCACGCGATCGATCAGAACCTTCGTCTTGCCGCTACCGGCATTCGCCATCACGAACACCGGATAGGCCGGATTGGCAGAGGACAGCTGCGCCGCATTGGCCCGGCGATAGTCCTCTGTATCCGGAGGGGTCACAGGCATCATGTCGTCAGCCATCACTTCCCTCCCCGTCTTCAGTGTCGCCCGCCCATTCGGCGCGGCGGGCCAGCAAATTGAAGCCATTGTCATATTTGACAAATTTCACACGCGGCGCTGACAGGAAGGCCGCCGAAGGGTTACGATACTGCACGATCAGGCGCCGCAGGCCCTCTTCGGCCAGTTCCGCCATCTCTGCTGGCTCAGATGGCAAATTATGCTTGCCTCCCAATGTGAACGCATCCGGCTTGGCCTTAAAGGCCACATAGTGCAGCTGGTCCACACGCGCGGCGGGCACTTTCTCATAGCCGCCCTGCTGAGCGATCAGTGCCTGCAGCGGCATTTGCTGGCTGAGGCCCGCGCCCACTTCCTTCTCACGCGGCGGATTGCCGGTCTTGAAATCGACTATGACAATCTCGCCGGTCGAATTCATCTCGATCCGGTCCGCTGTCGCGCTGAGGCGGAATGGCTCACCCTCCAGATCCAGCTCTATGCTACCGCGCACCTCGAATTTCGGCCTGCCGCCGCCGATGTCTCGGTCCTTGCGCCAATTGACATACCACTCCGACGTGCGCGCCCAGACCGCCTTGCGCGCCGCCCAGGCTTCCTCCGTCTCGCCCACGCGCATCAGTTCCCGGTGCAGCAATTCCAGCAGATAGTCCGCGGTCTTGGGTTTGCCGGCTTCCTCGAAGTCTTCCAGTGCCTTGTGCACCGCCGTACCGCGCGGCGCCGGGCCCAGATCTCCGCCCAGCGGATCAACCTTCACAAGGCCGATCACCTGCTCAGCCCACAGAGCATAAGGGTCACGCTGCAACGTATCCACGCGCGTGACGGACAGTTTCTTCGGCCAGCCTTCCGGCCGCATGGTCGGCATGGGCTCGACAGAAAAATCCTGAGGGGAGGCATCGACGCCCTGCTGCTTCAGCGCTTCGGACAGTTTCAGCGGGTCCAGTCCTTCCGGGCTCAGCATCACTTTTGCCTTGTCGTCCAGTGCGCCTTCGGCCAGCGTCTTCAGACGCCAGACCCAGCGGGACGCCACCGCAGGCGCATCATTGCGGCGCGCGGAATAGACCAGCGTGACATCCGGCGCGGAGGCCAGCTGAGCGAAATCATGCGCGGCCAGGCCCATCCGGTCCTCCGGATCGCTCAGGCCCAATTGCTGGCGGAAATGCCTCGGCAGGAACGCATCCGGTGCAGGACGCTTCGGCCAGACATCCTCATTCAGGCCCGCCAGGATCACGCGGTCGGCTGATTGCAGCCGCGCCTCCAGAGGCCCCCAGATGAACAGATTCGGATGCTCATCCTGTTTCAGGCTGACTGTCATTTGCGCGGCCTGTGAATTGACCAGCTCGGCCAGCGCAGACGGTGGCATCGGCGTCAGGTAGGAAGACACTTCGCTGACAAACTCCAGAAGACGGCTCGCCGCCGCGCCGTCTTCTCCGGCCCATGGCAAGGGCGTCTCGCTGACCGCCGCCGCGAGCAGCGCGATCCGCTCCAGCCCATCACCGCCGGCAATGTCTCCCATCTGGCTAAGGTCCGCGCCAGTCGCCTCAAATATGTCGATCAGCTTGCCGACAAGCTCTTGCGCCTCCGCCTGATGCTCATCCGTGAAGTTCGGATAGGGCTCAATCTCGTGGCGTGTACGGATGCTTTCCTTCAGCCCGTCAAGGCTGGTCCAGCGGCGCGGGCCGCGCAGGAAGTACAGCTCAAGATTTGAGAGGCCAGGCATGGGCGCGGCCAGTTTATGATTCAGCACAGACACGAGCAGCGTCGGGTCCGACGGGTCAGTCGCCCATTGCGCGCAAAGGCCAATGAAGCTGCCCGCCAGCGTGCGGCTAAGGGGCATACCGGCCGATGGTGGCGCGTCCACGCCCCAACGCCGCAGCAGCGCAGACACCCGGCGCGCCAGCCCGGCATCCGGCGTAATCAGCGCAGCAGTGCGTCCCGCCTGCTCCAGAGTCTCGCGCAGGATAAGTGCCACGCAGGCTGCCTCATCGGCCTCATCTGCCGCTTCTATGATCGACAGGCCTTGAAGCGCATCTGCCGCAAAGGCCTCGACACTCACCTCCGCCGCGCCGGCCAACTGGTCCAGCGTGTCGCGCCAGTCCGCCGTTGCATCCGCTGGGGCGAGCGCCTCATGAATCATCCGGCGGCGCGCCTGACGGTCCCGCGCCAGAGACGCGCCCGGCCATTGCGAGACGGCCTCAGGTGCCACCTCCAAATGGTTCAGCGTCTGGAACAACACATTCTGCGGGTGGCCAACTTCGCCCAGGATTGAGACGCGCGCCTCTTCATCCGCATCGAGATCAAGCCCAGGCAACACGATCATGCCGCGCGGCAATTGCAAGGCCGCCTTCATAAGTTCCCGGCCTGCCGGGGTCGCGCCGGTAGACCCCGCAATGATCACCGGTGCCTCAGGCGGATGTGCCAGCCACGCCGCCGCAGTCGCCTGCGCGGCCTTGAGGCGTCGCTCCAATGGGTCAGACACGCCCTGCTCTTCCAGCAAGGCAGGCCAGGCTGTAGTGATGATCTCCAGGAATTTGGCGGAGCTTTCCCAGTGTTTGGCAAGGTCTGCATCCTTGACGAGATTGGGCAGCTCGCCCCAATCCGTATCCGGACTGAGATGCGCCTGATCCAGCAGACGGGACAGTTCCATCGCCGCAGACAGTGCAGACGAGGCCGGAAGCTCCGTCTCGTAATTCACCCGGTAAAAAGTTTGCGCCATGGAGGCCAGCAGGCCGAGGCGCTTGCCCGGTGACAGGGCTGGCGGCAGGTCGATCAGGCTGCTCTCGGCAACGGGCGGCAGTTCGTCACTTTCCAGATCCCCCAACGCGCGGATTTCCGGCGGCAGGATCGGGCTTTCATCGGCCGCCTCGAACAGGGCGGCAGACAGGGCCCGCGCCGAGCGCCGGTTCGGCACATAGATGATCGCATCAGCCAGCGCATCGGGGTGTTTCGACAGATGAACATCCTCGGCCAGCGCCCGGGCAAACACCTTCAGAAAGTCCTCTCCCGGCGGAATGGTCCAGACCCTGGGCCGATCCGCGCCGAACAGTTTCCCGTCACTCGCCATGGCACATCAGCCACATTTCGGCATCCTTGACCGCTTGCGGGTCTCCCACATGCAGCCAGAAATCATCCAGCGGCAGGCCATGCAGCCGGCCAGCCTCGACCAGCGGCCCCCAGATGCGCCACGCTACAGAGAATGGCTCAACCGGCTGGGACAGGAAGGCCTGCGGCTTCAGGATACGCACACCGGCATAGGCCCAGGGCGCAGTCGCGGCATCGCCGTGCCGCGTCAGACGGCCGTGCTCATCGCGCGTGAAGTCGCCCGCTCCGGCAAAGCCAAGGCATCGCTGTGTATCGGCCAGCAGCAACAGCTCATCCATTTGGTCCGGGTCAAATGCGCCCGCCATATCCAGAAAGGGCTTTGGCGACAGGCTGCCCCAGAACGCATCTGTGTTGACCACGAAGACAGGCTCCTCGCCGAGCAGTGGCGCCGCCTTGGCAAGCCCGCCGCCCGTCTCCAGCAATTGGTCGCGCTCGTCCGAGAAGACGATCTCGAAATCATCACGCCCTGAGAGATGCTGCTCAATCATGTCGGCGCACCAGTGCACATTCACGACAAGGCGCTTCACCCCGGCTGCGCTCAATGGATTCAGCAGCCGATCCATCAGGGCCTTGCCATTCACCTCGATCAGCGGCTTCGGCATGTGATCTGTCAGCGGCCTCATCCGTGTGCCCAGCCCGGCGGCCAGAACCATGGCGGTGTGTGGTACAGAAATGCTCATGCCAGCCCCGTGAAAACGAAAGGTGTTGCCTCGCGCACAAAGGCGGCCATCGACTGAAGCGCCGGGTGCTGAAGGTTTTTCGCCAGCACTTTCAACTGTCTCGGCTGGAACTCAGCATAGCGCGGTTTGCCATCGCGGTGTTGCAGACGAGAAAAGACCCCTGCGATGCGCAGGGCATTCAGCGCGCCGATCACGGCGAGACGCTCTTCAAAGGCGGCGCGCTCTTTCCCCGTACCATCCAGATAGCGCCGGATCACGGCCTCTGCCACATCCGGCGAAACGTCTCGGCGCGCATCCTGGGTCAGCATGGCGATGTCCCATGCGTCCCAGCCTTTCACGGCATCCTGAAAGTCCAGCAGGCCGATCCTACCACCGCCCAGCCATAGCAAATTCTCGGCGTGAAAATCGCGCAGCGTCAGGGTGCGCGGAAAGGCCATGGCCTGCTCGATCAGCGCATCGCGCTCTGCTTCCCAGCGCTGTCGCATCTCGCCGGTCAGCTTGTCGTGTCCCACTTCCGCAGGCAGCCAGTCCGCGTAGAGGTCTGCATTGCTGGCAAGGGCCAGACGGTCAAATTCCAGAATGGGCCAGATTTCGCCGTCGCGGCTCAGCACATCCGGCACCGGATGCTCATGCAGGGCGACCAGCACGTCCATGGCCGCAAGATAGGCGTCCTGCTCGGCCACTGTACCGGCTTCGATCTGCCGGGCGATTTCCTTGCGCCCTCCAAAATCCTCAATCAGGGCAAAGCCCAACTCGGAATCATGGGCATGTACCTCTGGCGCGGCGAAGCCGAGCGATCGCAAATGCTGTGCAATCAGAACGAAGGCATCCACGCGAGAGGCTGCCAGCCGGGTCTGCGCGTTCCAGCCCATCTGGTTGCGCAGCTCATCGCTCGCCTCCGGGGGGCATGGGTCTGCCTCAATGCGGGGGGCATCCATCAGAATGGCCTTTGCCCCATCCGGGCGTGTCAGGCGAATATACCTGCGGGTAGACGCATCCTGATCCAGCGGGCGCAGCTCAGCGCCATCCCAGCCCTGCTTTGCCAGGAAGGATGTTATCTGCCGTTCGCGCTCGCTAGAATCGGAAGTCATCAAGCCGTGTTTGCCAGTCTTCGCCGCATGGCACCAGCCTTACAATCCGCTGGTCGCCGTCAAACTCAAGATGGACATCCAGACGCCAGGCAGGCAGCTGGTCCCCCGCCTTGTCTGGCCATTCCAGAATGGCAACGCCCTGGTCTGTCTCATCCCAGCCCAGTTCGTGCAGATCCTCCGGGCTTTCGAGGCGATAGAGATCAAAATGCCAGATCGGGAAGGCATCCGTCTCGTAGATCTGGACCAGCGTATAGGTGGGGCTGGGGACCTCTTCCTCTTCACCCAGAAGGAACTGGATGAGTCCGCGCGTCATCGTTGTCTTTCCGGCGCCCAATCCACCGTGCAGCGCAAGGACATCTCCGGGCTGCAAAATTGTCGCAAGAGCTGCCCCAAAGGAACGGGTTTTCTTGTCCGAGGGAAGATGAAAGGTTTTCTCCATACACCGAGCCATATAAAACAGCGCAGCGAAACGCCATCCTTTCTGTTGTGAATGCGGCATTTGGCTTGATGACATACCTTGCGGCATTAGGCAGATTGGCTTAGAAAATGTAAAAAATGACGCCAGCGTCACGAATTTTGGCGTCTAGAACAGTGGGGAGGAAAGGTTTGGACCTTTCGGACGCAAAGAAGATTGTCATCCTGGGCGGTGGCCAGGCTGGAGCACAAGCTATCCAGTCGCTTCGCATGGGTGGCTATGAAGGTGAGCTGACCCTTATCGGGGATGAGCCATCTCTGCCCTATCAGCGCCCACCACTTTCCAAGGCCTATATGAAGGGAGAGTTCGCCGAAGAGCGCCTCTTCTTCAAACCGGCGGCCTGGTATGAAGACAACAAGGTCGAGCTGATCCTGTCGACCCCGGCATCACGCATCGACCGGAAAAACCAGATCGTTGAAATGGCCCATGGCGCGCATGTCGAGTATGACGCGCTGGTCATCGCGACAGGCTCTCGCCCGCGCAGCCTGCCGCTGGACGGCGCTGACCTTGAAAATGTGCACGATCTGCGCGGCCTTTCGGATGTTGAGCGTATCCAGCCGCAAATGGTTGAAGGCCGCAACATGGTCATCATCGGCGCCGGCTATATCGGACTCGAAGCCGCCGCCGTGGCCCGTCAGATGGGCCTGTCCGCCACAGTTCTGGAAATGGCGCCGCGCGTGCTGGCGCGTGTGACCAGCCCGGTCATGAGCGAATTTTACGAAGCCGAGCACCGCCGTCAGGGCGTCGATATTCGCACGAATGCGCGTCTCGCCCGCCTTGAAGGCAAGGATGGCAAAGTTACCGCGGCCATTCTGGAAGACGGCACTTCCCTGCCCGCAGATCTCGTTCTGGTCGGCATCGGCATTCTGCCGAATGAAGAATTGGCCAATGAAGCCGGCATCGCCTGCAATAATGGCATCCTGGTAGACCGCGACGCCCGCACGTCTGATCCGCGCATTTTTGCGGCCGGTGATTGTGCCAGCCGTCCGCTGGTCCATTATGGCCGCTCATCGCGCCTCGAAAGCGTGCATAACGCCATTGAGCAAGGAAAGCTCGCCGCGGCCGCCATTCTGGGCAAGCCCCGCCCGCCAGAGGATTGCCCCTGGTTCTGGTCTGACCAGTATGATCTGAAGCTGCAGATTGCCGGCCTCAGCCAGGGCTATGACCAGATCGTGGTGCGTGGATCGCCTGAAGATCGCAAATTTGCAGCCTTTTACCTCAAGAATGGCACACTGATTGCGGTAGATGCCGTCAACAGTGCCCCGGAATTCCTGGCCTCAAAAAAGCTCATTATGATGGGTGCAAAGGTTGAGCCGGATACGCTTAGCGATACAACAGTCTCGATGAAAGACATTGCCGCTGCTGCTGCAGCCTGAAGGAGAGAAACCCGCCCATGGCAAAAATCACCTATATTGATCATGATGGTACCGAACGCGTCGTTGAAGCCAAAAACGGCGAAACGGTCATGGAAGCTGCCGTGAAGAACTCCATTCCCGGCATTGATGCCGACTGCGGCGGCGCTTGCGCCTGCGCCACCTGCCACGTCTATGTGGATCAGTCCTTCATGGACAAGGTGGGCGAGCAGCAGGAAATGGAAAAGTCCATGCTGGACTTCGCTGAAAATGTTCAGGAAAATTCCCGCCTGTCCTGCCAGATTACCATCTCTGATGAGTTGGATGGCATGCGCGTGACCACGCCGGAAAGCCAGCACTAAGACAGGCCCTGCGGTCTGATTTCAAAATACGCTCCGCGTAAAACCGGAGCGTATTTTTTTGCTGCATACCCTAGCGACACACATTGGTTCCTTTTTGGAACCCGATTATCCTGCCCCGTGCAAGAGGATATAGAGATGGACTTCACACAGCTGATGAACAGCGCGATTGCCTCTGGCAATACACGGCTGACCTTTCATGTTCCGGAAGAGTGGATGCAGGGCCGCACCACTTATGGCGGCCTGACTGGTGCGATGTGCCTGAAGACGGCGCAGCGCCTGGCAGGTGACCGGCCCATCCGCTCGGCGCAGGTTGCGTTCGTCGGCCCGGTCTCTGGTGATGTGATCTGCCAGGCTGTTGTCCTGCGCGAGGGCAAGAACACCATCTTCGTGAATGTCCGGATGACCGGCAGTGAGGGCGTAGCCGCCGACTCCATCTTTGCCTTTGGCATGAACCGCACCTCGGCGCTGGACTTTGCCAACCTCCCCGCCCCGGATGTGACGGCGCCGGATGAGACAGAAAGCTATTTTGGCGACAGCCCGCTGCGCCCCGCCTTCACGCGGAACTTCAACATGCGCCTCGTCGCAGGCTCGCGCCCCATCTCAGGCGCTGCGGAAGGCGATATCTCTCTCTGGATGCGCCACAAGGATACAGAGCTGACACCGGATGCCGTTTCGGTGCTGGCCCTCGCCGACGCCCCGCCACCTGCCGCGCTCTCCATGCTGTCCGGCCCGGCGCGCATCAGCTCCATGACCTGGATGGCGGAATTCCTGACTGATGACATTCAAACCGATGATGGCTGGTTCCTGGCGCGGCACATCGCCGATACCTCGCGCGATGGCTATAGCAGCCAGTCCATGACGCTGTGGAACAGCCGCCGCGAGCCGATCATGATCGGGCGGCAGACCATCGCAGTCTTCGGCTAGGCCGGCCTAGTCCTCGGGCTCTTCCGTATCATTGATGATCGGGCCCGGCTCCAGCACCTTTATGAGGGATGCCGGCACTTGTCCGGCCGGGCAGGCTTCTGTCAGGCGATAGGCATTGCCCACAGGTGGCAGGCCCGCCTGCGTTGTCGCGGGCGCAATGGTCTGCGACCGGAAAACCCAGCTCATGAAGAACATGACCACAATCGCCGCGCCAACCGCCGCGAGCGTGCCCCAGCCCATGCCGAGATCCTCTGCCTTGGCGGCTGCGCCTCCATTTGCACTTGCTGCTGTGGTGGACGTAGGTGCGCGCGGCGCCGGACGGCTTGAAGAGGCCTGGCTGTACTTGGAAGACGGCGCCTTGACGGAGGCCGCTGCCAGCGCTGCAGCGCCCGCCGCTTCAGCCGCAGGGGGCGGTTTGATGCCGAGGGCTTTCTCACGCTTTTTCTTCGCATCGATCGCCAGTGGGTCTTCCGGGTGAGCCTCAAGCCAGGCGTCACGCTCTTCCTCGTCCTTGGAGCCGTAGCCCATCCATTCGCGCAGATCGGTCCGGTCCTGGCGTTTACCCAGTTCTTCAACGAGCTGGTAGAAGCCCTCCGGCATTTTGCGGGAGGTCATGCCCTCCAGCGAATAGCGCTTGTCCTGCTTGAAGGGCTGGTAGGGAATTGTCTTGTCGAGACTGGCCTGCGCCAGCATCCCTGGCCGGGAATGGCCAACAGAGGCCGCCGCACGCACCCAGTCGCTCTTCACGGCGTTTTCGGACCATATCACGAGCATGGATTCCGAATTGCCGGCATTGCGCGCATCTTTCGCGTCAAAGGTATTGTCGGTCTGCTTCTGATCGAACCAGACCTTGAACTTCAATGACCTCAAACGGCGCGCTACCAGCTTCGCCATATCGCGATCTTCTATCGCGGAGACCAGGAAAACATCATATGCCATGCGTGTTACCTCTTGATGTAACCCGCCAAGCATACCCATAGACCTTACTAATTCCACCCAATTCCGCTGTAAGGCGATAAATCAGCCTGTTTTTCGGTTGGAAATCCGGGTATTCGCGCGACGAGACAAATTATGAGGAGGCCATTATGGGCTTCAAATGTGGCATCGTGGGCCTGCCGAACGTCGGCAAATCCACCCTGTTCAACGCCCTGACCCAGACGGCAGCGGCGCAGGCGGCAAACTATCCTTTCTGCACGATTGAGCCGAATGTCGGCGAAGTGGCTGTGCCAGAACCCCGCCTGGCGAAGCTGGCAGAGATTGCCGGCTCCAAGGAAATCATTCCCGCGCGCATGAACTTTGTAGACATTGCCGGCCTGGTCGAAGGCGCCTCCAAAGGCGAAGGTCTGGGCAACAAATTCCTGGCCAACATCCGCGAGACGGATGCCATCATCTATGTGCTACGCTGTTTCGAGAATGACGACATCACGCATGTCAGCGGCAAGGTGGACCCGGTCGCCGACTATGAAGTCGTTGAGACAGAGCTGATGCTGGCCGATCTTGAGAGCCTGGAAAAGCGTAAAGCGGGCGTCATCAAGAAAGCCAATTCCGGTGACAAGGAAGCCAAGGCACAGGTTGCCCTGATAGACCTTGCCCTGGCCGAACTGGTCGAGGGCCGCCCGGCCCGCCGCGCCGATGTCTCCAAGGACGACATGAAGGCCTGGAACATGCTGCAGCTGCTGACGTCAAAGCCTGTGCTGTTCGTGGCCAATGTCGACGAAGAGAGCGCCGCAAACGGCAATGACTATTCCAAGCGCGTCGTGGAGCGCGCCGCCGAGGAAGACGCAGCCTGTGTCGTGATATCCGCCCAGATCGAAAGCGAACTGGCCCTGCTGGATGATGATGACCGCGCCGAATATCTGGAAACGCTGGGCCTGGAAGAGCCGGGCCTGACCCGCCTGATCCATACCGGTTACAATCTGCTGGGCCTGCAAACCTATTTCACGGTCGGCCCGAAAGAGGCCCGCGCCTGGACCATCAAGGAAGGCTGGACCGCCCCGAAAGCGGCTGGCGTCATCCATGGTGACTTTGAACGCGGCTTCATCCGTGCGGAAACCATTGCCTTTGAGGACTATGTTGCCTGCGGCGGTGAGAACGGCGCGAAGGATGCGGGCAAGATGCGCGCAGAAGGCAAGGAATACATCGTCCAGGACGGCGATGTGCTGCACTTCCGCTTCAACGTTTAAGCCACAGCCCCCTGCCCGGCTTTCCCGCCGGGCATCACGGCCCTACAGCGCCCCATCCGCGCGCAACGCACGCCTGCGCAGATGATGTGTCAGCGAGGCCCATTGCGGGCGCTCATATAGAATGCGCATCGATGTGTGCCGCACGCAGGCATGGAACAGCAAAGGCAGGCCAACACAGAAGGCCAGCGTCAGCGCTGTGGCCAGCCCGACATCCCCGAATGGCGCGCCTGTTCTGGGCAACACGAACCGCAGCATGAAGGCGAGCGGGAACGCATAGGTCAGATAGATGACGATGGAATTGCGCCCGCAATAGCGCAGGAAGCCCGCCCATCTGAAACGCGACAGAAGCGCAGAGACAACGCACACAGCCGTCGCCCCGGCAATGCCCATCACAAAGCTGGTCAGGAACATGTAGTGCATCTCATGCTGCACCATCCACCAGTTGAGCACGGCCCAGATGAGCAACCCGCCGAGCCCCAGAAGAGGATACTTCGCAGCCCGCTTGGCAAAGGCGAAGATCTGCGGCGCAAAGGCGTACCCGATATAGAAATAGACATAGCGGTTGCAGAACCGGTCCACCACATTCCAGCCCGTATCAATGATGACGAGTTGGTAGAGGGATTGCAGTATCAGAGCGCCGAGCAGGACAATCCAGACCGGCACATTCCGCACCAGCCATGTCACGGCATAGAAGACCAGCAGCATGTGGACAAACCACAGCGAATTGGTCGGCTCGATAAAGCTCATCAGCCATATTTTGGCAAAATAGAGCGGACTGGATGTGAGGGTGCCGAACTCAAGAATGCCCAGCTGCAAGGTCACCCACAATGTATAGAAATAGATGAAGTGGACGATCTTGCGGTCAATATAGTCTGTAACAGGACCATGTATGCTGCGGCTGAGGAAGAGGCCGGCAATCAGGAAAAAATCAGGAATTCGGAACGGATAGGCAAACTCCACAATGGGGCGCATCCAGCCCTGCCCGTTCAGCAGATATTCCACATTGTGCACCGCATGCAGCATCACCACAAGAATGATGCAGATGCCCTTGGCGTAATCTACCCAGCCGATCCGGTCTTCCACTTTCCCCCTCCAAAAGCTGCACACACAAGGGCGTCCCAACCCCTGTTTGCAACATTTCAGCCACATTTATCCAGACTTTGAGAGGATTGGCCTGTATTCTTCCTATTGGGAAGACACAATCGTGAGAGCAGGCTTGTCGGCCTTGAGGCGCGCGAAGTTTTCGGCAATCCAGTCAAAGGACTTGTTCACTCGTGCCACGGCATCGCGTTCGGCAGACAGAACACTTTTGCGGCCGTCCGGCAGATGGAAGTAGGGATTGGCCTCCCAGATCAGGATCGATCCGTCTGGACGCAGGCTGTAATCCAGCGCGGCAAAGTCCAGCCCCATCACGGAGACCGCGCGGACCAGATCGTCATGTCCCTGAGGGACTTCAGAGAAATACTGTTTGTCGACCGCAATCATCTCGTCCAGCAATTGACGATGATAGCCGAAACGGCGTGCGAAATTGCGGCGCGGTCTTTCCTCCCTGGCGAACAGCGAATTGGACAGGCCGACAATACGATCCTTCGAGAAGAAGAGATGGCTGCCGATCACGCGGTCCTGGAAGACAATGGCGCGCGCCTTGTGGTGAAAGCGGTAGAACAGGCTGTCAGCGTCCCAACCCGCGCGGCGATATTCCTCGCGCACATCATGGCACTTCAGCACAACGGCCGGCAGGAGATCATCGAGAGTGATGCGCTCTACATCGCTTTTGGAATCGACCTGGATGACATTTCGCTGGGCGTGTTCCTGGTCGCTGCGGATCAGGCAGGGGAAGCCGACCTTCTCAATAGCAGAGTTGAGTTCACTCGGGCTCTGCACCGCCACCGCCTTTGCGGCCGGTACATCATGCTCCTGCCAGATGCGGGCCTGACGGGATTTTGTCGTCAGGCTCAAAGCATCGGGGTGGTTGACGATCTTGATGCCGGCATCCTGCGCGGCCTTCGCGATCTCCAGCGCTTCCAGATAGCATTCCGGATATTTCTGCTTAAGCGGATCGCCCAGCCAAAAGATTACGAGTGAGATGTCAGAAAGGTCGGGTTTGCCGGTGCCTGTACGATGGAGGCGCATGTCCACCAGAAGTGGATTGTCTGTCGTGGCCAGCCTGCGCAGGAAGGCGTCCCCTGTCGGAACGCACCGACCGCGCTTTTCCCCATGTGCCACAACCAGAATGTTACTCTTCGTCACCGTCTGATGTCTCCCCGGGTGCTATATAAATCCAGGATTAGCGTTCTGCTGATCCTATAGTATTCATTTAGGCAAGCGCTATGCCATACAATAAGTAGAGACACGTGATAGCGTGGCACTTCTTCACATATCGTAAGTCTTATCTGTCGTTTTGCGATTTCAAACCACTCGACTCATCTTGTTGTACGGCAAAGAAGGGTATCAGCCGCGTGGTCTTGAAGCAGTCTTTCATCTTCGGTTTTACAGACGCAACGCCACGGCGCAGACATAAACCGGGGCCCACTCCACGTTGCAGGGGCAACCGGCGTGCCATATCGGGGCTGGCCCTTGGGGGGCCACTGGCCTAAATCGGGGCACTCCCAATCGAACAGACAAGAGGCCCGAGCCATGACGTCATCCTCCATTCGCCTGAAGCTAAATGACGAAACGGCCGAGATCATTCTGGACAAGCCGGAAAAGCGCAACGCGCTGTCATCCGACATGTGGGGCGCGATCCCTGCCCTTGTCGATCAGGCTGTTGCCGAGAAGACGGTCAAGGTGATCATCCTGCATGGCGGCACGGCGGGCGCGTTCGCAGCTGGCGCGGACATTTCCGAATTCGAGGTGATCTACGCCACCGAAGAAGCGGCGCAGGCCTCCGCCGACACCATCACACGCACAGTGAACAGCCTGGCCAATTGCCCGAAGCCTGTGATCGCCTCCATTGAAGGGGCGTGCGTGGGCGGCGGCGTCAGCCTGGCCATGGCCGCAGATCTGCGCGTCGCGGCGGAGGGCTCTCGCTTTGCGGTGACACCTGCGCGGCTGGGCATCGTCTATCCGGCGGATGATACACGCCGCCTGGCAGAGATTGTCGGCGTGCCCAATGCGAAGGACATTCTTCTGACAGGCCGCTTGTTCGACGGCGAGGAAGCCTTCCGTATGGGGCTGATCAACCGGCTGGTCCCGAAGGGGCAGGCACTGAGCGCGGCGTATGAGATGGCGGGGGCCATGGGGGCCGTCTCGCAATGGTCCACCCGCGCGATCAAGCAGATGTTCGAAGGCGTCAGCCAGGGCTGGGACAATGCCACGCCAGAGGCGAATGCGTTGTTCCTGAGTGGCTTCACGAATGAAGACTTTCAGGATGGCTACAAGGCCTTCCTTGAGAAGCGGCCCGCGAAATTCACATTCCGCTAGACAGAGTTACGTTTCTGCCAGCACGTGCGCCCGGCATGGCGGGGGCCATCCGGTAAGGGGAGCTGAGTTCGGGCAGGAAGTTCCGTATCAGGACGTGTCGATAGCGGGCGCTGAGTGAACAGCACGCAATTCTGCGATTGCAGCTTCCATGACGTTGCACAGCGCGCTCAGCAAGAGCGGCTGGGCGTCCTCTGCAAACTCAATTGGCAGGTCACTGCCCAGCGCCGGGCGTTCCCAGGCGGGCACAGCAGGCGCTTCATATTTGTAGAGATTTTTCGGTTTTGGCTTCGGGCGGTCGGACGCGTATTTCAAACGGACGGAGCCATAGCGTGTGATGCGCAACAGGAAGTGCTGCCCGGTCTCTTTCTGATATTTCGCGATGGCCCAAAGTTGCAGCCACAACCACGGCCAGAAGACCGGGTGGACATAGGCAAAAGCCGGGGCAAAGCGCGGATCTGTCATGTTCCCAATATACACCGGGAACGGAGGGTGTCGGACAAGTTTATTTTTACCCCAGTGTTTGCTGCAGGTTGGGGCGGAAAATTTGTGGGATAAGTGACCGGGATGACAAGGAGGCAAGCTTGCGCCTGGGGCCCAGACGCGCGATGGATGAGGGGAGCGTAAAAGCCGGAGGCCGCCATTCCGAACTCCCCTTCCCGTCAGGCCGTCAGGGCCGAGCAGCTTTCAGCCTATCAAAGCGTGCCCCTTCGGCATGTGATGGGGAAGGTTGCAACGACTGACCTGCCCGCGCTGGAGGAGGATGGCGTACATATCTGGTTGCTGCCCAGCCCGTGCCCTGCACCGGAGATGGCGAGCGTGCTCTCAGCGGAAGAGCGCGATCGCGTGGACTGCCTTGTCATGCCAGAGCACCGCGTACGCTTCACAGCGTTTCATGGCCTCACGCGGTACATCCTCAGCGCATATGGCGCAGGCCTGCCAGCGGAGCTGAGCTTTGTGGCTGGCCAGAAGGGCAAACCGGGGCTCGTCACGCGTGACGGCACGGCGCTGAGTTTCAATCTGTCTCACTCTGCTGACCGGGCGGTGCTGGCCATCAGCCTCGGGGGAGAGCTGGGGGTGGACATTGAGGCAGTTCGCCAGATCGACCAGATGCAGGCGCTGGCCCGCAATACATTCGCGCCAGCCGAGACGAACGCCATCCTCGCCTTGCCGCAAGCGCAGCAGATGGAAGCGTTCCTGACCTGCTGGACGCGCAAGGAAGCCCTGATCAAGGCCGACGGTCGCGGCATGGGTGTGCCGCTGAAGGAGTTTGAAGTGACAGTCTATCCAGCCGAGCCCGCGCGCCTGCTGCGCGCGGAGGGACGCGCCAGCACTCTACTCGAATTTGAGCTGAATGACCTGCCCGCCCTGCCCGGCTACAAGGCCGCCCTTGCGACAACCGGGACCGGGCGCGCGCTCACCTGCTTCCAGATCGTGTGACCCGCTAGCGGACGACGAAAACCGAGCATTTGGATTTCAGGGAAATGCTCGATGCCTTGGAGCCAAGCACATGCTCGACCATTTTGGTCGGGCCTGATTGCAGGATGATGAGATCGATCTTGCGCTTCTCTGCGACGCGAACAACTTCATGCACCACGGATTCATGGATGGTGAACAAGGGCTCTATCGTGACATCCAGCTTCTCGGATTGCCGACGGACATATTCCAGAAATTCCGGTTTGCGCTTCTCCGGGACATCGGAGATGTGCTTGCCCAGCGGAAAGGCCACCGTCATCAGTGTGAGGTTCGACGACATGGCCTTGGCCATCCATCCTGCCAGGTTCAGCGCCTTGTCGGCGTGATCCTTGTGCTTCATGTCGACAAGAACAAGGATGTTCTTTGGCGCGAAGTTCAGGTCTTCCAGCGTCACTTCATTGTCTGACATGCTTATCCCTCCTCGGCGGCAAGCTCTGCCGCTTTCTTGGCTTGCCGTTTTTCATCCAACAGCCCGACTAGCAGACTGACACAGGCCAGCAACAAGATAATCGCGAATGGCGTGGCCGTAGCGATAATACCTGATTGTAGCGATTTGAGCGTGGACTTGCCACCACCATACAAAAGGACGGAGGCGAGCACACCGAGCACGAACACCCAGAACAGGCGCTGCAAGGCAGGAGAGGTCGTCTTGCCGCCTGCCGTAATACTGTCCACGACCAGCGCACCGGAGTCAGCTGACGTGACGATGAAGACAAGCAGCAGAATCAGAGACGCAGATGCTGTGACAGCGAAGAAGGGCATCTCTGAGAGCAGCTGGAACAGGACAAGCGAGACCTCGCCAATGCCTCCAGACAGGGCGGTATTTTCCCCATTGTAGACGTCGATAGCTGCCGAACCAAAGCCGGTGAACCATACGACGCTGATAAAGGAAGGCACCAGCAGAACGGAGATCACATATGTACGCACGCTGCGCCCACGCGAAATGCGGGCGATGAACATGCCGACAAAGGGCGACCAGGAAATCCACCAGGCCCAGTAGAAGATGGTCCAGGCATGGAACCATTCGGTATCCTCACGGCCGACCCAGGTCATCAGGGACGGCGCTTCAACGAAATAGGTGCCAATATTTTCAAAAATGCCGGTCAGGATGCTGACAGTCGGCCCGAAGAAAATGACGAAGAGGAGCAGAAGACCGGCGATGATCATGTTGATGTTCGACAGGAGTTTCACGCCGCCATCCACGCCGCGCCACACCGAGATGCCGGCAATGCCGGTCATCACCAGGATCAGCACGACCTGAGCCCCCAGACCGGCATCAAACCCCACCAGGAAGCCAACGCCTGTCGCCGCCTGTGTGGCGCCAATGCCAATGGTAGTGGCAAGACCGAAGATGGTGGAGATAACGGCCAGAATGTCGATGATGTGGCCCGGCCAACCCCAGATACGATCCCCGATCAGGGGGTAGAAGACAGACCGGATCGTCATCGGCAAGCCGCGGCTATGCGCGAAATAGCCTAGCGACAGGCCGACCACGGCATAGATGCTCCAGGGCGTCAGGCACCAATGGAACAGCGTTGCTCCGAAGGCCAGACGTTTCGCCTCTTCAGTCCCGGCCGCAGCATTCAGCGGCGTGCCCCCCCAGTCGCTGTAGAAGGCCAGCGGCTCAGCTGCGCCATAGAACATGAAGCCAATCCCGATGCCGGCCGCAAACAGCATGGCGATCCAGGAGAAGAAACCGAATTCCGGTTCCGCGTCCGGCCCACCCAAACGGATGGAGCCGAGAGAGGAAATGGCCAGTCCGGCACAAAATAGCGCCACGACTGTCGGGATCAGAGCGAAGAACCAGTCCAGATTGACGAGCGTCGCGTCTTTCATGGCCGTCACGCCAGCGCGAACCTCATTCGGCATGGCGAGCGAGAGGGCCACAAAACCGAGTACGATGGCCGCGCTGATGAAGAAAACAGGGTTGTGAACATCCAGACCCGCGAAGTTGACATTGTCGTCACCAACCGTGTGGTCTGTGTCGTAGCTATACTCGCTCTCTTCTATCTGCTCGTTCTCATCCGTCATATGTCTACAGCTCACTCTTCCTGAAAATCACGCGAAGCGAAAAAGGCTCCGCACCGAGACCCATGTCCATGAGGCCATGGCATGCGGGACGCCACCAAGCACCGTCGATCCGAGGCACCCTTGCGAAGGAAATATGCTGGGCTAATCGATAGACCGCCTGCCCGGTTGCTCATGCTGACCGGCTTCCCCGCCTTGCGGACCGCACGCCTCATCTGCATGGAGCGCTACGAGTCCCGGATTTGAACCTCACCCCACCAGTTAAATTTTCAGACAGGTAAGTCAATGCTTTGGCCGCCGAAAGGCTGTTGTGCCCGCAGGCAGAGCAAGCGCGCGTCACAGAGGCTTCCGGCGGGTGAACATGTTTCGACACTCTAAGTATTTGAGAACGCAGAATGGAGTTAGAGCCCCGGCGCCAGAACAAAAAAAGCCCGGCCGAAGCCGGGCTGAAAGGTATGGAGAGTAGGATTGAGACGATAAATCAGGCGACGTTTTCGAACTGATTCATCGTGTTGTGCACGCCGCCCGCCTTCAGGGCGCGCTCACCGGCCACCATTTCCTTGAACGTATCGCCAAGGTCGGAGCCGACTTCGTGCTGGTGTTTCACTGCCGACACGCCATTGCGGATTTCGCGGCGCTGGATCGTCTGCACATAGGCGGCCATCTTGTTCTCGCCGAAATAGCCCTTGGAGAGCTCGTCCATGGCGAAGGCCGTCATGTGGAAGGTTGGCAGTGTAATCAGGTTGTGGAAGACACCGGCGCGGTCGCTAATGTCGTACTGGAAGCGCTTCAGGCGGGCATCCGCTTCCTGGCCGAGTTCCGTTTCGTCAAAGCGCGCGGACATAAGCTCTGCCTCCGGATATTCCCCGTCGGAGATCTTGCCAGCTTCCAGCCAGTCCGCACGCACCTGTTTGCGCAGATTGAGCGTCCAGTTGAAGCTGGGGCTGTTATTGTAGGTCAGCTTTGCATTCGGAACGACTTCCTTGATGCGGTTCACCATGCCGGCAATGACGTCGACGTTTGGTGTATCGGTTTCGATCCAGAGCAGGTCTGCGCCGCCAATGGTGAGGCTGGAGATACAGTCTTCCACCACACGGTCAGCGCCCGTGCCTTCGCGGAACTTGTAGAGGCCGTTCGCCAGACGTACCGGCTTGACCAGCTTGCCGTCTTTCTGGAGGGCAACGTCCCCATCTTTCAGCGGGTTAGCTGGCGTGATGTCTTCGGTATCGAGCCATTTGATGTATTCGGAGGCCAGATCGCCGGGCTGTTGGGAGACCGGGATCTTCTGCGTCAGGCCAGCGCCGAGGCTGTCTGTCCGCGCCACGATGACGCCATCGTCAACGCCCAGTTCCTCAAAGGCCAGACGGCAGGCGCGCAGCTTTTCGATGAAGTCTTCACGCGGCACCGTAACCTTGCCATCCTGGTGGCCGCACTGTTTGGCGTCAGACACCTGGTTCTCGATTTGAATACAGCAGGCACCGGCCTTGATCATTTCCTTGGCGAGCAGATAGGTCGCGTGCTCATTGCCGAAACCGGCATCGATGTCAGCAATGATCGGCACGACATGGGATTCGAACGTGTCGATGCGCTGAACGATGGTTTCGATCACATCGGCAGGCGCGCCTTTTTCCTTGGCAGACTTCAGCTCACGGAACAGATCATTCAGGGCAACTTCGTCGGCCTGACGCAGGGAGACATAGATCTCCTCGATCAGGTCCACGACAGCGGTTTTCTCATGCATGGACTGGTCAGGCTGGTGACCGAAGCGGTTGCGCAGGCCGGCAACCATCCAGCCGGACAGGTACACATAGGTGCCCTTGGCCGTGCCGCGCATGCGCTTCACGGATTTGATCATCTGGTGGGCGTGATAGCCGGACCAGCAGCCGAGCGACTGGGTGAACTTGCCATGGTCCGCATCATAAGCGGCCATGTCTTCGCGCATTACGCCAGCCATTTCGCGGGCGATATCCAGATGCGTGGAGTAGGTGTTCTGAAGCTTCAGCTGAACAATATCATCAATGCTGATGCCGGCTGGGGTGACGCCATCGGGATAGCGTTTCAGAACTTCAGCGCGCAATTGGTCATAGGTGGGGCGTTTAGACATTATCGTGTCTCCTTGTGGGGGTGCTTGGATGTTTGGGTATTCAGATCAGTCGAGATTGCGCAGTGCCTCGTAGGCGGGGAGCGTCAGGAAGTCCGGTAGGTCTTTGCCTGTTGCGGTCTCGCTGAAGATTTTCGCGGCGAGTTCATAGCGGCCCTGATCATAGGCCTCGGCGCCGATCATTTCCCGAATGGCGGTCAACTCTTCATCGAGGATGGAGCGGAACCATTGCGCGGTGAATTGCCTTGCCTCGCCACTGTCGGTCTTCACGTCAGCCTTGTGGTGGATCCACTGCCAGATCTGGCTGCGGGAAATTTCCGCCGTGGCGGCATCTTCCATCAGATTGTGGATCGGCACAGCGCCGCGGCCATTCAGCCATGCGGCCGTATATTCGATGCCGACGGAAATATTCGTCCGTACACCAGACTCTGTGATCTCGCCCGTATGTGGCTTGAGCAGATCCTTCTGGCCGATCGGCGGGAAGCTGCGCTGGGACAGAACCTGGTTACAGGCGGGCATGTGCTGGTTGAAGACATCCATGGCCACCGGAACCAGTGCGGGGTGCGCCACCCAGGTGCCGTCATGCCCGGCGCGAACTTCGCGCAGTTTGTCAGCCTTCACCTTTTCGAAAGCGGCGTCATTGGCGGCCTCATCATTCTTGACCGGGATCTGCGCTGCCATGCCGCCCATCGCATGGGCACGGCGGCTGTGGCAGGTCTTGATAAGCAGCAGCGAGTAGGCCTTCAGGAAGGCGCGGTCCATGCCGACCTGGGCGCGGTCCGGCAGTACATATTGGCCATGCTGGCGCAGCGTCTTGATGTAGGAGAAGATGTAGTCCCAGCGGCCACAATTCAGACCCGCAGCGTGACGGCGCAGCTCATAGAGGATCTCGTCCATCTCGAACGCGGCCGGCAGGGTTTCGATCAGCACCGTTGCCTTGATCGTGCCGACCGGAATGCCCAGCGCCTTCTGAGCGTGCTCGAACACTTCATCCCAGAGGCGCGCCTCAAGATGGCTTTCCAGTTTGGGCAGGTAATAGAACGGGCCCACGCCCTGCTCGGTCAGCTTGGCGCCATTGTGGAAGATGTGCAGGCCGAAATCGAACAGGCTGGCCGACATGGGCTGACCATCTACCAAGAGGTGGGCCTCTTCCATATGCCAGCCGCGCGGACGCACGATCATGATGGCGATCTCGTCATTCAGGCTGTAGGATTTGCCATTCTTCGGGTCGCTATAGGCAAGCTCGCCATTGGCGAAATCCTGCATATTGACCTGACCTTCGATCATGTTCGTGAAGGTGGGCGAAGAGGCATCCTCAAAATCCGCCATGAACATCTTTGCGCCGGAGTTCAGCGCGTTGATCATCATCTTGCGATCCACAGGACCGGTGATTTCCACGCGGCGGTCTTTCAGCACGGCGGGGATGGGCTCGACCTCCCAGCAACCATTCCGGACATTCTTTGTCTCCGGCAGGAAGTCCGGCAGCTCGCCTGCGTCGAAGCGGGCCTGACGGGCCACTCGGGCGGCGAGCAGTTCGCGGCGGCGCGGGCCGAAGGTGCGCTCCAGTTCGGCCAGAAAGGCCAGGGCTTCTGGTGTCAGGACGCGCTCAACACCTTCCGCATTTCCGGCGATCTCTACCGAATTGGCTTGGTTTGACGGCTTTTCGAGGATGGCTGTTGCAGACACGATCACAAACTCCCTTGCATTGCTTTGTTGACACAACACTATTTACAGGGAGGCGATAAATCCAGTACATCAATGTTTGTATTGGGTTTTTTAGTTTGTCGTGTAAACATTAACACGATTGTTTTGTAATGTTTGTAACATTTGAGAGTGCCTTCATGAGTGTCCGGAAAGAAAAAATCCTAATTGGCCCAAGGCTCAGGCGGCTTCGCCGGACGCTTGGGATCACGCAGGCACAAATGGGCGAAGACCTGGGAGTCTCGGCCAGCTACATTAATCTGATTGAAGGCAATCAGCGCCCGATCAGCGCGAACCTGCTGGTGACGCTGGCGCAGGTCTATGATTTCGACATGACAGATGTCGGCGGCGCAGGCGATGCACGGCTTGTGTCTGAATTGCTGGAGGCGCTGCGGGACCCCGCGCTGGAGGCCGGGCCTGTCGGCAAGAATGACGCGGAAGACATCGTCAACGCAAACCCGGATATCGCACGGGCCTTTCTGCGCCTCTACACAAATCACCGTGAACTGAGCATGCGCCTCTATTCAGACGCCAACCCGCTGGCCGACCGGGAAAAGGTGGAAGTGCTGGAGCAGTCTGACCGCAGCGTGGATTCGGTGCGCGAGTTCTTCCATGTTCACCGCAACTATTTCCCGGAACTGGAAGCAGAAGCGGAGAAGTTGTCGTCTGAACTGTTCCTGAGCACAGACGAGCCGCACACAACGCTGACGGACCGCCTGAAGACCAAACACAATTACCAGGTGCGCATCGTGCCGACGCATGTGATGCCGAACCAGTTGCGCTATTTCGACCGGCACCACCGGCGGATTGATCTGTCGGAATTGCTGCGCCAGTCAGGTCGCCGTTTTCAGCTGGCGGTGCAGGTGGCCCTTCTGGAATACGCCCCCCTCTTCCGGGAGCATGTCGACCGCGCCGGCCTGCCAGACCGGAGCGCCGAGGAACTGGCCTATCTGAGCCTGGCGAACTATTTCGCCGCCGCACTTCTGATGCCCTATTCCCGCTTCCTGAAGGAATGCGAGGCGACAAAGTATGATGTCGAATTGCTGAGCCATCGCTTCGGCGCAAGCTTTGAGCAGGTTGCCCACCGCATGACGACGCTGCAGAAGCCCGATGCACGTGGCATCCCGTTCTTCTTTGTCCGGATGGACAGTGCAGGCAATGTCTCAAAGCGCTTCAGCGCAGGGCGGTTTCACTTTTCGAAATTCGGCGGTGCCTGCCCGCTCTGGAACATCCATGATTGTTTCGCCACGCCGGGACAAGTGCGGACACAGATCATCGAGATGCCGGACAATACGACCTATTTCTCGATTGCGCGCACGATGTCCCGTGCGGAAGGTGCCTATGACCAGCACCAGACGAAATACGCCATCGGCCTAGGCTGTGACATCGCCTATGCGCCGCGGCTGATCTATGCGCAGAACCTGAACCTTGAGGCCATGACGCCAGAGAAGATCGGCGTGAACTGCTATATGTGCGAACGGGAAAACTGCCCATCGCGCGCGCACGCCCCGCTCAACAAGAAGCTGATCTTCGACACGCGGTCGCGCGGTGTCTCCGTCTTCCGGTTCGAGACGGATTAGCTTTGCGTGCAGCCCAGCCCGGCTGGAGCCTAGAGCTCCCCGCCAGCCTCAGCCACGGCCCGCTCGCCCTTCCGCGCGAAGTAGCGCCGTGTCTCCTTGACCACTTTGGGAGAGAGGATGAGCGCCGAGACGAGGGTCGGAACGGACATCAGCGCAAAACTGAGATCGATGAAGTTCAGAATCACATCCATAGACGCGATCGCGCCGAGCAGTATCGTGCCTACATAGAACGCCGCATAGATGTTCACCCGCCCTGCCCCGAACAGGAAGGAAAAGCACTTCATTCCGTAATATGAATAAGAGAAGAGCGACGAGATGCCGAACGCCAGGATGCAGAGCAGCAGGATATAGCCGCCAAAGCCCGGATATGCAGCCTCGAAGGCATTTGCCGTTAGCGTGACGCCGCTGCCGTCTCCGGTCTGCCAGACACCGGTCATCAGGATGGCCAGCGCTGTCATCGTGCACACGATCAACGTGTCGATCACCGGACCCAGCATTGCGACGAGACCCTCATGCACGGGCTCTGACGTCTTGGCCGCGCCATGCGCCATCGGCGCTGTGCCGAGACCCGCTTCATTGGAGAAGGCCGCCCGGCGCACGCCCAGCAGGATGAGACCGCCCAGTGCGCCGCCGAACATCGGCTCTCCGCCAAAGAAGTTTGCGCCAAAGGCATCGGTGAAAATCAGGGTGAGGTACTTCGGCACCTCGGAGATATTGATCAGGATGATACCGACAACGGCCACGACATAGACCACCACCATGGCCGGCACCAGCAGGGCCGTCGCATGGCTGATCCGCGTCAGGCCCCCAAACACAACCGCGGCGGTCAGGGCCATCAGTGTCACGCCGATTACAGCGCTGGCCATGCCAGCCGATGTGAGACCTGCGGGCTCAAGGGCGATCTCGCGGACGGCCTGGGTCAGCTGGTTGGCATTGAAGATCGGCAGGCAACCCGCCATACCGGCGATGCAGAACCAGATGGCAAGCGGCTTCCACCTTTTGCCGAGGCCTTCCACGATGACATACATCGGGCCGCCCTGCAGCACGCCGGCAGAATCCCGTCCGCGATACATGACCGCCAGCGAACATGTGAAGTATTTCGTCGCCATGCCGAGAATGGCCGAAATCCACATCCAGAAGATCGCGCCCGGCCCGCCCATCTTGATGGCCACGGCTACGCCCGCAATGTTGCCCATGCCGATGGTTGCCGCCAGTGCAACCGACAGCGCCTGGAAGTGGCTGACAAGCCCCGGCGAAGAGGTGCTGTCATGCTTGCCAGCCAGCACGCCGAGCGCCAGCTGGAAGTGGCGGAATGGCAAGCCACGCGAATACAGGAAGAAGAACAGGCCCGCGCCTGACACCAGGAAGACCAGCGGCGGCCCCCAGACAAAGTTCGCGGCTTGTCCGATAAACGCTACGAACCGCGCCGCGAAAAATTCCATGTAGTATGTCAGTTCTGGCACAGATACCCCCTGCTATCCCGACTAGTTTTGAGCCTGATAAACGGCCTCTTCCTTCTCGGCGCAAATATATGCCCAGATATTCCAGACATTCGTGGCCAGAACCTGGGCACGCAGCTCATTTGCTGTCGCGACATCACCATTGAAACCGGCCCAGTTCGACAGGGCATAGGCAATCGTGGCGTCACGGGCATTCCACTCTTCTAGTGGCTTGGCCGGGTCAAGGATTTCATCCGCAGACATGAGTCCCTTATAGAACATGACGCGCTTATAATAGGGATAAGTCTTGTCTGCCTCTATGTCCGCCGGAATGCGCTGCAGAATGGCTTCAGCCTTCGCGTCTTCGCCATTCTTTCGGTAGATATTGTACAGCCAGTCGACCACACCGATCAGCATGTCGTTCGATGAGGCGGTCTCAAGACAATGCTCATACGCCATGGCGGCGCTGTCATAATCCTGAGTCAGGTAATAATAGATGCCGAGGTGATACCAGATCCAGTGCTCGTAAGAGCCATGCGGCTGCCCACCCTTCATCTCGATAGAGGGCGTCGCTTCAAGATTAACCAGTTCCAGGGCCTCATCCAGATCGGCATGGGCTTTTTCGATCTCTCTGACCGTCAGATAGCGATGCGCGCGGTGGCGGCGAAGCTTGAAGGAGTCCGGATGCAGGAGAATGCCCTCAGAATAGGCTCCGATGGCCTCCTGATACTGCCCGTTGCCGGCAAGTTCAGCGCCGAGTTCCAAAAACGCGTCTTCGGTAGGCGCGTTTGAGGCGAGCAATGCATTGATCTTCGCCTGGGCATCAAGTTCAGGGGCCGTGTTGTTTCTGTACAGCGGCTGGCCGAGGAACGAAATTGCCTGAACCTCTCCGCCCACCATGGGGAGAGACTCCTCCATGGCCTGTTCAGAGACAGCGGCCTGCGAAGAATATGCTCCGTTGGTGGCACATCCCGAAAGAAGGAATGCTGCCCCGCATACGCCATAGAAAAGTGTTTTCATGTCCTTACCTCAAATCGCATGAGCCTGCCTTCAGAGGGCGCCTCAGTAGAATTCCACATTGTCGATTTCTAGCCAGACGGACTGAGCCGCCTCGCCATGCCTGCCGAAAGAGACATCCAGCAAGCCGGTCACGTCCAGCGGCGCACCATTCTCTGCCTTAAGGGAGGCAAAGCCGATCTCGACCGTTTTCCATTCCGGGCTGGCGACAAAGCTCTCCTGTCCCTCTCCCGTCGTGGAGGAGACGGCGATGTCATATGTGCCACTGCCGCGCGCTTCAAACCGCACGCCGGTAAAGGCGCTGGCATCGACGGGCACAAACTCGCCCGGCGAGAACGGCAGCGTTACAAAGGCAAATGGGTCGTCCTTCAGCGCCATGTCTGCGGCCATGTGCAGCGCCTTGCCGCCACTCACACGCTCAACACGGCCTATCATGACTTCCGACCTGGGCAGGCCGGAATCATATGTCTTGGACAGCTTCGCCCCGTACTTCGTTGTCAGATCATCTGACTCAAAGTCATCAATCATGGCCTGCGCCGGAATGGCAGATGGTCTTGCTCCGCCTTGCGGTTTGGTCAGCTCGCCATCAGTAACCACTTGCACCCCGTCCACGAAGACATCTTTGACATTCCGCATGTCGGAGATGTTGTCCCAGGGTTGCCCCTCGACCAGAATGAAGTCTGCGCGCTTGCCGGCCTCGATGCTACCGCGATCGTCTTCCAGCTTCAGAACGGTCGCACTGTTGGCTGTCGCCGCTTGCAGAGCCTGTGCGGGTGTCAGGCCGAAATCCACCAGGAGTTCCAGCTCTCTCAAATCAGCCTCGCCAAAGGGATTGTTGTCGATGCCCTGATCGGTTCCGAGGGCGACACGGATGCCAGCGTCAAGGAAGGTCTTCATGTTCGCGCGGGAACGCGCCTGCCGGTAGAGGACCATCGCGGCTGATACCTTGCTCATTTCCGCGAGTTCATCCTCGAAGGGTTCGTAGACGGTCAGGGTTGGGGAATAGAGGACGTCATGTTCCTGCATCAGGCTGACAAGTTCGTCATCTGCATCCATATCCTGAATGGCGTGCACGATGGCTGTTACCCCCGCTTCGGAAGCGATCTTCCCGCCTTTCACTGTCACGGTGTGAGTGAGCACAGGTAGCCCCGCCTCAGAAGCCGTATCAACGACAGCCTCCAGAGCATCCTCATTGATGCTGGTCAGGTTGACCACGCCGCCATAGCGCCAGCCATCGGCGAACACCTTGATGGCGTCCGGCTTGTAAGGCAGCAGAGCCTCAACGGCCGCCTGCCCTTCGCGCGCTGAAAAAATGACTTTCGTCATGTTCTCATCGCCCCATTCTGTTCCGTGTCCGTATGGCACGCCCATGCGAGCCGCATAGAAAACGTGCGGAGACGCTATGGTCTTGTGATAGGCGCGCTTGCTCTCAAAGGATTCCGGAGAGGAATGGAAATCTGTCGCGGTTGTGACACCAGCCTTCAAAAGGTCCGTGGCAATAGACGCGCGGGTCGCCCCATTCATGCCGGTCCAATGTGTGTGGACATCAATCATGCCGGGCAGCAGGGCCAACCCATCCGCATCCACAATGCGTGTGCCGGACGGATAATCGGTGATCGTGTCCGCTACCGCAGAGAACCGTCCGTCAATGACCAGGACATCGCCTTCATGCACCGAGCCATCCGTTACGTCAAAGATGTCTGCATCGCGGATCAGGAGCGCCTCTGCCGAAGCAGATGACACGGACGCGCAGCCCGTCAGGCCAGCAGAGCCGAACGTTACACAGCACACGGCAAATATTCGTTTCAGAGCAGTCTTGTTGCCGATCATAATCTCATTACTCCCCGGATTTCATGTATTTTTCGCGCAGAATGATCTGCCTGTCGGCCTTGGGCTGAGCCTCGCCGCCGATATAGAGGACGACCAGATCGGTCAGCGGCTGCAGCGGATCGCCTGACCAGACGGCGATATCCGCGTCCTGCCCCACAGCGATTTCGCCGGCTGTGGTATCACCGAACATGCGCGCGGGATTGACCGTGATCGCCTTGATCGCGTCTTCATATGGCAAGCCGTTCGCAACGGCCATGCCGGCATGATAGCGCGTAAGCCGGACATCATGGCCGTCACGATTGCTTGTCAGGGCAAGCTTCACACCTGCCGCGTTGAGACGCGTAGCATTCTCGATGGACGCCTGAACCTGATCAAAATTCGAAGGCAGATTATCAATAGGGTTGAGGACCACAGAAGCATCTGCATCAGCGATCTCATCCGCCACGGCCCAGCCCTCAGCAGCGCCGACCAGAACCATTTTGAGGTTCAGGGCCTTGCCGATCTTGAGCATCTGGGAAATGTCGGACGCGCGGTCCACTTCGATGATGAGCGGTGCCTCGCCCCTTGCGACAGGCGCGAGCGCCTCAAGGTCCGCAAGTGTCCAGTTCTTCTGGGTCAGGCCGGACATGTCCCCCGGCGTCTCCTTCGCGGCATAGGTGGCTGCATCTTCCAACAGTGCCTTCAGCATAGGGAAGACAGCGGCGCGGCCGGTTTTCACGCCGCGCAGATTAAGCGTCACACCGGCATGCGGTAAGATGATCGGGTCTTGCCCTGCGCCAGTATCGATGACAGCCGCCTGCCCGCCAAAGCTCAGCTTTTCCAGACTGCCGCGTCCGAGGCCTGGCGTGACAATGGCGCGGCTGATGCCACCATTGCGTGCAACCGGGATCAACGTCGATGCCGGATTGACCGCGTACTGGATTTCGACACTCGCAGAGAGATCCGATGTCTTCGCTGAGCTGTCATTGGCATTGGCGCGGTCATTCACCTCCACCACACCCAGCGTTGTATTCGCGGCGACCAAGCCGGGTGTGATAACCCGCCCGGTCATGTCGATGATGTCTGCGCCTGCGGGCACGGTAACGGCCACACCGACTGCTGCAATCTTGCCATTTTCGATGACGATGGAGGCGTCCTCCAGTTCACCCGCAGAACCCGCGGTCAGAACTTTCGCATGTTCCAGAACCAGGGTCTGGGCCTGCAGGGGCAGCGTCACGAAGGCCGCCACGCAAAGGGATGTCATGAGTTTCAGCATTACTGGACCTCCTCACCATACTGGCCTGCCAGGAAGTCCGAGGACTCCTCATCTGTTTCCGCATCATCCACGACGGACACGCCATCGATAAAGACTTTGTCTGCAACACTGTAGACGTCGAACGGGTCGCCAGACCACAGCACGATGTCAGCCATCTTGCCGGGCTCAAGCGTTCCGGTCTGGTCTGCAATGCCCATCAGTTCGGCCGGGTCCGCCGTGATCCACTTGATCGCGGTTTCATATCCGAAATCATATCCGGCCCGGCGCGCTGATGCCAGGGCAAGCGCGGCTTCGGTATTCATATGCTGTATAAGGATGGAGTTGTCTGAGTGCAGAGCCATCTTCACGCCGGCATCCTCCAGAAAGCCAGGGGTTGCATCTGAGGCGTCATAGGCCTCCATCTTGAAGCCCCAGCGCCGCGCCCATGTCGCAACACCAATGTCTTCAGCCTTCAATAGGGGGGCAATCTTGTAGGCCTCGGTCGCATGGTGGAAGGCCCCGATCTTGAAGCCATATTCATGCGAGATGTCGATCAGATGCGCCATCTCGTCCGCGCGGTAGCAGTGCACGACGGGAATGATTTCCCCATCCAGTACCTTAGCCATCGTCTCCAGCTGTAAGTCTACCGGGGCGGACGGGTCAGCCTCGTGCTTTTCCTTGTACTCACGCGCCTTGGCCCAGGCCTTGCGGAATTCAGACATCACGCCCATGCGGGTGAAAGGCTTCTTGCCTGCCCCGCCATATATCTTTATCGGGTTTTCCCCACATGCCATCTTCAGGAAGTATGGCGCATTCGGAAACTTCATTTCCTTTACGGTAGCCGCTTCGACATTCTTCAGTGTAACGCCTTTACCCGCGATCAGATTTGTAGAGCCGGGCAGGATTGTCAGCGTCGTGACGCCGCCGCGCCGAGCTTTCTCAAAGCCCGGATCCTGTGGCCAGACAGCATCCTCTGCGCTGATACCCGCCGTGTTGTTTCCGGTCTTCTCGTTCAGATCCATGTTCGACGGCAACAAAGGCGTCGGATACACGCCCAGATGGGAGTGTGGATCAATGAGACCAGGCGTAACCCAGCGGCCCTCTGCATCAATGATTTCAGCATTCCCGGGCACCTTGACAGTCTTGCCGACCGAAACGATGCGGCCATTTGCGAAAACCACAGTGCCATCCTCAATCAAGGGCGATGATGCCGTAAGAATGTTCGCATGCGTGATCGCGATGGGACGGGCCTGCTCGCCCGCAACCGCTGTCTGTTCCTGTCGGACCTCTTTGGCACTCGCGCAGGAAGGCAATAAAGCCACCGCGCTCAGCAGGGTTGTCACAAGCAGTTTTTTCATCACGAACTCCCAATATGGAAAAGCGGGTTATTCTTGGAAATACACCCCGCCAGGTCGAACCGGGCGGGGTGTATCAGTTTACATCAGATCATTAGAAATTGATGGTCGCGCCGACAAAGATGTAACGGCCCTGGGCATCATAGACCTGGGGATAGGTGTTCCCGCGGCCATCCGTTTCCCCGCCGCCATAACCGGAGAGGGATGTCAGAGGCGGGTCCTGATCGAAGATATTGTTCACACCCGCACGAAGACGCAGATTTTCAGAGACTTCATAGCGTGCCGCGAGATCGAAGTAAGATGTCGCATCCAGCTTGTTCACTGGTGTGGGAGCAGAAGAATACTGATCCACCGAGGAAATGTACCGCCAGCTGAAGATGGTCGACAGCTTGTCGCGCGACCAGTCCAGCGCCACACGGTGACGATATTCCGGAGCCGGATTGTTACAGGCATCGCCATGATATCCGGCACAATCCAGCTCAGGTGAGCCCGGCAGGGACTGTGATGCCAGCTCGCCAAGGATTGTTGAGGCATAGGAGATTTTCATATCGCCTGCATTGTCCAGGCCGAAGCGATCAAGACCGAAGCCATAAGATGCGCTGATGTCAAAACCATTTGTCTTCAGAACACCGGTATTGATGAGCGTGCTCTGGATATAAGACTCACCACTTACCAGGAACAGTGTACCTGCGGAGTCACGATTGATCAGACTACAATAGTTTGCATCGCCCGTGTCCAGACACTGGCCCAGCGTCTCGCTCGGGTCGACCATACCGATAAAGCCGTCAACTTCGATGGAGAAGTAGTCGACGCTGGCCACAAAGCCGGGCAGATAGCTCGGCTCGTAGACAAAGCCGCCCGTCCAGGTATCAGAGATTTCCGGATCGAGGTTCGGGTTCCCGCCAGCCAGGGTTGGAATGTTATCCGCGCTATCCAGGATCGTGCCATATTGAGCTGCCGTAACACCAGTTCTCATGCAATCGTCCAGAGAACGGAAGGGCTCTGGCGTTGTCGTATTCGGATCGAAATCACCTGCACACGGATCTTTCAGGCCATTGGGCTGACCAGAGAGCGTGCCGCGGCTGAACTCTTGCGGCGCGAACAATTCGATCGGGTTCGGTGACCGCGTAGCCCGCTGATACTGCGTGCGCAGTCTCAGGTCTGAAATTGGACGCCAGGAAGCACCGAAGGAATAAGTATTCTGTGTCCCTGTGGTGTCATAGTAATCAGAGTAGCGATATGCGGCAGAGAGCGTCAGCTCTTCAGCAAACGGCATGTCCTGAAGGATCGGGGCCTGGAATTCTGTGAAGAGTTCGTAGACCGGCACTTCACCTGCAACAGCAACGCGCTGACTGGTCGTCGTGTCGCTGGAATCCGGCGTCAGGGAAAGTGAGTCCTTACGGTACTCAAAGCCGATTGCGGCGCTGACACCTTCTGATGCGAACGGGCTAACAACGCCCCAGCGCTCAAGGTTTTCAGAGAGCGTGCCGCCAATGACGGTTTGCTCCGTATCCCCTACACGCAGAGTTGGCATGGTCACATAATTAGACGCCGCCTGCGTGATGCCATTGGGAGAAAAGACATCAAACGGAATACAGTTTGGATCTTCGCCCGTCAAAACAGAACGGCAGACGATGTCGCCAGTATCCGGATCTGTCACAGCATCCAGAGCGCGCGTGACGCGGGAAGTGGACACATCATTCAGCAGCAATTCGGTGTAGTCGACTTTTGCGTGCTGGGCGAACAGCTCATACTCGACCCCGCCGAAGACTTCACCGCGAATTCCGCCAACAACACGCTGGGTATTGAGGTGGAAATTGTTGACGCGCGGATAGTCCATATTCCGGCGGCCAATTCTCAGCGGTGCTCTCGTAACGCCGTCATTGTCGACAAATACGTTGCCCGCATCACAGAAGGTCGCCAGCATTTCAGACGTCAGCAACGGGTTATCGCAATTGATGGAAGATGTACGACCAAGGGCGAGACCGCCCGGACCGACCTGAGCTTCCGTCTTATTGTCCGTGACGGAGAAATCCATGAAGAATTCCATGTTTTCCATCAGGTCGTAGCGGACGAATGCGCCATAGGTGTAGCGTTCGCGTGGGCGCTGCAGATAGTTGCCTGCGGCAAAGTTGTAGGCATCTGTAGACTGATTGAAGTTCCGCAGATCTCCGCTGGCTTCGTCTACCACCAAATTGAATCCGTCTGATCCTGTACGGGAGTAGCGTGTCAGGCGCGGCATGGAGCCGGAGCCGCTACAGCCGAAATCCGTGCCATCGTTACGTGTGGTGAACGGGCAGGACGTGATGTCACGGTCTTCCCAGCGTACCGCATTATCCTTGGAGTAGCCGGCATAGGCGGTGATGTTGCCGCGGCCATCATCAAAGTTCTTGCCCGCGACCAGGTTCAGGTCTCCGGACTCACCATCGAAGATGCTGTCCGGGTTCGGTTGGCCGTAGTCGGACAGTACGCGCTCGACATCTGAATTGTTGTTGCCAGCCTGGAAAAGGCTGCCCTGAACATCCAGCTCAAGGCCTTCAAAGTCGCGCTTCATGATGAAGTTCACAACACCGGCGACAGCGTCAGAACCGTAGACGGCCGTTGCACCACCGGTGAGAACTTCAACGCGGTCGATCAGCTGGGAGGGAATCTGGTTCAGGTCAGCCGCCACATTGATGGGCGAGCCATACGGAAGGCGCTTGCCGTCCACCAGCACGAGCGTTCTATTTGCGCCAAGGCCGCGAAGGTTTACCGTTGCCTGCGCGCCGTTCACGCCTGATGTGGAGCCCTGCCCCGATGCCACTTGCGGCAGCGTTCCAAGCAGATCTTCAACGCGCGTCACACCGCGCACATCAACTTCACCGCCATCCAGAACAGCCACAGAGCTGCTGGAGGTCAGATTGGCATTACCGAGACGGCTACCTGTGATAACCACCGTGTCGAAGGCGACTTCTTCATCCGTGTCGTCGACTTGAGCCATCGCACCGCCAGCCAGGGCGGCAGCCAGGACGATTGACGACGCGCCCCGGACAAGAATTGAGCTTCTGGATTTTCTAAACATGCTTCCCCTCATGAAAGACTAGAGTTTGTTTTGCGTGATCCTGATAAACGCGAAATCTGGAGCGCGGACGCGTATTGAGAGCCGCAGTTGAAGTCCACTCACAAGCCGTTTTAAGTTCACTTACAAACGATTGTGGTGTTGAACCTTCCCAGTTTTTTTCGAGATATCCCTCTCACTTTAGATTTGCCGAGCGCACACAGCCCGAAAGTGCAAACACACGCAGAAATCTCCCTCGGTACGCCACGACCCTGTACTTCTGACGGGCTCTTGATGTGACGATAATATAAAGGCTAAGGGGGCATCATTGGGAAGTACACCGAAATTTTTTAAGTTTTATCCCATTTTTTGCTTATAATCTGGTATTTTTGGGATAATATCACCATTATGAGCAAACTCGCGAAACTAGATGATATCGATCGCCGCATCCTGAATGCCCTTCAGCAGGACGCTTCCCTCTCGATTCAGGACATTGCTGACAAGGTCGGCCTCTCCACAAATCCATGCTGGCGCCGTATAAAACGCCTTGAGGATGAAGGCGTCATCCTGAGGCGCGTGGCGCTGCTCGATCCCGCAACAGTGGGCCTGGGCATCACTGTCTTTGTATCTGTACGCACAGAAAATCACAGCAAGTCATGGCTTGATGTGTTTGCCCGCTCAGTCGACATAATCCCTGAAATCATTGAGTGCCACCGCCTGACCGGCAAGGATGACTACCTTCTTAAAATCCAGGTTGGCAGCATCGACCATTATGATCATGTCTATAAACGGTTTGTCGAACTCGTCCCGAATCTGGTTGATGTCTCCTCTACATTCTCGATGGAGACCGTGAAGTTCTCGACCTCGCTCAGCCTTCCCTCCAGCTGATCTCCAAGTTCAAACTGGGTGCAAATACCCTGGATACGGGAATCTGCATGCCCCGATATTGAAGAAATATCGCAGCATATGTTTTTCCAATTTTTCCATGATGTGAATGATTCTATGTGATGAGAGGTCACATTTCACCCATAATTTACCCTTTGGTTGAGCCGCGCATCAACGCAAGCGAGCGCGCAGAACCACTAGCCGCCACAGGCAGTCGGTTCCGCCCACAAGGGCGAATTTCTCTATTGGCGTTCCCGCCACTCTTCAGCGTTAACACAGGCCTCAACAATATCGCTGGCCTTATATCCATAGCGGATTGCAATCGCCTCGACGCAAGATTGCGCGGGAACCGTCTGCCCTGATACATAGACCTGCCATTCGGCATCCTGAGCCCCCAGCGGACGCCATGCCAGTGAAGCACCCCTTGTGCCTGAAGAGATATCCAACCGGGCGGCACCATCCTTGTCTCGCAGCAGCCTCAGCACCGGCAAACTCGTGACGGGCTGCTGCCCACCGGGCCACATCTCGTTGACCATCTCGGCTTCAGGAAGCGCCGACAGGTCTGGCGTCTCCGCAAGCCATCCGTCCAACGCTGAGCTGAGACGAGCCAGTACATCTGTCAACGCTGCATCCTGGGCCAAATTGCGCATCTCATCAGGGTCAGAAAACGTATCATAAAGCTCAATGAGCGGCCGCGGAGTGTCAAAATATTGCTCAAGAGAGGGCGGTAAATCGCCCTTCATATGCAACCCATTGAGCGCTTGCATGGATCGTAGCTCCTCACGAAACGCAACAGGCTGAAAAAAGGGCACATCATTTTGATAGTTCAAAATGAGCTTGTATCTCTCATCCCGAACAGCCTTTACACGATCCATCCAGGCGTCCATCCGATCACTAGACGCAAAGATGTATTGATTTGGATCCTCTCTGTTGTCGCCCAGGAAATTTTTCCCCTGAAGCCAGTCAGGCACAGGAGCGCCTGCGAGACTGAGCAGCGTGGGGGCGAAATCCACAAAGCTGATCATCTCGTCACGGACTTCCCCTGCATAATTTCCACCTGGAAAACGGATCATCATCGGCACCTTGATGCCCGAATCATAAATGGAACGCTTTGCGCGTGGAAACCCGTCCCCATGGTCGGTCGTGACGATGACAAATGTACTATCCGCAAGACCTTCCCGTTCAAGATCCGAGAGGAGCTGAGCCAGCTTCTTCTCTGTAAAAGTGATATTGTCGTATTGTGTTGCAATCTCTTCACGGACTTCTTCCGTATCCGGCAACCATGGCGGCACGATCACGGCGGCAGGATCCGTCACTCTTTCCTTGCCCGCCAGTAGCCGAGCATTGCGCGCACCAACACTCTTGGCCAATTCGGTGTCACGCACAGGCACTTCAGGAAACAGGAAGGATTCATGCGTCGTCGCCAGTGTGACCATGCCGAAGAAGGGTTGGCCTGGTTTGCGTCCTCGCCAACTGGCATTGACGTCATCCTGATTCCAAATGGTCAGGGGTGTACCAAACTGATAATCCTTCTTGTTGGAAATGACCCAACCGCCATAGCCGACAAAGGTATAGTATCCAGCCTGGCGCATAAGCTCCGGAAAGGCTTTCACCTCCGGCGGTGGAACAGAAGCATAGCCAATCTCGAACCCGGCAGGATCATACTCTGTACCAAATGCGTGAGTTCTCATATGCTGCGCGCCAAGCGTCTGTTGGTGGACACCCGTAATCAAGGCCGCACGTGATGGGGCGCAGACGCCTGCAGTTGTAAACGTGTTCGGATAGATGACACTTTGCCCGGCGAAGGCATCAAGAACCGGTGTGGTGGCGACCGGATCGCCAAAGGCCCCAACCTTCTGGCTCATATCTTCAAACACAACGAGCAAAATGTTTGGCCTGACTGCGGCAACCTTTTCAGCAGGCCTGATATGTTGACATGCGTGCAGGCAAAGCAAACCACACATCATGAGCGTCCGCATCAGCATCATACAGACTCCCTCTCTTTCAGAAGCGCAACGATTTCCTCATGCCGCCGTCCCTTAAGCGGATAGAACTGCATAATCAGCGTGGCCAGCAAAGCGAAAATGGCGGGCAGCAAAAATGCCATTAGGCGCAATCCAGACAGAGTCTGCGAAGATTGATCCGTATTGGCGACATATCCAATAGCTTGAAGGATCAGTCCGACGGCACCAACACCCAAACCGCTTGCCGCCTTTTGAGAGAACTGGAACAGTCCGAAGAATATACTCTCATCTCTGATCCCTGTCTTCCATTCTCCATATTCCACAGTGTCTGGAAGCATGGCCCAGAAAGCGACAATCGTGGCAGCCATGCCGATACCCGCCAGGATAACAAACAAGAAAAACAGGCCCTTGTCTTCTGGTGCCAGGACATACAACGCAAAAAGAGCACATGCGTTGAGCAGAAGCCCAACTGTCAGCACACGGGATTTTGATGTCATCCGCGCCAGCGCTGTCCAAGCCAGAACGGCTGCAGCCGCCGCTATAGTATATAACGTAAGCGCTTCGCGTACTGCGGCAGGTTCACCAATGATATAGCGCGCATAATAAACTATGGACTTAGTGAAGACCGTAGAGGCAAGTGCATTGAGAACGACGCCCGCAAACAATATCCAGAAGGCGTGATTACCTCTGGTCACCTTCAATGTATCCCGGAGACTGAGAGATTTTGCATCAGTCTCCACACGCTCCCGCACGCTGAAGAAGGCGAGAAGGAAAACTCCCTCCGCAAAGCAGGCATAGACCACAGCGGTCAGCATGTAACCGCGGATCAAATCCCCCTGCCCAAATCTTTCAGCAAGCCAGGGTGTGAGAAAGGCGGTTGCGATTGCGCCCATGGTTGCGAATTGCATGCGCGCCCCTGACAAGGATGTGCGCGCCTTGCCGCTCGTCGTCATTGCGGCAGATATTGACGCATACGGAACACCAAAGACTGTATAGACTGTTCGGAATAGGAAGTGACTAAGAAAGCAGGCCAGTGTTACGGATGAGGCCCACAATACCGGAGCGGCAAACAACAACACAAAGCTTGCCCCAAGAGCCGGACCAGCAAAAAGGAGGTAAGGACGATACCGGCCGAACCGCGAGCGTGTGCGCGATGCAATCACCCCCATAAAAGGATCTGTCACAGCATCCCACAACAGGGCTGTCATGAAGATCGTCCCGGCAATGCCCGGCTCAAGCCCCACGACATCGGTATAGTAATAGAGGAGATATAGGTTCAGTCCGGTATAGAACAGGTTTAGGCCGAAGTCGCCAGAGCCGTATCCTATGACCATTGATAACGGTAGAGCTCGCGCTCCTTTCGCATTCGACATTCCCTTCCTCCCCGTATTTATTGATAAGTTCCTAGCATAACAATTCATCCGTTTGGAAGATTTTAATGCCATAACATGTATAGTTCCAGAAAAGGCTATAAGGCTGGCTTTAGTAAATTCCATAGCGAGTGGAGACGACACGTATGGCCGGAAAGACCGCGCGCAAGCCTGTACAGGCAAGATCAGAAGCCACCAAGGCCCGCATTCTGGAGGTTGCCCGCCACCATTTTGCCGAGCGTGGCTTTGAAGCTGCCAACACACGCGACATAGCGAATGATGCCGATGCCTCGCATGCCATGATCCGCTATCACTTTGGAACCAAGGATAATCTTTGGCGGGAAGCTGTGGCAGATATGTTCCAGCGTCTTCGCAAAGAGCTGGGATTTGAAAACGGCACACCGCCGGAACTGAACACTATAAATGGCTACAGGGAATTCTTACGCCGCTATATCTACTATTGCGCAAGGCATCCCGAGCATGCCCGCATCATGATTTCAGAATCGGTTCGGGGCGGCGAGAGACTTCACTGGATGGTGGAGAACTTCATCCAGCCCGGACATGCAGTGTATGCAGGCCCCACAAAGAAGCACATGGATAACGGGGATCTGCCAAGCGCCTGGCACCCTTCCCTGATCTTCATGATCACCTCCATTTGCCAGATGCCATTCGTTTTGGCGGCAGAAGCCCAGGAACTCTATGGGGTCGACATGCTGTCGGACTCCGCCATCGAGGCCCACATCGATTCTGTCTTGGCCTTCCTGCTGAGAGACCCATCCAGAATGCGCAGTGACTGGCCCGCCCTGCCAGACTGGCTAACCAATTAGGCCAACCTTCGCCAAGGCTGGTTGACATTATTTCAACGACATGAAATCCATCCACTTGGATGAAAACTGGATCAATCCAGATTCCCAGGGAGGACAATCATGTTTAATAATCATCTCAACATCACAGCTTCATGCATCGTCTTGGCATCATGCCTGGCGATGCCAGCTTTCGCACAAGACGCAGACAGCGATGCCGAACGCACGCTAGAAACCGTCATGGTCACAGCAACCAAACGTCCTGAGACCTTGCAGAATGTTCCGGTCGCCGTCTCAGCCAAATCCGGGCAGGACCTTGAAAATTCCGGCGTCTCTTCGATTGAGGGCCTGGCGACCCTGGTTCCATCCCTGACATTCACGCAAAGCTCCAATGAGCTGAACAGCTCCGTCCGTATACGCGGCGTGGGAACGGAAGTCTTTTCATCGGGCGTAGAGCCTAGCGTCTCCTTTGTCGTGGATGATGTTGTTCTGGCGCGACAAGGCCAGGGGTTTCAGGATCTGGTCGACATAGAACGTGTAGAAGTTCTGCGCGGACCGCAAAGCACCCTGTTCGGAAAGAATGCCTCTGCCGGCGTCATCTCAGTCACGACGAAGGCACCCAGCGATACACTTTCAGGCAAGATCGACATCACAGCAGCAGAAGGTGATGAATATGCCCTTCGCGGAACAATTTCAGGCCCGCTTTCAAAGACAGTATCCGGCCGCCTCACCGGCTTCACGAAATCCCTCAAAGGGCATATTAAAAACATTCCAGACGGGCGGGACCTGAATGGTTATGACAATTGGGGTATGCGCGGCAAGCTGCTGATCGAGCCCAGCAGCGCTTTGGATATAACCCTCATCGCAGACTATCGCGACACACAGCAAGATTGCTGCGCTTACCAGATCCGCGACACATCAACCGCACTGAACCCGGTTGTTGGCGCAACCCTGGACGCTTTGCTTAATCCCGTTGTCGCGAGCCCCGAGAACCGCCAGACACATCTTAATGCGCCTGTATACAATAATAGCGAACAGTGGGGTGTTTCCGGGAAGGCGGAATATAGCTTTGATAATGGCTATATATTCACATCCATCACGGCCCATCGCGAGTGGGACTTTGAGAACAATCTGGATGTTGATGCGCTGAGCTTCGAAGATCCGATGCCTGGTGTTGTAACGTTCGACCTAAACAGCGGGCAGACAAACCTGACACAGACGTCTCAAGAGTTCCGTCTTGCATCGCCTGAATGGGAAAACTTCGATTATGTGATTGGGGCCTATTTCTTTGAACTGGATCTGGACCGCTCTTTCCGCCGCCGTATTGAAGCGATGACAGGACTGGGCGCTGTTGCCCAGAGTGGTCAATTCAATGGCTCCGTTGGTAACAAGAATTATGCCGTGTTCGGCAGCGGTAACTGGAGGCTCGGACAGGGCACTACGATTTTTGGCGGACTGCGCCTTTTGAACGAAACGCTCGATTACCAGGTCTATCGCGATCCGACCAATACACTTCAACCGGGAGATTTCCCGCTTGGAGGATCGGCTGGAACCTTCGCAGATATTGATGGTGATACATCTGATACGGCTCTGGTCGGAAATGTCGGCATACGCCATCAATGGAACGACGATCTGATGACCTATGTACGTTACGCCAGAGGCTACAAAGGTCGCGCGTTCGACGTGATCTTTACAGCACCCCAAGACACACAAGTGGTGGATGCGGAGCAATCCGACAGCTATGAAGCTGGCCTGAAATTCCAAACCGCAAACAACCGCCTCCAGATGAACGCCGCAATATTCTGGACAAATTATGAGGACTTCCAGGCCCAGGAGAGAGATGTTTCAGCATCAACAGTGGTTGTCGCAAATGCGGGCGAAGTCAGCACCAAAGGGATCGAACTTGATGCCACGGCATTGCTGACGAACACAACGATGCTTCAGGGTGGCATTGCCTACACAGATGCCAAGGTTGATCGCTTCCCCTTCGCACAATGCTATCGAGGGCAGACTTTGAGCGAAGGATGCATCAACGGCGTGCAGGATCTTTCGGGCAAGGACCTTCCCAACTCTCCTGATTGGCGTTTCACCGCAAGCTTGCGGCAGGATATTCCGCTGAAGACACTTCCCTTTGATGGCTTCATCCAGGTTGACGGCAGCTGGCAGAGCGAAGTTCAGTTTCAAATTGACCAAAACCCAAATACGACCCAAGACGGATACGGTCTCCTGCACTTGAGCGCAGGCATTCAGGATAAGGATAATATCTGGACCGCTTCGGTATTTGTCCGGAACCTGCTAGACGAGACATACGCCTCAAATGTCTTTGCAGATCCACTCTATCCAGGTGTCATCAGCCACTATCTGCCACGCGACTACGAACGTTATGTCGGCGCGCGCCTGGCGGCGTCCTTCTAGTTGCCCTCCCTCCGGAGTTCGCCTGTGCGAGCTCCGGCACTTGTTGAAGAGTGGACAAGAGATGACTGTGAACACCACATCCAAGGTCGATGCACTGCGAAAAATGACACCGGAAGACATTCTCATGGCCTTGAGCCTGGAAGAGAAGGTTTCCATGATGTCAGGGAGCGGATTTTACCGCATCCATGCCGAGGCCAAAAAATGGGGAGCAACGCCTTACCCTGCTGGCGGCGCAAATGAACGTTTGGGCATCGACGGACTAAAATTCAGCGACGGTCCGCGCGGCGTTATTGTTGGTCATTCGACATGTTTTCCATGCTCCATGGCCAGAGGGGCGACGTTCGACCGCGATATGGAGCGGGAGGTTGGTGAAGCAATGGCAAAAGAAGCCAGAGCGCAAGGTGTAAACTTGCTCGGCCAGGTCTGTATCAACCTGCTTCGCCATCCTGGTTGGGGCCGTGCGCAGGAGACGTATGGCGAAGACTCCTATCATCTCGGCGAGATGGGCTCGGCCCTATCCCAAGGCACGCAGCATCATAATGTTATCTCAACCGTGAAGCATTTCGCCGTCAACAGCATTGAGAACACACGCTTTAAACTGAATGTTGAAGTCGACGATAGAGTCTTGAGAGAAATATACTTGCCTCACTTTCGCAAGGTTATCGAATCCGGATGCCTGTCAGTTATGAGTGCATATAACAAGGTCAACGGAGCCTATTGCGGACAGAATAAGTATCTCCTTACGGACATTCTTCGCGACGAATGGGGCTTTGAAGGCTTTGTACATTCTGACTGGGTTCTTGGCGTCTACAGTCCCCATGGCGCAGAAGCCGGTCTTGATATCGAAAACCCTGAACCCGCATGGTATGGTGACAAACTGATCCAGGCCATCAAGGACGGGAAGATATCAGAAACGGCAGTGGACACAGCCGTTCTCCGTATCCTGACAACACTTCAAAAGGTGATGCTGGCTGAGGACCCCCAATCGGACTACCCCATGGAAGCAGTTGCAGGAGCAACACACACGGCCCTCGCGAGAAAAGTCGCAGAACAATCTGCCGTATTATTGTGGAATAGAGAAGTTCTGCCGCTTAGCAGGTCGAAGACAAAACGCCTCGGCGTGTTTGGACGATTGGCAACGTTGGAGAATACGGGTGATAAAGGGTCATCCCGTGTGGACTCTCCTTATATCGTTACGCCCCTGAAAGGGCTGGAGACCTATCTCGGCGCTGACGCAGTCATATACGCTGGAGATGAGCTTGCACCAGATATTGCGGGCCATGCAGCCAAAGATTTTGACGCAGCCATCGTTGTCGTAGGCTATACCGCAGCGGAAGAAGGTGAATACATCCCGAGCGAAATAAATCTTGGACAGGATGATATTCCTGAAAACCTTTCCTCCATCCTCGACGGGGCACGCCAACGCGGCGGTGGCACCTCAATTGGGGGAGACCGGGGCAGTCTGTCTTTGCCACCAGCTCAAATCGAGCTCATTCAGTGCGTCGCCAAGGAAAATCCAAACACCATTGTCGTCATCATCGCCGGGTCAGCTGTCATGGTGGAAGAATGGATTCATACGGCACCTGCCTCTCTGCAGACTTTCTATTCAGGAATGGAGGGCGGCTCTGCCCTGCCGCGTCTTCTGTTTGGAGACGTCAGTCCATGCGGACGCCTGCCCTTTACTGTAGCAAGAGACCAGACACATTACCCATTATTTGATCCGTCTTCGGAGTATACCAGATATGGATATTGGCATGGCTACGCCCTGTTTGATCAGGAGAATACCGAGCCGCGCTTTCCTTTTGGACATGGCCTCACCTATAGCCATTTCGACTGCACGAACATAAGAGCAAGACGCACCCCGGATGGCGGGGTGGAAGTCAGCGTAACGGTTCAGAATACCGGAAGCACTGAAGCTATCGAGACGCCTCAGCTCTATGTCTCATGGCCCGCATGTGCTGTGATACGTCCGCGGAAAAGCCTGCGCGGTTTCAGCAGAGTCAAGTTGGCCGCTGGACAAGAGACTGAAACCACTTTCTATGTCGCGCCACGAGATCTCGCCTGGTTTGACGCAGCTTCACGAACCTGGCGCATCGATAGCGGCCATTATGGTATCAGTGTGGCCAGGTCAGCTCGTGATCCGGACGCACTGGAGACAACACTCAACTTTCCCGAGGAGATGGGCCTTGGCATTTAGACTCGCAGCCATTCTGCCCCTCTGCCTTCTTGCAGCGTGCGCAAAAAGCACCGTTCCGGCAGAGACCGCCCTGTCCCAGAAGGCGAGCACACTTGTACAGACAGATGCCGGTCCAGTTATTGGCGGCGTATCTGAAAACTCCGCCAAAACCTGGCTGGGCATTCCCTATGCAAAGCCACCCGTGGGTGAGTTGAGATGGCGCCCCACAGAAGCCGCCGAGCCATGGCAAATGCCGGTGACGGCGCTGGAACATGCCAATTGGTGCCCTCAGCTGACGAATGGACTGGATGGCCTGTTCGGCATGCCAAAAGGTGAGCTCCGCGGCGACGAGGATTGTCTTTATCTGGATGTCTATGCTCCTTCCGGCTCGTCCGCAGACAGCGACCTGCCCGTCATGTTCTGGATCCATGGCGGTTCAAATATCTGGGGCCGCGCGGAACAATATGACGGCTCCAAGCTCGCCGAGTCTGGTCAGGTCGTGGTCGTGGTTGTTCAATACCGGCTGGGGCCTCTCGGCTGGTTTGCGCACCCCGCCCTTGAGGACGGAATTGCGAACTTCGCCCTGCTTGATCTGGTCCAGGCGTTGCAATGGACGCATAACAACATCCAGAAATTTGGCGGGAACCCTGACGCCGTCACCCTGTTCGGAGAAAGCGCTGGCGCAAACAATGTGCTCGGCCTGCTTGCCATGCCGAAGGCTGACGGCCTGTATCGCGCAGCGATCGCGCAGAGTGGGCTCCCCGCTAGCGCGCCCCTGTCGCTATCCCGGGATGGCCTGGATGACAGAGTAACGGGAGCAGTTCCTGCAGCCCGTTCGTTTACGAATAAAGAAAGCCCCAAGGCAGAAGACCTTCGCAGCGCGCCGCTGGATAAAATCTTCGCTGAATATGGCTCGGGCCTGACGCCCGCTGTCATCCGCGATGGCACGACTCTTCCCGACATGCCGCTGGATGATGCCGTAGCGCAGCACCAGTCCGGACGTGGCCTTCCGATCATTATCGGATCCAATCGCGATGAAGCCAAATACCTACTGGCGTTTGACCCCGACATGACCAAAAAGGCCTTGCTGCTCTTCCCGAAAGCAAAAGACAAAGCCTATTACAATGCCCTGTCATACTACATGACCGGTGTCTGGCGGACTATTGGCGTAACAGATTTCGCCAAGAAACTGGTCGAGCATGACGCCGGGCCCATACGCACCTATCGGTTTGACTGGGACGAAGAAGCAAAAGTTGGCATGAGCGACCTTGGCCAATTGATCGGCGCCGCGCATAGTATGGAAATTCCATTTGTCTTCGGACATTTCGAACGCTTTCTTGGCAAGCTGGACAAGCGGCTGTTCACAAAAGGCAATCAGGAAGGTCGCAAAGCCGTGTCAGAGACAATGATGAGTTGTTGGACCGAATTTGCACATAACGATGCCCCCGGCTCTGTCACTGGAGCCTGCCCGGCCTGGCCCGCTATTGAAGCGAACGGTCCACGAACGACTATGATCTTCGACACACCCAGAGATGGTGGCAGCCGCATAGAAACAGAGACATTGACCATCTCAAAACTGACCACCGAAATGAAGGCCGACCCAGCCCTGCAGAATGACAACCGGGCATGCGAGATGTCACAGCGCCTGGTCCAGGCCTTTGGTCTTGTTAGGCTGGAAATGGAGAGTGACCTTGAGGGTCTCTGCCCCGCAGATGAATTATAGCCGGGCACTTAGTCGGATATAATATAGTCCGCCATCGGTGATGCTTCCGCGCCTACTATGCTTGGGCTAATGCGCTCTCGCCGTTAGCGTTTGGGATCTGGCTGCAGGAAGTGCCTCAGATCATTGGAGAACTTCTCTGCCGTTCCGCCCAGATAGAGCATATGGCCTGACGGATAATCTTCAAAGATGACCCGATCCATGGGAAGATCAGCTGCGTCAAGCTGTGCCCGTGCTTCTGTCGGCGTTGTCACAAGATCATAATAGCCAGACGCCACAAAAAGACGCAGAGCGGGATTGCGACGCATCGACCATTTCAGGTCAACCGCAAAACTCTGACCGGGCGCTACACCGCGTCGCTCCCAGTTCCAACTCGGAAGAAGGTCTTTCCAGTGTATGGCAATGTAAGGCCGCGTCATGTCGACTTCCAGATCCTCATGAAGCATCTGATTAAAGGCCGCGACAAATCCTGGAACGTACCGCCCCATGGCAGGATCATCCGCAACAGGATCCCCCCCGCTGCCATCAAGGGGCAATGTATAGCGGCTGTCATACATGCCGACTTCAAGGTTCTTGCCTTGCAGAAGTGTCTTGGCGAACTCCCGCTCGTCAATATGGATGTCATTTCCAATCTGCTCAGCCGCAAGGCCCGTCATGCCTGCTAGACGGCGAAGAATGGCGTCCCGCTCATCTGGCGGCAAAGTCCCTTCAGCATGCTTCAACAACGCGGCCTGATAGGCATTCTGCGCAAACTCCGTGGACTGTTGATAGATATCTGCCGGAGAGAGTTCGGCCATATTGCCCAGCCCGTGATAGGCTGCAGTCAGCACCAGCCCAGGAAGGTCACGCGCCAGCTTAGCCGCCTGCTCCTGTTCACTGAGCTCCGCTACATACCTATTGGACTCAAGCGTCGTACCGAGGAGGATAATACCATCGAGCGTAATGCCACGCATCACACCATTATAAATTGGGCTTCCCATTAGCGCCCGTGGCAGAACCGAGGCCCGCTTAGACCCATAACTTTCACCCATAACATATTTTGGGGAGTTCCAGCGGCCATGCTCGGTGAGCCAGAGCTCGATGAATTGGGCAACGGAGTCGGCATCCTCATCCACACCCCAAAAGGTTTTCGGGTCGACACCCTCTTCAGCCAGGCTGAACCCCGTTCCCACAGGATCGATGAAAACGAGATCAGCAACATCCAGCACGCTGTAGGGATTATCCTGTATACCAAAAGGCGGCACATTGGATGGGTTCACCTCGGCATCGAGAACAACCCGCTTTGGCCCGATAGCGCCCATGTGAATCCAGAGCGAGGAAGACCCCGGTCCGCCATTGAAAATGAATAGAACCGGGCGGTCCGGCTGCTGCACATCTGTACGAATGTAGCTGAAGGAAAAGATACGCCCCGTGGGCCTTCCGTTCATATCTGAAAGGACGGTCTCGCCGACAATCGCATCATAGGTAATCTTCTCACCCCTCACGGCCAGATCATGGCTCGTGATCTTGCGGTATGTATTTGCAGGTGAGGCGCCGGTAGGATCTGACACGGAACCGTCAGGCGCCGCTGTCTCGACAGAGGTCGGAATACTGTATTGCTGGGCACTCGCACAATTCGCCAGAATAAGCGCCGATAGGATGGCAGCAGAGCCCGTGATTTTTCTAACCGTGCACAACATACTTTGTATTCCCTTGCCAAATCGCGGCTTATTCTACGTTTGCCCAGTTGCCCTGACCGGTAACCCAGTCACGAATATCCTGGCCGAAGCGCTCTGCTGAGGTATCCAGAGAATACGCCATGTGGCCGCCTGGATAAAACGACAACCTGACTTGAGAGCCAGGCCAATTTGCCTGTGCCGCCAGATACTCTGCAGCGCCAACAGTGGTCATAGTGTCATGATATCCGTTGCCGATCAGGACGCGCAGATCGGGGTTGGCCTCAAATGCCTTGTCGATTCCGACACTGTAATCATATGCACTGAAAGGGGATGAGCCGCCCCAATCCCATGCGCTAAGACCAGCAACCTCGGCAGAAGGTTTGTAAGTCCCCTCAATGTCGAGCCCGAATGTTTCCGTCATGTATTGCCGGAAGCCATTGTAATACCCGTAAGAAATGACACCAGACGCATCTTGCTTCGCATCGTCACTAATATAACGACCGTCAGCGACGCCGAGGACTTTGCCCTCATCAGCTAATAGCGCAAGACGGTATTCATCCTTTTTGACCTTCAGGCCCTTTTCAACAAAATACTCCGCTGGCAGACCGGTGTAGGACTCAAGCTTAGAGGCGACCGATTGCAGTGCATCGTCACTCAACCGGTTTCCCTGGAAAAGGGCCAGAAGATATTCGGTTTCAGCAAACTCACTTGCTTCGGCCATGTATTCCTCAACGCTCTTGCCGTGCGTATCGACCTTGCCCTGCTCTACCCCCATTGCGACCAGCGTAGGAAGTGACACGACATAGCTGATGATGTTCTGGCGGCGCTGGGCATATTCGATAATGTTGACCGCCTGCCCCATCAGGAAGACTCCTGCCGGAGCATTGACGTCTTCAGCCTCGGCAAACTGACCCGCCGCCTCTGCCGCGCGCATGGTCCCATAACTTTCACCCAGAATGTAGACCGGCGCTTCCTGCCGGTTATGGCGTGACAGCCAGGCCGCAACAAAATCTGTGAACTGCTGTGCGTCCGCCTCTACAGAATAATATGCTTCAGGATCCCCCCCCTCTACGACGCGACTGAAGCCTGTAGACGCCGGATCGAAAAGCACGATGTCTGCAACATCCAGTGGGGAGTACGGATTATCGACCAGAGTATAAGCGTCGACGGACGCGCTCAAATCCTCTGGCACATGCACACGCTTCGGCCCTACGGCGCCCATGTGGAGGTAAAGCGATGCTGAGATCGGCCCGCCATTAAAGACAAACAAGACCGGACGAGGCGGCGCATCAGCCTTCGGCTCAGCCACATAGGAGACGGATACCAGCTCGACACCGGGCCGCCCCTCCTTGCCAGAAATGTCATAGGTTTCGAGAGCGGCCTCATAGCTGACCTGCTCGCCACCGAACACGCCTTCGCCTGTCACGCGCATTTCTTGCGTAAATGGCGCCGCAACAGAAACAGCTCTGGACTTGTTGGCGGGCGCGATACCCGTAGAACACCCTCCTAGTGCCAGGAGCGCAATTGCGCATACAGCCGTGCTCGCAGCAAATTTCATGATGTCTCCGCCTTATTTCACTGCCTCATGCCATGGATTTTATGCCGGCGCATGTTCTGCTCTGCAGCCGGCGCCCAAGGCTTGTCTATGTTCATGATGCTATGAGGCCGAGAGAGGTATTTTTATACCTTATGCGAGACGCCCCCCGCTTGTTGCGCAATTATTATTCCCTACCGGGGCGCATGGGCATTCCGTTCTCATATTCACGGAAACGAATGGAAAGGAGCAGAAAGACAATCGCGCGCCCGCTGTAATAGAATATACATCAAAAAGACAAAACACATATAGATATTGCCATTTTTCGCATAATGACGGATTATGTCTTCCCGATCAGATAATATCAATCATAGAGCCACCCATGACCGAAGAACTCTCCTCATTTGACATCAAGATTCTCGAACAGCTTCAGAAAGACTGTTCTGTCTCAACTGTTGAGTTGGCTGAAATTGTCGGCCTGTCACAGTCGCCGTGCTGGCGCCGACTGCAAAGGCTTAAGGAAGAAGGCTACATCAAGCAACAAGTCGCCATTCTCGACAGCGAGCGGCTTGGCTATGGCCTGCACATCTTCGCATACCTGAAAGTGTCACGCTTGTCGGAAAAGGACCGCGCATCCTTCAGTCGCAAGGTGCAGAACACCCCCGAAATTCTGGAATGCTATTCCATCTTTGGAGAGATGGACATCATGATGAAAATCCAGGCTAAATCCATGAAATGGTATCAGGACTTTCTGATGAACTTCCTGATGAACCTGCCGGGCGTCGAGAATGTGAACTCCACAGCGACACTGGGTGAAATCAAGTGTACGACGGCCGTCCCTGTTCGGGGCAATATGGCTTACTAGGTTAAGCCAGGAACGCGGCCGCAAGCACAACACTGCCGCAAGGCGCCTCTAGTGAGAGGCGCCTTTAATTTCGTCCGGTTTCGAAGCAAATGGCTCAATCGATAGAGCCTGATAGATTTCTTCCGGGAAGTATACATCACCATTCTTTACCACCATGCGTGGGGTCTTGATAACGTTGAAGGTTTCCAGAGGATTGGAGGGCAACAGGACAAAGTCAGCGTATTTACCCGCCTCAATCGTGCCGAGATCGTCGCCATAACCGAGATATTCAGCAGGCTGCAAAACCCCAATGCGCAATACATCTTCGGCAGGTATACCAGCGATCCTGTAAAGCTCCAGCTCGCGATGAACAGTGAAGCCTGTTCCGTCATCTGTGCCAGGCAAAATTACGATGCCCGCATCATACATGCGCTGCAAAGTATCCATGAGAACCTGGAAGCTGTCTCTGTACGCCTTGTCCGCGGCCTCGTCCTCCAGTGTGACAAATGTGCGCTTGCGATACCGCTGATATGAGATCGGCATGTGGTCCAGATAGTCCACATCTCCCGGAGGGGTCTCACCCGCCCGGCTCATCATCAGCCGTTCAAGTATGACAGCTGTAGGATCTATGCCGACATTATTTTCCTGCATCAGGGTCAGGGTTTCCTGAACCTTGTCAGAGTCCAGATCCAGCCCGGCTGCACGCGCCATACCCGTGAGACGTAACGGTGTCCGCGTATCCTCATCCGGTGTCAGCAACCAACCCAGCATCAACTGGTTGATATGCGTTATTTCGTCATAGCCAGCACGGATCATGGCGTTTGCATTCGTGAATGCCGGAACGTGGCCGATCACACGCATACCGCGGCCATGGGATTTCTTCGCCATGGCAGGCACCCAAGCCGGATTCATGGAATTATAGATCTTGATGAACGTATAGCCTCGCTCAGCATACCAATCGACGGCATCGAGGGCCTCCTGCTCACTCGCGACGACAATGCCGTAACGCGCTGAATAGGGGCTGCGCCCCTCAATGAAGCCAGCTGGGGTAATGCGGGGTCCGATCAGTGTCCCGTCATCAAGATCTTTCATGAGCTGTTGAAGAAACTCATTATTGTTGCCCATATCACGCGTGGATGTGACGCCCGCCGCAATATAATATAGGCCTGAGCTCAATGAGGCGTGTGAGTGCATGTCCCACATGCCGGGCATGATCGTGCCGCCTGCCCCATTGAACACCGTGACATCATCGGGATAGGTCTTGCCTGGCTGATAAGGCTCAATCGCCTCGATGCGCTCGTCTTTCACCAGTATAGTTGAGGGCGCGCTGATGCCTGCTGTGCGTGGGTCCAGTATATGGACATTCACGATGGCATATGGAGCGTCATAGGTATGACGCAGTTGCTGGGCCAAATCCTTGTAGCGCTGCGTTTGAAGCTCACGCGCCAATTCCATGAGAGAATTGGCCAAAGCCACATAGCCGTCCTTCACAACAACTGAGGCCTCAGAGAATTGAGAGAAAAACTTGCCCTCCTCGTCAAGCGCGATCAAGGTGGGGGCAAGGTCAATACCTGACAGCCTGTACACTGACAGAACGGCCTTCTTGCCGTCCGCTGCCAGGGTGACGTCCTCGACCTTCTCCAGCTTCATCTCACCGGTCGGAATGACAGGCAGTCTATGGTCTGCGTCTGCAAGCAGTGCCTTCGCGTAAACATAGTTTGCCCATGGACTGCCATCATTAACAGCATAAAGAACATCTCCCTGAACATCAGCATGCCCCTGGTCGGCCTGGCTATTCCAGATTGCCACGCCGTCTGACAGCTTGAAGCTTTCCTCGACATCCCCACCCATGAGAGACTTGCCCACAATAGACCATTCTAGCGGCACATTGTGTGGCCCCATAATGATCTGCTCAGTGTGCTTTGGGCCCCTGCCATTATCGTCCATGTAATATTCTACTGACGTCGAAGCTCCATCTTCGATGACCTTCAGATACCCGATCTCTTCATCATTCTGAACAAGACTATAGGAATAGGTTTCCTGTGCTGCAGCCGTCAGGCCTGAGCAGACCAGGCCACAGGCGGCAACCAAAGCACCAGCGATATACTTCATTCTTTACCCTCAAAATCCTTTGACGAAGGCAGGGAAGCGTGCGTCAAAAACCTGTAAATCCTGTTCGAAAAGCGCGCCCTGCCGTCCACCTCATCAAAGGGAGAATGCCCAGTCGGCATCTTGATCAGGTCAACACGCTCTTCGGGCAGACCCGCATGGCTGAGCGCGTATTGTGTGGCCAATACCGGCGTAGCGAGATCACGGTAACCGCCAAACACCAATAGCGAGACATTGTCATGGTCCTGCAGGAAGTCTCCCAACAGAGGCGCTCCATTGGTATAAAATAGACCGCTATTCTGGCTGGACCAGCCCCAGGCAAAGTTCGCATCCAGGTTAAGGGACCAGTATCCATCAAGGCCTGCCAGGCCAGTTGCCTGCTCCAGATAAGAAGCAATGTCTTCCGCGATAATCTTGTTGGAGCTGCCGAGTCCAAGTGACGGGTCATTTGCGGCAGCCGGCCTATCCGAATTTTCCGGTTTCTTCACCGGGCGAACAATCGCCGTATTGAGGCGGCTCACCAGCATGCCCTGATCTGCCATGACGTTTTCAAGAAACATCTGCGTATCGATACGCAATTTCGACGTGAGGATATCCTGCTTGGCAAGACCGGTCATTGCAGCCAACTTCGCCGCTATATCCTCAGCCGTTTGAGGACTTAAAAGATCGCCCTGCTGCAAGGCGACGAGATACTCTGTTTCAGCAAATTCACGGGCGACATTCCATACTTCGCCTTCGCTATCGACTTCAAGGTGAGACTTGCCCAAACGCCAGGCAGTAGCTGCCATGGTTGGCAGAGCAAAAACATAGCCGAGATCGCTCTCACTCCCACTGGCATCCAGCATGGGTGAGACAAGGACAAGACCCGCGACTTTCACGTCCCCTATCGACGGCATCATGTTTGCCAGCCGGAAGCCGCCATAGCTCTGCCCTGTGATGAAGACAGGCGCGTTTTCCCGGTCGTGCTCTGCCAGCCAAGCATGAATATATCTGCTGACAGCCTCCGCATCGCCATCAATGCTTAGATACGGGCTCTTGCCATCAGGATCTGAGGCGCGGCTAAAGCCAGTTTCGACCGGGTCGATGAAGACCAAGTCGGCTGCCCTAAGAAGAGTGTCAGGATTCTCCGGGAATACGCCATCTGCGCCAGTCCCCTTCTCCGGACGACTACGCGGGCCAAGAGCGAAGTGGAGAGGAGAAGAAGAGGCCCCAGGCCCGCCATTGAACAGGAACATGACGGGCCGTGCGGCGCCCGCCTCGCAGGATTGACACAGATAGGATGTACCGGAAATCGTAGTGGCATGATCGTCACTCGTAATTTCGAGCGCGAAGCTGTCCCAATGCACCACATAAGAAAGCGGGTCTGCGCCGTAAGTATCAGAGACATGGAATGTCTTGTCGGTTTGCACATGCTCCCAAACGGCAGGCGCGGGCTCTGCTGCGGCATGCAAGGCCGCTGCACCAAATGCAGATGCCAGCGCAGCAGCGAAGAGAGACTTTCGACAAAACATGCTCATCATATCCTCATTTTCAGCCAACATGCCCTATCTTTCCTATGCCTATTTCCACGCCCTGGATGATAGAACCGAAAAAATCATGCTGGAGGGCGGTATTCCCTGAATGATCCATTCTGCGAGCCTGTGATTCCTGCATGTCTTCACTGTCGACTAGCCTCAGTAAAGAGTTAGACTCGGTAGCGTAATCGAGAGAGATGATCATGCTGCTGTCCCGCCGAAACTATTTGCTCTTGTCTGCTGCGGCGCTTGCTGGGTCGGCCTCCTGCAAATCTGCCTCCGCTTTAGAGACGCCGCTGCCTACGGCGCGCAAGAGTGATGTAAAACTGCCTGATCGCAATGACTTTCGCCTTGGCGATACAGTCTATCTCGATGCCGGATCACAGCACCCGATCTCAAACATGGCACGCGCATCGCTGGAAGCTTATACCGACCACCGGCAAACCCTTGCACCTGACGACGACTATTCCCTGAACAGCGACGCGGCGATTGAAAAATTCGCGCGCCTGGTCAACGCAGACCCCGACGAGATCACTTTTGTCCAGAGCACGACAACTGGAGAACAAATGATCATCAGGTCACTCGGCCTACCTGAGAAAGGCGCAAAAGTCGTCACCGATACGCTGCACTTTTTCGGGTCTTTTCCGCTCTATGAAGAGCTGGAGAAGCAGGGCTGCGACGTAACTTGGGTATATGCAAAAGACGGCCGCATTGACATGGCTGACATGGACAAGGCCATCACGCCGGGAACTCGGCTCGTCAGCCTGTCACTTGTATCTACACTGAATGGATTCGAGCATGACCTCAAGGCTGTGTGTGACCTAGCCCACTCGCGCGGTGCGCTTGTCTATGCAGACATCATCCATGCGGCAGGCTGTGTCCCAGTGGACCTGCATGCCAGCGGCGTCGATTTCGCTTGCTGTGCCAGCTACAAATGGCTGATGGGAGATTTCGGACTAGGCTTTATCTATGCACGGCGTAATGCCATGAAGCACCTGCAGCGTACAAATTACGGCTATTATGGCATCAGCCAATTCACCTCTCACGTCTATCCGTATGACACGCCGGGAGACACAGTAGCTGATTATGCTTTTGCAGATGATGCTGCCGGATGGTTTGCGCTGGGAACTTATTCCCACACGACCGTGGCAATGCTGAATGCCGCTCTGGACCTGATCCTGGATCTTGGAGTGGAGACGATCCAGAACCATGCCATCGGACTGACGACCAGGCTGAAAGAAGGCCTTCTTTCCAGAGGGTACAATCTCATCACTCCGCCAGAAGCGACGACACCTCTTGTAGCGTGCGCTTATGAAGGTGCGCGTGAGAATCTGAAAGAGCCGATGAAGAAAGCCGGTATCGTAACGACACTGTCTACCAACCGCTTTCGTCCGAGTGTCTCCATCTTCAACACGGAAGATGATGTGGACATGTTCCTCGAAACCGTCGGAACAGCCTGATTGGAACAGTCACAGGGTTCACGAATTAGCCCGGCTCCTGAGACATGCTCATCCAGACATGGCCAGCTGCGGCGATGTCCTGAATGATGTGACCCAAGGATTTGTAGATTGTAATGTCTGCATCGGATGTACGGCCGTCTACCTTGCTCAGAAGAACCTCACCGATCTCTCCCAGAAGATGGCTGGCCTGTATGGCACCGCTTGCAAGAGCGTGACGATATTCCGACCCTTGAGCCTCAACAGAGGGCCGGGAGTCGGCAAAGTAACGAGACCGGCTCACCAGCGCATCATCCACCTCGCGCGGGCCGTCAAAACTTGAGCCGACAACATTCACATGTGTGCCCGGCTTTACCATATCGGCCAGCAAGACGGGTAGATCCGAAGACGTCACTGTACAAATGATATCCGCCACGCCTACCGCCTGTTCAACATCATGATGAGCCGTCGCGCGTATGCCCATCTCGTCTTCTACCTTTGCGGCTAATGCTGAGGCCTTTTCCGGCGTTCTCCCCCAGATGCGAATCTCATCCAGATCGCGAACTTCCGGCAAGGCCCTGGCATGGTGAAGTGCTTGCTCACCCGTGCCCAGAATTGCCAGAACCTTACTATCCTCGCGGGCCAGAACATCCGTTGCCATGGCACTGGCACTCGCGGTACGGCGCGACGTGATCTCTCCTGCTTCCGCTATGCAGGCGGGCGCACATGTTCGGGGGTCAAAAACGACCACGACACCTTGGTGGGACGGAATATCATTCTGAGCGGAGTGCGGCGTTACGCAGATCAGCTTGGAACCAAACGCTGCGCTCGTGCCCATCGTACCAGCCATGATCCCGAACATGCGGCCTTCATCCAGTGGCAAGATCTGCCTCAGCATCTGCTCCGTCGTGCCACCGGACAAGCGTGCCATGGCCGCGCGCATAACAGAGATGCAATCATTGTAACTGAGATGCGCTTTGATGTCGTCTGCACTTACAACAAACATGGAGTTTTACTCTGCTGTCTGAAATTAACTTGCGCCGATGGCCACAGACCAAAGCCTGCGAACATCGGCGCAAGACCGGAGGGGGAGATAGCAAACAGACATTTACAGACGCTGTTCGGAGGTACCCCAGCACTGCGTAGCATGTAAGTTATCTCCCCAAGCCGAACATCAGAACTTGTAGTTCACACCGGCGAAGTAACGACGGCCCAGAATATCACCATAGGACAGGGTCGGGTAAGACGGCTGCTCATCGGTAAAGTTCGTGATACCTGCGCGGATCGCCAGACCATTGTCGAAATCATAGATAGCAGAGATATCGTGGGTGATGTTACTGTCGATGAACGGGTTCGGATTATTTTCGATCGTCGCCCCTTGCTCAGCGCTGACATTGTCCAGATAGTTCAACTGATAAGAAACGATCAGAGGCCCGGTTGCATAGCGGGCGTTGAAACGGCCCGTCCAATCAGGATCATCAACCGTGTTATCGCTGCGATTGAAGGTCGTGCCGGTAACTGATGTGCTCAACTCTGACACGTGTGTTGCCTCAAGGCCAAAGGACATCTGACCAGGCGCACCATTCCAGACAGCATCAAGGTCGAAATCATAGTTCGCGTAATATACTTCGCCCTTGAAGATGATTTGACCGGCATTGAAGGTCGTCGTTCGCCCCGTCACCACCGTGCCCGCCGGGTTCGTGCCGTCTGCCGCCTGAAGGCGGGTAAAGGCAGAACACACCTCATCAGAGGGGCTAGCGCTGTCATAACAGGCGGCCATGAAGTCTTCCGTCGTGAAGGCCGAAAGACCGTCTGTCAGGTCGATTTCGATGCGGTCCGCAGACAGAGTCAGACCCGGGACTAGGAAGTGGTCAAATACGATACCGTAGGTGACCGTATCAGAGACCTCGTTGCGCAGCTCCGGGTTACCACCGACAGCAACGCTCGTGATCGAGAAGTTCTCGGCCGGATCCTGGAAGGATGCCAGATCACCATATTGAGGATTAGCAGCCCATTCGGCTTCACAATTGGCGCGGCGGATAGACGGGTTCGGCCCCGCATCGATCCGATCAGCGTCACATGGGTCATTCCCCGCATTGGAGATCGTCGTGTTGGCGGGTGCAAACAACTGCTCAAGCGTCGGTGCACGGAAGTTACGGCTCTTCGTGGCACGAATCGTCACGCCATCTGTCACTTCCCAGCGCGTGCCTACACTCCAGACAGATTCCTCGCCTGCGATGGAGTTGTCGACAAAACGGTATGTACCATTCAGCTCAAGAGCCTGAGCGAAGGGCAGAGTTACATCACCGCCCAGAATAGGCACCAGAACCTCAGCTGACAGCTCGTTCGTATTGTAGTCGCCGGATGTCGGCACTTCCTGCGTGCCGCCAGAGAGAAGGCCAAGCTGGTTGGCTTCATAAGGCGTGAAGCTGGCTTCCTCACGGCGATGCTCATAGGCCAGCACCATGTCGATTGCGCCAGCCGGAAGCTGATAAACTTCCGTACCGATGGTGGCCAGGAAATCGAACTGCTTGTTCTTGTAGTCCATGCCGGACATCACAGAGACATAGCGAGATGCAGCTTCGCTGATATTGCCGGCACCGAACGGGTTCAGCGGGGCACAGTTCGGGTCGTCATTCGTCGTGTCAGAATCTGCATTGATGGCACAAACAATGTTGCCGGCGCCGTCATCTACAGCCCGAACGGCATTGTTGAACTTGGCGATATCCGCATCCCAAACGGACTGTGAACCGCTGACTTCAGCATAGCTGCCTGATACGGTCCAGTAGAAGTTCCTGTCGGCGGCATCAAAGTCACCTTCCAGGCCAACGAGACCGCGCCAGACTTCTGTTTCGTTCTTCTGAACATTGGATGGGAACGTATCATTGTAGAAGTTCCGAGACAGCCACAGAGGCGCACCAGCCGCAAAAGATGGGCTTGCGGCGGAAAGTGACGCAATCGCATCATCCGTCAGGAAGGGATTGCTGCGAGTGAATAGAATTGCACCAAGCGCAGGATCTGTCTGGTTCAGAACCGTACGCGCATATCCCTGTGGAACGCTCTCAGCATCCGTCTTGGAGTAAAGAAGCTCCGTATTGAGACGGATACCCGGCGTAAGGTCATAATGGCCAATCAGGTTACCGCTCAAGCGGTCAACACCTGTGCGCAGGCCTGCAAGATCGCTATAGCGCGTGCCCTGGCCACCTTCCGCGAACGGGATCCCCAGGACATCACCCGGATCGTAAGAGATGATCGAGCCATCAGGCGCAAACTGGATAGGCGTACCATCCAGCGTCGTCTGGAACATTTCCAGCGGCGCCGGGACGCTGTAGACAACACCGTTGCCATTGAAGTTCCAAAAATAGGCCGGGATGACTTCCCTCAAGGACGGAATGCCGTCATTGGGCCCCGTATCATCCGGGTTGCCCTGCGTGATGCGGGAGCGATTGGACGTCGGGAAATCCGAGAAGCGGACAAGCGGCGTGCTGGAGCCTTCGATATTGATCGCGACATTACCGCGGTCATTGTCGAAGTTCTGCCCCGCAGTTACGCGCCAGGACGTCTGCTCGTAATTGTTGAGTTCGGTGTCACCATACTGAAAGTCCAGTTCGACGCCTTCGAAGTCATCGCGCAGGATGTAGTTTACAACACCGGCAATCGCGTCAGAGCCATATACAGCGGCGCCACCAGCCTGCACGACTTCGATACGGTCAATCAGGCCCGTCGGGATGATATTGGCATCAACCTGAGCATCACCGAGACCGCTGGAGGTCGTAACGAAACGACGGCCATTAACCAACGTCAGAGTGCGCCCGGCTCCCAGACCGAACAATTCGGCATATTGCTGGCCGTCGCCACTACTGCTGCCGTCGCCTGCTGCCTGGTTATATTGCGGCACCAGAGAAGTTATCTGGTTGAGGGCGTCTGCAGCGCTGACAAGTCCGCGCTCGGCGAAGACCTCGTCACCGATGCTCGTCACCGGGGCAGACGTTTCCGCGACGCTGCGGCGGATACGGGATCCGGTTACAACAACAGCATCCATGGTCGCCGTTTCATCTGCGGCCTGCTCGGGAACTGACAAGGTGTCACTTTCCTGGGCGTTTGCCGACGATGCGACGAGAACAGGCACAAGGGCCGCAGCGGCACAGGTGCTAAGCAGATTTTTGATAACAACGGCACGTTTCATTGAGGACCCCATTTTCCTGCACGACTTTTGTTGGCGCACCAACTTTGTCGGTCGGCGCAAATTTCTCTCTGAGAACACGCTAGAAACAGGATGACGAAAATTTTATCCTATTTGCATGACTTGCCTGCTGCGTAGCGCAACAATTATTCTCCAGGCCTATTCCCATGAATATTCATTTCAGATGGTCAGGAGACTGGTGCAGCCTTGGACGCACGGCCCTGGCGAAACACGATGAAAGCGTAATAGGCGCAGCCCAAAAGTGACCAGACCAGCAACAGAGCATAAGGTCGCCAATCGGCTGACCAGCCTGCTACGATTATGAATATGCCAAGAACTATGCCCAACCCGGACAGAAAGAAAAGAAGTGTTCGGGAGGGACGGAATTTCGAGGCTTCATGCAGGTCCGGCCTCTTTACGAGCAGGGAGATCGTGGCGAGGCAGGTCGCGGAATATTTGAGAATGGTCGGGATATTCACCGCCAGAAACAAAAAGACCAGATTGCCTGGCAACAACAATCCCGCACAGCACATGACAAATGTGCATAAAATAGCCGCGCGCGGCACACCATGCCGGCCATCCACCGTCGCCAGACGGGCGGGCAACATACCCTCCCTTGCCATGGCGTAGAGGAATCGGGACATGATGATGAAGGTCGCGTTCACTGAGCTGCCGATCGCAACAATGGCGCTCAGAACGATCAGGTAACGCCCCCAGTCGCCAAAGACTGCCATGCCGGCATCCAGCAGAGGGGCTTCGGAAGCGGCCAGCTTTTCCGGCCCCAGCACACCGAGCGCAGCAAACGCGACCATGAAGTAGGTCGCCGCTGTCAGCAGAATGGAAATCGTGATCCCTAGCGGAATTGTGCGAGCGGGGTTCTTTACCTCACCACCAACTTCCGTGGCACTCTCAATCCCCAGAAAAAGGGAAATCAGAAGCGGAATGGCTGCGAAAATGCCCACCACCCCTTCACTCATAAAGGGGTGAAAGCGGGAGATCTCAATATCCGGAACACTGCCGACAGTGAACAGCACGCAAGTGGCCAACAAAACGAGTAGCATGATGAACTGGCTCTTTGCGGCAGCAGATACACCCATCAGGTTCACCAGCATGACGAAGACCAGAAGGCCAAACATGGTGGGTTTCAGAGGCAGCGCGAAAATGCTGCTGACATAGGAGACAAGCACCATGGTGAGCACGATCATGGCTGACGTGCTGCCAGCGATACGCAACCAGCTGATAAAGAAGCCCAGAAACGGGTGGACGAAACGGCGCGGCCACTCAAAGGACGCTCCCGTCACGGGAACCGCAGCCCCCATAAACGCATAAATTATGGCGTAAACCACCATCGGGATCATCGCCAGCAACATGGCAACCAACATGGCAGGACCAGCCAAAAGCGTCGCGGGCGCCATGATCGAGAAAACGGAAACGCCCACAGCTGTGCCCAGCCCGAGCGATACAATTCCGCCTACCCCGACATCCCGGTGAAGCTCCTGAGAGGCCTTGGCCTTATCGGATGCCGACATTGTCACTTACCTTTTTCACTGCGCTCTCGCCGCGTCGACGATACTCAGCTAATCCTTTGGCCAGGCGCTCAAGACCAGACTTCAGCTGCATTTCCTCATGCGCAAAGCCTATGCGGATGTGCCCTGCAATTCCGAAGCATTCGCCCGGCACAACAACAACGCCATGATGGCTGATAAGCCAGCCGGACAGGGCCCGTGTGTCACTGACGCCAGGAACGCGCGGAAAACACGTGCAGCCGATCAGCGGCATCTCGATGTCCAGCAGATTGTCCTCAACCATTTTCGAGATGGCGGCTTCAGCAACAGGCCGCGCTCCATCCATGATCCGTGTTCTCCAGGTGTCATATACATCTGACTGTGACAGCACTTCTGAGGCTACAGCATGGGAGAATTTGGAAACACCAAAATCGATATTGTTGAAATATTTTCTAAGCTTTTCCTGGATATCTCCAGCGGCAAAGACCCAGCCACACCGCAAGGCATTGAGGCCGAAATTCTTCGTCATGCTGCCAATGCGAATGACGTTCTTATGCTTATTCATATTGAGGCTTTGGCACCCTTCAACGGCGTAATCCTGATAAACCTCATCAATCAACAAAGTCACATTCCGAGCTTCCAGCGCGATCGCCAGCCGCTCAAGCGTGTCCAAAGGAATGCAAACACCGCTCGGATTGTGTAAATTGCTGATCACAACCATCCGGGTTGTGTCTTTCAATTCACCAATGACTTCATCGACAGAGACTTGAAATTCGGGTGCCGGACGATCAAAAAAGGCCACTTCCAGCCCGGCATGTTTTGCGAAATTCGCGAAGATGTCGAAGCCCGGTCTTTCAACCAGAACTTCCTCTCCAGGCGACAGTAATGCCTGATAGATCATCGAAAGCGCGGTTGTAGCGCCGGTTGTGCAAATCACGTTTTCCTGGGACACGCCATAGCGTTCTGCCAATTGAGCCGCGAGGACAGGATTACTCCTCATAAAGACGCTCTGGAAGCTGCTTGGCAGCCCAAAGCGAAATGCGCGTGAGGTGGTTTCTGCCAGCAAGGTCGACGGTTCCGGTACGGAGCTGTCGAACAGCCCTACCTTGCCCGGTGCCCCAGCATGCATCAAGCGGCTCGCATCACGCACCCAGTGCGCATAGCTAAGCCAACTGTCTTCCGAAAAGTAATCGCCAGATGAATTCACGTGAGCAGACCCCAAATATCACTTCAGCTCTCAGGGTCAGGAACCAACAGCCTCACATAACCCGATAGTTGCAAGAATACGGAAGGCGGGAAGAATTTTTATGCGAAGCCTCCCCAAAGCATCCCTCAGAACGCATAAATGTTCTGACAGCGCCTCATATTGGCCCGCAGCTAGCCCGCCTCATCCTGTTGCAATCAAAGCTTCTCCCGGCACACTTCCACGGAAACATCCGGGACGATGCGCCATTCCATCAGGTCATAGCTTTGGCCGTCGATGTCCTTGGTTACGCGCTCCCCTGTGATACAGGGACCGAAGCTTTCCGGATCAGGATAGAGTGTCATACCATCTTCATGCAGCTTCTGAACGAAGATTGCTTCATCCTGGCCCAGCGCCTTGCTCACAAAGCCGCTCCACGCATCAACAGTCAGATCCACTTCACCAGACTCGCGGGCCGCAAAGACATCCTTCATGAACTCATGCAGCCCGCTTTCCCCGTGGCTGGCATGCTTCAGTCGCGCATCCAGATCAGCGAAGTAAAGCGCGCCGCGCTGATAAGGGACATGCCTGACAACATCATTGCCGAAGCCAACCTTCATGATCTCTTCAATTGAGCCGTCACGCGAGGGATTCGTGTAGTACATCTCGCTGAGATGATTGAGACCGGCGACATACTGCTCAAGTGAAATCTCACCGGCCTTGAACGGCAAGGTGTATTCGTAATACGTCGTCAGGCCTTCCGAGAACCAATTGGTCTGGATAGGATGCCCCACAAGTGAGCCGGTCCACTGATGCAGCAACTCATGCGCTAAGGTTGATCGGGGGCCATCCCTATCGTCTAGTTCTTCGGGTCGCGCAGGCCCTCGTGACAGCATGAAGGAGTTCGCCAAGGCTGTGCCGCCCCCATAAGGCTTGGTCTCCATCAGGCGCATGAACACACGATACTCCGGTGCAGGATCAAGGTGATCAAAGTACTGCTCGAAATAGTCGTACATGTGGCTTGTGAAGGCCATTGCCGCCTGCTCATCAAACGGAAAATCCCCAAGCCAGTATGCATGGAAGTCGCTCTCGGCATCGCCGGAGGGATAGTATTCAGCGGGGCCAGCCATATACCATCCCTGGATGATGTTCGCTGGTGGGCCGTCCACCTTCACCTTATCCTCGCCAAATGTTGTGACACCGACGGAGGGTCGTTCGAACGAAGAGAGGTCCCAATTCAGTTGCGACGTTTCTGACTTCACATTCACCGGCACAAGCATAAAGCCCGCACCTGCCCCGCTGATGCCCCCAGCCGAAGGTCGAATACCAAAGGCAGGACCGCGCGGCCCGCCCGGAGGCTGCACCAGGGCGCGATAGCGGATATTGACCGGAAAGGAGACATCGCGTGTCGCTGTCCAATGGCGAAAATACGGATAGCCACCCGGCGCGGGGTCATCATCTTCAATTGTGAACTCGACGGGACCATCTGAATCGGTAACGGAAAGATTCATGATGCGGTCGGCAATGTGCTCCACATTAGCGTATACCACGGGGGCCATGAGCTTCAGGCGGCCCTCTCCTTCAGCCAGCCCTCCATTCATGACGCCAGACACTTCGATTGCATCGACCTCCTTGTCGGCCCCAAGCGTAGGTTTGAGCGTGACAGAAAAAGCCGCAACTTCCTGCTCCTGCTGCGCGGGAACAGAAGACTCCCGAGCATCCGTCTCGGCCTGGCCACAGGAGGCCACTGACAGGCATGTCAGCACTGCCACAGTCGTGAAGACAGTAGAGGCAGAGCGCCCCCTCACCGCCTGCGCCCCACGAATTCCAACATTTTGCGACATGCTTACGCCTCCCAGGAACAATTACAGGTTTCAGCATCTCTGAGCGTTCAGGCAATAACAAGCCAAGGCATTTCGTCCACACACCGCTTGCCGCATGATTTGCCTTACCGGCCCGCAGTTCGAACATAAATCTTGCGACCACCCCGAAACGTGCATCGAGACCATCGCCGCCGCAGCGCTTCACGAGCAGACATAGACTACGCATCCGCCAAGTTGCTTTGATGCAAAAACAGTCCTGAGGCTGACCGCCTTCTCAAACGCTATCGTTTCAGGCTTCCGGCCTTAGTGAGCCTCTGACGTATTTTTCGCGGTTTTACTGGGATGAAGCAGAAGCGGAGCGCAGCGCCCGAAGCAGCATTAAATTACAAGACGAAACCAAATCTTGACACACTGCCCCAGGCTGCTGGCATTTCAGATTCTCCATATTCTGCCCAACAGATGAATTGCTTCGAAAGGGCCAAACGATCACTGGACTGGGCCGATGTCTGCCAAGACGGTTGCAGGCCTTGTAACAAGAGGCCAAATGCTGGCCCGCAAACGACGCCCGATATCTCTCAAGAAAGTATGTGCATGCTGGTATTCCACACAGATCGCTCGCTTGGACATGACCCTGATAGATACTTCCGCCGAGGCAAAATCGTTGCACATCCGGAATCGGCTGAGCGTTACGATGTATTGCTTGGCGCGGCACTCAAGGCAGGCGCACTATCACAGGCGCCGGAAGACAACGGCCTTGAACCTATTCTTCGTGTCCACAGCCAGGACTATGTGGACTTCCTGGCTCAGGCCTGGAGTAGACGGGCAGAAATTCCCGGCGGCATTTCGGATGAGATCCTCGGAACACATTTCGCCAAACCGCAAATGCATCGCCGCCCGGTGGGGCTTCTCGGCCAGATGGGATATTACACGTGCGATACGTCAACGCCCGTCCGCGCAGGCACATGGGGGGCCGTTTACTGGAGCGCTCAGGCCGCGATCAGTTCTGCCGAGGCCGCCTTGAAGGGTGAACCGGCCTATGCCTTGTGTCGCCCACCGGGACACCATGCCTTCTCAGATGCCGCCGCAGGCTTTTGCTATTTCAACAATGCCGCCATCGCGGCCCGCCATATGGGTCATCTGACAGGTGGCAGAATCGCCATTCTGGATATTGATGTGCACCACGGAAATGGCGCGCAGTCGATCTTCTATGAAGATCCGAATGTGCTAACCATCTCGCTGCATTGCGATCCGTCAGACTATTACCCCTTCTTCAGCGGCTATGAAGATGAAACAGGATCAGGCCCTGCCGAGGGACTTAACAGGAACTTCGCGCTTCCGCCGGGTACTGGCGACGAGGCCTTCCTCAGCGCGCTAACAACTGCCATCGAAGCGATCCGTACTTTCAATCCGGCAGGCCTGGTTGTGGCACTGGGACTCGACGCCGGTAAGGATGATCCGGTCGGGGCCTTCGGGATCACGGAGGACGGTTTCGCGCAGATTGCGACACGGATCGGCGATGCTGGCCTGCCGACTACCTTCATACAGGAAGGCGGCTATCTCTGCGATGCCCTGCCAAAGAATCTGACGGCCTTTCTGTCAGCCTTCCAGTCTACCCAAGCAGACTAGACAATCTGCCTGCCTGACAGGCCCTGAATGCGTGGAATCCATTCAGCTGGTGCTGGCTACTGCGACGCATTTGTGTGCATAGGAAAGCCCTGCTGGCCCGTCTCACCTGACGGCACCTTTTGCCATGGGTCAAAGGCTGTTCGGGCCGGGCCCCGGCCTTGCTACGGCTCGCCTCAGCCGAATACGTTCAGACCAGACCAATCCACGCATCCTCGCCGCTATACCGGTCCGGCAAACCACCAGAACCGGATCGGTGTGATCCCAAGTGCCATTGCAGGAGACTATTCATGAACCGCAGAGAGATGATGTTTGCCACGCTGGCCGCAGCCACTCCCCTGGCCTCCTGCGCGAGTGCCGCAAAAGCGAGTGCCCGCCAGGCCATGTCACCCTCCGCCTCGTCTGAAGTATCGGACATCGTTGAGGAAGTGATGGCACAGGAGCACATTCCCGCCGCGTCTGTGTGCGCTGTGCTCGGGGATCAGACTGTCCTGTCTCAAACACATGGCAAAGCCAGCCTCATTTTTGATGCGCCAGTCACCTCATCGACCTTGTTCGCCATCGGATCCGTCAGCAAGCATGTGACCGCAATCGCCGTGCTCAGACTGGCTGACCAGGGCCGCTTGTCTCTGGACGCGCCCCTTTCGCACTTTCTTCCGGAAGTCTCGCCCGAGTGGGGCACGCGAACTCTCAGACACATTCTCTCCCATGTCAGCGGACTGCCGGACTATTTCAACGGTTTCGGCTTCAGCAGCTTCGACCGCCCCGTGACCCGCGAGACCATGTATGAGCTAACTCGGAACATTCCTCCGATTGCTCCGCCAGGAGAAGCCTTTTTCTATTCCAATGCCGGATATACGCTCATTGGTTATGTCATCGAAGAGGTGACAGGTGAGTCGTATGCAGATCATATCGAAAAATTGTTCCGGGAATACGGCCTGCCCCACGCTCGCGGAGATGATGGTCAAGCCGTAATCAAGAACCGCGCAGACGGCTACAAATGGCAAGACGGAAAGTATATGCGGTCTGTGCAAATGGCCAGCACCACGTCTGCCGTGGCGGCGGGTGGACTGCTCATGACAGCCGAAGATATTCCGGGCTGGAGCGCTGCGCTGGCCAGCAGCTCATTGCTGTCAGACGAGTCACGCGAACTGCTCTACGAAAGCTGGGTCTACCCAACCGGCCGATCAAGCGGATATTCCATGGGCTGGCGAACCGATACGCTGGACGGAAAAACGCCCTTCTATCACCATACCGGCTTTGTGCCTGACTACACGACTCTGCACCTGCGCCAGCCTGCAACGGGTCTCGAAATGATGGTGATGTCGACCGGCAATGGCGACATTCAGGATCTGGGCTTCCGTATCGCCGAAAAGATCTGCCCTCAAAGCACCCCGATGTCCCTCAAAGAAATACCGGACGGGAATCCTGATCTGACGGCGACGATATCAGACATCGCGCTGCGGTCGACACCCGTCGATAGCGGATACTTCGCAAAAGAGCTGAGAATACTGCCTGCCTTTGTGCAGGACTATGTCACGCCCAAACTATCGGAAGCGCAGCGCGAAAACCTGCAGTCCATCACGCTGGTGCAAGACACGCGGCAAGGGAAAGATTGGTGGCGCCGCTACAGGGTATTGGCAGGCAACAAGATCAGCCACCTGATCGCAGCATATGACGAGCAGGGAAAAATCGGGTTCCTGCGCAGGGCTTAACTCCAGAAACAAGGTAAAACCGAATGAAGATCAAGCGATGGATTGCGCCCGCGATGGTGGCGCTTTTGACAGGCTGTCAGACGCCTGGTGAGCAAACATACTATGACCTGCTAATCGAGAATGCCTCGATCTATGATGGGCTGGGCAGCACAGCGCAGGCCGGTGAAATTGCGATTATTGGAGACCGCATCGCCTATATCGGGCCGGACGCGCCGTTTCAGTCAAAACAGGTTATTGATGCCCATGGCCTCGCGGTAGCACCGGGCTTTATCAATATGCTCAGCTGGTCGAATGAAGCCCTGTTTGAGGACGGCACGGGCGAAAGCTCTCTGCGCCAGGGGATCACCCTGGAAGTCATGGGCGAAGGCATTTCAATGGCGCCGCTCACCGGCCCCATGGCGGCAGCCCTCAAAGCACAGCAGGGTGAAATACAATATGACGTCAATTGGCGCAGTCTCGACGAGTATTTCAAAGAAATGGAACGCCGGGGCGTGGCCTTCAACATCGCATCCTATGCCGGCGCCGCCACCGTGCGCATGAATGTGCTCGGCACGGATGATGTCGTTCCGACAGACGCGCAGATGCAAGAGATGCAGGATGTTGTGCGCGATGCGATGGAAGATGGCGCCATGGGCGTGGCCTCCTCCCTGATCTATCCGCCAGGTGCTTTTGCCGAAACGCCTGAGCTGACAGCGCTTGCATCGCAATCGGCCAAGTGCGGCGGCATCTATGCCACCCATATGCGCAGCGAGGGAGACCGCTGGATCGAGGCGATTGAGGAGGCCATAACAATCGGGCGTGGCTCAAAAGCGCCGTTGGAGCTGTTCCACCTCAAAGTTGGCGGAGCGAAAAACTTCCCCAAGACAACAGAAGCGCTGAAGATGATGGACGATGCCAGAGCCGATGGCGTTCATCTGACGGCCGATATGTACGTATACAATGCATCCGGCACGACCCTCGCAGCCTCTATCCCGCCCTGGGTACAGGACGGCGGACTGGACGCCATGCTTGGAAGCCTGCAAGACCCAGACACACGGGCAAAGATCATCGCCGAGATGAAAGATCCCGATGCAGGCTGGGAGAACGTCATGGAACTGGCAGGCGGCCCGGACAATGTCATGCTGGCCGTCGCGAAAAGTGCAGAACTGAAGCCCTATCTTGGCATGCGTGTAAGTGAAATCGCCGAGGCGTGGGGCGTCTCCCCCGAAGAGGCCATTCTGGATCTGATCCTCAAGGAAAAGGGCCATCCGGAAGCGATCTATTTCACGATGTCTGAAGACAGTATTCGCGAGATCATTCAGAAGCCATATGTCAGCTTTGTGTCAGACGGTGTCGCAATGGCACCCGAAGGCGTTTTCCTGGAAAGCGGTACGCACCCGCGTAGTTATGGAAACTTCTCCCGTGTCTATGCGCACTATGTCAGGGATGAGAATCTGCTGTCCCTGCCGGAAGCGATCCGCCGGATGACGAGCCTCCCCGCTGGCGTCCTTTCGCTTGAAGACCGCGGCGTTCTGAAGGAAGGGAATGTGGCCGATATTGTCATCTTCGATCCCGAAACCATTCAGGACAAGGCGACTTATCTGGAACCTCACCAGTTCTCAGTGGGAGTAGATGCTGTGATCGTCAATGGCCAGGCAGCCCTGCAGGATGGTGAGCCAACAGGCGCGATGCCTGGTAAAGCTCTGCGCGGAAGAGCGTGGAGCGAAAGATCTGACGGCGGATGCCGCGCCAGCGCGGATGACTGGACATGGTCGGATAATTAGAAAATCACGAAAACACCAATAGGCGCCCAAGTGGCGCCTATTGGCATAATGGATCTGGCTTAGTCCAGGACGGCGTCAGCGATGCTTGCAACGCCAGTCCGGATAGGATCAACACACGGCAAGCCAAGGTCGTCCTCTGTCGCCTGCAGGAGCGCTTTGGCATCCTCGTCAGAATAGGACGACGTGTTGAGGCTAACCCCAACGACTTTCGCACCGGGATTGGTCAACCGCGCCGCATCCGTATAGCGGCGGACACATTCAGCGAGGCTCGGCTGCGGGAAAAGTTCGAACGCGGCAATCCGGGTGCGTGTAGGATCTGAGCACAAGACCAGCGCATCTGGCTGGCTGCCGTGAATAAGCCCCAGTGTGACACCCGCATAGGCCGGGTGGAAAAGGGAGCCCTGCCCTTCAATAACATCCCAGTGGTCCGCGGCTGCTGGCGGGCTCAGCTGTACGGCTGCGGACGAGATGAAATCCGACACGACAGAATCGATCGGGATGCCCTCACCCGCGATGAGAATGCCGGTCTGTCCGGTTGCGCGGAAACTTGTCGATGTTCCGCGCTCAGAGAACTCGCGGTGCAGAGCAAGAGCCGTGTATTTCTTCCCGACGACGCAATCTGACCCGACAGTGAGAAGACGCTTGCCCGACCGGCGCTCGAACTGGCCCATCCCGAAGCTTTGTTTGACGGACCGGATGTCCCACAGATTGCGGCCAAGCTTTTCGGCCAGCTCGCGCAGTCTCGTATTGTCGGCCAGCTTATCATGTAGGCCGCTGGCAATATCGAGCCCTGCTTCCAACGCGGCGCATATATCATCAATCCAGTGTTCCGGAAGGCCGCCGCCAGCTGGTGCTCCCCCCAGGAGCATTGTACGCGCACCGGCCTCATAGGCTTCAGCGAATCCCATCTCCGGCAGGCCCAAATCAATCGGGTTAGAAGGATAGCGATACTGGGCGATGCACTGATCCGGACGCCAGTCGCGCACACCACGCGCCGTTTTCACGAACTCGGTGTCACCCGTAAAGATCAGATAGGGTCTTTGAATTTTCAGCATGAATGCTCCGCATACAATAATATTGGCCTTGTGCCACAATAGGCATTTTCACGGCTCAGGACTGCTGCAGGAGGGTCAAATTGGAGATCAAAGTGGCAAACTTGGCAGTCGGCGACATTCGCCCACTTCCTGGCGCTAGCCCCACAATTCCGGCGAAGACGCCGATACTTGTCCGCCATTATAGTGAAGGCCGCCGGGGCGGTCCTTTCCAATAAGAAGCGGGGCATCAATGTCTACATAGGCGCAATTCTGAGCAATGAGATGAGCCGGCGCCATGGCAAGCGATGTGCCCAACATGCACCCCGTCATGGTCTGCAGGCCGAATTCCTCTGCCTTGCTTTTCAAGCGCAGCGCTTCTGTCAGTCCACCCGTCTTATCGAGCTTGATGTTCACGACATCGTAATAGTCCCGGATCTTGAGCAGATCGCCTGTGACGTGGCAGGATTCATCGGCCCCGACCGGAACCAGCCGATCAATACCGTCCATGTCGCTATCGTCACCCGCCTTCAAAGGCTGCTCCAGCATGTTCAGCCCAACCTCTGCCATGACTGGCAGGAATTCTGCCAGCATCCCGCGCGTCCAGTATTCATTGACGTCGGCAATCAATGTCTTTTCCGGCACGGCTTCCCGGATGGCTCTGACACGGTCGCAATCAATTGCCCCGCCGCCGAGCTTCAATTTCAGTTTTGAATACTGTCCGGCATTGCGGGCGGCGGCCGCCATATTTTCTGGCGTGTCGACACTGAGTGTATAAACGGTCTCAACCGTCTTTGGCGCCTGCAGGCCCAGAATTTCATATACGCGTTTTCCGCTCGTCTTCGCGACCAGATCCCAAACGGCGCAATCCACCGCGTTACGCGCAGCGCCGGCTGGCATCTCGTCATGCAGGTCCGCCCAATGCATACCTTGTTCCAATAGAAGTAAGGCCGCTCTGATCTGCTTGCAGACGCTCTCTGGCGTTTCTCCATAATGGAGAACCGGACAGGATTCCCCACGGCCTGTGATGCCCTCACTCTGTAAGGTCACCAAAGTGAGAACGATATCGTCCTGCCTGCCCCGCGCAATGATGAAGGGGCTCTCCAGCTCCCATGTTTCAATGTCGACCTGCGCCGAAATTGAAACAGGCCAGGTTTCATCACGCATTCTCATCAGGGGCTGCATTGGAATCACGCTCCAGTATCAATTTCAGAAAGCAATTCCCTCCGTATACTGGAGGAAATAGGGCACAGAAACCATCCTCGCCTAAAGTAAAGGCAGAATGGTTTCTGGCTAAGGAAATATCGATCTAGAAGTCGAAGCCCAGTGTCACGCCGACCACACGAGGGTCGCCAACCATGACACGGGAGGTCAAGACCTGATAATATTGCAGGTATTCTTCATCAAACACATTGTTGACGAAGACCGACAGACGCCAAGTATCGGCATCATATCCCGCATTCGCGTTGACAACGACACGGCCGTCAACCTTCCCCAGAGCCTGGTCAGCGGCGACCGTGCTGTACTGCGAAGAGCGATAATTGGCGCTGATATCCGCGAAGTAACCAGAGCTGGTTTCATAGTGACCACCAATTGACGAAGTCCAGTGCGGCGCAAAGGCAAACTCTGTCCCCGTCAGATCGCTGGCGATTGTTCCTTTATCCAGCTCGAACTCATCAAACTTGGTCTTTGAATACCCAACAGATCCATAGATATTCAATTCGTCGTTCACCCTGTAGGACGTATCGAGCTCTGCACCATAAAGGGTCGATTTACCCGCATTCACGGTATTATAGTCATACTCGTTCAGGCCGAAGTAAACCGTGACCTGCTGATCCTTCCAGTCTGTATAGTAGACGTTGGCATTGGCCGTCAGTCTGCCATCCAGCCAGCTTGACCGCAGGGATGCCTCATAGTTCCAGGTGTATTCCTGATCGTAAGGAACGACAGATGCCCGCGCGACATTGTAGGTAGAACCGCCGGAGCGATAGCCCCGCTGAACAAGGAAGGCCGTGGAGAGATCATCCGTCCAGTGATAGGTCAGGCCTGCCTTAGGCAAGAAGGCCTCGAAAGTGCGCGGCTCGTTGCCCAGGACAGACCCCTCGGCGCTGGCAACAAGGCCCGCGACACCGGCATTGATGCCAATGATGGCATTATAGAAGGCAGAGCCTGGCGCGCCATAATCAGCCGGATCAGGGTATGTTCCAACGAAGTCCGTTGTTGATACAGCCGTTTGCGTGAACTCTTCATAATCGTAGCGGAAGCCTGCAAGAAGATCGAGTTTCGGCGTTACGGCATAGGTGCCGTCGGCAAACAGGGCATAGTTCTCGGTCTTGAAGAACCCGACACCCCGATAGTCGACCGGAATGATAGGCAAGTCCGCCGCATAGAGCGCAGCCAACGCATCCGCGCTCGCCTGATCCACACCGCCGCCCTGAAGTAGCGCGGAAATCGTCCCGACCGGCGTGACGACATTGGACAGGCTGGTATCTACGAAAGGACGTTCACGGTTTGAATAGTACAAACCGACCAGACCCGTCAGGCGTTCTGTTTCATAGTTTGCCCGCAGTTCCTGAGAGAATGTCTCATAGCTCTCATCAATACCGCCATAGTTCTGGGGCTTTGCGGTATAGTCGAGGTCATATGTGGCGCTGATATCTTCACTAGACCAGGCCGTGATTGAGTTCAGGGTAACAACGTCATTCAGGTCATATGACAGGTTGAGCGATGCAAAATCGGAGTCCCGCTTGAATGTGTTTGCTTCGTCAGAGAGATCGATGCGGCGATTATAGACATCATCGACATCTGCCCGGCTGTAGCTGAACATGTAGCCGCCATCATACTTGCTATGAGAGTAGCTGAGACCGGCAGTCAGCTCAGGAATGCTCTCCGGCTCCCAAAGCAGCTTGATGCGACCAGAGCTGAGTTCCTTGGCGTTCTCTTCGGTGTTGCGCGTAACGTTCTGCACAAACCCCTTGTCGTTTTTGTATTCCGCAGACACGCGAAAGGCGAGTTGGTCCTCAATGATGGGACCACCACCAGCGATCGAGTAGGTCTGAGACCGGTGATCCGTGTGGGTTACGCGGCCGCGCAGATCCCAATCATATGTCGGCTTCACGGTATTGATGATCACCGCACCTGCCAGAGTGTTGCGTCCCTGCAGGGTGGATTGCGGCCCGCGCAGAACTTCAACCTGATCAATATCCCACATATCGGTCGGCGCGCCGGTGATATAGGCGTCCGGTAGTGCGGCCCCATCCAGGAAGACTGTGGCCAGGCCGCTTGCGCCGCCGCCGGAGACGTTACGGTTTGACACCCCGCGAATGGTGAACCCTGCGCCTGGGTATGTCTCTGTCACGTTCGCGATTTGATCAAAGACATTACCCAGTGTGATAATGTTTTTCTCTTCAAGCTGCACTGATGACAGAACCGCTACGCTCGAGACTGTGTCCTGGAGTGAGCGCTCAACTTTCTCGCCCTTAACCACCACAACATCAAGTTCATGCGGCTCGTCTTCTTGTTCTTGAGCAAATGCATGCCCTGCCGCGCTAAAGGCACCCATCCCTAAAAGTAGTGTTGCTACCGTCCGTTTCATGACATTCCTCATTTCAATAGAACCATCCCTACGAGTCCCGGCAGCTTGACTTTGTATCTGCGCGAATTGAATGCAATCATCCGCAACAGCCGTCGCATGCGGATAATCCGAGAGTCGCTTCCCGGATCGGACGCTACATTTCTTTCCTGCGGTATACTTTGTGATCGGGGCCTTAAAGCATTGCGCTGAGGCCCATAGGCGCATGACCTGCAGCGAACCCTGAGCCGGATAACCCGTTCGAGACACAAAATGACCGAATCGAAACAGCATGCGCCTGTTTCATCTCTACTGTCAGATCCTGAGAAGAGTGTGTTTGATATGGGGAGGATCTTTTGGAAAAGATCATGATTGCGTTGGGTCTAACGCTTGCGATCTTGCTGAGCTGGGTCGGCCTTTATCTAATTAAATCAGTATGGTCACAAAGAGGTTCAGCCCGCAGGCATGTATTACTGGCCGCATGGATCATTTTAATTCTGGCTCACTGTCTCGCCTACGCGATTTACCAGGATGCGGGCGCCGCAATCTGCTCAATGGCCACAGCTTGTGTGGCGTGTTTTCTGGTCATGGCATCAAATCGCGCTGAGTTGAAGGCAGCCATATCACCAGAAAAGAAAACTCGGAAGCGCACCAGGACAGCACGAACTAAGGCAGATCCTGACATATCCAAAGGCGGGCGCTTTCGCGCTGGGACCGTCTTTCTACTCGCCGGTCCCGGCGCCATTATAGGCGCAATGTCTGCCACACTATTAATCTATCAGGTCTGTGCACATGCGGGCGCCGCACCGGCAGACTCAATCGTAATCGCTTTTTTTGCGTTCCCTGTTTTGGCTGCCGCCTTGTCCACTTACATCCTGATGGGACGCGAACACCTTCTCCGCATGACCTCATGGACAGGGGGCCTGATGATGGTTTGTGCTGTCCTGATCTCAATAATGGGAGACTACTGATGCCCAACTGGCCAAAGCTCCCGCCCCGTCTGGTTCAGAAGGCGCTCAGCGCGCATTTGCTGTTGGGCCTTGCGCTCTCCGCCTTGCTCTACATTGTTTCAATCACAGGCGTGGTGGCAACATTTGCACACGAGCTGCGCATATGGGAAACCCCGGCATCACCTGTCATGCACTCTGTCTCTGCTGAGGATATTGACCGGGCCTTGGATAATGTTCTGGAATCATCCACTCCCCTTCCCAGCCGCATCAATCTTTATCTGCCAACAGATGAGACCCCCCATTTCAGGCTTATGGCAGACAGGGCCGAAATTGTGCTCGACGCGGAGGGCAATGCTCAGAACTCCCCTCAGTCGCCGTGGACTGATTTTGTTGTCGGGCTGCACCATCAACTAAATCTTCCACGTATTCTGGGGCTCGCCGTCGTCGGACTCGTCGGCATGCTCATGCTCGCATCAATTATGAGCGGGTTTCTGGCGCATCCGAAAATCCTACGCGACGCCTTTATCTTTCGTGTTTCGGGCAGCAAACGCCTGCAGCAGGCAGATATTCATAACCGCCTAAGCGTCTGGACATCCCCCTTCCATATAGCCATCGCCTTCAGCGGGGCCGTACTTGGCCTATGCACAATCGTAGCTGTAGCAATCGCGCCGCTGGAGTATGGCGGCAATAGCGGCGCGGTCTTTCAAACTATATTTGGCAATGGACCTGCTGGCGCGTCCTCTGGCAGCACGCATGCGGCCAGCCAGGCATTTTCCTGGTTTCGGTCGGAGCATCCGGATCTGGAGCCAGACATGATCAGCCTCTCCAGTCCAGGCACAGATCATCAGACGATCCAGATTCTCGCGCGGCACCCGCGCCGTCTCATCTCAGGCGAATATTACTATTTCAGCGGCGATGGCACATTCACAGGTTCCGCTCATGTCTCCGACGGCTTTATTGGACAACAACTCATGTCTTCCATGTATCGCCTGCATTTTGGAACCTTCGGTGGGCTCACCATCAAATGGATATATGCCCTACTCGGACTTTTTCTGAGCGTGATCGTGGCGACCGGAATGAATATCTATTTCATGAAGCGGCAGGCGGCTGGACGATCTGCCCCGAAATTGGAGGCGCTCTGGGCATCCATTGTCTGGGGCGCTCCGGCATCAATTGCCTGCGGGTTTCTCCTGGAACAGCTATGGCCGGATTTTGGTAACCTGCTCGTCATGCAGTTCTGGTTGCTGCTCTGTATGATTTCGCTGGCAACCATCAGCGGATGGCTAGCCCGACCGGCCTTTCGTTTACGCTTGCTGACATTTGCGGCGATTAGCGTCGGTGTCGGCCAGCATTTGGCCCAAAACTATCATCACCTTGGCAAGTCCCCATCGCTCATGACCAGCGGCACATTGCTGGCCGTCGCAGTGTGCTTTCTGGCACCTGAACTGGTAGGTCTTTTTGGCCGAATCCTTCACGCCCGGAATTTGCCGGATGTATGAGCAGCGCCTCACATTCGTACAGGCGATTTTCATGATACGGGCCAATCACCCTCGCCTGCGGGCCAGAATACACCCATGAGGTTTCAGGGCACGCCCGCATAAGGTCCATTGGCTGAAATGGCAGAGTCGGCTCGGCTTGCGAAAAATATGGAAATACAGTGGTCTCAGTGTTGAATTATATTGAGCTATTCTCGCAATGGCTCGTTTCCGTCGTGTTCTTTTCCGTCTCCATAGGCGGGGTGGATGTAAATTTGATTGTCGTCTGGCTCGCCAGTGCAATGGTCTTCTTTACGATCAGGCTGCGATTTCTGAACATCCGGGGATTTGGGCTGGCATTGGCTCTGGTGCGGGGTAAGCACAAGGAAGAAGATGCTCCGGGAGAAATGACTCATTTCGAGGCCCTTTCCACCGCGATCTCCGGCACTGTGGGCCTCGGCAATATTGCAGGTGTCGCGATCGCTGTAGCAATTGGCGGACCAGGCGCACTGTTCTGGATGGTCATCATTGCACTCTTCGCAATGTCGCTGAAATTTGCCGAAGTCCTGCTCGCGGTGAAATACCGGACAACCCTACCCAATGGACGGCTGTCAGGCGGCCCGATGTGGACTCTGCGCAATGGCCTCGCCTCCTATGGCCGGCCACGCCTTGGCCGTCTGCTTGGGGGTGTCTATGCAGTTTTCGCCCTCTTCGCATTCATTCAGACAATCCAGGTAAACCAGTCCTATTCACAGGTCCGCACGGTCCTGAGTCTGGGAGACGGGATCGGCCCGGCCCTGATTTATGGCGCGGTGATTGCCAGCCTGGCTGCGGCGGTTTTGCTAGGCGGCGCGCATGCCATTGCAAGGGTGACAGCCCGGCTGACCCCCATCATGTGCGTGGTCTATCTGATGGGCATCCTGACCATTCTTGTCCTGAACGCGTCCGAATTGCCACATGCTCTGGCGCTGATCTTCAGCCAGGCATTCGTCCCGCACTCTGTTGTGGGCGGCGCTGTAGGCGCATTCATTGCCGGAATGAGACGAGCCGCTTTTTCTAATGAAGCCGGCATCGGAACGGCTGCGATTGTTCACGCCGTGGCCAAGACGCGCGAACCCGCCTCCGAAGGGTTTGTTGCTTTGCTCGAGCCTTTTATCGACACTGTCCTGATCTGCAGTGCAACCGGCCTCGCCTTGATCGTGACCGGTGTCTGGCAGTCTGACTATTCGGACATCGCCATGACATCTGCGGCGTTCGGCACAGTGTCATCATGGTTTCCCTATGTGCTTGCCTTGGCGGTCTGCCTGTTCGCGTTTTCGACAGTGCTTTCCGTCGGCTATTACGGGCTGCAAGTCTCCGCATACCTCTTTGGATCTACGCCGGCACGTAATCGCCTTTACCTGATGTTCTTTTGCGGAACGCTCCCGCTCGGCGCGCTGGTAGACGTCAACACGGTCATCAATTTGACCGACAGCCTGTTCTTCCTTCTCTCGGTTCCGAACATTATCGGCCTGTACATCATGTCAGGAGACATTGCCCGGGAGTCTGAATCCTACTTCAAACGCATGACCGGCAAGTCAACTGGTTCAGCGTCTTAATCTGACACCCTGCTAGACAGATACTGACTTGGCGGAACTCCAAACGACCGGTTGAACATGGCGGTGAAGGCGCTTGCACTTTCATATCCTACATCGAAGGCAATACTGGTAATCGGCCTACCCGTTGAGAGCAGCGAAATGGCCTCCATCAGTCGAACCTGGTGGCGCCATGCCGCAACGCCTATACCGGTCTGCTGCTTGAATAGGCGTGTAAACGTCCGCCGTCCCATGCCCGCCTTTCTCGCCAGCTCATCCAGAGAGTGGGTCTCTTCCGGCCGCTCCATAATTGCCTGACACACACGCATCAACCGGAAGTCTGACGGCATCGGAACCGCATATGGCGCATCAGGCGTTTCCTTCAATTCGCCCACCATCAGTTTGATGATGCTGTGCTCGCGCTCCGTGAACGCTCGCTGCGTCTCGAGTCTCGCAAGCTCCACGATGAGCGCTCTTAGAAAGTCAGACACCTCGACCACATGGCAGTCCCTGCCCGCCATGCCAGTCGCCTCTTCATCAAAATAGAGCGTGCGAAGAGACACCGGCCCCCGGCACGAGACGCTATGCATATGACAGGACGGGATCCAGACGGCTCTTTGAGGCGGAACGACAAAGCTGGCATTCTCGACCGTGACGGACATCACACCCGACGACGCGTACAGAAGCTGCGCGCGGCTGTGGGAGTGGGGCTCATCCCGGAATCCGGCGCTATACTCATCATGCAAGCCTACGACCGGCCACGCTGAAAGGTCCCCAAAATCCTCAAAATGCTTCATGGCCCGGCCTCGATATTTTCAATTAAACTGTCGTATCGACCCTATAATTACGTAGCCTCTCGTCAACCATGCAGGCCCGTATAAAACAAAAACAGCTGTAACTTTCCTATCGGGAAGCATGCTTGCGCACATAATAAGCATCGCCTGCAGCACCAATGCACAGGCCTATCTACCTCTTTAGGGCGTCTACCAAAGAATGGGATCGAAGTGTCAGCCCTCTTCGTATCTTGCGAAGAGGTGCGAAATCAGCCGGTGCGCAGGCTCAGCGCATCCAGTCCTGAAGGGCATGGCCGGTCAGAGCATCATAAATTTCGGAATATGTGACACTGTTCTCATCCTGACCAACTTTGAAGCGCGGCAGAACCGAAGAGATCCGGATACGAAACCCGGTAATCCCCTTCAGCAGCGAAGTGTAACGCTCGCCCATTGCGGCAATATCCCAATTCGCGCCTGTCAGGCCATTCATGTGCGCAACGAGGCTGCGAATGGCTTCATCGGTCAGGGCCTCATCCAAGACCAGTTGCCCACTTATCTTGAGAGACACAAAATTCCAGGTCGGCGCCCAGTCCGGCTTGCTGACCCAGTCAGGTGATATGTAGGCATTGGGGCCCAGAAACAGACAGACAATTTCCGGCTGTTCCGTCAGAACAGATGCGGCAAGCGTCGATTTCGGTAGGTGGCCCAGTAGGGACACAGGCATGCCTTGCGCGTCCGTTTCCAGCAGCAATGGCATAAGGGTGGCCGCCGAAGGGTCCCCGACCGGTACGATCCAGGCAAGTGGATGGACCGCAGCAAAGTCTACGATTTGGCTATTCGGCACAGTCTCAAAAGCAGAACTCATCGCGAAAAGAGGTCCGATACCCAGTCAGCCCCGACCTGAACCGCACGCTCTGCACATGACGAAACCCCAACGGCTTCAAGAAAGCTGTGAGTGGCGCCCTTGTAGAGATGGGCAGAAACATGGACACCCGCGGCTTCAAGCCGGCGCTCAAGTTCCAGATTCTCATCCCTTAGAATGTCACATTCGGCGATGCAGAGATGGACAGGAGGCAGCTCCGCAAGATCGGCCAAGAGCGGCCGCGCATACGGGTTCTCCGTGGACTCCGCGCCAAGATAGTTCTTCCAGAAAATTTTCATTTCGGAGACATCCAGCATGTAAGGCGCGCCATCATAACGGTCATTCGACGGGTAATGATCCGTCTCCAAGGCAGCATAATTGAGCAACAAGCCATCTGGCATGAAGCGCCCCTCATCCCGGCGCCGCAGCGTGCTTGCCAGCGCCAGATTGGCCCCGGCTGAATCTCCTCCGATCACGACATGCCCCGTCTCAAGGCCTAATGATTCTCCGGCGCTCAGAACCCAGTCATGACATTGGTCGACGTCATTCAAGGCAGTCGGAAAACGGTTCTCTGGAGACAGGGAATAATCGAGGCCAATAACCGCGCAGCCAATGCGCTCGGCATATTCGCGCATCAGGCGATCGTGCGTGTCGATGCTGAAGACCGACCATCCACCCCCGTGCAGATAGATCAATGTGCCCTTGCCAGCCCCTGCGGCCGGAATATGAATACGGGCGCGGCGTTCCCCCGCCCCCACACGAACCATAAGAGTTTGCGCCATGTCGGGCCCGCCCAAAGTCCAAGCTTTGCGGGCCTGCTCAGAAATTTCACGCATTCTGTCCATAGTTAGTGGGTCAGGCCCTGCCAGAGCCCTGAAATCTGCACAGGCCCGTTCGACGAAAGCCCGGATTTGGGGGTCGATATCGTCACCTTTTAAAGAAGACTGCGTAGTCATGACGGCCCTGCCTCTCTCAATATTGAGACCTGATAAGCAGGCAACGATAGGAGGCGAGATAGAACGCTGATACCATCGCACGGGCCGAAAACGTCGTCTTCCGGGTCAGCCGCAACAAGACTGCTTGCGACGCAAAAAACCGGGCGACCTGCCGCCTCTTCGTGGCCACTATATGCATGATACGGATAAGCGAAAAACTTTTCGGCATGTTGCTAGCTCACCCCATACGAAGTAAGCTTTTTCCTCTCCCTGACGATGTGTGGGTGAACGGTCGCAATATTGCTGGATACGCGACGTGTTTGCTTCTTCTTCAAGGGCCCGCACAATCACGCTCCCAGCCAGAGTTCCTATGCTGCAAATCCGGTATCGATGAGATCGCTTAAAACCGTCCGACTTTTGGCATTATCCGCAAGCCTGATGTCTGCCTTGATCCTGACGATGTGGCCCGGAGCCGCTACGGCTGAGACCTTGGCGACTCAATCCTTTCTGCAACCGATGGGACCTGTCGCCGAAGAGCAGGCCGCGCACCTGCTGCGCGTTGTCGCGATCACCATGATTGTGATCCTTCCAGTGCTCGTCGGCGTCCCGCTGCTCCTGTGGCGCTATCGACTGAACTCCGACAAGGCGAAATATACTCCCGAATGGGAGTATTCCAACAAACTCGAACTCGCGCTTTGGGGCGTGCCGATTATTATCGTCGTCGTGCTTGCCAGCTGGCTTTGGTACTCAACCAGCAAACTCGACCCTTATAAGCCGATTGGAGAAAATCCGCTGCAGGTCCAGGCGATCGGGCTCGATTGGAAATGGGTCTTCATCTACCCTGAAGACGGCGTCGCGACTGTCAACGAACTGGCCATTCCGGTCGGGCGCCCGGTAGAACTGACACTGACGACAGATACCGTCATGCAGAGCATGCTGATCGCGCCTCTCACAGGTCAGATCTACGCGATGCCAGGCATGACAACGAAATTAAACTTTTCCGCTACGCGCACCGGAACGGCAGAAGGTGAAAACACCCAATTCAACGGCACCGGATTCGGACGGCAGAAATTCACCGTGATTGCGTTGGACTCAGACAGGTATGATGCATGGGTTTCAGACGCGCGTAGCGCCCCCACACTGGATGACGCGACCTATACAATCTTGCGGCGCAGGTCCGTACTAGCCGAAACCCGGACAGACCTAGGCCTGACCAAGGATGCGACCCCGATCTATTTCAGCGCCCCAGACACCGCATTGTTCGACAGGGTCGTACAGAAGTACCATCAATCAAGAACAGCCCACACAGTCGACGAACTCGGGGGCACGGGCCTGCCTCCGCAAGGTGGTGGAGGCCCCGAATGATCCAGCAGACCAACCCTATCTTCGGCAGGCTAGACTGGAGTGTCACACCGTACACTGATTTGCTGAACAAGGTAACCAGCAGCACGATTGTTGGCGCCGGGGCGGCCACCGTGCTTGTTGTTGGCGCGATTGGTGCAGTCGCGCTCCTAACCTGGATGCGTTGGTGGAAGCCTCTGTTTCGCGACTGGCTAACCTCGGCCGATGCCAAGAAAATTGGCATCATGTATATCGTGCTGGCTCTGGTCATGATGGCCCGCGGCATCATCGAGGGCTTCGTGATGCGAGCCCACCAGGCGACGGCACTGGGCACACTGGCAGCACCGGAAAGCGGGCTCGTCGCGCCTGACCATTTCGCCCAGCTGTTCAGCACGCACGGGACAATCATGATCTTTTTCGTCGCGATGCCGCTGCTGATCGGCCTGATAAACTTCGTACTGCCGCAGCAGCTTGGCGCACGCGACATGGCATTTCCTGTGCTGAACCAGGTAAGCCTCGGCATGACGGCCGCGGGCGCGGGACTGATCATGATTTCGCTGCTGGTTGGCCAGTTCGGAACCGGAGGGTGGACAATGTATCCGCCCTATACAGGCATCGAATACAGCCCCGGTGAAGGCGTGGATTACTGGCTCTGGGCGATAATGATTTCAGGCATCGGCTCTACGCTGACCGGCATGAATTTCGCGGTCACGATCTTCAAGAAACGAGCGCCGGGAATGCATTTCATGCGTATGCCGCTGTTCTGCTGGACATCGCTTTGCGTCGCGATCATGCTGATCTACGCTATGCCGGCTCTGACGGTCTCCAGCACAATGCTGCTGCTGGATCGATACGCAGGCTTTCACTTCTTCACGAATGCCGCGGGCGGCAACATGATGAACTATGCGAACATCTTCTGGATGTTCGGCCATCCGGAAGTCTACATTCTGGTCCTGCCGGCATTCGGCGTATTCTCCGAAATCTCTTCGACCTTTTCTGGCAAGAAGCTCTATGGCTACACCTCGCTCGTGATCGCCAGCATGAGCATTTCGGTGATCAGCTTCACCGTATGGCTACACCATTTTTTCACCATGGGCTCCAGCGTTCCTGTCAATATTGCCTTCGGGATCGCAACGATGGTCATCGGCATCCCGACCGGCGTGAAGATCTATGACTGGATGGCGACGATGTGGCGAGGCCGCATAAGGGTGACGACGCCAATTGTCTATCTCGTTGGCTTTTTCATGCTGTTCGTCATCGGAGGGCTTTCTGGAATCATCCTCGCCAACCCGTCGATTGATTACCAGGTCCACAATTCCACTTTCCTTGTCGCGCACTTCCACAATGTGATCATACCAGGCGTGCTCTTCGGTATGCTGGCCGGCATCCATTACTGGTTTCCCAAGGCGTTCGGCTTCCGATTGAGCGAGACGTGGGGGCGGCTGACAGCTTATCTGTTCATCGGTGGCTTCCTGTGCACCTTCATGCCGCTTTATGTTCTGGGGCTTATGGGCATGCCACGCCGATCACCGACGTTCCAGAACCCCGATTTCATGCCGTGGATGTATATCGCCGCTTTTGGCGGGGTCCTGATGCTGGCGGCTCTGACGAGTCTGACATGGACCTTCTGGACGAGTTGGCGCAATCGTGAGCGGCTGGCCGTTCCCGGCGGCGATCCATGGAATGGTGCGACGCTGGAATGGTCGAGTCCGGCGCCCGTGCCTGAGTGGAATTTTCCGCATATTCCTGTTGTCACCGCGCGTGACGATTGGGGCGCCACCAAGCGCGGCGGTGACCCCTGGAGAGGCCCGGATGAATACGTCGATATCGAGATGCCCGCCAACACCTATTTCGGCGTAACCCTCGCCGGGGCGGCCTTCCTGCTCGGCTTCGCCATGACCTGGCACATCTGGTGGCTGTCTATCGTGAGTCTGTTCACCATAGTCGCAGCACTTTTCTGGCGCGGCCTGCAGGTTGTCGAGCCGGTTATTGTGCCCGCCGAGGAAGTCGAGCGAGCCGACAAACAGTACCGCGACAGGATCGCCAGCCTCACCCCCGTGCGCCGCGTCGAGGAGGAGACGGAGCACAATAGAGGCGTTCCTGACATTACGGAGTTTGCGGGATGAGCAATACAGACAACAGTCTATATCCCGGCCTGAACCTGACCGGCGTCCAAAGTGAAGCCAATGAAAAGGCTGAGACCAACGTCTTCGGCTTTTGGGTCTTCCTGATGAGCGACCTCATCATTTTTGGCATCCTGTTCGCCACTTATGCTGCGTATCTGAACCCCGTCGGCCTCGCCGGTGGCCCGGGACCACAAGAGCTGTTCGATATAAAAAGCGTCGCGATACAGACCGGCCTTCTTCTGCTTGGCGGGGTCGCTTATGGCGGCGTATCGCTGGGAGTAAAATACGACAGCGCCGCGAAAAAAGTCATGCTCTGGCTCGCAATCAGCGCGATCCTCGGAGCAGGATTCGTCTTCTTCGAGGTTAGCGATTTCATAGACCAGGCGCATAAGGGCGGCATCCCTCAGGCAAGTGGCTGGCTCAGTTCATACTGGACGCTGGTGGGGCTTCATGGCCTGCATGTCAGCGTCGGCATACTCTGGATTATCGCGATGATCACCCAGATCAAAACCCGGGGGCTGGATGACACCGTGAAGATTCGTCTCTCCATGCTGGGGGTCTTCTGGCATTTCCTCGACCTCATCTGGGTCGGGATTTTTTCCTTAGTCTTTCTGGTGCCGCTCTCATGACCAAGCCCAATACTGGAGAGGTAAACCCCAAAGACACTGCTGCGCATGAGATACGCAGCTATGCGACCGGATTCGTCATTAGCCTGATCCTGACAATCGCGGCCTTTGCCGCCGTGCTTTCGGATCTGTCTCCGACACTCAAGATCCTCATCATCTGTATTGCGGCGCTGCTACAGGTGACCACACACCTGCGGAATTTCCTGCATCTGAGCTTCTCCGGAAACCAGTCTCGTGAGGATCTGCTGCTGGTTCTCTTCTCCGCCAGCCTCCTGTCGATCATGGCGGGTGGGACGATTTGGATCCTGTCGGATCTGCACGGCCGGATGCACGGCGACCAGGCTGCGCATGCAGAACCTGCTGAGCATTCCCACAATAGGGCACCGGAAGACTGAAGACCTCAATCATCGGAAACCGCTGCATCGATGGGCTGATGGAACGGATTCCGATGAAGCTGACTGTTTGCGCCAGCCAGCCCCAGAGAGGCCGGGCTATCGCAGGAAATTATTCCGCAAAAGATCCACGACTTCCTTTGTCCTGCCGTCGAGAACCGCCTTCATTCCAAAGAGGGCGGTTGATGCGACCTGAGAGACCTCAATCTTTGGCGGCATGACCAGTTCCATCTGGTTTACATGCACATCCAGCAGAGCCGGTCCTTCAGCCGCCAGCCAGGCATCCATTGCCGTTTCGAGATCGTTACTGTTTTCAACATGCCAGCCCGTGATTCCGCAGGCTTCCGCCAGTTTCGAAAAATCGGGATTGGTGAGACCTGTGAAGTGGTCGACCAGCCCCTCGACACGCTGCTCCATCTCTACGAAACCCAACGTGTTGTTGTGGAATACCACCAACTTCAGCGGGATCTTCTCCTGCACCAACGTCAGCAGATCGCCCATCAGCATGGTCAGCCCGCCGTCGCCGCACATGGCGATGACCTGGCGATCAGGATAGGCCAGCTTGGCCCCCATAGCCTGAGGGAACCCGTTGGCCATGGTGCCATGGAGAAGGCTGTTCAGGAAGCGGCGCTTGCCGGTGGCCTTGAGGTGACGGAGCATCCAGACCATAGATGTACCGACATCGGACACAAAGATCGCATCATCCGCCGCCTTTTTATCGAGCATATTGGCGACGAATTGTGGGTGGATCAAATTCGGATCGTTTTCCTTGCCTTCTTCGAGGTAGCCTTCCAGATCCTTGTTCCACTGCTCCTGATACTCTTCCAGATGGCCGGTATCCGACTTTGCGCTCACCATCGGAACGAGCGCAGCAAGCGTCGTCTTCGCATCTCCGACGAGCCCCATATTGATGGCAGAACGCCTGCCGAGATGTGTGGGATCAATATCGATCTGCACGATCTTTTTCGACTCTGGATAATATTGCGTGTAGGCAAAGTCGCAGCCAATGGCGATCACAAGATCCGCATTCTCCAGCGCCTCCACCCCCGCGCGATTTCCGAGAATGCCGTTCACCCCGACATTGTACGGATTGTTCGGCTCAAGGAATTCCTTTGCACGCGTGGTATGGACCATCGGCGCTTTGACCTTCTCGCAAAAGGCCATGATTTCCTCGCGGGCGTCACGCGCGCCGATTCCTGCATAAACCGAGACCTTCTTGGCAGCATCCACCAGAGCGGCGAGATCGGTCATTTCCTGGTCGTTTGGCCGGCATACTGGTTTGGGCCGGTAAACCTCCCAATCCATCTCGTCAGCATCCTTCTCAGAAAACATGTCGCCATTCACGATGACGACTGCCACCCCCTTCTTGTTGAGGGCAGCCTGCGCGGCCTTGGTGATAATGCGGCGCGCTTGTGAGGGGTGCGAAATGTATTCGCAGAAATGCGAATGCTGTTCGTATATCTTCTTCTGATCGACCTCCTGCGGAAAATTGAAGCCGCTTTCCGTGCGCGCAACGTCTGATGCGATCAGCAGCACAGGCGCACCATTGCGGTGGCTTTCATAGATCCCATTCACGAAGTGTAGCGAGCCGGGACCGCAAGTCCCCGCGCATACGGACAATTCGCCGGTCATGTAGGACTCACCGCCAGCGGCGAACGCGCCGGCTTCCTCGTGGCGGACGGTGATCCAGCGCAGATCGGATTTGGAGACTGCGTCAGTGAAGTGATTGATGGTATCTCCAGGAATGCCGTAAACGCGCTTGGCGCCAGCCTTTTCAAGAGCATCGACAACGATGTGAGCTACAGTTTTTGCCATGTCATTCCCTTTCAATACCACGCTGCCGGCCAAGGATTGAGAGCAGCAGCGCGGCGGACGGCTTTATATTCAGGCGCTCTGGGGTTGGGTCCTTATACCTCTTCCAGATGCCTCAGCGAACTGACCATACATAGCCTCATTGATATCGTCTTCCATGAAATCGGCCGGTTTCGATCAAGATCTCGCGATGCTACGCTTTAGAATGGGCGTGGATCTTACCATCCCTTAACATCATACAGGTTCCGCGTGGCAAAGGTTCCCAGCCTTCTGCATCAAGAGGCACCGAGGCGAACAGGTGGACCGGGCCGGATATCTCGTTGATGCTGACACCAGGTCTCTCCCACTTCTTCCCGTAATGCTCAGTATCAAAACTACGGATGTTGAGGCCAGGTTCGCGTGGCTCGGTCACCCCGGTCTCGGTTTCGAAGCGCCGGCGATCTGCGTGAACGAACAGGTACAGTCCATCGAAGAAAAGGAAGTTCGCACTCCCCAGTTCGCGCATCTCGGCTGCAAAGCGTACGAAGGTTTCAAATCGGGCTGCAGGATCGTCGCCCTCGAGTTTCCGGAGACGTGAGAGCAGTAACATAAAGGCCAGCTCGGAATCCGTGTCGCCGATGGTTTCGACTGCAAGTTCGCTGGTATCTTCGCGATCCTCGATGCCTGACAATGCGCCATTATGGGCAAAGGCATGCCGCCGTCCATGAACCACGCGGTCAAAGGGATGTGTGTTTGCCAGCTCTGGTTTGCCCGCTGTAGCCCTTCGAACATGTGCGATAAGATGTTTGCAGGGACGCTCGTTGCGGACCACCATCTTGGTAAGCTCGCTTGTGGCAGCCGGATCAGGCTCACGAAACAGATATGCGTCTCGATCCTGCGCAAACATAATGCCCCAGCCGTCGCGGTTACGATGACGCTCGCCCCCTTCGGCCGCAAAACGATCAAGCTCGTAGCGAACTCTCTGAGGGGTCGATGCGCTCATCGCGAACAGCTCACACATAGGTGCCTCCTGTCAGGATTGTCGGTTTTCTGAATGAGACGGGGCGAGGTCACATCACTGGTTTGAATGAGTCGGGATCCGCCATGCGCCAGTATTCCGCGAAAGACGTATCGTCGGGATCACTCAGAAGCTTGCCTGCCTCTACCTCATCAACAATTTGAGACCACGGAATCATCTCCGAATTGTTCTTCCATTGTCGTAAGTGGCGCGGCGTGAAATCGTCTGGCGTTTCCAGTCCGCACGCGACCACGATGTCGTGAAGGCTATCAAGCGTCTTTGACTGGAAATTGGCCACACGCTGAGCCTTTTCAGGAATGACCAGACCACGTTGTCGCGCAGGCGAACTCGTTGCCACGCCGGTAGGACAGTTTCCGGTATGGCATTGTAGCGATTGCACGCAGCCAAGCGAGAACATGAAGGCGCGGGCTGCATTGCACCAGTTGGCGCCGAGTGCGGCATTCATCGCGATGGAGGAGCCGGAAAATACTTTTTCCGAAGCTGCCAACCGAACCTTGTCTTTCAGGCCGGTGCCGATGAGCGCGTTGTTCACATAGTAGAGACCAATGCGCAGCGGCAGCCCCACATGGTCAGACAGTTCCAGAGGTGCCGCGCCCGTACCTCCCCCGCCGCCATCAACAACGATGAAGTCGAGATAGATACCGCTATCAACCATCGCTTTGCAGATGGCGAAGACTTCATGCGGCATGCCTACACAGAGCTTGATGCCAACCGGTTTGCCCCCGGACAGCTCGCGCATTTTCGCTGCGAATTCGAGCATCTGGCGCGGCGTTGAAAAGGCCGAATGGCCCGGCGGTGACAGACAGTCCTGGTGGGCCGGCACTTGGCGCGTGTTTGCAATCTCCTCAGTGACCTTAGCAGCAGGCAGTAGCCCGCCATGCCCTGGCTTTGCTCCTTGGCTCAGTTTGATTTCGGTCATCTTGACCTGATCGTGCTGCGCTTTGTCGCGAAAACTCTCGGCGTCGAAATTACCGTCCTTGTCGCGCGCACCGAAATAGCCAGACCCCAGTTCCCAAACAATGTCTCCGCCATGCTTGAGATGATAGGGAGACAGACCGCCCTCACCGGTATCGTGATAAAAGTCGCCGATCTTGGCGCCCATGTTCAGCGCCTCGATGGCATGGTTGCCGAGCGCGCCGAAACTCATTGCGCTGATGTTGAGGCGTGCGGCATCATAGGGTTTGCTGCATTGCTCTGTTCCGACTTTCACACGCGTCCGCTTCGGCGCACTGGGATTTGGATTGATGGAGTGACAGAGCGCTTCATACTCTTCCGAGTAAACATCCAGTTCGGTGCCAAAGGGGTGCGCATCCTCTTGTTTTTTCGCGCGCGCGTAGATGAGTGTTCGTGAGACCCGGTCGTAAGGTCGGCCTTCCAGCGGCCCCTCGACGATGTAGCTGCGCAGAAAGGGACGAAGATCCTCGAAGAGCCAACGAAAACGGGCGGTAAGGGGATAATTCCGGCGAAGAGAATGCCGGGTCTGGACCATGTCCCAGATGGCGATCAACAGCAGTGGAACAACGGCTATCAAAGCCCAGAAAAACCCCTCGGCGACCCATACCCCCAGAGCGCAGATCAGCAATGTGAGAGCCAATGGGCCCCAAAAGCCGAGATTTCTTGCGAGGCCTTTGTCGGCAAACAAACTCTGAAACACCATTGAGCGTATCCTTTTGGCAATATCCATGCCGACTATTACGGATCGCATGAGCTAAGTACATACGCCAAGTGCGTGCTGATCTGGTGCATCACCACCGGCACAATCTTCTGAGGCCGGCCCGCTATACACATAAGGGCTCCGGTATCGCTCACAATCAAGCCTGAAACCGCTGAGCAGATCCGCGCAGAGTGAACGCGAAAATAATCCTGACAACCAGACTGCCTGAACGGCTTGGAAGTATCCTTGTTGAGAAGCATGCATGACTACCAGCCGTTGCGATAGCGCGTTGCCACCTCTCGCGAGATATCCGGCAGCGGAATATTGCCGTGCCTTTCGATGAAACTGTCGCCCGAGACCTGCTTGCGTTTCACCTGGGATCTGCATGAAGAGATCGACTTGTTATGATGATCTCAAGGAAGGCCCAAGAGGAGAAATGGCGCTATTGAGCGGCGCGATGGGCCAACGCGAAATCTGTATATCGACCACTAAAGGCTTCTAGCATCAGTATCTTGCTTCGAGTTCAATGCCGACGATCCGCGGGGCGTCCAGCGGCGCGTAAAAGAGTCCATCTGAGCCAAACGCCAAGTTTTCGATCGCGAGGCCGCTACCTCTACGCTCATCGGTCAGGTTCTCACCGAACAGGCGGATAGCCCAACGGTCTGATTCATATCCCGCCTGGAGCCCAAATGTCTGGACAGCGGCCTGTACCACATCCCCGCGCGACCGAAGCGAGGTCTCTCCGGTCAGGCCAACTTCGCCACGCAGGAAGACACCGTTTGACCACTCATAGCGCAAGGCGATGCCACCATCATATTCCGGCACGAACTGGATGGGCTGACCTTTTACATTCGTCACTCCATCAAGTTGGAGATCGCGATATTCAGCATCCACGTATCCGACATGCGCATCAGCTGAGAAGGCCTCGTTGATCTGCCAGTGGGTCTCGAACTCAGCACCTTGACTGCGGATTGAAGCATCCGACCCGATAAAATCAGAGCTGACAGGCCGACCAGTATCATCCGTGGCAATCTGAACTTCCTGCCAATTCTCGGAGGTGATGTAGAAGATAGCGCCAGACGCCCGTATGCTGTGGTCTTCAGACTGCCATTTGAAGCCGATTTCCCGACTCCACAGGGTCTCACTGTCATATGAAATAACGTCCTCGTCCTCGAAACCTTCCTGAACAGCCACCAGATTGAAGCCGCCCGGGATATAGCCCTTTGAAGCCGTCGCGTGGATAGAGAGACCATCTGAAAACTTGTAGTGTGCGGATACGCGCGGAAGAAGCGCTTCGTAGGTCTTTGAGAGATCAGCATCGACATAGTACACGATTGAGCCCGCACCGAGATCGAGTTGGCCTTCCTTCTGCATGGTGCTGCGCGTGGCATTGTCGTATCTTAGCCCGCCACTGACACGCAGCTTGGGTGTCATGTACCAGTTGGCAGACCCGAAAACACTATAGTCCTCGCTTTCTTTCCGCTGGGCTGGCGCTGCAATATAGGAATCCAGATTGCCGGCCCCGATAAAGCTGGCTTTGGTGTTCTCTTCGTAATCCTCATAATAGGACGCACCGAGAATATAATCGAAAAAGTCGCTCTCTGGTGAGCTGAAGCGGACTTCGATATTCGTGAACGCTTCCTGCTCTTTTTCCTGCCCTGAAACCACAGGCGTCGCCGTGAGGTCGAAGTCCAGGCCTTTGGCGTTCTCTTCAAGTTTGCGGTAAGACGCGGCGAAATCGAGTTGTCCGTAGCCTAGTTCCTGAGTGGCGCTGAGCCCCGCGACCCACTCCTTCTCTGTCGTATATTTGGGCGCATCCTCAAAAGAAGTCCACTTCTCTGCGCGACGCCCACTATTGAAGTAATCAGCATAGAGCGTGTTGTAGAGTGAGAGGTTCAGAGGGACGTATTGCTGATCGAAAAGGCCGGGGGCATCCATGTCCAGCAGGTAGGCCGTGGCATTCACTGTAAGCTGATTTGTCGGTGTCCAGCGGAGGCGCCCCTGAACGAAGGTTTCGTTTATTTGCCCGGTTTCACCGGTCGAGCTTCCCACATTCTTCACAAAGGCATCTTCCTCTGCGAGATTAAACGCCAGAGAGCCTGCGAGTGTATCGCGGATCAGTGGCCCGGATACAAAACCATCGGCCTCAATGCCTGACCCGGATTCGAAGTTAGTTCCGGTCAGTCGAAATTCCGCACTAAAATCCTCTGAAGGCTGCTTGGTCGTAACGATGATCAGGCCGGATTCCGAATTCGCACCATAGAGGGTGGCCTGAGGTCCACGCAGCACCTCAATCGACTGGACCTGATTGAGAACAGAATTGCTGAGTTCCCGGAAAGGTATCCCATCAATGTAAACGGCTGCCCGGTTGATGATGAACGGGTTGGACTCAACGCCGCGGACCGAGATGTAGATGCTGCCGCGCTGCCCGGACTCATTGAACTGCACATTTGGTGCAAGATCGTCGATCCTGCGGAAATCCCTCAGGCGAGCCTCTTCGATTGCTCTTATATCAAGAACGGTTACGGACAGGTCGGAATCGATAAGCGCCGTGTCGCGCTTAGAGCCGGTCACGACGATTGTGTCCTCCCGTCGCTCTGCTTCGGCTTCGCCTGTTTCGGTTTCAGCTGACTGGGCCAAGGCGGATGCGCAAAAACAAGGAAGCATTGCAGCGATTGCGCTGCAGAGGAGGCGATTGGTCATAATCTGAAATCTCGGGAGGTGGTGTTGTAAACGGTTCGAATTCTCAATAAGAATAGTTATATTGTAACTCGCTTTGGGTGCGCCACTCCGTTCCTGTCGTTGGGAATTTTTAAGGCAGCTCTTCGAAGATCTAGGGGCATAGAATGCGCGAAGACCTGGACAAATACGCCCTGACGCCCTTGCAATATGTTTCAAACGAATCTGGATCTGTTGTGCTGATCCGGTCGCGCTTTCTTGCCTTTGAAGGCGAGATCGCCGCCTCGCACTACACCAAACTGGCGCTCAACATCGGGCGGACAAGCCATCTGTTCCGAAGATCAAGTGCCGGGCAAATCGATGCCGCCTGGCGACGAAACAGCATCGCTGTCCAACTGGCCAATGATGCCGCCATTGGTAGATCAGAGGCGTCCACCATGATCGGGCTCGCGATTGATCTGGTAGCGCTCGGACTCGAGGCTGAATCTGCAGCAGTTGAAACCCGGGCAAATCACGTCGTTTCGGATACTGTTGCCGCTCATCAGCTACGGTCGATGATCTTGGGTGCCGAATATCATGCGCGATCAAATGCTTTCTTTGAGCAATCAGCTCAGGCAATTATGCGGCAACTCACCTTCGGCCGGACCAACTCCAGTAAAAAAGCCGTCAGTCCACTGGGGATAAATCAGCTGGCTCGTATTCAGGAGTTCATGGATGCCAATCTTGCCGCAAATCTCTCAGTGCGCGAAATGGCATATGAAGTGGGCATGTCTGAAGCCTGGTTTGCGAAACGCTTTACCGCTTCCACCGGACTTGCGCCTTTCATATATCTGACCAGACGGAGAATGGAGCGAGCAAAAGAACTCCTGGCTGCGGGTAGCACGGTGACGGAGACGGCGCTCGAAGTCGGTTATGAAAACGCGAGCAAGTTCGCGGCGGCCTTCAAACGCTCTAGTGGGCAACTCCCAAGCGCATGGCGACGTTCATCAAATTAACACCTCAGCTTGGTGTCTACTCAGACTACGTGATTCTTTGGACGGCGCCTTTCAGAGAGTGGGAAACCCAGCCAGGCCGTTCGATATCGAGAACCAGAACGAGCCGGGACAGATCAGACGACTGTATGGGCGGCGAACGGTGAAATACACGCTGAGCCCTGCCGTCCCGCCTGCCAAGAAAAGCACCGATATCGAAGGTCGCAAGATCCTGTATCAGAGGCTCGCTTTCAGAACTGGCGATATCGACCCATTGTGTGCCTGCGCCCCGATAGGTGGTGATCAGACGAATATCTGTCCGATCCTTGTGAAACTTTCGGCAGGCATCGTCATCGACGCTTTCGAGGCGGAGCGCATAATGTGGCGACCAGAAGGCGCTGGCGTCGATTATCGCCCGAACATCTTCGAGCACCTGCTCAACGACAAGTCGTGACCAGTTCAGAGAATTGAGCTTACTCTCAAGCGTAACAAGCACTTCGACGCCTGCGCCTTGCAAACGTATATCTTCGAAAACACAAAGATCGAGATTGGCGAAGGCATCGGCGCTATGCTGAGAGAGTGTGCGGTTCCACAACGCAAGTTCGGCCTTTTCACGGCCAGCCTCTGCCACTAATTCGGCAAGGCCTGAGCAGAGGCGCGCGGCGGTTGGATCTGGAACGACGCCCTCAGCCACTGATCGTTCGGCCATAATTGCACGCATCAGCCTCGGCTCCATAGCGGAAACGGATCTGTGCTGGATTTGGAAGCGACAATCCCGCCGGTAGAGTCTCGCCGCGGATTGGTGAGGCAACTATCCAGCCTCCGGGAAATTGCCTCCTGATCCATGCCGATACCGATAAAGACGATCTCTTGGCGACGGTCGCCGAACTCATCATCCCAAACAGAGTTGAGATAGGTCTCGAGATTGTCGGCGTCCGGCCAGCGCTCACGTGGCACAGCCGCCCACCATGTGCCGACACCGCTATGCCTGACAAGCGCCCCCGCTTGGCTGACCTCGCCTAGCCAGTCCGGCCGGGTCGCCAACCAGAAGAAGCCCTTTGCACGCACAACATTCGGCCATGTTTCATTGAAGAAAATATGTAGCTTCTCCGGATCGAAAGGTCTGCGGGCTCGATAAACGAAGCTTTCAATTCCGTATTCATCCGTTTCCGGAACATGCTCTTCGAACCCATAGAGTTCCTTTGCCCAGAGCGGATGATTGTGCGCCTTCTCAAAATCAAATCGGCCGGTTCCCATGACTTTGCTGAGCGGGACCTCGCCGAACGCGGATTCCACAATATCTGCATCGGGGTTCAGGGATCGCACGAGCTTCCGTACGGTTTCCAGGTCATCCGCCGCGACAACGTCCGTCTTGTTCAGAATGATCACGTCTGCGAACTCAATCTGATCGACCAGCAGCTGAACCAGCGGGCGGTCATCACCTTCGCCGAGGCTTTCCCCACGATCAGCCAGAAAGTCTGAACTGCTATAGTCTTTCAGCAGGTGCGCGGCATCCACCACCGTCACCATTGTATCAATCTTGGCAACGTCTCCCAGAGAGAAGCCCTGTTCGTCCCGAAAATCGAAGGTCGCGGCAACTGGCAGCGGTTCCGATATCCCGGTCGATTCGATCAGCAGATAATCAAACCGGCCTTCCCGCGCGAGCGCGGTAACTTCCTTCAACAGGTCGTCCCGCAATGTGCAACAGATGCAGCCATTGCTCATTTCGACCAAGGCTTCGTCTGTACGGGACAGGTTCGCGCCGCCGTCACGTACCAATGAGGCGTCGATGTTGACCTCACTCATATCATTCACAATGACTGCCACGCGGCGGCCTTCGCGATTGGCTAGCACATGGTTCAATAGGGTAGTCTTACCTGCGCCGAGAAAGCCGGAAAGGACGGTGACCGGTAGGTTCGGTGACATGGAAATTCCTGACATGTTTTTTTGTGGATGTAGTAGGCGCCGCTTCAAACACACTGGTCTGATGGGCAATTTGCATGACGTGACCAGCGCCAGATATGCGCTGAGGCGAGCATCAAGGCCCCTAGGACGGTCAAAGGCATCTCGACCTCATGTAGTGCTTCGACGAAGGCTGCGGCTATCAGCAAGACGAGCCCCGCTACGGCGAGACTGGTAAAGCCAAGCCATCCCTGCGAAGACAAACCACGCAGGATTGCAAAGCCCGACAGAGGCAGTGCCAGGACCACAATAACCTTGTGCACCCATTCCGCCTCTGCCCATGTACCGGCGATGGGGAGAAAAGCCGCAATTAATGGCCGAGCCAGGCAATGAACGCCGCAAAAGCCAGAGAGCGTGATGGCCGAAGCGTCGATGGTGGCAGCCCGCGAAGCGCGACTCGCCATCAGGTGCGCCAATCTGTTTGGGCTGCAGACAAGTGGAAATCAGCTGCAGCGGGCAGCATGGGTGTGGACATTACAAGACCTCAAGTTGCGTTATGATATAACATCATGCTACAGAACTTAAAGTGCTTTGCAAGAGGTCTTATCAATCATGTCCGGATTTCAAGGTGATAGGCGAAAGCAGGCCCTATTGCTTATAGCTGAAAGGACAGCCCTACGCGCCGGTGTCACCCTGACCCAGATTCGCCGACATGTTTACAGCGTGCTGTTGGATGCTGATGCTCCCTTGGGCGCCTATGACATTGTCAAAACACTTGATGGCGTAGGGGCGGTGGCGCCTGTGACGGCTTATCGTGCCTTAAACTGCCTTCAAGAACTCGGCCTGATCCACAAGATCAGGTCAACAGCGAAATATGTGGCCCTCACTTCCGGGCCCAGTGATTTACCGGTTGCTTTCGTCGTCTGCAGGGAATGCGGAACAACCGAACAAATCCCGCTCGACCTTGACCCTACGCGCCTACTCGCTTCGGCGGAGGCCCATGGATACGGAAATCTCGACCCCACAATCGAAATCACCGGATTTTGTCAGAATCATCAGACCTAAGGAGACACCACATGACCCTTCGACTTGGCCGGATAGCAATAAGCGCCACGGCCCTCAGCCTACTGTCTATCCCCGTTGCGAATGCGCAATCGCATGCCCCCCATGTTCATGGAGAGGCAGAAATGGCGATCGTCATAGAGAATGACGCTGTTTCGGTCTCTCTCATGAGCCCGATGTATAATATTACAGGTTTCGAGCACGCGCCTGAAACAGATGCACAAAGAGTAACACTGCAGTCTGCACTCTCCACACTCGCCGACGGATCGCAACTCTTCGAAGTGAATGAAACAGCAGGCTGTGTGCAATCATCCGAGCATAACAACCTTTCCGATGAGAAAGCTCATCACGAGGCCGAACATGAAGATGAGACAGATCACGATGATGGCGACCATGACCACAAGGATCTTGAAGCTGACTATGAGTTTACCTGTTCGCATGCATCCAAATTAAAGTCCGTTCACGTCGGATTGTTCGACCATTTCGAGAACTTGTATACAATCAACACCGTTCTCATGCGCAATGGCCGCCAAGCGGCCGTCAAACTGACGCCTTCAAACGCAATCCTGACACTGGATGATCTGTTTTAATGACGCTTACGGGCAAACTAGTAATGACCCTGCTGGCTCTGGGCCTGACCACAGCCTGTGAGCAACACTCAGGATCAGACACCAGTATAGACCGGACACCCCCGCCCCTCCCTGAAAATGCCAAAACGGCAGACTTCAAAGCAGCGTCTGAAACAACAGGCGAGGCTTCCGTTGACAGCCAAGTATCAGACCAAAAATCGGCCTATTGGGGCGTCAAACCTGGCGACCCCATTCCGCTCAAATGGGAGGATTTATTGCCTGATGGGGCCGAAGAAGCGCTCGTTCACCAGCAGGAAGAATTCTACGCCATGCTGGAGCAGCGCTACAGGGCCAATGCCACAACATTGGCAGACGCCAAGCCTTTCGATCAGATCGATGAAGGTTCAACACTCGATTACATGCCACAGCTCGGAACATTTGACGTCGTTGAGGGTCTCAATGGCCAGGTCGTCCGTATTCCTGGCTATGTCGTGCCCTTCGATTTTGAGAAAAACAGGCGGCAGACAGAATTTCTGTTCGTGCCATATATGGGCGCCTGCATTCATACCCCGCCCCCGCCCCCAAATCAGGTCATCTTCGTAAACGCCGCAACACCCATCCGGCTCGGGGATATCTGGTCACCCTACTGGCTGGAAGGAACGCTTTCGACAGAAGCGAACCGGAACGAAGTTGGAAATGCAGCTTATACGCTAGCGCTTGAACATCTCGAACCATACACTCGGTAAAATTTCATACGTCACAATTCCATTCATGGAGTCCACATGCCCCTTTCCCTACGCCTTCTCAGCAAGACCACCGCGTCAATCCTGGCAATCACCACTATGGCAGGCAGCCAGATTGCAAACGCCAAGGAAGGAATGTGGACGCCGGATCAACTGCCGGCCATTGCGCAGGACTTGAAAAAAACAGGCCTTGAACTCGACCCGACTTCGCTGACAGATCTGACCGGCTTCCCGATGGGTGCGGTTATCTCTCTTGGCGGCTGCACCGCAAGCTTCGTGTCGCCGGAAGGCCTGGTGGTCACTAACCATCACTGTGCGCGCGGCTCGATCCAGTATAATTCCACTGCAGAAGAGAATTTTCTGGAGAATGGCTTCCTCGCAGCAAACCTCAAAGATGAACGCCCGGCGGCCCCCGGCACGCGCGTCTATGTGACGGTCAGGGTTGAAGATGTCTCCAATAAAGTGCGCGGCGGCATCACCGAAGACATGTCAGGAGAGGACGTGTTTGCCGCGATCGACGCAGCGGAAAAAAGCCTGATCAGCGAGTGTGAGACCGAAGCCGGGCACCGCTGCCAGGTCGCCTCCTTCTATGGGGGCCTGCAGTACAAGCTGATCGATCGCCTGGAGATCCGCGATGTTCGTTTGGTCTACGGCCCGGGCGACAATATCGGCAAATATGGTGGCGACATCGACAACTGGATGTGGCCTCGCCATACCGGCGACTTCTCCTTCTATCGCGCCTATGTCGGCCCGGACGGTCTGCCTGCAGACTATGCCGAGGAGAACGTCCCCTTCGAGCCGGAACATTATCTCAAGGTTTCAGCGGGCGGTCTCGATGATGGTGATTTCGTCATGGCGGCCGGATATCCTGGCTCCACACAGCGCTATGCCCGTCTCGTTGAAGTCGAGCAGACCTTCGACTGGCAGTATCCAAAATTCGAGGCGCTCCTGAAGGACTGGATCCATACAATCGAGAATACCGCACCGGCAGACTCGGATGCGCGCATCAAATATGAATCAAGGCTCGCTGGCCTTAATAACTACATGAAAAATCTGGGCGGCCAGATCGAAGGCGCACGCCGGGTGGACCTCGTCGGACGCCGGGCTGAGCGCGAAGCTGCACTGGATACCTGGATCGCCTCGGCAGGTAACGCGGAAAACTATGCTGAAACACTGGAAGCGCTAGATGCGCTGACGTCTGAATCAGCGAGCGCCGCGCGGGACCTATGGGGATACCAGAATGCAAAACGTGCGCAGCTCCTCTCAGCCGCGCGGAATCTTTACCGCCTTTCAAAGGAACGCCAGAAGCCAGATTCCGAACGTGAAAGCGGCTTCCAGGCCCGCGACATGAACTTCTTCCGTCAATCCCTGGAAGCACTTGAGCGCCGCTACGACCCTGTAGTCGACAAGGCGGAATGGATGATGTTCATCAAGGACTACATGACCTCCACTGAAAGCGTGCGCGTGCCTGTCTTCGACGAGGCGCTAGGCCTGCCCGAAATATGGGACGCCGCGACCGTCTCAGCCCTGCTCGATACCTATTATGAGAAAACCGAGCTTGGCGATACCGAGTACCGCCTATCTCTCATGGACAAGGATCCAGCTTTCTTCGAGCAAAGCGATGATCCATTCATCGCGCTCGCTGTCGCACTGTACCAGAACGACATGGCGCTCGAAAAGGAAGAGAAGGACCGGGCTGGCCGGATGGCGGAACTGCGGCCGACTTACATGCAGGCCATCATTGACTGGCAAGCGAGCAAGGGCTTCGCAGCCTATCCCGACGCGAACTCAACCCTGCGAGTAACCTATGGCAACGTTAAGGGCGGTTCGCCCAAGGACGGACTTGTCTATACGCCCTTCACTTCCCTCAAAGGCATTCTTGAAAAGGATACTGGCGAAGATCCGTTCAATGCGCCCCAGCGCGAACTCGACCTGATCGAGACTGCTGACTATGGCCCCTATGAACTGGACACACTCGGCTCAGTACCTGTGAACTTTCTCTCCGACCTTGACTCGACCGGCGGGAACTCCGGTTCACCTACTCTCAACAGCAAAGGCGAGCTTGTCGGGCTGCTGTTCGATGGCACAATTGAAAGCGTGAACTCCGACTGGGACTTTGATCCACGCACAACGCGCACAATCCACGTCGACACACGCTACATGCTTTGGGTTATGGAGAAAGTCGACGGTGCCCAGCGGCTCCTGGACGAGATGGAGATCGTGGACAAATAGGAAGCCCCCAGACTGCGGGATGCTGTCAGGTACAGCACGTCAGGCTCGGGATCACCAAGAACTTTTGGTCGTGAACAAACAGAATGTTGCGCTCGAGCATTCGCTATGAGGTGATTGTGGGTGAAAGCCAGCAGTTTCTATAGATCGCCATGATGGTGAGAGGCGGGCCTAAGCCGTTCGAGCAGATACCGGCTTGGCGGCTTGCCCACCATCTTTCGAAACATGGTCACGAAACTGCTGGCGCTTTCATAGCCGAGATCCATCGCGACGGCCTGGACCGTCTGGCCAGCACTCAGACATCGCAAGGCGAGGATAACATGCAACTGTCGGCGCCAGCGGCCGAAACTCATGCCCACCTCTTCTGCCAGCAGACGGCTCAGGCTGCGCTCGCTAAGCGCAATGCGGGAGGCCCACTCGGCGACGGTCGCGTGATCCGCAGGCGCCGCGATCAATAGGTCGGTCAGCTTCTTCAGGCGCGGATCGCTGGGGATCGGGAGGCGGAGGTCTTCCACCGGCGCTGCAGCCAACTCGTCGAAGATAACGGACACAATTCGACCGTCCGGACCGTCGATGTCATAGAGCTCTGGCAACGCGTTCGTTCGCATCAGCAAATGACGCAAAAAGCTCGACACCGTGATCGTGCAGCATTCTTTCGGCAGATCCAAAGCCTCAGGAGGTTCGATAAAGAGGGAGATGCACTCCACTTCTCCCGAGCCGAAAACGGTATGGGGCAGCCCGCCAGGAATCCACACGGCGCATTGCGGCGGCACAATCCAGACAGCGTCTTCAACCTCGCAATTAATGACCCCACGGACCGTGAAAAGAAGTTGCGCTTTCTGATGGTGGTGCCGCGGCGACTGCTCCAGGGCCTCAAGATTTGCGACGGCGTTGGCAGCAACAAGCGCGCGTGGAACCTCATCGACATGGGAAAGCCATTCGCTACGGACGTCTAGATGCATCAGGGGCCTCGGTGTTTTCCAATTTGGCTGGATTAAAACATATAATGGCAAGATTGCGCAATGACGCCACCCTCCTGCTGACTTACTTCTTTCAGGCAGAAGGGACACGCGGCAATCGTGCCTGCGTTCCTCCTCAAGAGGGGCAGCACTCACCTGCCCTTGGCGGTACATTCGGATAGGAGGTTTGACGTGATCGACAACAACCCAATTAAGCTTGCAGTCGCATGGCTCGTCCCGGCGGTCGGTGCCGCAATCTTCGTCACAATTCAGTGCTTCTCTTTTCTGAACGGATACGTCAGTAGCGGCGGGACGATGGAGGCCATGACGTTCGGCCCAGCCGCATTGTGGGGCGTGTCTATTTTTTACGGCGCCTGGGTCGTCCCGCCTTTGCTGGCGCTTGCCCGAACGCGCGCGACTGACTGGGCTATGCTCGTCCTCGGCGGCCTCCTTTTCACCATGAGCACGCTCGCCGGCGTATCGGATGGCTTGCGCGATGGCGGCCATCTCGTCGGCCTGGAACTGTTGGCCGTTACGCTTCCGGGAATGGTCGCGCTGGTGATGTCCTGGCGCCACATCCGCTCGAACTGAGAACATTCATCCCTGCAAGGAAGCGAAAGATGCCTTTAGACACGAAGAATTTCCCATACGTCTGGATGAGCTATGAGGAAGCGCCCGATCACGACCATGACGAAGACTTCAAAGCGCTGGAGGCAAGCTTTGAACGCGGCGAACCGTTCGTTATCCTGACAGATAACGCGCCGGCCGAAGATCACGAGCACAGCCATGAAGAAAAGAAGCGTACTGCTCTATGGTTGAAGAAACACAAGACCGAACTGCGGACACTCGTACGGGCCATGATTGTGGTTGAGCCGAACTCAGCCAAGCGTATGGCATTCAAGCCTTTCGGCTTGGCCTTTGGCAAGCTCTGGGGCTTTCCGATGAAGCTCGCTTCGTCTCGCGAGGAAGCCATGGAGATCGCCGACAAACTACTGTCGGAGCACGCTGGGGCTTCAACAGCCTAATAAAGACTGAGCGGACGAACGGCTCTCAGACTTTGAACCTAGCCCGCGCTTATCATTACATCGATGATCAGAGACGCAGTATACTGAATAAAGAACCGAAAAAAACTTCTAAAGGCTCCGCGAGGCTAAATGCCAGAACTGGCCGCCTCAAACCTGGAACCTTTAGCAAAGCACTCCTATTCTATCTCAACGACAATAGTAACTATGTCTCTATGAGGAGGAAGGCAAAAGCTGGGTTTACAGAACTGGTATTGCACATATCCCTTCAAGTTATACGTCCCCAGTTCCAGGCCGGGATCAGCTTTCATCTCGAAAATTGGAAAGCGCCGCTTCGTGATTTCGTTTTCACGGATTGCGCGCTACAAAATCCCGGCGCGAATTGTTGAGAGACATCCGCCGGACGCAGAGCGCTTGCACGTGGAGTCCAAATGTGCCGCTGGGGCAGACCCGACCCTATTGGGCAGGTGGAGTTGCTAGCGTCGCTTCTGATCAAAGAGCAGGACCTAGCAGGTTACTGAAGCATCGCAGAAACCAGGGCTAAGTCAGCACTTCTTCTACGCCGAAATCACCCTTCCGTGCGGCGCCGGCTCATCACGCATGTGATGAACCGTTCCTCTAAATAGCTGTCGGTCGCCGACTATGACTAACGTTTATCCGACCGTGCGTTCCGGCACACAGGAAGAATAAAGCGGCCTGCTAATGAGATATTTGCAAAGATGAATACACACCCGGAACGTGGCATTTACCGTTATTACGTCCTCGTCCTGCTAACGCTGAGTTATCTGCTCAGCTACATGGACCGTCAGCTTCTTTCGATTCTGATTGAGGATATCGGGCTAGAATTCAGCGCCAACGGTCGGCCATTGAGCGACATGGCGAAGGGCCTGCTCATGGGGCCAGCTTTCGGCATGTTCTATGCGACACTCGCTGTGCCGGTTGCCGTGCTCGCTGACAATACGAGCCGAAAAAACATTGTAGCTGGCGCGATCACCCTCTGGAGCGCAGCAACCGCGGCCTGTGCAGCCGCTACGGGCTTCTCCTCCCTGTTCGTAGCCCGCATGTTGGTCGGTATCGGCGAGGCAGGCGGAAACGCGCCCGCACACTCAATGCTGTCTGACTATTTCCGGAAGTCGGAGATTTCACGTGCCATCGCCGTATTCTCACTGGGCACCGTTCTGGGCGCGACCATCGCACTGATGGCAGGAGGTGTGATCGCAGACCTAACCTCCTGGCGCATGACCTTTTTAATCGCGAGCGCACCTGGCCTTTTATGCGGTGCACTGATATTTTTCACTGTGAAGGAACCGGAACGCGGACGGTTCGAAGTAAAGCGGACGAAGACCGGAGAAGTCGCCTTTGTACCTGCCCTGATGGGCCTTTTCAGCAACCGCGCCTATGTCGGAACTGTGATCTCACACGCCTTTGCAGTCTTCATGGGATATGTCATCACGTCTTGGGGCGCGGCCCTGTTCATTCGAAATTTCGAAATATCTAAGACGGAAGTCGGCCTTATTCTCGGCCCGGCAATCCTCATTGGCGGCCTACCCGGAATGATAGCGGGCGGATATCTGTCCGACACACTGGGCCGCCGTGATGCACGCTGGATGGGCTGGATCCCATCCGCTGCCTGCTTCCTGTGTATCCCGGTCTTCCTCACTGCTCTGTTCATCGGTGGAGCATTGGCAATGGCCATCCTGTTTGGGTTTGGCATCTTTGTTTTCAACATCGCCCATGCGCCCAGCCTTGGCATCATCCAGACCGTTGTCCGCCCAAACATGCGCGCAACCGGGGCCGCATTCGCATTCCTTCTGTCGAACGTGTTCGGCCTGATTATCGGTCCACCGCTGGCTGGATGGATCAGCCAGCAGTTGAAGCCTGCCTATGGGGCCATGTCGCTAAACTATGCTTTCGCACTGCTGCTGACGGCAATGATCATCGCTGGCCTCGGTTTCTTCTGGACCGCACGTCAGCTGAAGGACTTCGAGATCAATGGAGACACGCCTGCGGACCGGAACCTCACAAGGGAGAATGCACTATGAATATCGAGGACCTCAAAGCCATCGCGGTCTTCCGACCGCGCGGGCGAATATTCGACGAATTCGAAATCGGCGAGATGATCCACCACCATTGGGGCCGGACGGTGACCGAGGCCGATGCGATACAGTTCACTCATCTAACACTAAGCTACAACCCACTCTACTCCAATGCTGAATACGCCAGGGCCCATGGCCACCCAGGGCTAGTGGTGAATCCGCACCTCGTCTTCAATGTCATCCTAGGCCTCTCTGTGGAGGACTGTTCGGAAGGTATTGCCGGGCCGTTTCTGGGTGTGTTCGACCTTACCTATCACCAGCCTGTTTATGCCGGTGACACGTTGACGGCCCAATCGGTCACCACAGACAAGCGTGTGACGGATGGCGACCCGAACAAGGGTGTCATCACTTGGTACACGGAGGGATTCAACCAGAATGGCGACCGGGTGATCGATTTCCGCCGCTCTAATTTGTCAGACTTTAGGGCGGCGTCCATGATGCGCAAGGGAGAATGGTAATGGGACCGCTTGCACGACTTACCAGCGGCGACAATTACTTCGAGCATTTCGAAGTCGGCCAGACCATCCGCCACTCGCGGGGGAAGACGATCACCAACCTAGAAAATGTGAACATCACAAACATGGTGATGAACACCGCTCACGGACATTTCAATGAAGACTTCATGGCCCGCTATGGCAAAAGCACGCGGAAGAGCGCGCCCGGCAAACGCGACAGTGATGTCATCTCCTATGGTGGCGTGAACTTTTCTATTGTCCTCGGCCTGTCTTCCCAGGACACGATAGAGAATGCCCTCGCCGAAACAGGGCTCGATAAAATCAGCCTGAAACACCCGGTCTTTCATGGCGACACGATCTACGCCTATTCCCGGGTGCTAGAGAAACGCGCAAGCGACCGTGCCGATGCAGGCATCATTGTATTCCAGCACTGGGGCGTCAACCAGAACGATCAGATTGTCGCCGAGCTGCAGCGTACTGCCCTAATCAAGCGCCATTCACACTGGGGTAATCGCTAATGAGTTTTGGGGCACTGTCTGACATCAGGATTGTCGACCTGACACAAATGCTAGCCGGGCCGTACGGCACGATGATGCTTGCCGATCATGGGGCCGAGGTCATCAAAGTTGAGAGCCCCACCGGAGACATGACGCGTCCGAACGGCCCCTGGCATACGGATGACGCGCAGAAAACTCATGGCGGCTATTTCCAGAGTGTGAACCGGAACAAGAAATCCATCGTGCTGGACCTGAAGTCCACTGACGGTCGCGACGCCCTACTGGCGCTGGTGCGTGACGCGGATGCGATCACGGAGAATTTCCGCGTAGGGGTGATGGAGAAGTTGGGTCTTTCCTATGAGACGCTACGGCAAGTGAACCCGAAACTTGTTTACGGCACGCTGCGCGGCTTTGGTGATCCGCGGACTGGCCATTCACCCTATGCCGAATGGCCAGCCTTCGATGTGGTCGCCCAGGCGATGGGCGGCATCATGGGAATTACCGGACCGGGCCCCGAGCATCCCACCAAGGTGGGTCCGGGTATCGGCGACATTGTCCCGGGCATGATGCTGGCCTTCGGTGTGCTCGCCGCGATCCATCATGCGCGGCGGACCGGTACCGGGCAGTTTGTGGATGTCTCCATGTTGGATGCGGTGCTCGCGGTCTGCGAGCGCGCTGTCTACCAGCATGACATCACCGGAACCGTACCCGCCCCGTTGGGGAACGGCCATCCATTCATGTGCCCGTTCGGGCAATTTCCGGCGAAGGACGGCCACGTCACCATCGCCGCGCCGCACCAGAGTTTCTTCGAACGTCTTTGCGACCTTATCGATGTACCGGCGTTGAAAGATGACAAACGCTTCGCCTCGCCGGAGCTGCGCGGTCGCAACCGGGAAGTGCTGGAAGAGCTGCTGGCAGCAGCCACATCCTGTTTCACCAAGGCGGAACTGATGCAACGCCTCGGAGGGCAGATCCCGTTTGGGCCCGTCATGCAGATGGACGAGATTGCGGAAGATCCCCACTTCGCCGCCCGTGACATGATCGTTCCCGTCGAACAGCCGGGCTCTGCCCGTGCCACCCGTATCGCGGGCGTGCCCGTGAAATTAAGCGAAACGCCCGGCGGTATTCACAGCCGAGGACCGTATCTCGGCGAGCATACTAAAGAGATCCTGCGCAGAGCCGGATTCACCGATTCACACATTGACAGACTACAGGCCGCCCTACCCGCCTGAACGAGAAGGATTCCCAAATCATGAGTAAGCCAAAACGATCCATGCGCCTGCGTCGCTCGCAGCTCGCTGTTCCGGGCGTCAGCGAGAAGATGCTGACCAAGGCCGCCGCCAGTCAGGCTGATCATGTGTTCTGCGACCTAGAAGACGCCGTCGCCCCGTCCGCAAAGGCGGGCGCGCGCCAGACGATTGTCGATGCGCTCAATAATCTCGACTGGGGCAACACGGTTCGCTGCGTGCGAGTCAACGACGTGACTACCGAATGGTGCCATGAAGACATCATCAGCATTGTCGAGGGTGCACGCGAAAACGTCGACACGATCATGCTCACAAAGCCGATGACCGTGTCTGACGTCCTGTTTGCGGACAAGCTGTTGTCGCAGCTGGAAAAGAAGCTGGACCTGAAGAAACGTATCGGCCTCGAATGCCTCATCGAAGAAGTCGAAGCAATGTACAATGTCTGGGACATCGCCCATTGCTGCGAGCGCTTGGAATGCCTGATCTTCGGCATGGGAGACTATGCCGCGAGTCAAGGCATGGCGGTAAAGCATATAGGCGGAACAGGTGGGTATCCTGGAGATATCTTCCACTATCCCCGCTACCAGCTCACCATCGCGTGCCGCGCGGCCGGCATCGATGCGGTCGACGGCCCGTTCGCGAATTTCAAGAATGACGCCGCCTATCGCGAGGAGTGCAAGCGCGCGCTGGCACTGGGTATGGTTGGCAAGTGGGCCATCCACCCGGCCCAAATCGAACCCGCTCTGCATGTCTTCTCTCCAATTAAGGAAGACGTCGACTTCGCGCGCGAGATCATCAGCGTGTATCGCAAAGCGGAAGCGGAAGGCATCGGCTCTGTCGGCCACAAAGGTGTGATGGTGGACGCGGCTTCTGCACGGCTTTTCCAGAACACGGTCGATCGCGCCGACCTGATCGGAATGTAAGCGCCCCAGCGAATAGATAAGAAAGATCACCCTATGGCAGATGTAGACACTCAGGTCTCCACTCACACCGGCTACTGGACCGAAGAACGTCTGATGATGCGCGAAATGGCACGCGACTTCGCCAAAAATGAAGTCCTCCCAGTTGCGAACAGGATCGATCCGGAACGAGGCGACATCCCCCAAAGCCTGATAGATAAGATGGGAGAGCTTGGCTTTTTCGGTATTCTGATCCCGGAAGAGTATGGTGGGTTGGGGCTCGGATACTTTGAATACTGTATCGTGGCCGAAGAACTCTCCCGAGCATGGATGTGCGCCGGATCAATCATAGCCAGAGGCAACACATTCTATCGCTCTATTCCCGCAAAAAACGATTCCGAAAAGCGCGAGAAGATCGCACTCATGGCACAGGGCAAGTATCTTGGCGCCATGGCGATGTCTGAGCCCAATGCTGGCTCGGACGTTGCTTCGATCACATGCCGTGCTCGCAGGGATGATCACGAGTGGGTTGTGACGGGCAACAAATATTGGTGCACCTTCGCTGACCGGGCCAATTTCCTGAATGTGGTTTGCCGAACGGATACGGATCCTGACGCACCGCGCTGGGCCGGATTGACATCTGTCATATTCGAAAAGCAGCCCGGTACTTTTCCAGAGGGTGTATTCGGCGCCCAGATTCCGAAAATAGGCTATTTTGGGTGGAAGACATTTGAACTTGCCTTCGATCAAGCTAGAGCGCCTGTACAACCAACCCTCAGATCTGATGGCGAGGCATTCAAAACCATCGCATCCGGGCTTGAGGGTGCCCGTGCCCACACTGCGGCCCGCTCGATCGGTCTTGCCCAGGGCGCTCTGGAAGACGCCACGGCCTACGCAAAAGAACGCGTCCAGTTCGGGCAACCGATCAGCGACTTCCAAGCCATTCGCTTTAAGCTCGCTACCATGGCCACAGAAATCGAAGCAGCTCGTCAACTCATGTACCACGTCTGTAACGAGATTGACTCCGGGCGGCGCTGCGACAAGGAGGCTGCGATGGTGAAATACTTTGCTGCTGAGATGGCCGAACGGACGACCAGCGAAGCCCTGCAAATTTTAGGTGGCGCTGGTTACACGACGCTTCATGCCGTGGAACGCTATTGGCGTGACGCACGCCTCACAAAGATTTTCGAAGGCAGCTCGGAAATCCAGCAACGCATTATTTCCGACTCCATCCTCGGAAAACCAACTATACGCTAGGAGAAGAGGATCTGCTCGTCTTGGTCTTTCAGCTGGCGGACGGAATGCGCAAGTTCGTTCAGTGCCCCCAGGATCAGATCCTTCTTGCCTTCCACGCGGTCGACCCAGCCGCCGCAGCCTGCGCTCATCGCGTAGGCTCCAGGCATGCTTGGAAGTAGAATCGAAATCGCGCCGAGCCGCTCCATGGTTTCTCCCTTCGAGAAGGCATACCCACGGTTTTGCGTCAGCTCGACCTGTTCGACGGCATGCTTGGCGGATTTCCGCCAATGCTCATTTTTCGCTTCGGAAATCGTTCTACGGACAATTTTGCTGACGGCTTCCTTACTTTCAAGCGTCAGCAGGCACCAACCGGTTGAACAACAGGCGAGCGGATAAAGCATTCCAGACTCAACCTGCGCGCGGGTCGGAGAGTTACCTTTCTGCGCAATAAGATATTGGGAGTAAATGCCATTGCGCATGGCGAGAATGGTGGACTCGCCGGTGACTCGGGCAACCTCACTTAAAAGCGCGGGGAGCTGTCCCGCACGCTGGTGTTGACGGCGTATCCAGGTTCCCAGCAACGATATACGCAGCGTCGGATAATAGGTTCGCCGCATTTCATTCTTCTCAAGATAACCGAGCGATACGAGCGACTTCGCCAGGACAGAAGTGCTCGACTGCGGCATACCGAGGGCTTCAGTGATCTCTTTGATCGTGAGGGGCCGTTGCTCGAGCGAGAAGAGTTCGAACAGCTCCAAAGTCCGCTGGGATGATTTGATTGATGCGTTCATGCTTGCCTCCCGTTCGATTCAATGCGTCGCAAATTTACATCACATACATAATACCAAAACCACAATTCATCACATATGTGATGGATCAATTCGGGACATTGGAGTTCGTGCGCACAGAGAGAACATGCCCGTAACACAGTTACGGAAAAGCTCAGGGAAACGTGTGCGTGGAATCTCTGACACGCACTGTACCGGGACTGACTGCCAGCACAACTTTGTTGAAGGCATTGTGAGGGGTCATCGCATGGACACAGATGTGCCCAGTGTCTTCGACACAAATGCCCTGCGACTTTTGAACAAGCTCATCTGCGAGGCAGGTGCTCAAAGAGGGAGCCAGGACCCTGCCTGAACCACAGCTGACACAAACGATCGCCGACGCCGCCCTATCGTACTCCCACCGGAATTTGCCAGAGGATGTGGAGCACCTCGCCAGGCTTGTCATTCTCGACAATCTCGGATGCGCGATCCGGGGAGCAAGAGAACCACTGACGCAGTTCATCGGTGAAGAAGTTTTCGGACGCCAAATCGAGGCCCATGATCTTGTTGGTGGGCAACTGGAAGGCCCGCTACATAGCCAGGCCATGCTATATGCCGGTGCCGCTCATGCGATCGACTTCGACGACACGCTGATCCCGGCGCGGTCCGCGCACGCAGGTAGCGCAGTCGTCGGCGCAGCCCTGCCGATTGGATGCAAACTAGGCGTGTCGGGGGGCGAATTGATTGCGGCTGTAGTCGCAGGCTATGAAACGGCTGCACGGATCGGCGCGCTACTTCACCCTGACCACTACCTGCTTGGCTTTCATCCAACCGCCACGGTCGGAGTCTTCGGCGCTGCGGCAGCGGCCGGTAAGTTGATGAAATTCGACACGGCGAAGATGTGCGCGACCCTCGGCCTTGCCGCCACGCAGGCCTGTGGCCTGAAGTGCACATTCGGCACGATGGCAAAGCCCTACAACGCCGCGCATGCTGCTTCTGCCGGACTGCTCGCCGCGCGTCTCGTCGCCCGAGGATTCACGGCGCCACACGCCGCGCTCGAGGCCGAAAATGGGTATCTTTGTATGTTCCTCGGGCTCCCCGAAGCCGAGCGAAAGATAGAAGGCCCAGAAGTCCACCGTATCCGCGACAATGCATTCAAGTTCCACGCCGCCTGCCACGCAACTCACCCCATGATCGAGGCCCTTCGCGCGCTCATGGCGGAGCATACTGACTTAGCCGGGCGCATTGATCGGGTCGATGTCTCCACCAACTCTCTTTGCCTGAAGACCGCATCTATCGGAGAGCCGAAAACAGCACTTGAGGGAAAATTCTCCTTCTCACACGTCGCCGCTCTTGCGCTGGTTGGATGCGACACCACCTCCGATGCCGCCTATAGCGACGCCGCTATAAGAGATAAAACGCTGGCCGGACTGAGAGCGAAGGTCCACACCAATGATAGCGAGATGGACCATTTCAGAACCACTGTCACGATCTCGACCTGCGATGGCGGGCGCTATGAAATGAACTTCGACTTCCGGGCGCTCATGAACGATCGGGAAGCCGTCAGCTCACGTATAGAAACCAAATTCATCACCAATACGGCCAACGCGATCGGAAACGCGCAGGCACACCGGCTATACGCCGATGTGTTGGCTTTGGCAGCCTGCCCCAATATCGCGGACGTCTTCTGCATACCCGGGCAGAACAGTTGATCAGATCAGCTTCTGTGTAATGTTCTTTGTCTGCATATAGGCCTTGATCGCGCCTATTCCACGTTCCCGGCCGACGCCGCTGCGCTTGTAGCCTCCCATCGGCACTTCAACCGTCTGCGCATGCCAGGCATTGATGTAAACCGTTCCCGCCTGCAGCTGGGCGGCGACACGATGGACCCGACTGGCATCCTGCGACCATATACCGGCGGCTAGACCGTAGTCCGTGTCATTTGCGATGGAAATGGCTTCCTCCTCGGTATCGAAGGGAATCAGCACGCCCACCGGCCCGAAAACCTCTTCTCGGACGATCTTCATGTCGGGCCTCACATCCGTGTAGATCGTTGGTTCGACATAAAATCCGCCGTCCAGACCCACGCCCCGCGCCGGGCCGCCCCCGGTGATGAGCCGAGCACCTTCTCTCCGTGCACTATCCATGTAGCCGAGCACCTTCTCGTACTGCATGCGGTTTGCAATGGGACCGAGACAGGGAAACGGCTTGTCGACGCCAATGGGAATGCTCCGGGCGGCATCCGCGAGCATTTCGGAAAACCTGGCGAGAATGGACCGCTCCACGATAACGCGCGTGCCGGACGTGCAGATCTGACCGGAATTCGCGATGAACCCGAAAAGCACCTGCCGGACGGCAACGTCCAGCTTTGCGTCCGCGAACACGATGTCAGGTGACTTGCCGCCCAGTTCCAACGTGACAGGCACGATTCGCTCTCCGGCAATTGCACCAATTCTGGCACCGGTCCGGACCGACCCGGTGAACGCAATTTTCTCGATATCTGGATGACGGACAAGCGGCTCACCGACGTCCGGCCCCGTCCCGGTAACAACATTCAGCACGCCTGCGGGTAAACCGGCCTCATGCGCGATCCGGGCAAGTTCGACCGTTGCGCGGGACGTGTATTCACTGGGCTTCACAACGACCGTATTGCCCGCCGCCAGCGCGGGCGCAACGCTCCGGGCGGCCTGATTCAAAGGCGCATTCCAGGGCGTGATGATCCCGACAACTCCATAAGGCTCATACAGCGTATAAGCCAGTGTCGACTCGTCGACGGGAATTGTATCCCCATGCACCGAAGGGGCGAGCCCACCATAGTAAGTGAAATACTCCGCCGAGGCCGCGATGATGCCGGGCGACGCCTGAGAAGGCATCCCCATTTCACGAGTTTCGATCTCCGCTAGCGCCACAATGTGCTCCAGCAGGGCCGCGCCAATTTTCTGAATAATCACCCCCCGGTCGAGCGGACGCATTGCAGCCCAACTCGCACTGGCCGCCTTAGCTGACGCCACCGCGGCTCCGACATCATTTGCATTGCCCGACGCAACCCTCGCATAGACTGCACCATTCGAGGGGTCGACCGAATCGAAATAGTTATCCGACTGCGGAGCAGTATCTTGTCCATCAATGAAATGAACTATTGTCCGCAAACCCGCTGAAGCCGTCGCAGTTTCCTGGATCATCTCTTTGCACCTTCCAAATATTATGTCGCTGAAATAGAGAATAGCCGGGACAGAATTGAATACTCTGCGCAGTTCCCCCTTCATCATATATGTGATTCCGATACCGCTGTACTGGCTTCCTGCTATACGCTCATCAACAGTAGCAAAACTGAATGGCAGGATCGCGTCACTTGTTTGAAGATTTCGACCTATTACAGATTTTTGACCGGGGCACTTCTCCGGAGGCCCGTCGCGCTGTCCGTTTCGCCGCAGGGATTTCCTGCGCGCTTGGCGCGAAAAGCTTCGTATCCGGGACAGAGCAAGCCCCGGATTTGGCCGGGCTGTCCGACATTGTCGATGAACGGGTAGAAGTGTCGCCAGCCGCCTGGGCAGGCGACACTTCTGCGGAAAGGCATCGCATCATCTTGCGCGCAACTGTGCCCGGACAAGACAAGCTAATCAGTCCCGACATCAGCAGCGTGACTGTAGAACTCGAGCCATGGCAGACCGAGGATACGTTGTTTGCGGCGTCCGGACTCGCACGCTTGCTCGGAGATTTTGAGCGTGAGCCGCTCGTTCCTGCCGCGAATTACGCCGCCCACACCATCGGCTATGCCATTTTCACGGCACTGACTGCCGTCGCTGGCGCGCGCTTGCGTTTCGGGCGGACCGAACAGGCTTGGCTACAGGGCGAAGCCTCGCTTACTTGGATAAACTGGAAGGCCGCCATTGCCGCGACGCTCGGTGAAGACCTGGCGCGCCAGGGCGCTGACGCAGAATGGCCAGTTGTCCCCTGTAAGGATGGCTATCTCGCCTTTGTATACAACGAACGGGACTGGGACAGAGTGGTCGAGATGATCAATGATCCTGAACTCGAAGACGACCGGTTCAGGAGCTTCAAGGGCCGCGCCGAACACCGCAGGGCCTACATGGCCCCTATCAAAAAGTGGTGTGCTGGCCGGACCAAAGCCGATCTCGCGAAGACATTGGTCAAACGGGAGATTCCCGGTGCGCCGGTATTGACTATCAGCGATCTGCTGAACGATCCGCTGCTGGTCCATCGCGCCGCTATCGTAACCACACCGTCCGGCTATACAGCACCAGCCTTACCCCACAGGATCGAGAAGGAAGCCAGGGGTGGGGCTCCCAAAGTAGATGTAGACGGCCCGTTGCCGCTTAGCGGAATGACCGTACTCGATCTCGGGATAATCACCGCCGGTGCGGGTGTGTCCGCGCTGCTCGCCGACATGGGCGCAAACGTCATCAAGATCGAATCGGATACCTATCCAGATCCCTTCCGCGCATGGGCTGGCGCGACGGATGGCGACTCCCCCCTGTTCAAAAGCAATAACCGCAACAAGAAAGGCATTGCACTCGACCTAAAAACCGAGGAAGGCCTGAACACATTCCTGAAGCTTGCGATGACGGCAGATATCGTCGTCGAGAATTTTCGCCGTGGTGTCCTCGACCGACTTGGCTTGACTTTCGACAGGCTGGTGGAGGCCAATCCGACCATCCTGCTCGCATCCATTTCCGGACAGGGGCTGTCTGGTCCAAACTCGCAGCACACGACCTTCGGCTCCACATTGGAGGCGACGTCCGGGTTTGCATCGCTGACCTGCTATGACGACGGCATTCCTGTCATATCGGGCCGAAACCTGAACTATCCGGACCAGACAGTTTGCCTGTACGGTGCAGCAATCATCGCCGCGCAGGCCATCGACTGCCGCCGTCTCGGCATTGCTCGGCATCTGGACATTTCTCAGAGAGACTGCGCGATTTATCAGATCGGTGACATGTTCGCTTCTACCGCAACCGGAACGTCTGCCCGCGACGCCGCGGCATGGTCAGGGGATCGCGCCATGCTGCGCTGCGCTGATGGGGAGTATGTTGCGGTAAGTAACGATGAGTCGGCCCGTCTCAACGCGTTCGCGCACGCGGACGGGCTTACGGAATGGGCCTCCGGAATGGCGGCTGCTGACTGCGCTCGGACTCTTCTCAACGTCGGCATTGGCGCCGCGGTGGCACGATCCGGCAAGGAACTGCCCAGTGCCCCCGCCGCTGCGGCAGCGGGTAGCTTTTCACACAGCCCCGACGGAGCTCTCGTCAAGGGGTTTCCTTTCCAGCTGATCCAGTCGCCCATGCGCATTAACAGAAATGCTCCAGCTCTGGGCGAACACACAGAATCTGTCATCCATTCCCATGTGGAGAATTCCCATGCTGATTGACTTTACTTTTGGCGGGCGCCTGAAAGTTCCGCTGATCGTGTCCCCTATGTTCCTTGTCTCAAACCCGCCCTTGGCTCTCGCCTGTTGTTCGCGGGGCGTGATGGGCAGTTTTCCTGCGCACTCGACGCGAACGCGTGAGGTTTTCTCCGACTGGCTACAGGATATGGAGCGCGGCCTCGCGGAGATGGATTCCCCAGCCCCGTATGCTGTGAATCTTGTCGTCCACCCGACGAATGAGCGGTACCCGGGCGACCTTGATTTATGCATTCAGCACAAGGTTCCGGTCGTCCTCACATCCAAAGGCGCACCGGATGATGTGTTCAACCGCATCCATGATTATGGTGGCGTCGCCTTTCACGACATCGCATCCGCCCGGCATGCGGAGAAGGCAGCAGCAGCGGGCGCGGATGCCCTTATCGCCGTTTGCGCAGGCGCCGGGGGACACACCGGAACGATCAATCCCTTTGCCCTCCTAAACGAGGTCCGTCAGGTGACGGACAAACCGGTTATCCTGGCTGGCGGGATGAGTACCGGGCAGGACATCCTGGCGGCGCAGGCCATGGGCGCTTCGGCCTGTTACTTCGGGACTCGCTTCATCGCGACCCGGGAATGCCTTTCGGACGACGTCACGCAGCAGATGATGATCGCGGCAACCGCGAAGGATATCTTCTTCTCTGCCGCGTTGGACGGCGCCCCCGCCAACTGGCTGCGCCCTAGCCTGATCAACGAGGGGCTGAACCCGGACGAGATCGCAGCCTATGCACCCGGCAAGCGGGTCATGAACCAGGCGGCCAAGGCGCGCTATTCTAAGATCAAATCGGCTGGCCATGGCGTCGGCATGATCCAGTCTGTGGAATCTGCCGCCAATCTCTGCGACCGGATCATCGACGAGTATGTTCGAGCCCGCATGTCTTTTGGGGAAAGTCTCAAGGACTCCCCCGTTTCAGAAATGGGCTGACACTTCTGGCGACGATCACACCTGTGATACATGCCAAGCAAACACGTGCCCCACTCCGAAAATGTGCTTGGCTTGCAGCCGCGCGCCGGCGCGGAGGAGGAAAGTCAGCCGATGTTTCAGATCACAAAGCTCATTCCCGTACTATGTGTCTTGCTTCTTATTTCGGCTTGTGGCGCGAAGGATGCACCCGAGAATGCTCATAATACGACTCCGGAGCATATCCATAAGGCAACGTTGTCTGTCGACGATGCGCGCCTGCGGGCCGCAGACGAAACGCCAGGCGACTGGCTGAGCTACGGTCGGAATTACAACGAAGACCGGTATTCGCCGCTGGATCAGATCGGGCCGAAGAATGTCGACCAGCTAGGTCTGGCATGGACACTCCAGCTGGACTCAACGCGTGGCATTCAGGCGACACCGCTTGTCGTCGACGGCATCATGTACTTCACCGGCCCGTGGTCTGTCGTTCACGCTGTCGATGCGCGGACCGGCGCCCAGCTGTGGATGTTTGATCCGCAGGTTCCTCGGGCAAAGGCCATGGACATGTGCTGCGGCGTCGTGAACCGGGGCGTCGCGCTGTACAAAGGAGCTGTATTCGTCGGCACTTTGGACGGGCGCCTGATTTCCATCGATGCTGCGACCGGCGATCAGAACTGGTCGGTCATGACGGTTCCGGAGGGTGGCAACTACTCCATAACCGGCGCGCCCCGGATTGCGAACGGCAAGGTGCTGATCGGCAATGGCGGGGCCGAATATGCGAACGTGCGCGGCTTCGTCACGGCCTATGACGCCATGACAGGGGAGCGGGCGTGGCGGTTTTATACCGTACCCGGAGACCCGTCCGAACCCTTCGAGCAGCCTGAACTCCAACAGGCCGCTGAAACCTGGAATGGCGAATGGTGGAAGCACGGTCCAGGCGGCACGGCCTGGGATGCCATTGTCTACGATCCGGAGTTTGACCAGGTCATCATCGGTGTCGGAAACGGATCGAGCTGGGACCGGGAGATCCGCAGCCCAGGTGGCGGCGACAATCTCTTCCTGTCGAGCATCGTCGCTGTGGATGCCGAGACCGGTGCCTACAAATGGCACTACCAGACCACGCCGGGTGACACGTGGGACTATACGGCGACACAGCCCATCATACTTGCCGACATGGAAATCGACAGCGCCCCCAGAAAAGTGCTGATGCAGGCCCCGAAAAACGGATTCTTCTATGTCCTTGATCGCACCAACGGCGCACTCATTTCTGCTGCGCCCTACACCTACATGAACTGGGCATCGGGTATCGATGCGGCCGGCCGGCCGATTGAGACTTCTGGCGCACGATACCAGGATGGCAGGACGCATTGGATCACGCCAAGCTCCCATGGCGGGCACAACTGGTTTCCGATGTCCTACAATCATGAAACCGGACTGGTTTATATTCCCGGTGTCATACAGGCGTCGCCCTATGGCACGAATGGCGATGCGCCAAATTATACGAATGGCGTGCTGCGTGGAAACGAGTTCGTTGTCTCCGTCCCGTTCAGGGCGTGGAACGAACAGGTAATTGACCCCAACGCCCCGCCGCCCGGTGTCAGCAGTGGCGAACTTATCGCCTACGATCCGGTCAGGCAGGAGCGTGTCTGGTCCATCCCGCAGCCGAGCCGCTACAATGGCGGCCTGCTGTCCACGACGACAGGCTTACTGATGCAGGGGGACGCAGAAGGCTTTTTCAGGATACGGGATGTGAACACCGGAGACTTGTTATGGGAGTTCGATGTCAATTCCGGCGTCATCTCCGCGCCCGTCACCTATCTCGTGGATGGTGAGCAATACATCACCATCATCGCCGAATGGGGCGGCGGACAGGGACAAACGTTCCGGCTTACCGACGCCCTGTATCCCGGGGCCGTGTACACGTTCAAACTGGGCGGCACCGCAGAGCCATTGCCAAAACGCCCTTCAGACCGCAGGGAACTGACCACGCTTACAACTGACGCCAGCCCGTATGAGATCGGATGGGGCTACACGAACTATTTTCAGAACTGTGTCGGCTGCCACAGCTTTCCTGGTGGTAACGGCGGCGCTATTCCGAACCTTGCCCGGTCCGACAATTCCATTTTCGACAATTACCAGTCCATCATCCGCGAAGGCGCGTTCGCCGAGCGCGGCATGCCGCTCCACGCCCATCTGAGCAAAAGGGATGTGGAAGATATCCGGAAATATGTCCTGTTCGTTGCGCAATCCCTACAGAAGGGGGAGTCCTCTTCCAAAATCAACAAGACGCTCGCAGAGTACCAGAAACTGGCCTGGAAGGAAGGGCCGCCGGAAGTGGTCGAGGCGAAGGTGCCGACAGAGCCGGCTTCACCGGGAGGCCCGACGACCGGAGACCCTGCCGCCGGGAAACGTGCGGCTGCGATCTGCGCCTCCTGTCACACATTTGCGCAGGGCGGCGCGAACCTTGCCGGTCCGAATCTGTGGGGCGTCGCCGGCAGGGATATCGCATCCGCTGAAGGCGTCACCTATTCGGACGCACTCTCCGGAATCGCCGGCACCTGGACCCCGGAAGCGCTCGACGCATTCCTGGCCGATCCGCAGGCATTCGCGCCCGGCAGCGCCATGATGATCGCTCTGCCCCGGAACCAGCAACGCGCAGATGTCGTCGCATATCTTCAGACCCTGACGTCTGAATGACCCATCCTGAAAGCCCGGACCAGACCGCCATGACCGCCACCTCTCTCATCCGCAACCGTTACTCCGTTCGCGCATTCAGTTCAGCCCCCGTGCCGGAAGATACTATCCGGGAGGTTGTGGACATTGCGCGTCTTGCACCATCCAACTCCAATACCCAGCCTTGGCATCTGGCGATTGTCATGGGAGAGGCCCGCGAAAGGTTGGAGGGTCGCGTTTTCGAATTCATGCGCAATGGCGGAAAGCCGCACCCTACCTTCCCACCGGGTGGCGCCGGCCTGACCGGCCCTTACAAGGACAGGCAGTATGACTGCGCCTTTCGGTATTACGACACGATGGGTATCGCCCGCAGCGATATGGAGGGTCGACAGAGACTGCTGGAACGCAACTGGAAATTCTTTGGTGCGCCACACGCGGCTTTCCTGTCCATGCCGAAATCCATGCATCGCGCGAATGCCATCGACCTAGGCATTTTCCTCCAATCCCTGATGCTGCTATTCTCCGAGCGGGGCATCGCGACCTGTCCACAAGGGGCGCTCGCGGCTTTTCCGGATCTGGTGCGGGAAGTTGTGACGATACCCGAGGACAACGCGATCATGTGCGGGCTATCGTTCGGCTACGAAGCTGAAGGCGAGCAAATCAATACCGTGCGGATGCCGAGGGAGCCGCTGGGGAAAATTCTGAGCTTTGCAACGTGAATCTGATCCATGAGGATGGCCACCATCACCATCAGGACTGAGACTTAGGTGTTACGCCCCAAGTGGGCATGATGCCGCCGCCATTCATCTTTGTAATCATATACGTGATTTGAGCCCACCGCACCTTCCTTCATCCAAATTCCTTGCTGATGAGTACACCCAGCGACAAACTAAAAGTCGCACTTTGGGAGGAATAGAAAATGCGCCTATCTCGTTTCGTATGTGCCACCGCTATTGCGCAGTTGTTATGCTACAGCGCCCACGCGCAGAGCGCGTCTCAAACTGAAGATACATCGAATACAGAACGCCTCATGGAGACTGTCACCGTTTCGGCACAGAAGAAAGCCGAGGCAGAGAATGTCCAGGACATTCCGATCGCCATAACGGCCTTCGGAAGCGATCAGCTCGACGCACTGCAGTTCCGCGACCTGGCCGATATCGGCAGCCGTGTACCGAATGCAGTCATCGATGAAATAGGCTCGTTCAAGGGCGTGGCCGCCTTTTCTATAAGAGGACAGGCTTCACTCAGTTCCATTCCCAGTATCGATCCGACGGTCGGCGCATTCATCGACGGTGTTTATTACGGCATCAATGCTGGCATCATGTTCGACAACTTTGACCTTGAAAGCGTGGAAGTCCTACGCGGCCCGCAGGGTATCCTGTTCGGCCGGAATGTTGTGGGCGGTGCAGTTCTGGTAAACACGACGCGGCCAACCGACGAGTTGAAAGTCGACCTGCGCGCCTCCGTCGATTCAGGTTTCCGCGGCACCGGCAACAATTACACCTATAGCGGCGTTATCAGCGGACCGCTCACTGATAGACTGAACGGCAAGATCGCGGTCTATCACAATCATGACGAAGGCTGGTTCAAGAACAAGTTCGACAACGAGAAATACGGTGACAGCGAGACTACAATTATCCGGGCCGCGCTTGAGTGGCAAAGCACCGAGGACCTGAATTGGCTGTTGCGTCTTGAGCACGGCGAGCAGGAAAGCGAAGGCACAGCCCCTCAGTCACACAGGAACGGCTCTGGTGTTCCCGGTCTGGACTTTGATCGCGACACGCACGACTTGTCGATCAACAATCGGGGCTGGCAGGAAGCCGAATGGAACCAAGCTTTTCTGGAGACCACACTTGATGTCGGCTTTGGCGATGGCGTGGTCACCAACATCTTCGGCTATCGTGATTATGATAACAATCAGTGCATCGATCTCGATGCCACGCCAAACACGGCCTTTGACACGAACTGTATCTCTGACCCGCCCGGCTCACCACCGGCCCCGGTGCCCGACGGCGGGCAGACGCAGGAGCAGATTTCAAACGAACTTCGCTATGCAGGCCGCTTCTTCAATACGCTAGACCTTACGACCGGGCTCTATTATTTCGATCAGGACATCACCTACAGCGAAAACCGGAGCCTGTTTAACGGTGTAGTGCACCAGGCCGGTGGCGGGGTCCAGTCTCACCAGGTCTTCGGTATCTTCCTGAATGGCGACTATGACCTGTCTGAAAAGCTGACCCTGTCTGCTGGCTTGCGTTACACCAAGGAAGACAAGGATATAAAGATCGCCTCACTTGGTGCACCAAAGCCCGGCACGAGTCCGGCGGGCTACTGCCGGCCGGGCCTTGGCGAATGCCCCTTCGATTTCGAGGACGCCGATTCCTGGTCAAACGTCGATTACAAGCTGGGCCTTCAGTATGACATTGCGGAGAATGTCCGCATCTATGGTAGCTGGGCGACGGGCTTTCGCTCGGGCGGCTACAATATGCGCAACAGTGACCCGGCCGACCTGACCGGACCGGTGGATGAGGAATCCGTCGACAATTTCGAAATCGGGTTGAAGTCTGAACCGACGAACCGGACGCGCTTGAACTTAGCGGCTTTCCTGACAAAGACTAAAGACCTGCAAAGGGTCGTCATCACGTCAGGACCACTTGGTTCGGTTCAGACTGGACGCAACACGGCCGACTCCGAGAATTCCGGTTTCGAAATCGACGGCCAGTTCCTCGTCACAGACAATCTGATCCTGATGGGCAACCTCGGTTACCTTGATGCTGAGTTCACGGAGGTTCTGTATGATCTCTCAGGTGATGGCGTTGTGGACGAGCAGGACCTCGCACTGGACCTGCCGCGCACGGCTAAGCTGACCTATTCCGCGTCCATTATCTACGATTTAAGCCTAGGCCAGTATGGCGACCTGTCCTCACGGCTAAGCTACAGCTTCCGTGACCGGCAGGCTGCGAGTGACGATAATCTCGCCTATCTGAACAGCCAGAGCATCCTGGACCTGAACATTGGCTGGCGACCACTGGATTCAAACTGGAACTTGTCATTGTACGGCAAGAATTTGCTGAACGATGTGGTGTTTAACAGCGACACGCAGCTTCCGGCGTCTATGGGAAGTACCGCCGCAAATATGAAAAAGGGACGTATAATTGGACTGGAAGCGCGCTACCGCTTCTAATCCCGGAAAGTCCGCCCCCTTCAGGGGGCGGACTTTCTTTCCGTATTCTTACTGAAATTGGTCTTCGCTTGTAATACATATCCTGGCAACTAAGCGGTAGCGTGCGATGGCTCGCGCACCCGGATTCGATCTAAACTACCCCCAGAGCCAGCCCACGACCACGGAGACCGCACAGCGCGATTGGCTACATAGTCCCGAAGGCGCTTATGAAACGCGATATGGCCGATCAGCCAGATTGCGCCTGAAACCCGGAAAATCCTCCAACCGGGTGGCCCAGACATGGGGACCAGGTCAATCGAAGTCGTCTATCTGGGAGTTCCAGACGTTCTATCAGGTACAGTGGTCTGCTGAAACGCATGCAAATCCAGACATAAGGGGGCAGCGTTATCACTACAGGTTCGTTCCATCCTCACCACAAACAGCGTTATGACTGCACTCACGCCAAGCAAGGCAAATGCGCTGGAGAAACCAGCTGATGCGGCGATCGTCAGAGCAAGTGACGATGTGAGCATCTCTCCAAAGTCTCGAGAACTCTGAACGATCGTCATATCGGTCCCGGCCTGATTTGCAGTTCCGGCAAAGCAAGAGGCAATCGTCATTGCGGCAACGGACATTCCGCCCGTGCCCACAGAGCCGAGCATGACCGCAAGCCCGGCCAACCAGACCGTCGACGAGGAAACGCCCAGCGTCATGGACAACCAGAGCAGACTTCCAATGAGAGAACACAAAACCGAAATCGTCAGCGCCGTACGCACTCCGGTGAGCCGGATCATCAAGGCCGCCCCGCCGCACCCAAGCACGACCGTGACACCTCCGCCCGCAAGACCGATTTTACCGATCTGCTCGACCGCCCAATCCTGATCCACAAGGAACACCTTTCCCAGTGTGAAACCACCCACTGCGGTGACCGCGGTAAGAAAGGCGATCGCCGCGACATTCAAGGCCCCGGGACGCCTCACGAAACCGGCGAGACTCGCTTTCGTCTCAGCCCGCGCAACAGAATGCGCCGCCTGCCGTTCTCTCCAGAACAGAGCGAATAGAAAACCGAAAAGAACGATCGCCGTCATGACGGAAACTGCCGTCGAGGCACTGAAATAACCCGCGACAATCAATGCCGCCGGGCCGCCAAGGAAAAACCCGACCAACGTCCCGGCAACCTGCACCGCGTTGGCAAGTGGCAGCATTTTACTGGAAAAGTACTCAGCAACCATACCATCCGTCGCCGTATCCTGTGTCGCCGCGGCGAAGGATGTCACCACAAACAAGATGACGACAAGCGAAGATGTCCGTTCGGAAACACCGATGACAGCAATCGCGCTCAAAGCGACAAAGATCATTGCCTGCATCGGCAAAATCCAGCTTCGCCGCTTGCCCAGGCGAGGCGACCAGAGATTGTCGAGGAATGGCGCCCAGAGGAATTTCAGCACCCAGGGCAGACCGATCAAAGGCAGCCAGGCAAGACTCGAAAGCGATGCACCTTCACTTCTTAAAATCGTTGGCAGGAAGTCCATGGCGAGCCCGAAGGGTGCCCCCTGGCTGACATAGAGCGCGCCGATCATCATCAGTGCCCTCACTGATCGCCAGCTTGCGCCTTCGTATTTTCCGGATGTTTGTGTCAACATTCCTACGCCCTCTGCTTTAAGGATCTTTTTTTGACAGCCGGTGTCTTTGACCGACGACGCCTGTTCACAACCCACAGCCAGGGCCCGGTCACGATCAAAATGATCGGTACGGCCCCCATAATGACGTAAACGGCATAGACAGCCGGGCTGTCCCATACGCCCGTATGGAGCGATTTCATCGCAATCATGACGCGCATGAACACGGGCACGTCCCGCGCAGGGAGGGCTTCACCTGAATGCGCGTCGAACAGAAAAGTCGCGGATTTTTCCCAGGGCGGTGCAAACCGATTGAGCATCATCACGGCCACCGGACGAGCCCCCCGCCCCGGTATGACCGCCTGGATTTCGCGATCGGGATAAGCGGCGCCGACACTCGAAAGGATGGTCGAAAGACTTGCGGACGGCAGGTCATCAACCGGCGGACTGGCGGAGCCGGGCGCGGCAGCAGCCATCTGAGGTCTCCCTCGCGCGGGTTTGATGTCTGCGAACCCCTTATATGCCAGCAGGGCCGTTCCGGTGACGGTCCACAAAAGCAGGAACACGGCGCCGACGAGCCCAAGCCAGGTATGTAAGGAACGCACACCATTCCATAGCGGCCCCTTACGCAGATGCCGCCATATTCCGGGAACGATGAGAACTCCGGTCATGCTGAGGAACATCAGCGCAATCGCAGAGATGAGGATCAGAACCTCACCGGTCAGCCCCAGGAAGAGACTATTGTGCAGCTTAAGCAGCCAATCCTTTGGAGACTGTCCGGCGACCGTTTCCGACAGAAGCCTCCCTGTTTCCGGATCGATTTGAACCGCCAGTCCGGCATTCTCCCCGCCTTTGCCACGCAAGCTGACTTGCCAAGCCCGGTTAGGGGAGCCGGACGCCAGGATCATACCGGCCTGATGGTCCGGATAGGTCTGCGAAATCGTGGGAAGCGCCTTGTCCAGTCCGGCATATTCAGCTTGTTGTTCCGTATCGGTATGGATCTCGATACGGCCAGACAGGTTGAAGCTGTGGCCGACCAACAGGCCGAAGCCGCTTGCACACAAGACCGCGACGACCACAATTGTCGCCAATCCTGCCCACCTATGGGCACTCCTCAACATGCGTCGCATCCGATCAGGCCGTCTGATCGTCTTGATAGGGCCGCATGTGCGTTCCACTTGCGGGGGTGACAAAGAGAAGTTCGGCAGGCTCTTTCAGGATCAGGCGGTGCCACACATTCTTCCCGACGATACAGAATACGCCAGCTGTCATCTGGTAAGGTGACGCCCCACCGGCCTCGTCCGCGAAGAGTTCAACAGCGCCAGACAGAAGGAACAACAGCTCCTCGCCTGTCGAATGCATCTCCCACATGTCGGAATGGAGGTCATCATTGGTCAGGGCTTTCACCGTTCCGATGATCCGGTCGGCTTGAGACGACTGGATGTTCCCCCACTCGCTCTTTCGACGCGACAGGAAAGTCGCCAGACCGCTTTCGGACAGATGCACGACCGTCTCGGACGCATTTACAATACGGATTCCAGACATGATCAGTACCTCGCCCGCAACGTGACGAGGACGCTGCGCGGCTCGCCATACCAATTGTTCCATTCAACACCGCCCAAGCGCGTGAAGTAGGTTTTGTCGAAGAGATTGTTGACGTTCAGGGAGAGGTCGATTTTCGGCGTAATTTTGTAGCCAAGCCGGACATTCGCCACAGCGTACCCGCCCTGTTCGATTCGCATGCCATTGCTGATGACATGAGACGAGCTCTGGGCATTCACGCCAGCGCCAATCGACAAACGTTCATCCAGATAGCGAGGATGATAGTGCGCCCACAGCTTTAACATGTGATGAGGGGTGAAGCGCGAAAAGGGCTGGCCCTCATTTGTACTTGGACCACCTGTTGCAGTGCGATCACGTACATATTCCGTATCAACCCAAGTATATCCCGCCTGCAGCCGCAGTTCCGGGGTTACGTCACCATTCACCTCGAAGTCCACGCCTTGCGTACGCACCTTTCCCTCGGCGATATAGACGCACTGAGTTCCTGGCAGACACGGAACGCTCGGGTCAGTTTGCGCCCGGTTTTCCTGAAGGATACGGAAGGCCGAGAGTGCACCGTCCAACCGACCGTCAAACCAGGCTCCTTTCAACCCCACTTCGAAATTGTCACCGGTCATGGGGTCAATGACATCGCCATTTGCACCGCGATAGTTCTGGGGTGTGAAGATCGACGTATAGCTGCCGTAAAGGGATAGTTTACTGGTCAGGTCCCAGACAACGCCGCCATAAGGTGTGAACTGATTATCGACCTCGTACTGGCCGGCGGGAACAAGAGGGCCGTCCACACTCGCCCGCCGTTCCGTGTCGGTCTCCCACCAGCTGAGGCGACCACCTGCGATAATCGTCAGGGGGTCTAGAACATGAAGCCGCACCACACCATAACCGCCATATTGCGTGGTCGTCGTTGATTGTTCGCCGCTATAGGTTCGTCCGGTTGGCGCCGGAATCTTGTGTGGGTCCCAATCAAATATATTGGCCGTCATCAGCAAGCCTTGCAGAGCGTACGATGTCTGCGAGGTTTCGCCATCCCAATAGTTCGCACCGAACAGAAGTTCGTGCCGGCGGCCGAACGCCTCAACGCTGCCCGTTACATAGGCGTCAACATCGGTTTCCTTGTTGTCGAAGCCATACGCCCCGGCCAGAATGAACGCTCCACTGCCTGTCGCGCGATCTATTCCGCCATAGAGGTTCGCGTAACGCATCTGACTGTCACCATCGATATGGCTCACCGCTATCTTGCCCTGCCAGTCGCCCTCGAACTCATGTCTGAGTTCCAGGAAGGCCTGCGTATTTTCCCATTTCCGGAAAGACCAATCCGTTCCAGGATTAAAGGAGCGCGAAACGTCGAGGGCGCTGCCGTCTGAGTAGCGTGGCAATCCGCCAATCAGGGATCCATCATCATCCAGATCCTGCCATTTCACAGTCGCGGCGATCACAGTGGACGGGGTAATGTTCCATTCCGACGTCCCGTAGAGGAGCGATTTTTTCCGGTGTGTGACATCGTAGAAATAATCCCGATCCTCAAACACAGCGACACTGCGCGCACGAACATTGCCTGAGGGCGTCAGCCCGCCGCCAACGTCCAGCTCTCCGCGCCAATTGTTCCAGCTTCCTCCGCTCAATGCAGCGGACGCGTCGAAATCTTCACCCGCACGCTTGCGAACCAGATTGATTGTTCCTGAGGGATTGCCCGTGCCCTGCAACAGACCAGATGCACCGCGTAGCAATTCGACCCGCTCATAGATGGCCATATCCTCGGTGTTGACCGCTTCGTTCCATCCGGACGTCGGGATGCCGTCAAAACTCAGCGTATCGATCGAAAAACCGCGGGAATAATATGCCGTGCGCAGGCGCGTGCCCGGCTGAACAGTTACGCCTGGCGCACTTTGCATCACATCATCCAATGTCACGAGCCGCTGCTGGTCGAGGCGGTCCCGATCGATAATTGAGAGCGTCTGTGGAATGTCTTTGAGTGCAAGCGGTATCTTGAGCCCAATGCCAGCCCCTTCGACGGAGGCGGCGCGCACGACGACTTCGTCTAGAATCATTTCGGTGTCACCGCCTGGCTCTTCACCAGGCTCGGCAAAAGCCGTTCCGGAGAGAAAAACAACCAGTAAAACAGCCAGGCAGTAACCATGACTGCGGCGCGGTATTTCAAGTGAAGTACAGATTTGGCGCACGGGCCCCTCCTTTGCGAATAATTATCAATCGCAAAGGAGGTATAAAAAATAGCGACGCCTGTCGTTCCGATGACCGGATTCAGATTTCATATTCCGGAGCAATTCCTGCGCCGTACTTAGTTGTCACTTTTTCGGGCGATCGTGCTGGGGCTTACGCCGTAAGCACGTTGGAATGCTGAAGAAAAATGCGGCAGCGTATACCCGATCATTTCAGCCGTCCGCGTCACGTCCGACGCGCCTGACGCCAACAGGCGCCAGGCCTCCCGCATGCGATAGTCGCGGACATATTCGCCGACACTTTTCCCATATAGGCACCGAAAGCCATGTGTCAGCTTACGGACATTCAATCCTGTAAAACGTGCAAGTTCGGCCAGAGAAGGTGGAGAGGCACACCGCTCGCGCAGAAATGCTGCGGCCTCCTGCAGACGCCGGATTTCTCGTGGCGACAACATGGCCGGCGCGTGGGCGCCATCCCCGAAATGCTCCATTGCCATTGCCGTAATTTCAAGCGCCTTCGCGCCGAGAAAGACACTACGAGCGCTCCCGCCAAAGGGGCACGTCATGATTTGCGCCGCAAGGACATTCATATCCGCTGATATCCGGGCTCGGCGCATCGATACGCCATCTAGATCAGCACACTCCTGTACCAGACCACTGCCTGAGACCGTAAGAGCCTCTCCCAGCCCCTCCTCATCAATATTGATGGTCAAATAGCGAATGTGGGACGCCGCGTGAAAACGATGATCGAGCCTCCATGGCCGGCGACCATGGAATAGGTAGAAGTATGAACCGAAGGCCGTTGACGCACTCCCCTCTTGAACAGCCAAGTCGAACTCGCCGTCAAAGAGAATAGCGAGCTTTAACCCCGCACGACGTTGCTCGCTCGAAAACTCTTCCTTCTCAAAGCTGACGTTTCCGCCGTTCAACTCCAAATACGAAATCGGATCCTCACGCCAACTACCCTGGTGTGCTTCGGTAAAGCGCTTGGCATCATCCATCTCAACACAAACCGTCGTTCGGGCGGCGCGCGGCTTTTCCCGGTATCACTAATTCAACAAGGTCTGCCCTGCGCTTAACGTTCGCTGCCACCCCCAAATGAGCCACAGTGAAAGTCAGAACAGTCAGAACTACACTTTACATACCCAACCACCCTATTTGAGAATGCAAATCAATGTCAATGCTGGCATCCTTAGAAGGAGCATTCGTGACCAAGGATTCAAGAACTTCTCCCTCAGGCACTGTCAATGTAACTCCAACCAGTCTCCACTTTTGCCGGACAAGCAGGTCTCAGGCTGTGAGAAGCTACCAGCATTCGAGAAGAGCGGCGTCACGTAGCGATTTGAACCTGGTCCTGCTCTCGATATTCCTTTGATGACTGCCTCAATCGCTCAGATCGGCGTTTGCGGATATTATGTGCGAAATGAGTACCGAAACGGTCCACCCAGAGACGGACCGTTTCGTGGCAAGTATTAATCCCGCGTTCGTGAAGCAGATCTTCGACGTTACGCAGCGAGGCCGGAAGTCGAACGTACATCATTACCGCAAGCTGGATGATCTCGCGTGACGTCTTGAAATAGCGAAAGGAAGATTCGCTCATATTCTGAGCTTAAACCTCAGAACCGCCTGCCTTAAGGTCGTTTGCTCTGACAATGCCCACCCGCAAGAGACCAAACGAAAAGCTTGCCGACAGGGTCTTCAGTGACAGGAAGATCATGCTGTTCTCTTTTAAGGGGGGCAGGTCAGTTCAGATCTGACTTGCATTTTATATCGTCGGGTCCGCATCACTCAGAACCGGTACATCATGCTTACCGACACATTACGTCCTTCGCCTGGCATGATGTACTTGGTGAAATGCAGATGACTGGCCGCGAAGTAGGCTTCATCGAACAGATTGCGGATATTGAGCTGCAGTTCGAGTGGATGCCCCGCTGCAGTGAAGGCATACGCTTGGACGAGGTCCACCGTGGCATAGGCCGGCAGGACCGTTGTATTGGGCTGGTCAGCGTATCTATCACCCTGAGCGTAGATATTGAGACCTGAACGCCAATGCGCGTCCCACTGCATCTGCGCGTAGACGTTTCCAGAATTGTAGGGAACATTTGGTATCTGACGGAAAGGATACAGACTGCCTTCAAGCGACTCTGCATCCGTGTAGGCATAGGCCATCCCGACCGCGAGACGGTCAGACACATCTGCCGAAAGGCTTGCCTCCACGCCCTGGGATCGCGAGCTACCGTTGACGCGGAACGTCCGGGCGACGTCCGGGTCGGCGCGATCACCCGGTCTGGAATCTTCGCCA
>NZ_AWFF01000002.1 GCF_000682755.1 Hyphomonas beringensis
GGATCTTGCCGCGCAGGGGCAGGATGGCCTGATTGTCACGGCTACGGCCCTGTTTGGCAGAGCCACCAGCGGAATCACCCTCGACGATGAAGATTTCGGATTTCGCCGGGTCTTTTTCCTGACAGTCGGCCAGCTTGCCGGGCAGGGAGGTGATGTCGAGCGCAGATTTGCGGCGCGTCAGTTCGCGGGCCTTGCGGGCCGCTTCACGCGCAGCCGCCGCCTCGACGATCTTCATCATGATCTCGTGAGCTTCCTTGGGATGCTCCTCGAACCATTCCGCGAGTTTCTCGCCCATCAGGCTTTCGACAACCGGGCGCACCTCAGACGAGACCAGCTTGTCTTTCGTCTGGGAACTGAATTTCGGGTCCGGCACCTTGACGGACAGCACACAGGTCAGCCCCTCGCGCGCATCATCGCCGGAAATGTCGACCTTGGATTTCTTCGCAACGCCGGTCTCGTTGGCATATTTGTTGATGATCCGCGTCAGCGCCCCGCGGAAGCCGGCAAGGTGGGTGCCGCCATCCCGCTGGGGAATGTTGTTGGTGAAGCAGAGCACGCTTTCATGATAGCTGTCGGTCCACTCCATCGCGGCCTCGACCGTGATGCCGTCCTTCTCGCCAATGGCATAGACAGGCTCTGGGATCAGCTTGGCCTTGGTCTTGTCCAGGTGTTCAACGAACGCCTTCACGCCGCCTTCATACATCAGGTCGATCTCGTAAGGCTCGGCCTCACGCTCGTCGCGGAAGATGATGTGCACGCCGGAATTCAGGAAGGCCAGCTCGCGCAGGCGGTGTTCCAGCGTCTTGCGGTCATAATCCGTCATCGTGAAGGTGCTGGAGGCGGCGAGGAAACGCACGGCCGTGCCGGTAAAGGGCTTGCCGGACTCGGTCTTCGGAGACTCGCCGCGCGTGACCAGCGGGTTCTCCACACGGCCGCCATCAACGAAGCGCACCCAGTGCTCATGGCCTTCACGATGAATGGTCAGCTCCAGCCAGTCGGACAGGGCGTTCACAACCGAGACGCCCACGCCGTGCAGACCGCCGGACACCTTGTAGGAGTTCTGGTCAAACTTCCCGCCGGCGTGCAGCTGGGTCATGATCACTTCGGCCGCAGAGACGCCCTCGGTCGGGTGCATCTCGACCGGAATGCCGCGGCCATTATCGGTAATTTCCGCGGATCCATCGGGGTAGAGCGTGACGGTGACCCGGTCGGCATGGCCGGCAAGCGCCTCGTCAATGGCATTGTCCACGACCTCATAGATCATGTGGTGCAGGCCCGAGCCGTCATCGGTGTCGCCGATATACATGCCAGGGCGTTTGCGGACGGCTTCCAGGCCCTTCAGGACCTTGATCGAGCCGGCGCCATATTCGGGGGTCTCAGCTTGCGTCTCTTCGGCCATTCAGGCCTCCTCATCGATTCGTCAGATTCACCTTTATTTATAGGGGTTTCGGGGCGTAAAGGCCACAGCTGAGAGGGGCTTTTTGCAGCGTATAAATGGCAATGAAATCAACGCTTTGCGGCGGTATTGCGCCCGCTGTGAATCCGCCTGCGGAATAAGGGGGCAAAAACGCGTGAAATTCCGCTGAATTCGCGCGGGAATTCGGGGTGTTTCAGGGGCAGAAAGCGCCCGCTGGAGGCTTTTAAAGGAGGCCTGGGCCCGGAATGCCCGCAGGGCGATCCGGGACCCAGGGATGCCGGAAACCTAGTCTTCGAACACCGGTTTGCGCTTCTGGGCGAAGGCAGCGGCGGCTTCGGCGAATTCGGGGGATTTGAGCTGTTCGCCGAAGATTTTGCCCTCTGCGTCCATGCGCGCCTTCACGGCGTCGCGATTGGCGCGGATTAGGGCCTTGGAGCGGCGCATGGCGGTTGGCGCAGAGGCGGCAATCGCGGCGGCCGTCTTCTGCGCGGCCGAGAGCAGCTCAGCCGCAGGCACCACGCGCGAGACGAGCCCGCTGGCAAGTGCCTCCTCAGCGGTCAGCACGCGGCCCGCCAGCAGGATGTCATTCGCCATGGAATTGCCCACGGTCAGCGGCAGCAGCAGGGAAGAGCCTGCCTCCGGCACCAGGCCGAGGGCCGTGAACGGCGCGCGGAAATCGGCCGTGTCGGCAGCATAGGCGATGTCACAATGCAGCAGCATGGTCAGCCCCACGCCGATGGCCGGGCCGTTCACGGCGGCAATCAGCGGTTTTTCTGCGTCGCGAATGGCGGCGAGGAAGCGCGCGACGGGCGGCTCGCCATCATTCATGTTGCCGGCGAAGTCTGTCAGGTCATTGCCAGCGGTGAACAATTCGCCCTGGCCTGTGATGATGATGGCGCGGACGGCCTTGTCGTCATTGGCGCCATTGATGGCATCCGCCAGCGCGGCATACATGGCCTGGGTCAGCGCATTCTTGCGCTCGGGACGGTTGATGGTGAGCGTCAGGACGCGGTTTTCAAGGCTCTGGGTAATATGCTCGCTCATAAGGGCGCTCCGCTTGTCAGAAAGGATCTGACAGCGGTTTGCGGGCTCGGGCGGGGCCCGTCAATGTCTGACCGTAGGGGAGAGGCATTGGCCCTTGCCTGCTGGGGATCAGGCCGCCTTGAAGCCGGGCGCGCGTTCTTCCGGCCTGAGGGTCAGCACCTCGACGCCTGTGGCGGTGACGGCGACGGTATGTTCGAACTGGGCCGAGAGGCTGCCGTCTGCGGTGACAACCGTCCAGCCATCCTCTTCGGTCCTGACGGTGCGGCGGCCGCGATTGAGCATCGGTTCGATCGTGAAGACCATCCCCTCGCGCAGGGCAAGGCCGGTGCCGGGCTTGCCGAAATGCAGGATTTGCGGATCTTCATGCATCTCCCGGCCAATGCCATGGCCGCAATAATCCCGCACCACGGAATAGCCAGCGCGCTTGGCATGGCGCTCAATCGCGTAGCCGATATCCCCCAGCTGCGCGCCAGGGCGCACCGCCTGGATGCCTTTCCACATGGCGGCATAGGCCGCCTGAACCAGACGTCTGGCCGCAAGGGTGACATCTCCCACCAGATAGGTTTTGGAGGAATCGGCGATATAGCCATTCTTTTCCAGCGTGATGTCGAAATTCACGATGTCGCCATCATGCAGAATGTCCGTAGGCGACGGAACGCCATGACAGACCACCTGATTGATCGAGGCGTTCAGAACGAATTCAAAGCCATACTGCCCCTTGCTGGCAGGGCGGGCTTGCAGGTCATCCTCGATGAACCGCTCCGCAAGATCATTGATCTGCAGTGTTGATTTTCCGGCGAGGGGAATCGTATCCAGATGTTCGAACACGGACGCCAGCAGACGGCCGGATTCGGCCATCAGGGCGAGTTCCTGCGGGGTCTTGGTCACGCGTCGCTTCCGGCCGGTTCTGGTGTGAGGGGCGGGGCCGATACGCCGGCCGCCTGCAGTTCACGCGTCAGGATTTCCGTAAAGCTGAGGGTTGGATTGGTCTCGCACAGCATGCCGATCCTGATCCAGTAGGCGGCCTGCGCGTTGATGGAGCGGCACGATACCTTGCTGGCCCGGCGTAGCTGGTCGTGCAGTTCATCTTCTATGTTTACGATGCCCATTCCGGCCCCTCAATATGATTCATATATGAATCATATACAAACCATATATTGAGGTGGCAAGAGTGATTGGGCCTCAGTCCTGCGAGGGCTTTTTGGGGCCCTTGCGGTGGACCTTGCCAGGCTTACCGGTTTTTGGGCCTGATTTGGCAAAGCCGGGTTTGGATTTGGCATGGGCCGGGCGGGCGCCCTTGTGCGCGCCAGCAGGTTTGCTGCCGGGCTTGAAGGGTTTGCCGCCAGTCTTGTTCTTGTCGAACGGTTTTTTCGGCTTGCGGCGCGGCGGGGCGTCTCCGTCAAAGGCGGCGAGCGGGTCCATGACCGGCTTGCCCGGGGCTTCGGCCGGTTTCTTCTGGATGCGCGGCTTGGGACGACGCGGGGCCTCGTCTTCCGGCGTATCGGGATGGCCGCCCTGAGGGGCAGGGGCCCCGTCCAGCGAGAAGGCGCGCAGACCTTTTTCCAGCGTGCCATCGGCCTTGATCGTGTCGAACAGGCGTTTCGCCGCGTCCGGCTTCAGCTCGACATGCGTGTCTGCCGGGTTGATGCGGATCGCGCCGATGTCTTCGCGGGACAGGCCGCCCGCCTTGCACAGCATGGGCAACAGCCAGCGGGCCTCGGCATTCTTGCGGCGGCCGACATTCAGGCCGATCCAGGTGGCGTTTTCAAAGCCGGGCTGAGGCTCACGTGGGCGGCGTTCCCGCGGCTCGCGCGGGGGACGGTCATCCCGGTTGCGGTCCGGGCGGTCGCGGCGATCTCCGCGCTCACCGCGTTCCTTGCGATCGCGCGCAGGCGGACGGTCATCCACTTCGCGCAAATCTTCCGGCGCGGTGCGTTCAGAGCGGTGACGGCGGACAAAGGCCGCAGCGACCTGTTCGGCGCCATAGGTATCGATCAGGATGCGGGCGAGGTTTGCGTCTGCGCTGGTTGCGTCTTCAGTAAAGATCGGATCGGCCATCAGGCGGGCATCATCCTGCGCGCTGATTTCTTCCGCAGACGGTGGTTTTCCGAAGTTTGCCTCGATGCGGGCATCTTTCAGCAGACGCTCCACCCGGCGGCGGGCACGGGGCGTGACCAGCAGAACACTGGTGCCCTTGCGGCCCGCGCGGCCTGTGCGGCCAGACCGGTGCAGCAGGGTTGCCGGATCCCGTGGCAGGTCTGCATGGATGACCAGGCCGAGATTTTTCAGGTCCAGTCCGCGTGCAGCGACATCTGTCGCGATGCAGACGCGGGCGCGGCCATCGCGCAGGGCCTGCAGGGCATTGCCGCGTTCTTTCTGGCTCAACTCACCCGACAGGGCGACAACCGGGAAGCCGCGATTGCCCATCCGGCTCATCAGCTTGTTCACGGCGGCGCGCGTCGTGCAGAAGACAAGCGCGGTTTCGCTGTCGGAATGGCGCACAATATTGACGATAGCGTTTTCTTCATCGCCCGGGGCGACGAGCAGGGCCTTGTAGTCAATATCGACGTGCTGTTCCTTTTCCGCCGCGGTCGTGATGCGCTGGGCATCGCGCTGATAGCGGCCGGCCAGGGCAGCGATGCCTTTCGGCACGGTGGCCGAAAACATTAGTGTACGGCGGGTTTCGGGCGTACCCTGAAGAATGAATTCCAGCTCGTCGCGGAAGCCCATGTCGAGCATCTCGTCGGCCTCGTCCAGCACGACGACGCGGATGCCGGATGTAATGAGCGAGCCACGGCGGATATGGTCAGCGAGGCGTCCGGGCGTGCCGACAACAATGTGCGCACCCCGGCCAAGGGCGCGGCGTTCATCGCGCATGTCCATGCCGCCGACACAGGTGGCAAGACGCGCACCGGACGGGCCATAGAGCCATTGCAATTCACGGGCGACCTGTTGGGCCAGTTCGCGGGTCGGGGCAACGATGATGGCGAGCGGCGCATCGGCCGGGGCGAACCGGTCAGCGCCGCCGAACAGATCCTCTGCCATGGCGAGGCCAAAGCCGACCGTCTTGCCGGAGCCTGTCTGCGCGGAAACGAGCAGATCCTTTCCGGCGAGGTCTGGCTGGATTACGGCGGTCTGGACCTGGGTCAGCGTGTCATAGCCACGCTCGGCAAGGGCCTCGGCGAGCGCCGATGGGATGAAAGGGGCAGTCGTCATGTATAGGGCTTTCTGGGGCGCAGGCGCTGATTTGAGCGCGGCGCAGGAGTGTTCTCGCGCCCTATGACACGTTTTCAGGCTGAGCGCCATGTTTATGGCACACCTGCCTCAGGCCCGCCCTGACGGGCTAATCAGGCCATTTGCGCCTTGTAAGCTTTGTGTTCGGGTTCGATGAGGCCGAGTTTCCAATAGGAGCTGACATAGGTCAGCTCTTTCGGGGAAGGGCGTTCTGCGCGAAAATAGGTGCGCAATGCCCCGGCAAGGGCGAATTCTCCGGCGACAAAGACGCTGGGGGTTCCATCACGCCAGGCCATGTTCGTGACGGCATCTGTCAATGCATCGCTCGGGGCATGCGGATCTGATTTGATGATCCAGTGCACATTGATTCCTGCGGGTATACGGATGGGCTGGCGATCTTCCTCGCTGAGGATTTCGAAAAAGGCATCTCCCACGGCGGATGGGGGCAGGGCCTCCAATTCGACCGCGGCAGCGGGGATGGCCGCCATGTCTGCAATGAACAGGTGCCAGGCTGCGCCGTCTGTACCGAATTTCAGCGTGCCGGGTCGCGAGATCAGGATGCGGTCGCCCGGCTTTGCCTGGCTGGCCCATGGGCCGGCAATGCCGTCATCGCCATGCACGACGAAATCAATGTCGAACGTCTTCTCGGCGGGGCTGACATTGCGCAGCGTATAGGTGCGCATCCGGGCCTTGAAATTTGCGGGATCGACAGGCGGCGGGCCGGTCTCGCCGGGCGCCGGGGCGACGACTTTCAGATACCCGCCCGGTGCCCCTGGTGAGAAATCCGCTGCAAGCTCTGACTGGAAGCTGAGGCGGTACATGTGCGGCGTGAGGGCCTTGGTGCCCAGGACAATGGCTTCGCCGAAACGGGGCGCTTGGGGAGATGGCATGGACGACAGGCTCCTGATTGCGATTTATTCTCATTCGCATTTAGGGGTGTGTCTGACTTTATTCAACCCGGCGTGCTGGATTGGGCTGGCTGTCCTTACCAGTTCATCGGGCGGGGGATGCAGCTGGCGGTGGCCTGGGCGAGGAGTTTTCCGTCTTCGCTGGTCAGCTCTCCACGCGTGAAGATGCCGGAGCGGCCGCGCCGCACGCATTCGCCGCGCCCGATCAGGCGCACGCCGACCGGAACAGGGCGGATGTAAGAGGTCGTCATCTGCAAGGTGGGCGCCATGGCCGGGCCATCCTGCGCGATGGAGCCGGCAATGCTCATCACTTCATCCAGCATGGCGGAGATAAAGCCGCCCTGCGCGTCGCCGCCGGGATTGGTGGCCTCGGGCGGCAGCAAGAAGGCAGCCTCGATCCAGGCCTCCTCTTCATTGAACTCAATCAGTTCGAAGCCGACAAAGGCGGCGGCCTTCGGCAGCTCTCTCTTGGTCAGCATGTCGAGCCAGAAGTCGCGTTTGTCGAAACTCATCAGCTGAGCCTTTTGAACAGCATCGGGATGGCCGTCGCGGTGGCCTTGGCAACCAGCTTGCCGTCCGGGTCAAAACATTCGGCTTCCATGAAGGCCGCAGACTTTCCGAGGCGCAGGATGCGGGCCTCGACGCTGGCCTTGCCGGGCATCAGGCGGCGCAGGAAGCTGGTCTTCATTTCCAGGGTTGGCGCGGTCATCGTGATGTTGGACGCGATGATCACACAGGTGCTCATCGCTTCGTCCAGCATGGCGGAGATGAAGCCGCCCTGTACGGCGCCGGTCGGGTTGGCGAAGCTGGGGGAGACGTCAAAGTCCATCCGTATGCGCATCTTGTCCTGCTCGACTTCCGCCAGGCGCATGCCGAGCGTATCCGAACAGGGCGGACGCTTCTTGGAATTCTGAAAGCGTGCGAGCATCTCGGCGTCCGAGACGCGGGGCTTTTCCGTATCTGACATTCAGGCGGCCCCGTTACTTGCGGCGGAAGGCGTCCAGATTGACGACCGTGCCCGGCGTTTCTTCGTCGGAATCGGCGGCCTGATGTTCGGCCTGAACCTCAGCGGCAGGGGAGATGACGGTGTCATCCTTGTTGGCCGATTCAAACGTAAGGCCGAAATTCACGGACGGGTCCACAAAGCGCGTGATCGCCGAATAGGGGATGAACAAATGCTGTGGCACGCCGGAGAATTTCAGGATGATTTCGAAATGGCCGTCATGCACTTCCAGGTCCCAATACTGGTGCTGGATGACAATGGTCATGTCCTCCGGGAAGCGTTCGACCAGATAGTCGGCAATCTTTACGCCGGGCGCCTTGGTGCGGAAGCTGAGATAGAAGTGATGCTCTCCCGGCAGGCCGCCGCTGCTGCGGCCCTGCTTCAGCGCCTCACGCACAACGCCGCGCATGGCTGCCTGGGTGAGCGCTTCGTAGCCAATATAGTCCGTCATAGGCGCGCAGTTTCCCGGTTCGTTAATAATTCATCGCGATGCACATACAGTAAGCGCGCATGGCTGCAGCCGCAACGGCCTTCGCACAATGGGCGAGGAAAAATTCTTCGTTCGCTTTGTCTGGCAGAGCGGTGGCGGGACGTCTCGTTAAGGAATTGGCGCCTTGTTTCGCGGGCGCTATTTGGCGGTGGCAAGGCTGGTCAGCCTGCGGGCCGTGGCCTAGGCTATCCCCAGCTTTGTGCACAATAATATACGCGAGCGGGAGGAGACCACATGATCACGATGCCGGAAAAGGGACGCGACTGGAGCGAGGTGCGCGCGGAGATGATCCAGCGCGGCGGCGGAGACGCCCAATGGCGCGACGGGAAAACGGCCGTTTATGTCTTCAATGCCGGGCCGGACATCTCCGCCGTCCAGCATGAGGCCTATGGGCTGTACATGGCGGAAAACGGCCTAGGGCCACTGGCCTTTCCAAGTCTCGCGCAGATGGAAAAGGAGGTAATCGGCATGGGGCTCTCCCTGCTGCACGGGCCGGAGGGGGCGACCGGGGCGATGACCTCCGGTGGCACGGATTCGATCACCATGGCGATGAAGACGGCGCGCGACTATGCCCGCGCGCAAGGCAAGCCGCGCGAGGGGCAGAATGTCGTGCTGGCGCAATCGGCGCACCTCGCCTTCGACAAGGCGGCGCATCTGATGGACATCGAGATTCGCCGCGTGCCGCTGAAGACAGATGGCAGCTATAAGGCCGACCCTGCCGCGATGGGGGACGCGGTGGATGAGGCGACCTTGATGATGGTCGGCTCAGCGCCGAACTTCCCGCATGGCATTATCGACCCGATTGCCGAACTGGGAGAGGTGGCCGCCAAGAAGGGCGTGTGGCTGCATGTCGATGCCTGCGTCGGCGGGTATTTCGCGCCCTTCGCGCGGATGAATGGCGTGCCCGTGCCGGCCTTCGATTTCGAGGTGCCTGCTGTCCATTCGATGAGCGCGGATCTGCACAAATATGGCTATTGCGCCAAGGGCGCCTCGACCGTGTTGTTCCGCTCAGAGGAGCTATACAGCCACATGCCGTTCGACATGGCGGGCTGGAGCGGCGCGCCGATGAAGACGCCAACGCTGGCGGGCACGCGGCCGGGTGGGGCGATCTCAGCCGCCTGGGGCGTGATGAACACGCTGGGCGTGGAAGGCTACAAGCGCCTGCAAGGTCAGGTCTGCGCCACGCGGGAGAGGATGGAAGAGGGGGTGAAGCGGCTCGGCTTTGAGATTGTCGGCAATCCGATGCTGGGTCTGATGGCGTTTTCCCATCCGGATGCCCATGCCTTTGCGGTGTATGGCGAGATTTATCGGCGCGGCTGGTTCACCTCTGTCACCAAGGAGCCGCCGAGCCTGCACCTGATGCTGAGCCCCAAGCATGCCGATGTGGTGGACGCATATCTTTCCGATCTGGAGGCGAGCCTGAAGGCGGTGATGGGCGGAACCTCTGGTCCTGGTGTGGAAGCGCGGTATAGCTAAGACGAAGCGCGTGTCATAGTCTTGCCGTATCCGGTGGACTAAGTACGTTCATTCTCAAGGCAAGACAAAAGGGGCCAACCTCATGAGAACAGGAATTTTCGCAGCCGCAGGGCTCGCAACAGCATTGATGCTGACCGGCTGTGGCCAGGACAGCATGAAGGGCAAGGATATCACGGCCGAATCCTCTGTAGATGAAATTGGCGACGCCTATGTCAGCGAGATGATCCGTATCTCCGACGCACTGGCAACGGTGGATGACGAGAAGAGCGCCAAGAAAGCTGCTGTGACGCTGAAAGATGCCGTTGAAGAACTGAACTCCATGCAGGAAAAGCTGGACACGGATGCCGGCAGCCAGAAGGCCATGCAGGTTATGGCGAGCCGGGCAGGCGAGCTGGCCGATGTGCAGACCAACATCGCGAAGCAGATCATGCGTATCCAGACCGAGCACCCCGAACTGATGGACACGCTGGGTGATGAACTGAACGAAATCAAATAGGCAACTGCCAGCAATTGCCTGCAAGAGCCGGGGCGCGCCATTTGAGGTGCGCCCCGGCTTTTTCTTGACCCCCAGGTTTCTATCCTGGGCAGGCATTGCGGCTGCATTCCCGGTGCTTGCCGCAGTCTTCCATCTGTGGTGCGGTGTATCCCAACGGAAATGAATGGAAACCGGACATGAAGACCCGAATATTATCTGCCGCACTTCTGGCGGGCGCTGTGATGTTGACCGGCTGTGGCAGCAAGGACGACGCGCAGGGCAAGACCGCTGCGGACATCACCGCCAAATCCTCTGCAAAGGATATCGGCGAGGCTTATGTGAATGAGCTGACGCGGATCGCGGATGCGCTGGAAACGGTGGACAACAAGCAGAGCGCTGAAAAGGCCGCCAAGACGATCCAAAAGGCAGCTGCGGGTCTCGACTCCCTTCAGGAAGATCTGGACGGCAAAGCTGACAGCATGAAGACTCTGGAAATTCTGGCGGCCCGGTCAGGTGAACTGACCGTTCTGCAGACCCGCATCATGGATCAGATGATGCGCATCCAGCGCGAACACCCTGAATTGATGGAAACGCTGGATCAGGAAATGGCCAACGTCAAATAGACCGAGTGTCTTTCAGGGCCGGGGCGCGCCATTCGTGGCATGCCCCGGCTTTTTTCTTGACCGTCGTGGCGGACTGGGTTTTCCTGCCTTGAGATAGCGCTAACAAAAATCAGCGCATCCGGGAGGAGAGAGATGACGTATTTCATTCAGTCGCGCAGACATTTCATGGTTATGACCGGCGCAGGCCTTGCCGCTGCGCCCTGGGTGGCCGGATGTGCCACTGCCGAAGGCGCGGCCCTTCCTGCGAAAGCCATCGGCCGGCCCTGGCCGGATTGGGGCGAGTTACCGGACAGCCCGCCACCCGCTCCGAAAGAGGGGAGTGTCGGCGTCGCCGTCGTGGCGCTGGGTGGCTATGCCATCGGCAAGGTGATGCCCGCGCTGGCCGCGTCTGATCGCTGCCATGTCGCGGCAGTCGTGTCCGGCAATCCGGAGAAGCCCGCGAAAGTGGCCGCCGCCTATGGCCTGCCGGAAGACGCGATCTATTCCTATGACAATTTTGACCAGATTGCCGGGGATGACCGGATCGAGGCGGTGTATATCGTGCTGCCGACGGGCCTGCATGCGGACTGGACCGAGAAGGCCTTTACCGCGGGCAAGCATGTGATGTGCGAAAAGCCGATGGCGTTGTCTTCCGGGGAGTGCGAGCGGATGATCGCGGCCTCTGAAGCGGCGGGCAAGAAGCTGATGATCGGCTATCGCTGTCACTTCGAGCCGTTCAATCTGCGCGCCACGGAGCTGATGCGCGAGGGCGCGATTGGCCCGATACGGATGATCGACACAGCGCACCAGTACATGATGGGGCCGACAAATGTGTCAGAGAACTGGCGCGTTGTGCGGGCGCTGGCCGGGGGCGGACCGCTGGAGGATTATGGCATCTATTCGCTGCAGGCGGCGCTCTACCTGACAGGCGAAATGCCGGTCAGCCTCAAGGCGGCGACAAAACAGCCCGCGAATGACCCGCGCTTTGAGCAGATCTTTTCCACTGTGACGGCGGAGCTGACATTCCCGTCCGGTGCGGTGACGCAGCTGGCGACCTCCTACAATGCGCCGGACGGCAAGAACATGATCCATGTCGAAGGCGAAAATGGCACGCTGCACATGAGCCCGGCGACGAGCTATGACGGACAGAAGATGACGCTTACCCGCAATGGCGTATCCGAGGAGTTGGTGCCGGGGGACCCCAATGTGCAGTTCGCCCGCATGTGTGATCATTTCGGGCAGGCTGTCCGGGAGGGGACGACCATCCTGACGCCCGGCGAAATGGGCCTGCGCGATGTGCGCCTGATGGAGGCGATCTACACATCCGCCGCCGAGGGGCGCGAGATCAAGCTGTAGGGAAGAGGGCTTTAGAGAATGGGGCTGGCGAGGCGGAGAATATTCTCCGTCAGCTTGTGCCATTCCGGGCGTTTCTCCCAGCGTTCGAGATCCAGCGGCTGACTGTCTGGCAAATAGCTGTCGGTTTCCTGCCACAGCGTGGCATTGGTCGCGGCATCATAGATGACCAGCGTCAGTTCCAGATTCAGGTAGAAGCTGCGCATGTCGACATTCAGTGTGCCGAACAGGGCGATCTCGTCATCCACGAGGACAATCTTGGTGTGCAGCAGACCGCCGCGATAGCGGATGAGGCGCACGCCCGCCTGCAGCAATTCGCGGTAGGAGGACTGGCTGGCAAACTGGGCGAGCCGGGAGTCGAGCCGCTCAGGCACAATGACCTCCACTTCCACGCCGCGCTTGGCCGCAGAGACGAGCGCCAGCTGCACCGCCGGGTCCGGGATGAAATAGGGCGACACGATGCGCAGCTTTTCGCGCGCATTGTAGATGATCGCGACCAGAACCTCATAGATTGTGGGATTGCGCATCTCAGGCCCGGAGGGCAGCACCTGCATGCTGACCGCTGTGCCTTCAGATGTGGTCTCGCGGACTTCAATCGGCAGGGCGTTCAGGTCTGCGCGCCCGATATTTGCGTGGCCGACACTGTCGAACAGGAAGTCTGACAGGAAGACCGATGTGATGGCATCCACGACCGGGCCCTCGACGCGCATCATCATGTCAATCCACTGGCCAACGCCGCGATCCGCCTTGAACAGTTTGGGGTCCGCGAGGTTGTAGCTGCCGACATAGGCGGCGCTCTGGTCGCAGACGAGGATCTTGCGGTGATTGCGCAGGTCTGACCGGCGGGAGAAAGAGGTCAGCAGATTGACGGGCAGGGAGCGGACAATATGCACGCCGGCGCGTTCCAGATTGTGCGGCCAGACGGAGCGGAAAAAGGCCTTCGAGCCGAAATCATCGGCCATGATGCGGCACTCCACCCCGCGCTTTGCTGCCCGCTCTACAGCCGAGAGGACATCCGCCACCCGGCCGGCCGGGTCCAGAATGTAGAATTCCAGGAATACGCTGTCCTTGGCGGCATCAATGTCTGCCTGCATGGAGGCGTAAAGGTCCCCGGCATCTGTAAAGAATTTGGTTCCGAAGCCGGGCAGGACCGGGAAGCCGATATCGGCCTGAATGGCTCGCGCAAGGCCCTCATAGCGGGGCGAGCCTGCGGCGTTCAGCGGTACGGTCGCCTCTTCGATATTGAAGACACGCAGGAAGAAGTTGCGCAGGCGTTCGCCCATCTGCATGCGGCGACGGCCGAGGCGCTGATCGCCGAACAGGAGGTAAAGCACGACGCCGATGATGGGCAGGCCGAACAGCAGGAACAGCCAGGCCAGGGTCGTGTTCACGGCACGTTTGCTGTAAAGTAGGCGGATGGCTGCCAGCACGGACAGCGTGAAGTGAACCAGGAAGGGTATGGAACTCAAAAGAGGAATCATGTGTTCACCCCAATAATGCGCAACACTGTGCACTTACCCTGACTTGCCCGAACTGCCAAAGGAAGCTCGTACCCTTGAAACTTATGACCTGGAACATTCAGGCTGCAATCGCGACCGCTGGCTATTCCCAATATCTGACGCGCGCGCATCGGCAGGTTTTCCATACCAGATCCAAGGCGACCATACTGGAAACCATTGCCGAGACGATCCGTTCCACAGATCTTGTCTGCCTGCAGGAAGTGGATCTGGGCGGCCGGCGCGCTGGCTATCGCTGTCAGGCGAACACGATTGCCGAGCTGTCCGAGCATGAGCATCTGGCCATTCAGGAAAACCGGGTGGTCCGGGGCATCTCGCGCCATGGCAATGCCATTCTCAGCCGCTATCCGCTGTCGAATGTGCGCGACCTGAAACTGCCGGGCCGTGTGCCGGGCCGGGGCTGTCTGATTGCGACGGTTGAGGCCGAGACCAGCTTTGATGTTGTGTGCGTGCATTTGAGCCTTGGGCGCAAGGACCAGGACCGCCAGCTGGACTTCATTGCGGATCATCTGCCCGGCCATGGCCGCTGGGTGGTGATGGGAGATTTCAATTGCGGCCTGCACGCCAGCGCCATTGAAGGCTTTCTGGACCGTATGCAGACAGAGCTGTCTCATCAGGCCGTGCCGACCTATCCCGCCTGGAAACCGCAGCAGGCCTATGACCATATCCTGACTGGCCCCGCACTGGATTTGAACCACTACCATCACGGGGCCGAAATCTGTTCAGACCATCTGAATGTGCGCGCGGAGCTGGAGGCGGCCTGAGCCCCGCCGCTTGGCGCACTAGCCATCATCTGCACCGACATCCTTGCGCAAATGCGGTGGCAGGCGGGTTTTTAAAGCCCGCGCTGCGACGGCACGATCTTTTTGGGGGTTGGAGTCAGTTTTGCGTGTTCGGCCAAACGGCCAGAGTCTGGCGGCAAGCTGTGCCAGCCAAGTGTGTTGTTTCATGAGACCTCAACAGGGTGAAAAGAGAAATGACAGGCATACGCATGAGAGATCTCCTTTCGGGGTTGAGGCCTTTGAGAGGCAAATTACACAGACCACTGAGTAGGCTGTAAGGGGCGGGGCGTCAAGGTGTTCCCGGACACCCCGCAGGAAGGTCTAGTTTGCCGGGCAGCGATTGCCGGTAATCTTTGCGACCACGGCCGGGTCTCCATCAGTCGGGGCAGGGGGGATGCCGAGTGCACAGGCGGCCATCATATAGACATTCACATTCTCGAAGGGCTTGGCGATTTCGCCTTTCGGGAAGATTGGCCCGGCCCCAATGAAGGTGGCGGCCATGTCTGGCGCGTGATTGTCATAGCCGTGCACACCCTTCATGAACATGCCACCACTGCCGAACTTCACGGCACGGACATTCCAGCCCGGCTCTGCCAGGACGAACATGTCCGGGCCGCGGGTCGGGTGGTCAAAATGGTAATAGTCCGGCATCTCGCCGCGTTTCCATACCTTGATGTGCGGGTTGTAGTCTTTCAGCTGCTGATAGGCCGTGTCGATGGCGGCCTCATCGCCATAGACCTGAATAAAGGGCTGGGGCGAGCCGCCATATTTGCCGCTGAATTGCGGAATGATCAGCGTGTCCTGATCCAGCATCGCGCCAATGTCGATCACCTTATCTTCTGTGGCGAGCGACATGCCATGGTCGGCGACCACGATGATGGTGGTCGTGTCGAGCAGGCCGCGCGCTTTCAGGCCTTCGACCAACTGGCCGACATAGTTGTCAACTTCCGCCACGGCCTCTGCCGCTTCCGGGGAGTCCGGACCGAAATAGTGGGCGGCAGTATCGACGCGGTCAAAATAGACGGCGGCGAAGCGGGGCCAGTCTGCCGGGTCTCCATCAAACCAGGAGAGCACTTCGTCGACGCGCTCCTGATACGGTTTTTCGTGCTCATAGGGGCTCCAGCGGCTGGCATGCATGCCTTCGATCTCTGCTTCGGAGCCGAGCCAGAACATGATGGCCGACTTCAGGCCGTGCTTCTCGGCGGTGATCCAGATCGGCTCTCCGCCCCACCAGCGGCTGTCCTGCGGGCCGGTTTTGTTGGTGAAGGTTTCATCCAGTTCCCGGTCATAGGGGGCATTGGCCACCATGCCATGATGTTCGGGATAGAGACCTGTCGCGAGGGAGTAGAAGTTCACGAAGGTCTTGCTGGGCATGACGGGATACATCGCCTCGGCCTGCACACCGCGCGCCGCCAGTGCCTGCAGGTTTGGCGCCTCGGCCTTGCCAGGCAGGTCCGCGCGCAGGCCATCCAGGCCGATCATCAGGACGCGTGGCTGGTCCTGCGGGGCGAGGGCGGTGTCTTTCGGCGGGGTGGCGCAGGTGGCGGCAAGCAGCAAGCTGGCCGCAGAAAGGATCAGGCGAAGGGGGTGTCTCATGATGTGTCATCCCGATGGTAAGCAGTCTGGCTTTCGGTAAAGGCCGATTGTTGCGCCGATGTGAAGCCGTGCGGCGCAGACTGCGTCGAAAGGTGCAGGATTTGATATTATTTGCGGCTTTTCCCTTGCGACAAGCTGGGCGGCGGTGCGGGGCTGCCCTAATTTGCTGAGAAGCGCCTGTTTGATGAGGGGAAACACATGATCACGCTGCACCATCTGGAGAAATCCCAGTCCATTCGCATCCTGTGGCTGCTGGAAGAATTGGGCGTGCCCTATGAGGTGAAGCTGTATGATCGAGACCCGCAGACGCGGCTGGCCCCGGCAGACTACAAGGCTGTCTCCCCGCTGGGGACGGCGCCCTGCATCACGGATGAGGGGGTGACGCTGGCGGAGACGAACGCGATTGTCGACTATATCTGCGACAAGCATGATGATGGCCGCCTGCGTCCTGCGCCGGGCACGCCGGACCGGTCGCGCTATCTGTTCTGGTTCCACACCTCCCAAGGCAGTTTGCAACCCTTGCTGACGAACAAATTCGTCATGATGGCGATGACATCGCGGGTGCCTTTCTTCCTGAAGCCAACCGCGAAGATGCTGGTCGGCGGGCTGGACAAGGCCTTCTTCGGCCCGCGCCTGACGGCTCTGATGGGAGAGATTGAACGTGCGCTGGGCGAGCACAAATGGTTTGCCGGGGACAGCCTGACGGCGGCGGATATCGTGATGGGCTATTCCATGGAACTGTGCGCGCACCGCGCCGGGATGGACGCCGAGACCTATCCGAATGCCCATCGCTTCCTGAAGCAGATGCGCGAATACCCCTCTTACATCCGCGCCATGGAAAAGGACGGCAAGGGAACCATCCTCCTTTAAACGTGACTTGAAGCGGTCATGCGCCGGGGCGTAGCCTGCTGCTCGAAAGACAGGAGGCCGCCATGAAAGAGCTGAAAACACAATGTTGTATTGCCGGGGGCGGACCGGCGGGCGTGATGCTGGGCTATCTGCTGGCGCGTCAGGGCGTCGATGTGATCGTGCTGGAAAAGCATGAGGATTTCTTCCGCGATTTCCGGGGCGATACGGTTCACCCCTCCACGCTGCAGGCGATGGACGAGATGGGCCTGCTTGAGGGCTATCTCAAAAAGCCGTTCCAGAAGACCGAAACCATTGGCGTCCATATTGATGGAAAGGATATTCCGGTGGCGGACTTCCGGCATCTACCTGTGGCCGCGCCCTATATCGCGATGATGCCGCAATGGGAGTTTCTGAACCATCTGGCCGAGCATGGGCGAGAGATCGAAAGCTTCCATCTGATGATGTCTGCCAAGGCAGAGCGGTATGCGGAAGAAAATGGCCGTGTGACAGGCGTTGAGGTGACGACCCCGGATGGGCCCGTGCATATTCGCGCCGATCTGGTCGTCGGCGCAGACGGGCGGGACTCCACGCTTAGAGAGCAGAGCGATCTGGCCGTAAAGGATATTGGCGCGCCGATTGATGTGTTCTGGTTCCGCGTGCCCCGGGATAGCGGGAACGCGACGGAATCCCTGGGGCGGGTGTCAGCTGATGGTATGCTGGTGATGATCAATCGCGGCGATTACTGGCAGTGCGCGCTGCCCTTTCCCAAAGGCGCAGATGAAACGATCAAGGTGCAGGGGCTGGACGCCCTTCGCGCGCGTCTGGTGCGCATGGCGCCAATGCTGGAAAACGGCGTGGGCGAATTGAAAAGCTGGGACGATCTGAAACTGTTGACCGTGCAGGTGAACCGGCTGGAAACCTGGTGGAAGCCGGGCCTGCTTTTCATCGGAGATGCGGCGCACGCCATGTCACCGGTCGGCGGTGTGGGCGTCAATCTGGCGGTTCAGGATGCCATTGCGGCAGCGCGTATTCTGGGCGCGCCCTTGCGAGAGGGTAGGGTGGATGACGCAGACCTCGCCGCCGTGCAGATGCGCCGTGAAGCGCCCGCAGAGAAAACCCAGGCCATGCAGGTGATGGTGCACAAGACCGTGTTGATCCCCGCGCTGACGACGACGCGGAAAATACATGTTCCGTTTCCACTGCACATGTTGAAATGGATTCCGCTGCTGCGGCGCATTCCTGCACGCCTGGTCGGCATGGGCCTGCGGCCTGAGCATTGGGATACCAGTCTTGACCGGCTCTAATGCCGGTTCATGGCGGTGGAGATTTCGGGCAGGTCTTCTGCGCTCTGATAATATTGCGGTTCAGCCCGTTTCTGGCTGAGCTGTTCATAGGCATAGCCGAGTGACAGGATGTTTGCGTCCTGATCCTTGCCGCCAATGAAGGATATACCGACCGGCAGGCTGCGATACGTGCCCATGGGCACAGTGAGGTGCGGATAGCCTGCGACCGCCGCCATCGAGCCCGCGCCTGGCCAGTCTGGCCAGACATCGCCATTCACCGGGTCCACACGTGGGGCGAAGGGGCCGCTGGGCGCAACGAGAACGTCGACGTCATTTTCGGTCAGCATCCGGTCAATGCCATTTTCCCGCGTGGCCGTCTGAATGAAATCGCGCGCGGCGATATAGTCTTCGGAATCAAGTCCGGCTTTTGCTTCTGCAGCTTCAAAGATGCTCTGGTCAAACAGGGCGAGTTCCGTGGCAGCATTCTCTTTGTCGAACGCAATCAGATCGGTGAGCGTGCGATGGGTCACCGTGTTCGGTGTTGTCGCAAGATAGGCGTTGACCGTGGCCTTGAATTCGTAAAGCAGCACGTCATAGGATTTGCCCCAGAATTCCCCTGGCAGGTCCGGGCCTTTGACATCTACCAGCGTTGCGCCAGCGGTTTCCATGTCTTTCAGGGCCTGTTCGAAGAGGGCGCGGATATGCGGATTGTCGCCTTCAGCATCCCGCAGCACGCCGATGCGCTTGCCATCCAGAGCCTGCATGTCGAGCGCGGCGACATAGTCTGTCTTTGCCTCTCCGGTCGCCATGGCGGTGAGCATCAGGGCGGCGCCTTCCACAGTCTTCGTGATGGGGCCAGCCGTGTCCTGAGACGAGGAGATCGGCACGATATGTTCCTGCGAGACGAGGCCGACCGTGGGTTTGAACCCAACAACACCATTGATGGTGGACGGACAGATAATCGACCCATTGGTTTCCGTGCCAATCGTGCCAGCCGCCAGCGAGGCTGCGGCTGAAACGCCTGAGCCGGAGCTGGAGCCGCAGGGATTACGATCCAGCATGTGCGGATTGCGCACCTGTCCGCCAAGCCCGGACCATCCGCTCATGGAACTATTTGAGCGGAAATTCGCCCATTCGCTAAGATTGGTCTTGCCAAGGATGATCGCGCCCTCGGCGCGCATGGCCGCAATCAGGGGCGCATCGCGTTCACTGAAATTGCTTTCCAGCGCAAGCGACCCGGCCGTGGTCGGCATCTGGTCCCGCGTCTCGATATTGTCCTTCACAAGGATCGGCACGCCGTGCAGCAGGCCAACCGGCTCCCCAGCCATCAGCTTGGCATCCAGATCGCGCGCCTGCGCCATGGCGTCCGGGTTCAGGCTGAGCACGGCCTGAAGTTTCGGGCCGGCCTGATCGACGGCCTGGATGCGTTCAATATATGCGAGCGTGAGAGCTTCGGCGCTGATGTCACCCGCTTTAAGGGACTCGGCCAGTTCGGGCAGGGGCTTCGCCGTCCAGTCACTGGCGGCATAGGCGGTCGCGGTGTGCGTATCCTGTTTCGGCATGGTGCGGGTTCTCGTGTCCGGTGCAGGGGGCTCCGCCGAGCAGGCCGTCAGAAGCAGGATGGATGCCGCCGCCAGTAGAGTGCGTTTCATGGTGAACCCCCTTGTGCTGGAGCCAGCCTAACGACCGGATGGCGGATTGGCCAGATTGAATGAGACCGGACAGGCCTCCGCTGGCGGCGTCTGCCTATTCCCGGCCCTTGGCGGCGCTCTGGTGGTGGAGCGTGCGCGGGGACGAGACTGTGGCCCCGATCACGATGATGACCATGGCAATCGCGATAGCGGGGACAAGTGTTACGACGAACAGGCTTGTCCGTGACATGTCAAAGAAGCTGTAAGCGAGCAGAATGGGCACGCCGAGCAGCAGATAGGCTTTCAGGCAGGTCATCCAGATACGGGGCAGCCGGGCGACCGAACTGCTGCGAAACATCACGACAATGAAAAAGGCAATTGTCCCGCTTATGAGAGGGGACGACCAGCGATAGAGATCAGACAGCTCTTCCACGGTCGGGATGAGGCCCGCAAAACCCAAAGCGTACCACAACGGGTTCATCGGGCCTGCGATCAGCCATGCGATGAACAGTGTTGAGGTCTTGGGTAAGCGGCGCCTGCCCGAGAGCCTGACGCGCGAGATGAGCGTATCGCGGTGCATATGCATGATGGACTGAAGGAAAAGCTTTAAAAGAGTAAATATTCTGCCGGTCGAATTAAACGTACCGTTGGTACGCGAAACGCCAAAGGGTTGTGCGCGGCAGTTTTCAGCGAGAAGAGGGTAAGGTGGAGGCTTCTGTTGCCAGGCGCCTCCGGGCCCCGCCTAGAGAGCTGAATCCCTAGGAGTTAAAGCGGTAATCCGCGCACAGCTTACGCTGCGAGCAGTTCACCTTCAGCAAAGTTGTCGTTTGCAACTATGTGATATGGGCTTCTGAGGGGGCCCAATCCGGCGAAGGCATCGTCTTTACACGTCCGTCGATCCTATTTCGGCCCCGTCAGAAACAGGCGAAGGTGAAACCGCCTGAACCTGCTTTTGGTGGAGCCGCCGGGTACCGCCCCCGGGTCCGAACCGCTTATTACACGCGCGTTTATCGCCATAGTCCGAAGACATAACCAATATAGGGGCGATTGGCGGGGGTTGGAAGGGGGAAGGTGTTTCCAGCGCACGCCGACCGGATGCTCATGCCTCACATGTTTGTCCAAAGGGCGTATCCTCCAAACATGAGCATTGCAGCGAATGTCAGAAGCATGCCGGCTGCCCGGAACAGGCTGGTACCGTCTGTCAGGGCAAGCGTGAAATAGTGCACGACACGGCCCAGAAGAAGGCTGCAGCCACCGATCCAGAGCATCATATCACCCGCACCCGCGAAATCTGCCGCTGCCATGGCGAGCAGCGTGATGGGTACAGTCTCTGTGTAATTGGCATGGGCGCGGATACGCCGCAAAAGGGTCTGATCCCCGCCATCGGCGATCATGACCCCCGTCTTCACGCGTCGTATGCCGACAAAGAAGGTCGCTGGCACCTGAAGGACTGCCATCAGGCCGATGAAAATAAGGGTCACATGAAGATCCATGAAACTACTCCCATTCAGATTGTTCGGAAACGGGCGGCCGTCTGCCGAAGCTGAGCCCGGCCGCCCAGGGATTTTCGGGCGCTGCCTACATGTCCATATCAAGCACCGGGGCGATCTCGATGGAGCCTTCGACCAGCGTGATATGCGGGCACACCCGGGCCATCTCTGTTGCGGCCTCCAGGGAGGCAGCCTCGACAACAGAGACGCCTGAAATCGGGTTTGCGCCGCCATCCTGCGCCACGCCGGACGGGCTGATGGTGATCGATTCTCCGACGGCATGGCCGGGGTCCACCATGGCCGCGCCAAGGCCCGCGACCCAGTTGCGCCACTGGGTCATCATTGCCTGACCCGCTTCGGGCGTCATGTCTGTGTTGCCGCCATGATAGGCGAATACGAATTTGGGCATGGGTCTGTGTCCTTCCGGGCTGAGTGCAAAACAGACCCTGTTGTTGCGCCGATCTAAATATGTTCAAGAACATATTTAGAATTGTGCTTATGCTCGTCGCAAAGAGGAGGCCCGCCATGCCCTACAGTCCTGCGCACAAGCAAAGAACACGCGAACATATCGTTGAATGCGCCCGCATGCTGTTCAACCGGCATGGCTTCGAGAAAGTCAGTATCGACATGGTCATGGAAAGTGCCGGCCTGACGCGGGGCGGCTTCTACAATCATTTCAAAAGCAAGGAAGCGCTGTTTGCGGCGGCCGTTGACAGCTTCCTCATGGGGCGCGGCGCGCGCTGGCGCAATGATGCCGGCGTCCATGACACGGCTGGCCCTGAGGCGGCTGAGCGGATGGTGGCATCCTACCTTTCGGCCGAGCACTTGGGCGATCTTGAGGGGCAGTGCCCCCTCATTGCCTTGCCGAGCGATATCTCGCGGGGGTCTGAAGAGGTGAAGATCGCTTACGAGTCTCTGCTCAATGCGATGGTGGGCCTGTTCGAAAGCAGCCTGTCATCTAACGGCAAGGCGTCTCACGAAACGGCGCTGACACTCGCGGCGTTATGTGTCGGGGGCATGGTCATTGCCCGAACCTTGCCGGATGCGGGAATTGCCGGTGATATTCGGGACGCGTCCCGCAGAAAGGCAGAATCCATCATTGCTGCAAACATGAACGTGAACTGAGGTTCTACCGGGCAGGCCTGTCCTCAGCAAACTGCGTCGGCATCGCCTTGTTCGCCGAAGCCGTCTGCAATCAGGCTGGCAATGGCGGTGACCGCTTCTGCGGCGTCTGTGCCTTCTGCGGTGATGCCCACTTCGCAGCCGGTATGCGCCACCAGCATCATCAGATCCATGATCGAACGGGCATCGGCCGTTTCGCCCTCATGGGTCACGATGATGCGGGAGTCGAACTCCCCGGCCAGGCGCGACAGCTTGGCGGAGGCCCTGGCATGCAGACCCTTCCGGTTGACGATCGTGGCGCGCTGGCTGGCGGTGGTCTGCGTGTCTGTCATCAGCTGGACTTCGCCAGCAATTCAGACGCGATATTGATGTATTTGCGGCCTGCTTCGGCGGCGGTCTTGGCCGCATCCTTCAGGCCCAGCTCTCCGCGTACCTCGGCCAGCTTGATCAGCATGGGCAGGTTTACGCCGGAGAGGACCTCAATATGGCCCGCGCTCATCACCGACATGGCCAGATTGGACGGGGTTCCCCCGAACATGTCTGTCAGGATGATGACGCCCTTGCCGGTGTCACAGGATTTGGCCGTTTCGCGGATCTGATCCCGACGGGCTTCAATATCATCCTCGACCTCAATCGAGATCGAACGGAAGCGCTCCTGCTCTCCAACCACATGCTCTGTGGCGGCGACCAGTTCGCGCGCGAGCTTCCCGTGGCTGACAACTACTATACCGATCATCGCCCATCCTGTGGCAAAAACATAACGAACTTGTCATGCTGCCATTGCACGCCGGGGCGTCAACCCTGATTCATCTGCTGGGGATGCGAGGAATCGCCCTAGTTGCCGGAAAGCCCCAGCACATCGTTCATATTGTACAGGCCCGGATCCTGCTGAACGGCCCATGCAGCAGCCCTGAGAGCGCCATGGGCGAAGACGGCGCGGTCCAGCGCCGTGTGGCTGAGGGTCAAAAGTTCCATATCGGAGCCAAAGCTGACTTCATGCTCTCCGATCACGCCGCCCGTGCGGCGCACGGCGAAGCCGATATTGCCTGCGCGGCGCTTGGCATCGGGTCCGTTATATGGCTCTGCGCGCAGCTCTGACAGGGACTTGCCCCGGCCATCGGCAGCGGCGTCTCCCAGCATCAGCGCCGTGCCGGAGGGGGCGTCCACCTTGCGGCGGTGATGGGTCTCGTAAATCTCGATATCCCAGTCCGGGCCGAGGCGTTCTGCGGCCATTCGGGTCAGCGCCTGCAGCAGATTGATGCCAACCGAGAAATTGCCTGCCTTGACGATGGCCAGGCTATTCGCGGCGCGGGCGATCTCAGCTTCTTCCGCCGGGGTGAAGCCGGTGGTGCCTATGATGGCTGCGCGCACACGGGTGTGCTTTAGGGAGTCCAGCGCGGCGAGTGTGGCAGCAGGGCGGGTGAAATCAATCCACACATCGGCATTGCCTGCAGCAGACACAGGGTCTGTTGCGGGCTTCAGATCCAGCAGGCGACGGCCGGCCAGTTCGCCAATGTCTGTGCCGAGATGCTCAGACGCCGGGGCTTCGCTGCCGCCGGTGACATCCAGGCCGGAATCGAGCGCCGCGCCGACGAGTTGCCGGCCCATACGGCCGCCTACGCCAGCAATGGCAACGGAAAAGGATTGGGTACCCGCAGAATCAGTCATCGGGCACATATAGACATAATTTTGCGTGGTGGGAGCCCCCAACTCGGTCCAACCTGTCCGGCCCGGTTGTGAAGTGGAGGCGGATCGCCTAACCGATAGCTCTCGCGCGCCCCTCCAGAAGACCAGACTGCCAGCGATGTCACAGCCCATTTCCCTGAAATCAGATTGCGCCCGGTGTGCGGGGTTGTGCTGTGTCGCGCCGCCCTTCGACATGTCGCCGGAGTTTGGCCATGCCAAGCCGGCCAATACGCCCTGCCAGCATCTTGGCGCGGACAATCGCTGCGCCATTCATTCGCGCCGCCGGGAAGAGGGCTATGCGGGCTGCATAAGCTATGAATGCCATGGCGCAGGGCAGGCCGTAACGCAGGACATGTTCGGCGGCCGGTCGTGGCGGGAGGATGCCAGCCTGATGGCGCCCATGTCACGGGCTTTTCTGGCGATGCGGCAGGTGCATGAGCTGCTCGTGCTGCTGGACCAGGCCGGGCAGATGGCGCTGACGGCAGAGGAGCGAGGGGCGCTGGAGGCCCTGCAAGCAGAGCTGGTGCCGGCCGACGGCTGGACACTCGAGACGCTGGAGGCGGTTGTCGCAAAGGGTGAGGCCAGCTCACGGGTTCGGGAGTATCTGGTCACGCTGGCGCACCATTTCCGCGGCGCGCGCTGACCTCATGAGGTTGCGGCCGGGCTGCAATTTGGCCGGAACCGCGCGCAAGGTTTTGCGTTAAACCGAGATGACAACAACAAAGTCCCTGACGCGGCTTGGCCGTGTGTCCTGTGTGATCAATCCGCTCTCCGGGAGCACGCCGGCGAATGCGGCAGATCTCGTGCGCGAGAAACTCTCAGGCTTGCCGGATGAGGCAAAGATACATGAAGCCGGGGAAGGGGATATTCGTGACATTGTGAAGGCTGCGCTGGCTGACAAGCCGGATGTGCTGATCGTATGGGGCGGGGACGGCACGATCGCGTGCGCCTTGTCGCATGCCGGTCCGGATGGGCCTGCTGTGCTGCCGCTGCCGGGCGGGACGATGAATTTGCTGCCGCATCGCGCGATTGGCGAGATAGACGACTGGAAAATCATTCTGGATAGCGCCCTGAATGGCGGCGAGATTCGCGACATGGCCTGCGGCGAGGTTATCGGCGGAGACCGTTTTTTCGTGGCCGCGATGATTGGCGACATGACGCGCCTGACCCAGTCACGCGAAGCGTTGAGGGAAGGCCGTATCCTGGAGGCCGCGCAGATCGTGCATGATGATTCCGCGCTCTCTCTCGATTCCAACATCGAATGGGGCGAGCCAGGCAAGACGCCCGAGACGGCGACCGCTGTGACGGTGAACATCAATGCCGATACGCCCGGTCTCCTGGAGGTCGCCACGATCAATCCCGGCAATCTGATCGATCTGGCGAAGACCGGAATTCAGATGCTGAATGACGGGTGGCGGGATGCGGAAAGCGTCGATGTGCGCAATGTGCCAGAAGTCGACGTGACGGTTACCAATAAGCGCCTGATCAGCCTGACCCTGGACGGAGAACTGACAGAGATGGAGCCGCCTGTCCGTTTTCGACGGATAGATGTCGCGGCGCGGATCTTTGTGCCTGACATGTCTTCATGACCCTGATTGCCCAACTTTCAGATATTCACTTCGGATCCGAAGACGCTGACGCGATTGCCAGGTGTGAGGCCCATATCAAGGAGGCCGCGCCGGACCTGCTGGTAATCTGTGGAGACCTGACCCAGAGAGGGCGCAGGCAGGAATTCGATGCGGCGGCAGAATGGCTCTCCGGCTTTGACATGCCGAAACTGATCGTACCCGGAAATCATGACACGCCGATGTTTGGCCTAGCGAGCCGGGCGCTGGACCCGTTTGCGCGATTCGATCGCCACTTTGCGGAGTATAAGGATGAGGCCCGGGTGGACGGCGTTATCGCGGTCGGCCTAAATACAGCGCGTGGTTGGCAGGTGCGCCGCAATTGGGCCGAAGGGTCCGTCGATCTGGACGATCTGGACGAGGCCATTGTACGCGCCGGTGAACAGAAGGCAGATGTCAAGCTGCTGGCTTGCCACCATCCGTTCAGGTCTCTACCGCATGCGCCTTTGCGGGTGCGGACGCGTCGGGGCAGGCGGGCCTGCGACAAGGTGGCGGCGAGCCATATCCAGATGCTGTTGACAGGGCATGTGCATACGCCATCCGTTGTGCTGCGCCAGCGCGCAAATGGGGCATATTTGGCGGTATCCTCCGGCACACTGTCCACACGTTTGAGGGCCGAGCCGCCTTCCTTCAACATGATCCGTATTGAGAAGGGCAAGTTCGACATTTCCCGATGCGACCTGATCGACGGACAGGTGACCGAAACCGGCATGGGCCGGTTCGACGCAAATTTCGAACACAGTGATTAAGGGCTGTGCTCAAGGGTGTGGCTGGTGCAGAGGCGCCGCTTCAAAGCCTGGTTGCAGCTGGGCTCGGATACGGTCCACCAGCAAATGGACCTTGGGCTGTAGGTGGCGGGCCTGGGGATAGACGGCCCAGATCGGTTCCGGCTCTGGCCGGTAGTCTTCAAACAATTCCACCAGCGCGCCGCTTTGCAGATAGGGCAGCACATAGAAAAGTGGCAACTGGCCAATGCCGGTGCCGGCAAGCAGGCCGTCCAGAACCGAGGCGGCGGAGTTGCACCGCCAGTTGCCTCGTGGGCGGAGGCTTTCATGCTTGCTGCCAATCCGGAACCGCCAGCTGCTGGACGAGCCAATCAGGCAATTGTGCGCCTTCAGATCATCCAGCCGCTCAGGCGTGCCATGGGTCTCCAGATAGGCGGGGGAAGCGCAGACCAGAAATTGCCGTGTTGCGACACGTGAACTGATCAGCCGGGAATCTTCCAGCCGGCCTGTGCGGATGGCGAGGTCAAAGCCTTCTGCAATCAGGTCCACCAGCCGGTTCGACAGATCCATCGTAACTTCGACCTTGGGAAACTCCTGGCAGAAGCGGCGGACAATGGGCGAGAGGTAGCGCTCTCCCAGCAGGGTGGAGCAGGTGATCTTGATTTCGCCCTGTGGATCATTCTCTCCGCCGACGGCGGCGAACAATTCGTCTCGCGATTGGATCAATTGGCGGCAATGGGCTAAAACGGTGCGGCCTGTATCGGTGAGCGATACTTTGCGCGTCGTTCGGTAGAAGAGGGGTGCGCCTATGGCATTTTCGAGCCGTGTGACCGCGCGGCTGACATGGGAGGTGGAGACATTCAGCGCTTGCGCCGCCGGCTTGAACCCGAGATTGGTCGCCACAGCGACAAATTCTTCAATTCCGTCCCAATCCGTCCGCATTATCCCTGCCCTGCAACAATGAATTGCGAATTACCCACTTTAACCCCGTGGGCGCAAGAGTAGTATGGCACCAACAGATTATGGAGTTCCCTTATGAAGACACGCGCCGCTGTGGCCTTTGAGGCCAAGAAACCGCTGGAAATTGTCGAACTGGACCTGGAAGGCCCGAAGGAGGGCGAGGTGCTGGTCGAGATCATGGCGACGGGCATCTGCCATACAGACGCCTACACGCTGGACGGGCTGGATTCCGAAGGCATCTTCCCAAGCGTGCTGGGCCATGAAGGCGCGGGCATTGTCCGCGAGGTTGGCGCGGGCGTAACCAGCGTGCAGCCGGGCGATCACGTGATCCCGCTCTACACGCCGGAATGCCGCCAGTGCAAAAGCTGCCTGTCGGGCAAGACGAACCTCTGCACCGCGATCCGCGCCACGCAGGGCAAGGGCCTGATGCCGGACGGCACCTCGCGCTTCTCCTACAAAGGCAAGACGATCTACCATTATATGGGCTGCTCGACCTTCTCGAACTTCACCGTCCTGCCGGAAATTGCGGTTGCGAAAATCCGCACTGACGCGCCCTTCGACAAGGCCTGCTATGTCGGCTGCGGCGTGACGACCGGCGTCGGCGCTGTGACCAACACGGCCAAGGTTCAGGTTGGCGATAATGTCGTCGTGTTCGGCCTGGGCGGCATCGGCCTCAACGTGCTGCAGGGCGCGAAGATGGCAGGCGCTGACAAGATCATCGGCGTCGACATCAACGACTCCAAGAAGGAATGGGGCGAGAAATTCGGCATGACGCACTTCGTCAATCCGAAGAACACCGCGGATGTGGTGGCCCATCTTGTGGAGCTGACCGATGGCGGCGCGGACTATTCCTTTGACTGTACCGGCAATACGGATGTGATGCGTCAGGCGCTGGAATGCTGCCATCGCGGCTGGGGCACCTCGATCATCATCGGCGTGGCGGAAGCCGGCAAGGAAATCAGCACACGGCCTTTCCAGCTGGTGACTGGTCGCAACTGGCGTGGCACGGCCTTCGGCGGCGCCAAGGGCCGCACCGACGTGCCGAAGATCGTCGACTGGTACATGAACGGCAAGATCCAGATCGACCCGATGATCACGCACGTCATGAAGCTCGACAAGATCAACGATGCGTTTGACCTGATGCATGCGGGCGAGAGCATCCGGAGCGTGGTGGTTTATTAGTGCGGAGCTGGCCCGCACAGATTCTTTGCGCAAGCATGGCCTTGGCGGGCGCTTCGATCGTTTCCGGTTGCATGAGCACCGGCCCGACGATGGATCAGAAATTCTGCAGTGATCTTCAGACGTGGGTCGATTCAGGGCCGCGAACGGGTTCCTCCGCCCGGTATATGCGTTTTGCGGCGTTTCGCGGATCTGAAGACGAAATCATCATGTGGGGCATAGCGACCGATGCGGGATGTGAAGAAGACGATTGCCGTGACGAAGCAGACAGGCACTTTGTCGGTGAAGTCGCCCCGATGACCCATTATTGGTGGATGGATCAGTTTGCCGAGGCGGCATCTGTTTGCCTGCGCGGAAATCCGAGGATCAGCGAGATTGATCTCCTCGACGATGAGGCCGAACCGCGAGAGTCCATCGCGCGCAGGAATGGCGCCCGTATTGTCATTTCCTGGGATCGCACGGATTGCGATTTCGAAGGCTGCACCACATTTGAAGTGGATTACCGCTGAGCCGGGATTAGAGGGATACTCAAATCACCACAGTAAAACGCAATCTCGACATCTATCGCACGCGCCTGGTGACCCTGCAGAATATCCTTGGCCGGGCCGAGGCGGAGCTGTTGCCAGATGATCCGGAGAAGACAGCGCTGCTGACGGCGCGGCTGGCCGATGACGAAAGCCTGATCACAAATACCTGCCCGGAAATCCCGTAGCTGACCCAGCGGGAAGCCGGAATGCCTCTGGCGCTGGCGGTGCGGGTGGTGCACTAATTCCCAACACAGCAGGAGGAAAAACACATATGTTCAGTCACGTAATGGTCGGGTCGGATGACATTGACCGCTCGAAGACATTTTATGACGCCACGTTCAAGGCGCTGGGCGGCCGCGAGGCGATCACGGACCCTAAAGGCCGTCTGATCTATCTGCACAATGGCGGCACCTTTCTGGTCACCAAGCCGATTGACGGCAATGCGGCAACATTCGCCAATGGCGGTACGATCGGCTTTACGGTTGAGAATCCGGAGATGGCCGATGCCTGGCACAAGGCCGGTCTCGAAGCCGGCGGCAAGGCCATCGAAGACCCTCCGGGCTGGCGCGAAGGCGGCGGCATGAAGCTGTACCTGGCTTACCTGCGCGACCCGGACGGCAACAAGATCTGCGCCATGTGCCGCGGCTAAAACCTGATCACAGGGGCAGGGCGGCGGTGCTGCCTTGCCCTTGCGCTCTGCCTGCTGACGCGCGAGACTTGCACGGCGCATCCAGCTTCAGGAGGCATGATGACTGAGTTCACCCATTATACATTGCTGTGCGATGGCCGGATTGTTGAGCCGAATGAGGAGTTCGACACCGAGCCAGGCCCCTGCATCATGGGCATGAAAGTGTGGGCGCGCGATACTGAGCAGGCCGCCGAGATGATTGCGGAGATCGGACCGCGCCTAGGTTTTCACCCTGATGGTGAGTTGCAAGTGTTCGTTACAGACCCTGAGGCGCCCATGAAGGATGTGCCCTTTGGCTATGATGTGCAGTTCACTGCGTATACGGATGAAGAAGCTGAGGCGGATGCCAGCCTCGATGATGACCGCCCGACCATCCACTAACGCAGCGGGCTGACCCTTCAGGCAAGCGCCAAGCGGTTCTGTGTCCGGGTCAGGCGAACCGGCAGGCGAAACTCCTTGAGCGGACTGCCGCCAATGCGGCCCAGCAGGGCATCCGCACGTGCGCGGGCCTCATCGTTCAGCGCGTCATAGGCATCAAGCGCAGCCTGCAGGCGCCAGAGCGGGAAGGTGCGTGCTGCGGCTGGCCCGATACTGTTTTCGATATTGATCTCGATCTGGCCGACCGCGCGGGGCAGGAAGGCACCAGGCTCTGCCTCTTTCGCCCAGTCTTCCAGAAATTGCGCCGTTTGGTGCAGGGCCGGCAATTGTTCGCGCATCTGCCGCGCCAGGATCGGCGTCAGCGTGACGGGGATTGTATCATCCGCAGGCAGATCGCCTGTTGAAGGCGAGCCTGCCTGAACCCGCTCGACCCAGTCTGCCACTTTCGGCGCGAGGCGCTGCATGATCTCGCCTGAGGCCGGGTCTCGGTAAAGGTGGGCATAAAGCGGGCCATAAAGGGCAAAGTCGGCAAAGCTCGCGCGGTCTCCCAGCGCATAGGGGTGCACTTCCAGATGCGTGGAGAATTCCTTCAGGAAGGCCTCATAGCTTTTCTCGATGCCTGGAATGGTGGTCGCAGAAACGCCGAGCGGTGGCAGGGCGCCCTTGAAGCGCTGGCCATTCTTGCGGCCGACTTCATATTGTTCGGGCTTTGACAGCTCAGGCGCGGAAAGCGCGCCGAATTCCTGATAGGCAAAGTCCTCATTATAGGTCCAGCGATAGTGCATCGCCGGGATGACCAGCCACTCATCGGCATAGAGCTGCAAGAGCTGGCTGACGAAACGCTGCACGGAGCCCTCCGGCATGACGGGCGGCTGAGCCTGTTCGGCGGCTTCGACATGGGCGATGATCTCTGCGGTATCCTGCACGATGCCGCCTGCAGGCGTTTTCATCACCGGGATGACCGGCCAGCCGACATTCGGCAGGATTATGTCTCGGTAGACCTCCTGTGTTGCGCCTTCCTCGTGAAAAGGCACGCCGCGCCAGCTGAAATAGGCCCGGGCCTTGCCGGTGAAATAGCTGACCTCTGCGCCATACAGGATGTAGTCTACCATTTTTCCTCCCTCGTTTTTGTCGGTCTCTCTCTGATGTGATGCGCCAGCGGGCACTGGCAAGCAAGCCCTGCCTGTGCGGCGGCGTCTGGTGCAGCTTGGCGAACGCCGCGCCCTTGTGCTTCAGTACAAGTCAGACCAGATCAGGCTCAGATCAAATTCCCAGATGCAGGACATGACATGACCCTTACGCAAGTTTCCTCGTGGCAATCCTTTGGCGGCACATTGTCGGTGCATGATCATGAAAGCGCACTGCAGAACTGTACGATGCGCTTTGCGGTCTATACGCCGCCGCAGGCAGACCCGGAGAAAGTGCCGGTGTTGTGGTATCTCTCCGGCCTGACCTGCAGCTGGGCGAATGTGATGGAGAAATCCGGCCTGCAACGCGCCGCGTCTCAGCATGGCATCATGATCATTGCGCCGGATACGAGCCCGCGCGGCGAGGATGTGGCCGATGACGACGCCTATGATCTGGGGCAGGGCGCCGGCTTTTACCTGACCGCGACGCAGGAGCCCTGGGCGAAGCATTACAAGATGGACCAATACATCGCCGACGAACTGCCAAAGGTGATCGCAGAGCATTTTCCCGCAGCGGATATGAGCCGTCAGGGAATTTTCGGCCACTCCATGGGCGGGCATGGCGCGATCACGCTGCACCTCAAGCATCCGGATATGTACAAGAGTTGTTCGGCTTTCAGCCCGATCACCAGCCCGTGCCAGGTGCCGTGGGGCCAGAAGGCTTTCACTGCGTATCTGGGCGATGCCTCTGTCGCCTGGGAGCAATATGATGCGACTGAACTGGTCAAGGAGCGCCAGACCAAGGCGACGATCCTGGTCGATACCGGCACGGCGGACACCTTCCTGGAGCGCGAACTGAAGCCGGAAATCTTCACTGAAGCCTGCCGCAAGCACGGACAGCGGCTCGACTACAATATGCGCGATGGGTATGGGCACGACTATTATTTCATCGCCAGCTATATGGACGAGCATATCGCGCACCATGCGCGCGCGCTGGAGGCCTAGGCGGCGAGAGTCTGCTCGACAGGCGTGTGTCGGCCCGTTACCGTTTCACTTGAAACCAATGGGAGCTTGCCGATGACACGCCTTTCTGCCTGCTTGTTTGCCGCCTGTGTGCTGGCCCTTCCGGCGCTGGCCGGACCAGAGGATTTCACGATGGGGCCAGCCATTGAGGGCTATGGTCCGGTCGCGCAGGTGCCTGACGCGACGCGCTTGTCTAAAGACAGCGTGTTCAAGGTAGCTTTCGATACGTCGCTCGCTGCGCAGCCGGGCAAGCTGAACCGAACCCTGGAAGGCGCGGCGCGGTTTCTGAACATGCATGAGGCCGTTGGCATTCCGGCGTCGAACATCAAGCTGGCGGTTGTGATCCACGGACCAGCAGCAGAGGATTTGCTGGATGTGGAAGACAATGCCAATGCGCCGCTGATCGCCGCACTGCAAAAGCATCGTGTGCGCATCATCCTGTGCGGCCAGACGGCGATGTACAAGGATATCCGCCAGAGCGATCTTCTGCCGGGTGTTGAGATTGCGCTATCGGCCATGACGGCCCATGCGCAATTGCAGCAGGAAGGCTATACGCTGAACCCGTTCTAGGGCGGCGCAACGCTAGTCCATCGCTTCGGCCTTCAGCCAGATGCCTTCGCGTTCGCCCACGCGGCGCTCCACCAGCAGGCGGGCAACCTGGTGGTCATCTTCGAACACATTGCCGGTCAGGCTGTCGAGCAGGGCCTTGGCCAGATTGTCGAGATCCATCCAGGGCGCGTCGCCGGTATATTCCATCATGATGTGGACGGAGTAATCGCCATAGCCGGGCCGCAGCGGCGGGAACTCCTTGCGGAAGAATTCCTTCAGCAGCGTCTTGTAGTATTTTGTCTGCGTGGTGAGGCCGGTGCAACGCACTTCAAGGGCGCCCTCATCCGTAATGCGGGCGCGGACCTTGCCGGCGGAAATCCAGTCCATGCTCATCCGCGCATCCGGAAGCGCGATTGCATATGCGCTTCGATGGCTTCCTTGGAGTCCTTCAAGCCAAGGCCGGAGGCTTCGCGCAGGAGTTTGATGGCGTGCAGCTTGTGCCGGTCTTCAATGGCCTGATTGATCTCGGTCCATTTGGTTTCCGGTATGCGTGCGAGGGCGGCATCAATCTCTTCCTGGCTATGGTGCGAGGGCCCATGCGATTTCTGGCGGCCACTGCCGCGCACGAGATAGCCGAGCGCAAAGGCGATCACGAGCGCGATGGCGACTTCGATGTGCAGGAAACTGGCGATCATGTCCGCGAGCGATCCCATTCTGGTCCGGTTGTTTCTGGTGCGGCAATCGCCGCAGTGTTGCAGTCCTTCTACAGCATGCTACACCGCAGCGCGACCCGGCGAATGACCGCAAAGCGGAGAGATCAGATGAGCAATACCCGTACCGAAACCGACACGATGGGACCAATCGAGGTCTCCGATGACGCCTATTGGGGCGCGCAGGCCCAGCGCAGCCTCGGTAATTTCAAGATTGGCTGGGAAAAACAGCCCGAGCCGATCATCCGCGCCCTCGGCATCGTCAAGAAAGCTGCAGCCGAAGTGAACATGGACCTCGGCAAGATGGACCCGGACCTGGGCAAGGTGATCATTCAGGCCGCCGAGGAAGTCATCGACGGCAAGCTGAACGAGCATTTCCCGCTGGTCGTCTGGCAGACGGGTTCCGGCACGCAATCCAACATGAACGCCAATGAGGTGATCTCTAACCGCTCCATCGAGATTCTGGGCGGGGAGAAGGGCTCCAAGAAGCCGGTTCACCCGAACGATCATGTGAACATGTCCCAATCCTCCAACGACACATTCCCGACGGCGATGCACATTGCCTGTGCCGAGGAAGTCGTCCACCGCCTGATCCCGGCGCTGAACGTGCTGCAAAGCGCGCTGGCCGAGAAAGCTGCCGAGTGGAAGGACATCATCAAGATTGGCCGCACGCACACGCAGGATGCAACGCCTGTCACGCTGGGGCAGGAATTCTCCGGCTATGCCCAGCAGCTGACCAATGGCATCGAGCGGATCGAGCTGACCCTGCCGAAACTGATGGAACTGGCGCAAGGCGGCACGGCTGTCGGCACGGGCCTCGCATCCCCGGTCGGCTTTGCCGAGAAGGTGGCCGAGAAGATTGCCGGAATCACCGGCCTGAAGTTTACGACGGCGCCGAACAAGTTCGAAGCGCTGGCCGCGCATGACGCGATGGTGTTCACGCATGGCGCGATCACGACGGTGGCGATGTCCTGCTTCAAGATTGCCAATGACATCCGCTTCCTCGGCTCCGGCCCTCGGTCCGGCCTTGGCGAACTGGCTCTGCCAGAGAACGAGCCAGGCAGCTCCATCATGCCGGGCAAGGTTAACCCGACACAATGCGAAGCGCTGACTCAGGTCTGTGCGCACATCCATGGCAATAATGCTGCGATCGGTTTTGCCGGCAGCCAGGGCCAGTTCGAGTTGAACGTGTTCAACCCGATGATGTCCTACAATTTCCTGCAATCAGTGCGTTTGCTGGCAGATGCAGCTGTGAGCTTCACAGAGAATTGTGTTGTCGGTATTGAGCCGCGCCTCGACAATATTGAGCGTGGACTCAAGAACTCGCTCATGCTGGTGACACCCCTGAAAGAGAAATATGGTTACGACCGCGCCGCCAAGATCGCCAAAACGGCCCACAAGAACGGGACGACGCTGCGTGAGGAAGCTATCAAGGATGGCATCCCGGGCGAGGATTTCGACAACATTGTCGATCCGTCCAAGATGATCTCACCGGGCTGATTTCAGGCTATGCCCCGGCCAGTCGCGCAGACAGCGCGGCCCGGTCGGGCATGAACAGCACGTGCTGCCCGCGGTTCGACTCGCGGATGAAATCCGCCATGGGTTTGCTCGATGCCGCCATGGCCCTGGTATCGCCGAGGATGGCGACCCGGGCATGGTAGTTCATGAACTTCTGGAGGAAGAGGCCGAACTGGCGTGTTGAAAGGTCCAGCATATCGGGGTGAAGGCGCTCTGCCGGAATGGTGATCCAGTCCGCCTCGCTGCCATACATGTCACCTAGCAGCGTCAGGGCATCGGCCTCTTGTTTCAGAGGCGGACCGTTCGTATCGACGAATGCGACACGTATTCCCGAAATCTGTTCGATTTTCATCGGCGCCTTATTCGCCGTGTCCTGAACGGGAGTCAACTCGGATAGATTGAAGGGTGATCAGGACCGGATCATGCGCTAAAGTCTTGTCATGATGGACTTCGATCCCGACACGTTCGGTACGCTCAATGCGGATGATTATGATGCCCTTCACGATCCGGGCACGACGGAGGAGTCCGTCGCCCTGATTGCAGAGCTGGCAGGGCAGGGGCGGCTGTTGGAGCTGGCCATCGGCACGGGGCGTATGGCCTTGCCCTTGAAGGCGCGCGGGTTCGATATCTCGGGCATCGAAGGCTCGGCCGCCATGGTGGAGAAGCTGCGCGAGAAGCCGGGGGGCGCGGACATTCCGGTCGTGATCGGCGACATGGCGGACTGCGCCATAGAGGGCCGGTTCGACTTTGCCTTCCTCGTCTTCAATACAATGTTCAATCTGACGAGCCAGGCCGATCAGGTGCGCTGCTTTCGTAATGTCGCCGACAGGCTGGCGCCGGGCGGGGCGTTCCTGATCGAGACCTTCGTTCCGGACTTTTCCGACTATCGGGGCCATCAGAGCCTGCGGACACGGAAGATCGGCTTCAAGTCTCTCTGGTTCGAGGCCAAGCTGCACGACCCAACCCGGCAGGTGATCGAGTATCAGCGTGTGCGGATTACGGAGCAGGGCGTGAAACTTGTGCCTCTGGTGATGCGCTATGCCTGGCCGCAGGAAATTGATCTGATGGCAGAGCTGGCCGGACTGGAACTGGAACAGCGTTGGGGCGGCTGGGCGAGGGAGCCCTTTACCGCCGACAGTCACATGCATGTTTCCCTGTACAAAAAGGCGGCAGGCTAAGCCGCGCGGGCCCAGTTTTCTCAGGCCTTCGGGTTGCGCCATGGCAGGAAGACCGTCATAGGGCGGGCAAACTCCCTTCCTTCCCTCAAGACCGAAGAGTTTAAGCCCGTGGTAAAATCGACTTTTGCAGCGTTCGCTGACCGGCTCAGCGCGCAAGGCCTGTCGCAGGCAAGCTTCACCCAGTTCACGCCGAACCGGATCAAGATTGAATTGCTGTCCGGCCTGACCGTGGCGCTGGCTTTGGTGCCGGAGGCTGTGGCCTTTGCCTTTGTCGCGCATGTGCACCCGCTGGTCGGGCTATATGCTGCGTTTATTGTGGGTTTGGTGACAGCTGTGATCGGCGGACGTCCGGGCATGATCTCCGGCGCAACGGGCGCGCTGGCGGTGGTGATGGTCTCTCTGGTCAGCACGTATGGGGTGGAATACCTGTTCGCGACGGTCGTTCTGATGGGCATATTGCAGCTGGCGGCGGGGATATTCCGGTTCGGGAAATTCATCCGCCTGGTGCCGCATCCGGTTATGCTGGGTTTTGTGAATGGCCTGGCCATCGTCATCTTCATGGCGCAGCTGACACAGTTCAAGGTGCCCGGAACGGCGGAGGCCTCTGGTCATGGCCTGTCTGGCGGCGAATGGATGAGCGGCTGGCCGCTGATATTGATGCTGGGCCTTGTCGGGCTGACCATGCTGATCATCTGGGGCTTGCCGAAAGTTACGAAGATCATTCCTGCGCCGCTGGCAGGGATTGGCATCGTTGCTGCCGTAGTCATCGGCTTTGGCCTGGATGTGCCGCGTGTCGGCGATCTGGCCTCTATCCAGGGCGGACTTCCGCCATTCCATATTCCGAGCGTTCCGCTGACCTGGGAGACGCTGGAAATCATCCTGCCTTACTCCATCATCCTGGCAGCCATCGGCCTGATCGAAAGCCTGCTGACGCTGAACCTGGTTGGCGAAATGACTGGCAAGCGCGGCGGGGCGAGCCAGGAATGCGTGGCGCAGGGCGCAGCGAATTTGATCACCGGTTTCTTTGGCGGTATGGGCGGCTGCGCGATGATCGGCCAGTCCATGATCAATGTGAAATCCGGCGGGCGCACACGCCTGGCAGGCATCGCTGCCGCGCTGTTCCTGCTGGCCTTCATTCTGGTCGGCTCCAGCCTGATTGAGCAGATTCCTTTGGCGGCGCTGGTCGGCGTGATGTTCATGGTCGTGATCGGCACCTTTGCCTGGAACAGTTTGCGCATCATGACGCGCATTCCATTGATGGACGCCGCTGTGATCGTGCTGGTGACGGTCGTGACCGTATTTTACGACCTTGCGACGGCAGTGGTCGTGGGCGTGATCGTTTCTGCGCTTGCCTATGCCTGGAGCAATGCGCGGCGCATTCACGTTATCGAGCGTGACAGCGTGCGCACGCCCGGTGCGCATGTGTATGAGATTGAGGGCCCGCTCTTCTTCGGCTCCACCGATGCCTTTGCCGAACTGTTTCACCCGGAAACCGACCCGGATGTGGTCATCGTGGACTTCATGCGCTCCCGCGTGGTGGACCAGTCCGCCCTGCAGGCCATTGAAGACCTCGCCCGTCGCTACGAGGCGCAAGGCAAGACGCTGCAGCTGCGCCATCTGTCGCGCGATTGTCACCGCCTGCTCAGCAAGGCCGGGCAGCTGATGATCGATTCCGATGATGACCCGGATTACGCGCTGGCGGTGGACTATTCCGTGCGGACCGGCGCGTTTGGCGGGGCCCACTGACCGGTCAGTCTGTCGCGTTTTCCGGAAATTTCCTTGCCCCTGACAGGTTGTTCCGCCACTAGGTACGCCGTTCAGAAACTTGGAGGAAACAGGATGGAAATGGACTTCAGCAATATGTTCTCGGTCGCTGGCAAGACAGTTGTCATCACCGGCGGCTCTCGCGGCATTGGCGAAATGATCGCGGCTGGGTTTCTCTCCAATGGCGCGAAAGTTATCATCTCGTCCCGCAAGGCGCAGGCCTGTGAGGAAACAGTCGAGCGACTGAAAGCGGAATATGGTGGCGAAATCTACGCCATCCCGTCAGATGTCGGCAGCCTGGACGGCGTGAACCATCTGGTCAGCGAACTGGAGAAGAAGGAAGACAAGGTCGATGTGCTGGTCAACAATGCCGGCGTAGCCTGGGGCGCCTCTCTCGATGAGTTTCCGGAGCATGGCTATGACAAGGTCATGGATGTGAACGTCAAAGGCGTTTTCTTCCTGACGCAGAAAATGATGCCGCTGTTGCGCAAGGCGGCCAGCGCCGAGAATCCGGCTCGCGTCATCAATATCGCTTCCGTCGATGGCATGCACACCTCTCCGATGAGCGGGTACATTTATGGCACGTCCAAGGCCGCCGTTATTCACCTGACGCGCTTCATGGGGTCTCAGCTTGCCAAGGAGAACATCCTGGTCAACGGCATCGCGCCGGGTCCGTTCCCGACCTACATGCTGTCGACCGGTGTTGGCTATAAAGGCGAAACCGAGGGCGTCGATTGGGATGCGATTGGCAGCCGCACGCCGATGGGCCGCGTTGGCGCGCCGAGCGATGTGGCGGGCCTCTCCATCTTCCTGTCGTCCAAGGCATCGGCCTATATCACCGGGCACACCATTCCGTGCGATGGCGGCATCGTCTCCGGCAGCTAAAGCCTGCGGGCAGGGGATGGCAGATATGGCGACGCAGTTTAGACTGCGCGTACATAGAATCACCCCTTGCCCAGAAAGGCCCCGCTCATGGCTAAAGCTCCTGTCGGATCCAAATCCAATCCGTCCGAATTCGATGTGCTGGAAAAGCTCGAAGCGGATGAGCCTTACTTCGTCATTCGGGCGCATGATCCGCTGTCTTCCGCTCTTGTGGAGCTGCACGCCTATATCGGTGCCGGTCAGTCGGGCGCTGCCCACAACAAGCTGGCCGAAATCATGGCTATGACCTCTGCCAAGGCTCCGCGCCCGGCATCCAGCCCGAAATATCGCGAAACCTTCGCGATTTCTCTGGCCATGGAGCAATGGCGCGAAAACCACGAGGAATAGGGAGCCACCTCAGGTGCAGCTCGGCCCGGTTACGCTCGAAAACCGTTTCGTACGGATCGTTCCGTTTGATCTGGAACGGCATGCCAGTGATTTGCGCGACATGGCGGAGCGATCTGGTGAGCGGCTGGCGACCTGGCCCTATTTCAATCCACCCGGGGACTGGATCACCCCCTGGGTGGCGACCATTCGCAAGCGGGCTGAAGCGGGTACGCTGATCCCGTTTGCGGTGATCCTGCCGGATGGGAAATTTGCCGGCATGACGGCTTATCTGAGCCCGGAAGCCACATCGAAACATGTCGAAGTAGGCATGACGATCTATGCGCCGGAGTATCAGGGCGGGGCGGTGAACCCCGCCTGCAAGCATCTGCTGCTGGCCCATGCCTTCGAGCAGGGGGCCATCCGCGTCTTCTTCAATGTGGATGAGCGCAATAAACGCTCTCAGGCGGCGGTCAAAAAGCTTGGCGGCGTGCAGGAGGGTATTCTTCGTGACAATCGTATCCTGCCGGATGGATTTGTACGCTCGACCGTGGTGTTCTCAATACTGGCGCGCGAATGGCCGGGTGTGAAAACCGGTCTGGAGGCGCGCCTCGCACGGTTTGAGGAGCAGGGCGGATGAGTGATCCGATCAATCTCAACAAGTTTCGCAAGGCAAGGGCCAAGGCCGACAAGGAACAGCGCGCAAAGGAAAACCGCGCCAAATTCGGCCGGACAAAAGCCGAAAAAACGCTCGACAAGGCCCGCGCCGACACTGTGACCCGTCTGACGGATGGGCACCGCCTGAAGGATGATCCCGAACAGGATAGCTAAGTCGGCCTGAGCCTGTCGCCTCATCCTGCGGCCTGCACTTTGCAGCACTCCCGGAAACTTTGTTCCAATCCGGGAGGACTCACATGGCCGGTATCGCCAAGAAATTTCTTTTCTGTGTCGCTGCGTTCAGTGTGGGCATTGTCTGGGGCCTGATTGCCGAGGCGGCAGAAACGGGCGTCCTGCCAGGCTTCTAATTCTGATAATCACAGACGGCACATTGCGCGTCGCGCGGCCGTCCTGCTAGATAATTGTCCGGACATTTAAATGGGTGGGGCAGCGTGGTCAGAGTCAGGAAGCAGTATGTGGATGGGCGTTTCGGACAGATACATCTGCGGCTCGCCCAGCCTGAAACGGCGCTGAAGCGGCCTTTGGTCTGCTTGCATATGAGCCCGAAATCGGGCTGGCTCTATGCCCGGTTCATGGAGCATATCGGCGAAGACCGCATCGTTGTTGCGCCGGACTATCCAGGCTTTGGGGAATCTGATCCGCCCCCCGCCGAACCACCTGTGCGCGTTGAAGATTATGCGGCGGCGATGTGGGACGCTGTAGACGCGCTGGGCCTCGGCGAGGTGGATCTTTCCGGGTATCACACAGGCTCAATGGTTGCCCCCGAAATGGCCCGCCAACAGCCGAGCCGCGTCGGACGCCTTGTCCTGATCAGTGCGCCGGTCATCACGGATGATGAGCAAGCCATCTTCCATAAGACCTATGAAGCCATCCCGGTTGACGCTGCTGGAACACGGTTCAACAGGATGTGGCAGGCCGTGCAGGCCCATTCCGGACCAGACATGACCCTGGAAATGATGGCGGCGTCATTCGCCGAGAACCTGCGCGCTGGCGAGAATTACGAATGGGGCCACCGGGCCGCCTTCGAATATGCGCCAAACTATCCCGATACGCTGAAGGCGCTCAGTCATCGCATCGCCGTGATCAATCCGGACGACGACCTGACACTGCAGACCCTCCGAGTGGTTCCCTATCTGAACAATGGCGCGGTGATACCGCACCCTGAATGGTCGCATGGCTTTCTGGATACCGATACCGAGCGCGCCGTCGCGGAGTATCGTCGCCTGTTGGATACTGACTGGCTCTAGGTTCAGCGCGGATCAGCTGCCCGGCTTGCTTTCCGCGGGCGATGCCGGCTCCTCCGGGTGGAGGATGGAGTTGATCAGGGCGTCGTCCATGCGGCGGCCCGAAACGCGTTCCAGGGCCGAGAAGATTGGCCGGGCCTTCTTGTCCTTGAGCAGGGGAATGGTCTGCGCGATCTCTGCTGCGCGGGCATAGCGCAGCTGGGCTGTGGCCATGTCTCCGCGCGCTTCGGCGCAGGCGCCGATATTATGGATCACCGAAGGTGCGCGCGGCCATTCCCGGCCAAGGGCATCCCACTGCGCGCAAGCCCCCATGATCTCGCCGCGCTTGGTGGCTTTGACGGCCGCCGCAAAACGCGGGTCGTTCTGGGCTTCGGGGATCAGCCCCTCAGTGATGATCTCAGCCCGCATCGTCTTGTAATAGGGGGCCACATCATTGCGGAAGCGTCGCACGGCTTCGACGGTGGCATCCTCAATCATGCCGATCGGGGCGTTGTAGGGATTGTAGCTTGAGTGGACGGGGTCGCGCCATGTACCCAGCTCCTGGCCATAGTCTTCATATTCGGCAATGTCGCGGCAGGTTTCACGATTTGCGCCACCAATCTGTTTCTGTGTGAAGACAGGTCGGCCCGTATCGTAATCCACGAGATTGGCGGTGACGACGACTTCGACGGTTTCCTCGCGGCACTCGGTTTCGACGATGGCGCGGTGCTGACAGTCAAACGGGCCGTCATATTCCACACAACGTTTCTCGCGTTCAAACCGCAATTCCTCTTCCCAGGAGTCGATGTCGACGCGGCCTTCATAGACACCTTGCGGGACCTGACTGGTCTGCGTGAACCAGTAGGTGCCATCCAGAGCTACCTGGTCCAGCATGTTGGCAAACTCGGCTTCGGCGACCTCTCCGGCCGGACCGCGGAACCGGCCGACCTCAACATCGCGGTAGCTTGCGGCTTCCGGAATGTTGGGGGCCATGCGGGCCTGATAGTCATATCCCGGCGTGGCGCAGGCCGTTGCCAGAGTGGGAATGGCGAGGAAAAGCAGTCGTCTCATAAGTATTTGGTCCAGTGATTTCAGCCTATTAGCCTTCAGAAATACTGAATGGTGCATGAACCTTACCACCCGATTATTCGCGCAGGGTCATTCTTGACCTCAGGGCCCGGTACCGCCACCTGTTGGCCACACTTATGAGGAACTCCCGATGACAAGCTCGCTGTTTACGCCTTTCAAATTCAAATCCCTGAACCTGCCGAACCGGATCGTGATGGCGCCGATGACGCGGTCGCAATCCCCGAATGGCGTGCCTGGCGAGAATGTTGCCGACTATTATGCCCGCCGCGCCGAGAATGAAGTTGGCCTGATCCTGACGGAAGGCACGACCATCCGTCGGGGCGGGGCCTCCAATGATCCGAACGTGCCGAACTTCTACAAGCCGGACTCGCTGGCTGGCTGGCAGACTGTCGTCAACAAGGTGCACGAGAAGGGCGGCAAGATCGCGCCGCAGATCTGGCATATGGGCATGGTGCGTAAGGCAGGCAGCGGCCCGGAACCGGATGCGCCGACCGACAGCCCCTCCGGCATGACCCATACGGGCAAGCAGGTGGTTGATGCGCCGACCGACGCCGAAGTTGACGACATGGTGCAGGCCTATGCAGATGCGGCGGCCAAGGCCGAAGAGCTGGGCTTTGACTGTGTCGAGATCCACGGCGCACACGGCTATCTGATCGACCAGTTCTTCTGGGATGTAATGAACAAGCGTGATGACCGGTTCGGCGGCACCAGCTTGGTCGAGCGCGCGAGCTTTGCAGGAGATATTATCCGAGAAGTGCGCAAGCGAGTGTCCAAGGACTTCCCTGTCATCCTGCGCTACTCGCAATGGAAACAGCAGGATTATGGTGCGCGCCTGGCCACGACGCCGGATGATCTGGAAGCCTTCCTGAAAGTCTTCGTGGAGGCGGGTGTCGACATTCTGCACGTGTCCCAGCGACGCTACTGGGAGCCTGAATTCCCAGAGATTGATGGCGAGAATGGCCTGAATGGTGCTGGCTGGGCGAAGAAACTGACCGGCCTGCCAACGATCACGGTTGGCTCTGTTGGCCTGTCGGGTGATTTCATGCACGCGTTCCAGGGCCAAGGCGCCGGAACACGTAAGCTGGACGATCTGGAAGAGCGCCTGTCGCGCGATGAATTCGACCTGGTGGCTGTCGGCCGTGCCTTGCTGCAGGATCCGGAATGGGCCCGCAAGGTGCATGACGGCCGCTATGCAGAGTTGAACGATTATGATGCAGCGAGCCTGGCCAAGCTTTATTAAGTCATTAATTCCCTTGTCAGGGGAGTGTGCCCATGGTTTTCATATACCTGATTGGAGCGCTGACGGGGACGTGTCAGCCTTCATAAATGGTGGTGGGGACGAATGGCAGACCTCCCTGGCAAGTGACATGGCGAAGGCGTACGGGGGACCCTGTGCGTGTGCCTTGGCCCAGCTTCAGATACTTGACCCGGTCTGAGGCGGCACTGTGCGGTTGGTCTGATTTTCCCATCTTCGCGGGCATCGCCCGCATTTGAGACGAGATGCCTTCACACCAGCATCCCGTCTGTCCCTGCAGGGGATGTATTGCTCACACCCGATACATCCCCTGCGGGACTTTTTGTTTCAGCGTATTCTGTGTGGGTGGCTCAGGGCTGCGCGCTTTTGGCCCGCGCCATGATGGCGCCGCAGGGCGCGTCTTTGGCCATGCCCGGTTCTATGAAAGGCAGGGCGGCCAGGCCTCCGCTGACACTGCCCAGCAGGGCAGAGATACCGAGCTGTAGAATGGTCTCACCACTCAGGGCCGAGATCTGAGGATTCCGGAATGTCCCCATGATGCTGACATTCCCGATGAGTGAACCAAATGAAGCATCCTTGGCTTCAGAGCGTACCTTCAAATCCATGGTCTCGTGTTTCATGTTCACTTTACCATCCACGATGACCAGGCTGTCCGCCGTGTCCACAATGGCCGGATCCACCTTTCCGATACCCTGATCGAAGCGGATTGAGAGGGCTACGCAGCGCGCGGGGGTGTAAGTTCGGTCTCCCGGTGACTCTCCCAGCAAAGTCAGTGCCTCACCGATGTCGAGGGCGGCGCCTTCGGCGGCGAGGGCCCAAAGCTCAGCCTTTTCTGACCAGACGGATACACGGCCATCAAGTGTCGCGGCGGCTTGCTGGAAGCCATTGCCGGTCGCTTCGATCTGGAAGCGACCATTGGCATTGCCGCGCACATACGGAGTCAGCGACAGATTGCTGAACGGCACATTGGTCAGCTCGCCCTGCGCATCTGTTTTGGCAGGCGACTGGCTACCATCCAGTGTGACATAGGAAACGAGGCCGCCTTCCTCGAAATCGAGCTGAAGGGTCGGCGCGCGTACGACGCGGCCCTCAATGTTGAATTCCAGCTTGATGCCACGAATATCGAAAATGGCATTGGTCACCCGATTGGCATGATAGAGGACATGACCGTCCACGGCGTCGAGGCGGGTAAAGTCGATCACGGCATTCGGGATCAGCCGACCGCTGGCATCATAGGCTTCGCGGGACTTCTTCTGAACATTATTTGCCGTTTCATTGTCTCCCGTCCCGACAGGTATGCCGAACAGGACGCCGAGATCGTCAAAGTCCAGATTGGCCGATTGGAGATCCGCCTCCAGCAGCGGCGTGCCTTCGCCGAAGGTAATCTTCAGCGGGCCACTGAGATCGCTGTCGCCAATGCGGGTTTCCGGGGCGAAGTCGAGTGCAATTTGCTGGCTGGAGAAGGTCAGATACGCGACCGCATCATAGGGCGGCGTGTCAGGGGAGGCGAAGCCGGCCAGGTCTGCAAAGTCTGCGAAATTGTCGCCGGACAGTTTCAGTTTGCCGGACAGAACAGACAGGTCAGATGGACGGGCCCGGCCTTCAAAGTCCAGGTCCACGCCGCTGCTGTTGGCGGTTACTGACAAGTCTCCGCTGCGCAGGGAGCCTTTAGCCGTCTGGACCATGATCGGCTCTGTGCCTTCATCGCGTACAAAGCGCACTTCGATATCCTTTGCGCGCACTTCATCAATCAGGGCGCGCCAGTCTTTCAGCGTCATGCCTTTCTTGTCGTCTTCCGGCTCGTCCATGCGCACGACAATGTAGCCATTACGGGCCTCAGCCCGGGACACCCAGCTGAGACCGGGCAGGAACCCGAAGAAATTGACGCGCAATTCGCCAGATTCTGCTTCTGCGGTACCGGGGGCCTGGAAATTCTCAAGCGTCATTTCGTTCACGGCCGGAAACCGAAGGTGCGCTCGGCTGACGGAGGCATTTTCCGGGCCCCAATGTTTCAGCGACCAGTTGGTCACTGGCGTTGCGATAGCCGGGAAAACCATCAGGATCAGAGCGATGGCAAAGGCCACAAGCAGGGCGCAGGCAATGTCGAAGACAATTTCGACACTGCGGGGGAGGTGGATATCCGGCATCCTGTTTCAACGCCTAGGTGCGGGATTGGTTCACTGGGTGCAACGAACCCTGCCCATTGGGCCAATCCCTGCTATATGTTCGCTATGAGTTCCAATCCGAATCGACTGTCCATTTCCGAGATGGCGGCGGCGAAAGCCCCCGCGTCCGCAGGCAATGAGACCTATCTTGAAGGCCTGAACCCCGAACAGCGCGAGGCCGTGCTGACGACGGAGGGCCCATTGCTGGTGCTGGCAGGGGCGGGCACGGGCAAGACGCGCGTGCTGACGACGCGCCTCGCGCACATTATCGGCACGCGGCTGGCCTGGCCGTCGCAGACCTTGACGGTGACCTTCACCAACAAGGCCGCGCGGGAAATGCGCGAGCGGGCCCTGTCCATGCTGGGTGAGGCTGGCGAGGGCCTGCGCTGGCTGGGCACGTTCCACTCCATCAGCGCGCAGATCCTGCGCAAGCATGCCGAGTTGGCGGGCCTGAAATCCACCTTCACAATTCTGGACACGGACGACCAGGTTCGTCTGTGCAAACAGATCATCCTGGCCGAAAACATTGACCCCAAACGCTGGACGCCGCGCTTCCTGGCCAGCCTGATCGATGGCTGGAAAAACCGGGCGCTGACGCCAGGCAAAGTGCCGCCGGAAGAGGCGCATCAGTTTGCCGATGGCAAGGGCATCACCTGCTACCAGATTTATCAGAACCGTCTGAAAGTTTTGAATGCATGCGATTTTGGCGATCTGCTGATCCACAACATCACGATCTTCCAGAACAATCCGGATCTTCTGAAGGAATATCACGACAAGTTCCGCTATATTCTGGTTGACGAGTATCAGGATACGAACGTTGCCCAGTATCTGTGGCTGCGCCTTCTGGCTCAGGGCTCCCAGAACATTTGCTGTGTGGGCGATGACGACCAGTCCATCTATGGCTGGCGCGGCGCGGAAGTGGACAACATCCTGCGCTTCGAGAAGGATTTCCCCGGCGCGAAAGTGATCCGTCTAGAGAAAAATTACCGTTCTACCAAACACATTTTGGCGGCGGCGTCTGCGGTGATCGCCAACAATAAGGGCCGCCTTGGCAAGACGCTCTATGTCGGCGACGACAATGCGATTGACGAGATTGACGCGGCCAAGGTGAAAGTGCGCGGCCTGTGGGATGGCGAGGCGGAAAGCCGCCTGATCGCGGACGATATTGAAAGCTGGGTTTCCAAGGGCGGCAAGCATGATGACTGCGCCGTTCTGGTGCGGGCCTCCTGGCAGATGCGCGCCTTTGAAGAGCGCTTCATTATGCTGGGCATTCCGTATCGTGTGATCGGCGGGCCACGCTTCTTCGAGCGAGCAGAGATACGTGATGCGCTGGCCTATTTGCGGCTTGTGCGGTCTCCCGATGATGATCTGGCGTTCGAGCGTGTGGTGAACCAGCCGAAGCGCGGCGTGGGCAACACCTCCCTCATCAAGCTGCAATCCTATGCGCGCCAGGACGGGCGCAGCCTGTTCACGCTGACGCCGATGGTGCTGCAGACAGATGAAATCAAAGGCGGAGCCAAGCGCGGCCTGACCCAGTTCATCGACCATGTCAACCTGTGGCGCGACAAGCTGGCCAATGGCATGCCGCATACGGAACTTGCCGAGACGATTCTGGAAGAGTCCGGCTATACGGATATGCTGCAAAAGGATCGCAGCCCGCAGGCGCAGACGCGACTGGACAATCTGAAGGAACTGGTCCGCGCGATGGGCGAGTTCGACTCGCTGGCGGGTTTCCTTGAGCACATCGAACTGGTGATGGATACGTCCGCCGGCGGAGCAGGGGAGGATCAGGTGCAGATCCTGACGCTGCACGCGGCGAAGGGGCTGGAATGGCCGGTCGTATTCCTGCCGGGCTGGGAAGAGGAAGTCTTCCCGTCCAAGCGCAGTATGGATGAAAGTGGCCTGAAGGGTCTCGAAGAGGAGCGCCGGCTTGCCTATGTCGGCATCACGCGCGCACGCCAGCAGGCCTATATTTCCTTTGTGGCGAACCGCCAGATCTATGGCCGCTGGCAGAGTGTTCTGCCCAGCCGCTTTGTCGACGAGCTGCCGCATGATCATGTCGAGGCGGTTTCGGAGACCGGCTATTCCGGCATGCCCGGCGGAGACACCGGCTTTACCGGATCGGTTGAGGATCTGGGCGAGCGGTCAAACTATAAGAGCCCGGGCTGGAAGCGGCTCAAGGAAAATGCGGGACGGTTCGATACACGTCCGCCAAAGGATGCCACGAATTTGTCGGCCACCAGCGGCGGGCCTGAAACCTTTCGCAAGGGCCAGCGTATCTTTCATGACAAGTTCGGCTATGGCCGGATCGCGCATTCGGAAGGCAATAAGCTGACCGTCGATTTCGAGAAGTCAGGCCGCAAGAAGGTGATCGCCACTTTCGTTCAACCCGCCTGACCGATTGCTTGACGGCTTGCCGCCTTCCGACTTGGATAAACCGGGGACGGGGGAGAGGCAGATATGTCAGGATATATCGAGAAGCGGCTGTATGAAGGGGAGACCCTGCGCTATCGCGGGCAGTTCCACTGGATCGTACATGCACGGGCTTGGGCGGCGTTGATCCTGCTGGGCGTTCTGGTGTTCGGTATTGTGTATTTCATTATGGAAATGGTGCGCGTCAACACGACAGAATTTGTTGTGACAGACCGGCGCGTGGTGCTGAAAACAGGGTTGTGGTCTGCCGATGTGGAAGAGATCACGCTGGACGCGATTGAGGGCAGCTCCCTTAAGCAGAGCATCTTTGGCCGTATATTCGATTATGGCCGCCTGTCGGTTCATGGGCGCGGGGAGACGCATATCCGTTTCCCCAATATGGCGCATCCGCAAGCCTTCCGGGCCGAGGCCGAACGGTCCAAGCAGGCCGCCATCGCGCCGGGCGGGCCACTCGCAGGATAACCTCTTCCAAGGATAAGATGCAGCGCCGGTTGACCTGTCTCAGGGGAGAGGGTTTGGGAACTACCAGGCCAGCATTCAGGCGTGATGGGTGAAGACGCTTGCCTCTGGGAGGAGGAGCTGCCCGGCGCTGCTGACCCTGTTTCGCATGGGCGCTTGGAACGCAATCCGAATGGCGCGTTCATCTGCCGGTCATCTCGCAAGCCTACTCCGCCGCAGGAAGGGAAGAATCCTTGGATGTGTTCTCATTGGCGGACTTGTCCAGAAGTTTGACGTCCGACGTATTTCGGCGGCCCTGGAATTTCTGCTTCTGGCGCTTTGCCCAATTGCCAATGCGATAGGGTGCGAGCAGCCAGACCGGTGTGACCAGAAGGATCATCATGGTCGAGAAGCCAAGGCCGAACACGACCGCTGTCGCCAGCTGGACCCACCATTCAGAGCTGGCACCGCCAAAATTGATGGCGCCGTCGCCGAAGTCCACATTCATCTGAATGATCATGGGCAGCAGGCCGCAGATGGTCGTGCCCGTCGTCAAAAGGATCGGGCGGATACGCTGGGCAGCTGTTGAAATGGCGGCCTCTTCCGGCGAGCGTCCATCGCTCAGCAGGCGGTTATACGTGTCGATAAGAACGATATTATTGTTCACCACGATCCCAGCGAGGGCCACGATCCCGGTTCCGAGCATCAGCTGTGAAATATAGGGCAGGACAAACTGAATGCCGATGACCACACCCGCGGTCGACATAATCACAGCCGTCAGCGTCAGGAAGACTTGCCAGAAATTGTTGAACTCCCACAGCAGGATGACCGCCATCATGAACAACATGGCCATCAGGGCGCCCTGGAAGAATGCGGCCGCCTCGGCGCTGTCTTCATCAGCCCCTTCAAAGCGCACCTCCACGGAGGCCGGGAAGTTCTGGTCTGCGACCCAGGCCTTGAGTTCATCAACGATCGCTGCGCCTTGGCCCTGTTCACGCGCATTGGCACGCACATCAATCACGCGTTCGCCGTCGCGGCGTTCGATCTTGCTGACACGCGGGGCAGGTACGCGATCTACGAACAGGGACAGCGGCACGTTGCCTTGGGGTGTCGCAATGCGCAGATCGTCAATCGCACTGGCGCTGCGGTCAGCTTTCGGGAAGCGGACACGGATATCAACCTCATCGGAGGCATCATCCGGACGGTAGCGCCCCACGAGCACACCATTCGTGACGAGTTGCACAGCGGCGCCAACCTGGCTGATGTCGAGACCATATTTGCCGGCCTCCTCACGGTCGACTTCCAACTGGTATTCGATGCCCGGCAGCGGGCGGGTATCATCGACTTCGCGCAGGTCTGAACGGCTGTCGAGATAGGTGCGGACCTTGGCTGCGGTCTGGTTGAGTGCAGCCTCATCCTCTGACAGCAATGCGATCTGCACATCCTTGCCCGTAGGCGGACCATCTTCGCGCTGCGTGATTTCAAAGCGCAGGCCCGGCACTTCAGACAGGCGCTCGCGCACTTTCACAAGCGTCTTGCGCCCATCATGAACACCATCGGCGGTGGCAAGATCCAGCAGCAGCTGTCCGATTGTATCAATGGGTGCGCTGGCACCATCTGGAGAGAAAGTTGATTCCCCGCCGCTGCCGGTCTGGGTGGAGATGTCTTCAATGCCGTCCATGCCGCGAATGGCCGCTTCGGCATGCTTGACCAGTTCCAGCTGTTCCCGTGCCGAGAGGCTGCCCTGTGCCTGCACGAAGACGAAGGCCTGTTCAGGCTCCACATCCAGAAACAGTTCGGATTTATGGGGGGTAGAAGCAAACCAGATGAAAATGGCTATGACTGCGGAAATGGCGACCGCCGTAACCATCAGGGGGCGGTCGATCAAAGCCTGAACGGTTCTGACATAGCCGCCAAGAAACCCTGTAGCATCTTTCGGGTCTGCATCTGCGGCCAGTGCAGCAAGGCTCTCATCCGTGCCTTCAGGACGCGCGCCGATGACGGAGCCAAGCACAGGCAGGAAGATCAGCGCCATCACGAGAGACGCGGTCAGAACAAAGATCAGCGTGATCGGCAGATATGCCATGAACTTGCCCGGCATCGAATTCCAGAACAGGAATGGCACAAAAGCCGCAAGTGTCGTGGCCGTGGAGGCGATGACCGGCCAGAACATGCGCTTGCCGGCCATGGCATAGGCTTCCTTGCGGTCCAGCCCTTCCGCCATTTTTCGGTCGGCATATTCCGTAACAACGATTGCCCCATCGACCAAGATGCCGACGGCGATCACCATGCCGAACATGACCATCATGTTGATGGTATAGCCAAACGCGCCAAGCAGCAGGAAAGCCATTACAAAGGAAGAGGGGATCGAGATGCCGACCAGCAGCGCAGAGCGCCAGCCAAGGGCGGCGACACAGATGATCATCACCAGTATGACCGCCGTAACGATGGAGCTTTGCAGCTGTCCCAACTGGTCGCCGATCATTTCGGATTCATCAGATGTGATGCGAACCTGAACCGTGCTCGGCCAGGCTTTCTTTTGCTCCTTTACGACATCGCGCACAAAATTGGCCGTGTCGAGAATGTTCGCGCCAGAGCGTTTCACGATCTGCAATTGCAGGGAAGGCTCGCCATTGAAGGTGGCAAAGCCGGAGGCATCCTTGTATGTGCGGCGAATGTCGGCCACATCGGACAGGGTGATGGTGGCATTCTCCGCCCGTTTGACCGGCAGGTTCAGCGCATCCTTCGCGGTGCGGATCAGGCCCGGCACCTTGACGGCAAAACTGCCCTCGCCTGTATCGATCTGGCCTGCAGGCACGAGTTGGTTGTTGGAGGACACGACGGAATAGATGTCCTGATAGGACAGATTGTAGGTTTCGAGTTTGACCGGATCGACGACGATCTCAAGCACATCCTCGCGCTTGCCGATGATGCGCGCTTCCAGCACGCCCGGGTCGCGTTCCAGGGCATCCTGCAAGTTTTCCGCAATCCGGTTCAGGCCGCGCTCCGGCGCCTGGCCGAACAGGTTGACCACCATGATCGGGAATTGGGAGGCATTGACCTCTGTGATGATTGGCTCGCGGGCATCTTCCGGGAAGAAACGTTTGGCCAGGTCTACCTTGTCCTTCACGTCCAGGACCGCCTGATCGATATCGGTGTCGATCTCGAATTCCAGCACCAATTGTCCGGCGCCTTCCATGCCGTAGCCGGAATAGGTCTTCAGGCCTTCCAGCGACTGGATTTCCTGTTCAATCGGTTTGACCAGCAGGCGTTCGGCATCTTCCGGCGTTACGCCTGCCAGCGGAACGGTAATGCCGACAAAGGGAACGGGAATGTCCGGATTGGCTTCCTTCGGCAGGCCGACATAGGTGGCGGTGCCGGCAATGATCGCGCAAAAAAGGATGGCGAGCACCATCCTTGCGCGGCCAATGGCGCCATCGATCAAACCTGTCATGGCTGGGCTCCGCCTTTCGGAACAGGTTTCACCTTCACGCCCTCAGCCAGATAGTCCTGCCCCAGAGAGATGAGCTGTGTCGTCTTCGGCAGACCCGTTACCCACGCGCCCTGCGGGCTTTCATCAATGATAGTGACTGGCGCAAAGCCAACCGTGTTGTCCGCCTGAATGTATCTGAGGCCCATTTCGCCTGAATCGTTCAGGGTGAGCAGGCCGGGGGAAATGCGGGTTGCTTCAACCTCGCCAATTGGAACGAACAATTGCGCAGTGATCCCGGCGGGCACAGGAGTTTCGCCCGTCTCCATAGCCGCTTCTACCCGGAAGGTACGTGTGCTGTCATTTGCTGAGCGGGAGACATAGCGCAGTTTTGCGGGGTATTCGGCGCCACTCGCCAGGCGAACACGGGCGTCCATGCCCGTGGTCAGCTTGCCAGCATGTTCTTCCGATACCTGAACGGCCACGATGACCGGGGACATGTCCACAAGCTCACCGCAGGCCTGTCCGGGAGAGAGGAAATCCCCGGCTTCGGCCAGGCGTGTTTCGAAAATGCCGTCAAAGGGCGCGCGGATTTGAGTTTTGGAGAGTTCCACACGGGCCGCATTCACGGCGGCTTCGGCTGCATTCAGGCTAGCCTGTGTGGCGGTCACACGGTTCTTCGGGCCAAGACCTTTTTCGGCAAGCTGTTCGGCCGCTTCATAATCGACACGGGCGGCGTCCCGATTTGCTTCAGCCTCTTTCAGGCGTGCCGCGCGCGATTCGACATCCAGCCCGCACAGCAGTGTGCCTTTTTCGACAAAGCGGCCTTCGCTGACGGGAGTGGAGATGACGGTGCCGGTTGTGCCGGCCTTGACGGTAACGGTCTTGTCCGGCGCCGTGCGCCCCTTGGCTTCGACGCGAATGGGGTGGAGCTTTGAGCTGGCCTGGATGGTAACGGCCTCGGGAACAGGCTTCTCCGTCGTCATGGCGACGGATTCCTTTTGTGTGCTGATCGATCCGCGAAGAAGGCTGCGCCCCGCAAACCAGACCAGTATGACAACAAAAATCGCAATGGCAATTTTGACAGATTTGTTCACGGTGTACCGCTTTCGTAAGGCCTGTGTACCAGCAGATATAGAGCGCGCGTCGCGAATTTCCGCGCTGCAACATGTTCCGATTACCAGAAGTACATTGCGAACATGCAAAGCTTCAGGCCGAATTTCTGAAGGAGACGAAAGTGATGGTTAATATCTGGGCGGCGATGCCTGGCGCTCAGATCCACCGCCGCCAGCGGAATATGGCCAGCATCAGCACGGTTGCCGCGATCAGCGCGCCGACCAGAATGGCAAAGGCCAGCGGGCTGTGGAGGCCCGGCATGCCGCCGAGATTCACGCCAAACAGCCCTGTCACGAAACTGATTGGCAGAAACACCGCAGACAGGATGGAGAGCACGAAGAGGCGTTGGTTCATGATCTCACCGCGTGCCTCGATCACCTGTTCCTGCAGCACGGTTGAGCGGTCGCGTATGGTTTCCAGCTCTTCCGACAGGCGTGTCACCCGGTCTGCGGATTCGCGCAGGTACATCATGTCATAATCGCTGAACAGTCCGGCCTGCGCGCCCTCACGCACCAGTTGGGCCAGAGCATCACGCTGGGGCATGATATAGCGGCGTACCTGCAGCACACGCCGGCGGAATTCCGACAGCGCGCTGCGGGGCAGGCGGCTATCCGCATCCAGCAGCTGGTCTTCGAATTCATCAGCCTGCTCATCAAATTGCGCGATTTCAGGCTCCATCCGGTTCGTCAGGGCCTCGGCCAGTGCTGCAACCAGGCCGCCTGTGGAGTTGGGCACATCACCTTCACGCATTGAGGCCTCGACATCGCGAGCAGCCTGGATGCGTTTGGAGCGCAGGGTGATGAGAGAGGTTTCACTCGCCCAAATGCGCAAGGCCAGCATATCTTCGCGGGCTTCGCCTTCGTTCAGGTTCATCCCGCGAAGATTGATCAGAAAACCCTTGCCGTGGCGAACTGCCCGGGGGCGTGTACCTGCTTGCAGCAGGGCGTCGGCGGCGAGTTCATCCACGCCGCTCGCATTACTTACCCATTCCTGCGCCGCCTCTGACAGCCGGTTCAAGTGCAGCCAGTAGCGGCTGAACTCCGCCAGCCTGCCGGATGTGACGTCTTCCCAGCTCAAAGGCGTGGGCGTACCGTCATTGGCAAAACCGTATCCAAATACCAGCGGATGGATTTTGGCGGACGTCTGAGAGGGCGCAGAGGGTGTCATGAGGGCCTAGAATGCAGACACAGGGGGAACCTTGCCGATCCAGGGGCGGACCTGCTCCAGCTGCATGGCCAGCTCAAACAGCAGACCGTCATCTCCGCGTTTGCCGGAGAACATGGAGCCGATCGGCAGGCCGGACGGGGACCAGCCAAGCGGCACACTCATGGAGGCCGCGCCAGCTACGTTCATCGGGGCGGTGTACGCCGCGAAGTTCAGGACGCTTTCCATTACATCCTCAAAATTGCCATCTGGAGCCTGCTCGCCAATCGGTCTTGCGGGACTGCCTGTCACCGGCGTCAGCAGGATATCCATGTCCTCGAACCATGCATCATAGGCGGCTTCAAAATCCTGCAGATATTTGATGATTTCGGGGATTTCCGCCTGGCGGGACTGGAAGCGGGCAGCGAGGCCCAGCGTCCATGGCTCGACAATTTCAGGGCCGATCGGCTTGCCCGTAAACTCGCTGGCTTGCTGTGCAAAAGCGGCTGCGCCTGCAGACCAGTACATAAGGAATTTATCGGTAAACTCTTCGCCATTCAGGGGCACTTTGAAGTCTCTGACATCATGGCCAAGGTCTCGGCAAAGCTGCGCTGTTTTCTCCAGCGCCGCGAGTGTCTCCGGCGCAACATGTGTTCCGCTGATCGTGTCTGGCGCAAAGCCGATCTTGAGCGGGCGGCGAATAGCGCGGATCTCGCCCAATGGTGCATATGTGCCGTCATTGGTCTCAGCGACGCGGAAGAGCTCAATGGAATCCTGAACCGAAATGGTCACGGCGTGGTTCACAGAGAGATCCACGGGCGGAGTTGGGCCGCTTCTGCCAGCTTTCAGGCGACCGCGAGATGGCTTGAGGCCGAAGACGCCACATGTCGATGCGGGGATCCGGATCGAGCCGCCGCCATCACTGGCATGGGCAAACGGAACGACGCGTGCAGCAACCAGCGCGGCTGCACCTCCGGAAGAGCCGCCGGTATTTCGGGAGAGGTCCCATGGGTTGCGGGTTGGGCCGGTGACCAGCGGTTCGGTGGTGGAGGTGAGACCATCTTCAGGTGTGGTGGACTTGCCGAGCGAGACCACGCCTGCCTTGCGCCAGGCCGCTGCAAACGGTGCGTCTTCTTGCGCAATGTAGCCAATAAAGGCACGGCTTCCCATCAGGGTCTGAGTGCCTTTCCAGTTCATCAGGTCCTTGATGAAGGTCGGCACACCGCTAAACGGGCCAGGGACAAGGTCGCCTGCATCAATACGTGCCTGGTTGAAACTGTCTGTCGCAATGGCATTGATCTGGCCGTTCACGGCTTCGGCGCGGGTGATGGCGGCATTCACTTCTTCCAGAGAGGTGGTGTCACCGGTGGCGATGCGGTGCGCAATGGTCAGACCGCTTTCCCAGCCTTCTGGCGGAAGGGCCTTGGCGGCTGCTGGTCCTGTTGGCGGCGGCAGCGCCGTAGCTGTTTTCTGCCCACAGGCAGCCAGAGTAGTGATGGCTGCGCCACCCAATAGCGCGCCGCGTCGTGTCAATTTCGTCAAAGTCGGAACCCTCCCTTTTTTCTCTGTCGTCAACCTGTATCGCGCCGATGATTTTCGCAAGTGCATATGAAACCGGCCACGTCGCAAAACGTGGCCGGCTGCAGCTTTTATTAGGAGTTGGGCGTGATGGCCCTACTCGATAACACCACAAGCGACGCGGGCGCCCGCACCGCCAATAGGCTGAGTCATATGATCATCTTCGTCTTCGTGAATGATGATGGCCGAGCCGTCATCATCCAGCAGGGCATCAAGGCCCGTAAGGCGTGTGAACGCTTCGTACCCGGCCGAGCCATCTGCTGCGACCCAGATATTCGGCAGGTCGCCCGCTTCAGGACCTTTTGGGTTCAGCAGACCATGGCCGCCTTCATGCTTGCCCTGATGTCCGCCGGATTCCTTGAATTCACCAACATCCTCACACGTGCCCACGGCATGTAAGTGGATGCCATGCCAGCCTGGCTCAAGCGCGCCTTTTGACAATTCCACGCGGATCAGTTCTCCATTCGGACCGTCAAGGAAGTTCGCGGTGCCGATCTCTGTGCCTTCTGCACCAATGATGGAGGCTGTGGCGCGCATCATTGATGGGTAGACGCCTTCATCGGGGCCGGGCATTTCAGAGGGAGAGGGCAGGGGGCCTGCAGTTTCGGGAAGTTCCTGCGGCTGGGCGCTTTCCTGTCCGCAGGCCGCTGCCAGGACCAAGGCGGCGGTCGCAATCGCTGTACGGGTGATCATGAAGAGTCTCCTGTTTGCTTGCCTCTGATATAGGACATAACGCGAATGTTGCAGGAAGGCTCCAAACGGTGAAGGATCGCGCAGATAAAATCCTCGTAAGTCTTGGCTTTTTTGAAAGCCGGGCAAGTGCGCGTGCCGCAATTGAGGCAGGCCGTGTGACCGCCAATGGACTGCCCGTAACCAAGCCATCCCAAATGCTGTCTGGCGATGAGGATATTGAAGCGTCTGCGGCGCATCCGTATGTGTCGCGAGGTGGCTTGAAGCTGGCGCAGGGGCTGGACGTGTTCGGTGTTGACCCGTCCGGGCGGCGTTGTCTCGACATTGGCGCATCGACTGGTGGCTTTACCGATGTGCTGTTGCGGCGCGGGGCAGAACATGTCGTGGCGGTCGATGTCGGGAGGGAGCAGTTTCATGCGTCCCTGGCCGGAGATACCCGCGTCACCAGCCTTGAGGCGCAGGATGCCAGGACGCTGACGCCTGACATGTTGGGTGGCCCGCCAACTTTGCTGGTTTGCGATGCGAGCTTCATTTCTCTGGAGAAACTGCTGGAGGTGCCACTATCGCTGGCCGCGCGAGAAGCAGAGTTTGTCGGCCTCTTCAAACCGCAATTTCAGGTCGGCCGGGAGAATATCGGCAAGGGCGGCCTGGTAACGGATATTGAGGCCGCCGACCAGGCGGCCGAGAGGTTTGCTGAATGGATGACAGAAAAAGGCTGGCCCATCCGATCCTGGACAGCCAGCCCGATTTCAGGAGGCGACGGCAATGCCGAACGCCTGTTCCACGCGGTCAGGGCGCCAGCTGATCAATAGCCGTCATAGCCAGAGTCATTATAGCCATCGTAATCGTCATATCCGGTTGAGCCGTCTTCTATCACCCATGTGCCATCATATGGATCGCGACAGGTCGTGACCGGATCGCGGATGATGCGGCCATCCGGAAGACGGGTCTCACGGGTGATTGTCTGGCATTCGCGCGCATCCGTCTGCGGCTGAGGATATGACGGGTAGGCAGGCCCGGGCCGGGTTGAGGCTGGATAGGTGCGACTCGGCGGGGGTGTGTTCGGATAGGCAGGATAGCTGCCTGCGCTCTGCGGGCCGCCGTAAAGCCCATCAGTTGTGCGCGGGATTGCGCCCTGTGGGTATCTGCCTGTCTGGTAATTGTAGGGCGTGGCCACCGCGCAGGGTTTGCTGGTACTGCCAGCCATGGAGTTGCCGGCAATACCACCGATCACCGCGCCCAGAATGGCGCCTGTGGCAACCTCATCGGAATTGCCGTTACCATGATAATAGCCGCGATGCCGACGGTGACCGCGATAGCCCCTGCGTCCGCGATGCCAATGCTTGTCACCATCTTCGACATTGTTGCCGATGGCTCCACCAATCAGTGCGCCCCCAATGGCCCCGATGACCGTACCGGCGACCTTGTCATCCTTGCGCTGCTGCTCGCAGGCTGTGTTGCGTGCAGGCGCATTGTAGCCATATCCGTAGGCGCCTTGCGCCGCTGCCGTTGCAGGTATGGCGAGGGTTAACAATCCAAGCGCCCCAATCACCAGAGAGTGTTTCTTCATCGCATTACTCCTTGTTGCGGTCGTAATGCCGCGAGTCTCACTTGCGCAATGTGACGGCCCCAAGCTGAACAAGAGCTGAAGGCTGGACGTTGGTCCCGCCGCGCCACATATTCAGAGGCATGAGCCTGTTTGATCTTGCAACGCGGACAGCTGGACGCGCCCGGTATGCGGCCGCGCAAGGGCTGCGTTCTGCCTGGTATGGCGTGCAGATGCGGGCGGTCCGGCAGCAGACCGGCGGGCTGAGCCGACCGGGTGAGCCCGCTTTTCAGCCGAGCCGCGGCAAGCCGGACATGGCGGTGCTTCGGCGTGCGTATTTCCAATTGTTCCTGCAGGACCGGCTCAATGTGGAAAGAGGACTGTATCCTGCGCCGAAGGATGTGCGCCTGAAGGATCTTCCCCGCGCCTTGCAATCAGCCCGTGCTTTCCGGGAGGATGCCAGTGAGGTGGACCGTCGGCGTGTGACGCGCGACGGCACCGAGATCCGCCAGCAGGTAACGGACGGCCATAATCGTTATCCCGACTATTACCTCCAGAACTTCCACTACCAGTCCGGCGGCTGGTTCACCGAAGACAGCGCAGACCTTTATGATACACAGGTAGAGGCGCTGTTCACAGGCACCGCCGATGCCATGCGACGCGCGGCGCTGGCAGAGATCTCGCGGGAACTGAAGGGCAGGGACCAGCGCGGTGTTCGCCTGCTTGATATGGCGTGCGGCAATGGCCGGTTTCTGTCGCAGGTGATGCAGGTTTATCCGCGTCTCAGGGCGTCAGGTCTGGACCTGTCGCCGAGCTATACCGAGGCGGCGGGAGTACGGCTGAACCGCTGGCCGCATGTGGACATCCTGCATGAGGCGGCAGAGGCCATGCCATTGGAAGACGATAGTCTCGACATGGTGGTGTCGATCTTCCTGTTTCATGAACTGCCCGCTGATGTGCGGCCGAAGGTTCTGGCGGAAGTGGCGCGTATCCTGAAGCCCGGCGGGCTCTTTATTCTGGCCGATAGCGTCCAGTTTGGGGATTATCCGGAGATGGATGGCTTGCTGGAATACTTTCCGCACGGCTTTCATGAGCCATATTATGCGGAATACCTCTCCTGGGATGCCGCAAAGGCGTGCGACCATGTCGGCCTTCTGCCTGAAAGACAGGCGCTGGCATTCCTGACAAAAGTCAGCACCTATCGAAAATAGGTATAAATCCTTATTTTTCAGGGAATTAAGTTCCCCGCGCCATCAGGGTTAAGCCCCGATGAAAAAAATTTGATTTGCAAGCGCGGAACATGACAGTAATATGACAGTTAGATTACAGTCGCATGACAGTAATTTTCACCAGGAAAAGGAGGAGGCTCTCATGGCTGTCCTAGATCACAATGATAATCATGTTTCCTGGCTGGCGCACAAGGATATCGCCCAAAATGAGGCTGTCCTTAGTGTGTTGAGGGGAACCATGTTGGTTTTGGCTGGCGTTGTCGGTGTGAGCCTTTCAATTGCGCTCGACCCGATCGTGAACATTTTCGCATAAGCTGCGTAAGTTTAGAAACTGGGTAGTTTCCCTGTGCCGAGCAGCGGCATGGCGAAAGCCAGGATTATCGAAATAATGAGGCCGAGGAAGGCACGTCCGGCATCGCCGAGAACGTCTTTCACGGCCTCATTCTTATCGCGCAGGTGCGCGACATAGGAAATTGCCAGCTCGCGACCCGCCAGCAGGCCCAGGAACACCCAGGTCGTGCTCATCGGCACATTGCTGACTTCCTTGAAGATAAACAGAATAATCCCGTAAATCAGGTCCACAATCGTCGCGGCGCGTACGTCCACAGTGTTGATCTTGCGCTCAACGATACGCTGGATCTGGCCGCCCTTGGTCGCGAAGATATAGGCTTGGATGGCGATCAAAAGGATGGCGCCGAAGATCACATAGCCGAATGCGAAGCTGACATGGGTCTCACCATTCACGACAGTAACTTCGCGCGGCAGGTAAACGAAGATGTTCGCCAGATCCTGCATCAGCCATTGCGACCACAGAAAGGTCGTCGTCAGCCACTGAAAGGTCACCCAGTACGGCCAGGGCATCTCGTCCCGCGTATGGTAGACCCAACGCTCGAATGTGCGTGAGATGACGACCCATAGCGCGATGCCACATCCAAAGGCGACCACATAGCCCATCGCGGACTTGATGATCATTTTCTCCAGGATGCCGTCACTGGCTGAGCCACCGGACAGGGCAAACAGGGTCAGCACGAGGAAGGTGGTGGAAACCGGAATGCCCCAGCGCGTTAGCAGCAGCAGAACCAGGGGGGGCAGGGCATGCCACCACTGGATATTCGGCATTAGCAGGCCGCTGCGGTCGCCTTCTCCAGGTAGTACAGACAGCTTGTCCAGACGATCATAGGCAACGTCGCCGTGACCATGGAAGTAACCATAGAACAAAACAACCAGTAGAATGGCACTGGCAAAAAGCCAGAGAACCCACCAAGGGCGCTTTGAGTTCGATGATAGAAATGTCCCGAGGGTCTGGATCGAGTCGTTTGCGACCACGGCATATGATGCCAAGACGAAGCCTATGACCCCGAAAATTTCAACGCCACCCATGCCAGTCACCTACTGTTCGTTCAATTCCGAACCCCGTTAGCAGGTTCGGTCTGAGTTGCCGATACCAGGTATGTGAAGATACTGTGACACTCCCACTCTCGCTCATCGGCCGGTTTGACCCCTGTGCCTCAGCTTTGCATCCGCCAGTACGCAGGCCATCATGGCCTCGGCGACGGGTACGGCGCGTATGCCTACACAGGGATCATGACGTCCAATCGTGCGCACGTCCACTTCCTCCCCATCGCGGGTAATGCTCTCGACGGGTGTCAGAATTGAAGACGTCGGCTTGATGGCAACGCGCACAACCAGCGGCTGACCGGTCGACAGGCCGCCCGCAACACCGCCATTATTGTTTGCTCCGAAAACGGGTTTACCCTCTTCGCCCATGCGCATGCGGTCTGCGTTTTCCTCGCCAGACATAGCGGCGGCGGCAAAGCCTGCGCCGATTTCAACACCTTTCGCGGCATTGATTCCCATCATGGCGCTGGCGAGTTCGGAATCCAGTTTTCCGTAGATCGGCGCGCCCCAGCCTGCCGGAAGACCGCTTGCCTGGATCTCGACGATTGCCCCGGTGGAACTTCCCGCCTTGCGGGTCGTGTCCAGAAACTCTTCCCAGACGGGCACCATGTCCGGGTCCGGGCACCAGAAAGGGTTTGATTCCGTTGTGCTCCAGTCAAGGCGCGCACGATCAACCGCATGCGGGCCGATCTGAACCACGGCGCCGCGAATCTGGATGTCTTTACCAAGAACCTGGCGTGCTACAGCGCCAGCCGCCACGCGTGCAGCGGTTTCCCGAGCAGAGGAACGTCCGCCCCCGCGATAGTCGCGCACACCATATTTCTGATCATAGGTATAGTCGGCATGGCCGGGGCGGTACCGGTCGCGGATTTCGCGGTAATCCTTGGAGCGTTGATCGGTATTCTCGATCATAAGGGAGATGGGCGTGCCGGTGGTGACCGGGCCATCTGTACGGTCATCCTCGAACACCCCGGACAGGATCTTCACCTGATCAGGCTCTTGCCTCTGCGTGACAAAGCGGGACGTGCCAGGGCGGCGCTTGTCCAGGAATTGCTGGATGAAGGCTGCGTCGAGAGGCAGGCCGGGGGGGCAGCCATCGACGACACAGCCGAGCGCGGGCCCATGACTTTCACCCCAAGTGGTGACGCGGAAGAGATGACCGAACGTGTTATGCGACATGACATGCCTTCAAGCGCAAATGCTGCTCTTTGAACAGCCCTGACTTTATCCCGGCTGATGCCAAATCGTTCCGAAGACTTATTTGACGCGCTTGATCTTGAAGTCCTGGTAGGACTTGTCTTCGAATTCAAACCATGGAGAGCCGTAGAAGGATTTCCAGATCCGGCCTTTGGCGGGCAGGCTATCGGGTTCATCAATGCGTTCGATAACGACCTGGCTCCAAAGCTGACCATTATCTAGTCGGATGAAATAGCGGCCGGCATTGTTCTGGAAGACTTTCACGACAGTCACTTCCAATTCTTCGTCGCGCTGGTCTTTCTTTTCCTTCTTCTTCTTTTCGCGCTTCACTTGTTTCTTGTCAGCGCTGGGGTCAATGCGGGCCCATTGCGGCAAGGCGCGTTCCGGGTCTGCAGCAAGAGCGGCTTCTGCGGCTTTTACAGACTCGACCTGCTTTTCCAGAGCAACGGTTGCCTCGTCATAGCAGGCAAGGCGAGCTTCTGCTGCCTCGATTTCCCTGCAGTCGACAATATTGCTGGTCGTTTCAGAAATTTCTTGAGCTACAGCTGGCATTGCGCTCATTGCGGCAACGAATGCCAGCACTGTCAGGTATTTCATTTCGAACTCCATATCCCCATCACAAGTCACATCGAGGGTGATTTTCTCATTCTTAGCGGGGAAGCGATAAGTCTGCCAGCCGGAAGGTGTGGACGGGCTCAGGACAGGCACGTATGTCAGGGGCGAAACCGGCCTGATAAGTAGCCCGTGTTTGCAAGCAGGAGATCATTCGGATGAGTTCATCTGTCATACCGCCCAGCCCGAGCGCCGCAGAGTATGCGACAGACCCGACGGGCAAGCCCCTGATCCCTGATACTCAGGACCCGATCGCCCTGTTTCAGGCCTGGATGGCCGAAGCCCGCGAGAAGGAGCTGAACGATTCCAATGCAATGTCACTTGCCACCGTGGATGCTTCCGGCATGCCGGATGTACGCATCGTACTGCTTAAGGAAGTGACGCCCGCAGGCTTTGTGTTCTTTACCAATCTGGAAAGTGCCAAGGGCCAGCAGCTTGCCAATACCGCCAAGGCGGCGCTTGGCTTCCACTGGAAAAGCCTGCGCCGCCAGGTGCGCATCCGTGGCACGGTAGAGCAGGTGACTGAGGCTGAAGCCGACGCATATTTTGCCACCCGAGCGGCTCAGAGCCGGATTAGCGCGATTGCCTCCGATCAGTCCCGCCCTCTGGAAGACCGGGCTGCATTTGAACAACGCGTCGCCGAATTGTCAGAGATTTATGGCGACGGACCGGATATCCCGCGCCCTGAATTCTGGGGAGGCTTCCGGGTGACACCGGCCGAGATCGAATTCTGGCAGGATCAGGCCTTCCGCATGCATGATCGTGTGAAGTTTACACGGGATGGAGAGGGCTGGACCAAGGGCAGGCTCTACCCCTGATCCATTATGGCTGAGTCGGCCCCTTGGAAGGGACCGGCGCTTCAGACAATGCCATTCAGCACGTCCCGCAGGACAAGATGCGGATGACCGTCACTTGTCTTGCCCCAGGAGATGCCATTGGCGTCCAATGTGGCCGTAACGCGCTGGCGCAGGGCAGAAAAGCTGTCGAATTCCACCACATCGACAGGCGTGTCGAAGTGCAGGGTAACTTCATAGCCCATACCGCCCGCCAGTTCGCGGATGGCGTGGACGCGGCCTTCAAAGGCTTGTTTCAGGTACAGTCCGCTGACCCGGTCGCCCAATTGGCAGGGCGCTTCCGGTTTGTTCGAGAGGCGCGCCGAGGCGGTGTTCCAGTCCCGATAGCCGAGCTCGGCCGCGACCTGCTCAAGAGCTTTCGAATGGGACAGGGAGGTACCTGCAGCAGCGGCTTCCGCCCGCAATTGCTTCGCACGGGCCTTCGCCCCGTCACGCGTCATGATATTTAGCGACATGATGAGGATCCTTTCGTCTTCATCCAATCGCGGTCTTGTTCTGCGGGGCTCGCCTTGCCGCTGGACCGCTGTGGAGAAAGCGTCAGCATCCTTTTTGAACAGCCGTTTCGGGCGGCTGTGAGCGCTTCACCGACGGGATATCCCGGCGAGCGGCAGGTGGCTCAAACCTGCGCGCCAAATACGACTGAACTGGGCAAAGGTCAACGTTCGCAGGCGGAGCGGGCCATGTCATCAGACGTCATGGCCTCGGCGGCATCCAGAGGGCGGTCTGTGGCCAGCATGACAAGGCCCTTATCGGCGAGGTCCTGATATTCCGAGCCATTGCCGTCTGCCATGTATTGGTCATCAAGACGCTCTCCCGCGCGCCCAAGTGTTCCGAAGGCGGACTCCACATCATTGAGGGCGTTGCGATGCCATGCGGCGTCATCTGGCCGGTCGGTGCCTGTCCAGCCGATCAGATGCTCAGGATCAACGCCGCGGTCTTCGAGCGCAGCGATGTCACGTCCCCCGCGCACCGAAGCGGTCATCATGAAGTCGCGGTCGATAGAGGCGATCTCGGCGGCTTCGTCATCGGTGTAGGAGATGAAGATGACATTCTGCGCGGCATCGGCGGCATACACCGCTTTGGCAATGTTGCCGAAGCTGGTGGTCTTCTTGCGGTCGAGCTCGAGGATCGCGCCGGTTTCTTTTGCCCAGAGCAGGGCATCGGTCAGTTTGGGTGGGGAGAAGTCTGTCTGCTGGCCGTCATTGTCGACCAGTTTGAGGCCGGACATATTGCTCCAGCTGATATCGGAAACGTAACCACGCCCCGTGCTTGTGCGGTTCAGCCGGTCATCATGCATCAGGGTCAGCACGCCGTCGCGCGTCTCGGCGATATCGATTTCGAAGACGCGGACACCATGGTCGAAATTGTATTGCATGGTCTCGATTGCGTTTTCGGGATAGCCTGTGGCTGGGCCCCCACGGTGGGCGGCAATGACGACGCCTTTATTCTCGCGCAGGCAATCGAAATAGGCGGGAAGGGGCATGCGCCGGACCTGCGCGTTTTCCGTGCCTTTCGTGTTTTGAGAGGATGAACCGCTATTCTCGGTGTCTACGGGACCACAGCCCGCCAGCAGCAGAAGGGCCGGAAGTAGGATTGCAAAATATTTCATACAAGCAGTTCCTGTTCTTGCACTGCCGCAGCGGCACGAATAAACGAGTTCTAATTCAAGCTATTATTGCTTGATATCATTTTGTCTACGGGAGGACAGCGATGCTGGGCATCATGCAGGATTGGCCGCTGACGGTTAACAAGATTCTTGAACACGCCAATCGGATCAATCCGACGCGCGAGATCATTACGCGCCGTGTCGAGGGCAATATTTCCAGGACGACTTATGCCGAGCTGTTCACCATGTCCAAACAGGTCTCCAATGCCCTGAAGGATCATGGCATTGGCATGAGCGACCGGGTTGCGACACTGGGCTGGAACTCTGAGCGTCATATGGCCTCTTGGTATGGTGCTATGGGGATTGGCGCTGTGCTTCACACAATCAATCCGCGTCTGCACCCCGAGCAGATCGCCTGGATTGCCAATCACGCCGAAGACAAGGTGCTGATCTTTGACAAAACCTTCCTGCCGATCGTCGAAGCGATCAAGGACCATCTGGAAACGGTGAAGACTTTCGTCATCTATGCGGATGCCGACACGATGCCGGAAAACTCTCTCGGCGCGATCCCGTTCGACATCTGGATTGATGGCCGCTCTGACGAGTGCCGCTGGGGCGACTTCCCGGAAGATACCGCCTGTGGCCTTTGCTATACATCCGGCACGACGGGCAATCCGAAGGGCGTTTTGTATTCGCACCGCTCGAATGTGCTGCACACCATGATCACGATGCAGAAAGATGCCATCGGCATGGGCGCAAATGATGTTGTGCTGCCGGTGGTGCCGATGTTCCACGCCAATGCCTGGGGGCTGGCTCTGTCCTGCCCGGCAACAGGTGCGAACATGGTGATGCCCGGCGCGCAAATGGATGGCGCGTCCATCTATGAGCTGCTGGACACTGAGAAGGTGACCATCACAGCCGCCGTGCCGACCGTCTGGTTGATGCTGCTCAACCACTTGCAGGAGAACAATCTCAAACTGCCGCACCTGAACAAGGTGATCATTGGCGGGTCTGCCGTGCCGGAGAAAATCCTACGCGCGTTTGAGGAAGATTATGAGGTGGACGTGGTCCATGCCTGGGGCATGACCGAGACCTCTCCGCTTGGTACGCTTGGTACGCTGCCGCCGCACATGCTGGATGCGCCAATCGAAGAGCGTCTCGAGCAGAAGCTGAAGCAGGGCCGTCCGCCATTCGGCGTCGAACTGAAGATTGTTGACGATGAAGGCAATGACCTGCCGAATGATGGCGACACAACCGGTCGCCTGATGGTGCGCGGCGCAGCCATTGCGGCCGGCTACTTCAAAGGCGTCGGCGGCAATGTGCTGGACGATAATGGCTTCTTCGATACCGGCGACGTGGCGCACATTGATGAATATGGCACGATGACCATCACTGATCGCGCCAAGGATGTGATCAAGTCAGGGGGGGAGTGGATCTCTTCCATCGACATCGAAAATATTGCCGTTGGCCATCCGAAAGTGGCTAACGCCGCAGCGATTGGCATCTATCACCCGAAATGGGATGAGCGCCCGCTGCTGGTGGTTCAGCCCGCACAGGGCGAAAATCCGACCAAGGAAGAGGTGCTGGCTCAACTGGACGGCAAGATCGCCAAATGGTGGACGCCGGATGATGTTGTCTTCGTCAGCGAAATTCCGCTGGGTGCCACAGGCAAGATCAACAAGCTGGCTCTGCGTGAGCAGTTCAAGGACTATAAACTGCCAACGGCTTGAGGCTTTCGAGCCGTATTTCGACCAGAATAAGGGCGGCGGTCCGAATGTGGCCGCCGTTCCCGTTTTTGCCAGACATGCAAACGGATTTGTGATTGCATGGTACTGGCCCATAAGGGGGGAGTGACCTATGTCTTTCCCTCAAAGGGCTTGAAGGGAAGGTGCACGACATGAGTTCAGTGGACACAACGCAGGATGCCGGTTGGCGCGGCACCGTGGCGAGAGCCTCTCTGGGTCTGTCGATCTTTGCCGTTCTCTGGTTCGTTATCGCGGCAGTAGGTGCGCGGTTTGGTGCCTGGAGCTGGCAGTTCGGCCTGGGCACAATGACACTGAACTGGGGCTTGAAGCTGATCTTCCTGGCGCTGGGTGTGTCTGTCATCGCCATGGTCCTGTCGCTGATCAAGGCGCCGCGCAAGCGAGCCTTTATCCTGTCCCTAGCGGCCTTGCTGGTTGCTGGTCTCAGCTTCGGCCGGGTTGCGGCCTTTGGCGGGCAGGCGACACGTCTTCCGCCAATCCATGACGTGCAGACTGACTGGTCAGATCCTATCGAGCCCAGCCCGAAACTGCTGGCGGAACGCAAGGCCGATGGCGCCATGAACCCGATCGAGGATGCGCCTGTGGTGCCAGAGTCCGCAGAAGGCCGCTGGCCCGGAACGCCGGGACGGCTTGTGTCCGAGGTTCAGGAAGAGGCCGAATTCCGCCCGGAAGAGCAGGACTCTCCAAAAGTTGCCCCATATCCAAAGCTTGCAACGTATGAAGCCCCGGTTGCGCAGCCTGATGCCTTCGCCACGATCGTCGAACTGATAAAGGATCGCGGCTGGAAGATCGTGACGGCCGATGCCGCAGAAGGCCGTATCGAGGCGACCGAGACCAGCTTCTGGTTTGGCTTCAAGGATGACGTGATGATCCGCGTGCTTCCGATGGAAGCGGGGGGGAGCCGTATCGATATCCGCTCGACCAGCCGGGTTGGCTTGTCAGATCTTGGTGCAAACGCAAAGCGCGTGCGTAACTTGCTGGACGATATTGAAGTGGCGCTGCACTAGGCCGGACTGTTCTCGGCTTGGGCTTTCTTTTCAGCGACAGGCTGCTTTTCCGGTTGCAGGCCCAGCAGCTTGGCCGCAGGCGCTATGGTCCAGCCTTGTACCGTCAGCGACACGGCAACGATTACAAAGACGACGTTGAAAAACCCGACGGATATCGGTCCCGGCGATATGACCGGATAGATGGCCAGCAGCACGGGCACCGCGCCGCGCAGACCGACCCAGCTGAGGAAGACATTTTCCTTCATCGTGAAGCCCATCCAGCCCACACTTGCGAAGACGGCGATGGGGCGGGCCACCAGCATCAGCACGGCGGCGCAACCCAGGGCAGGCCAGAAGCCATGCATTAGCGCACTTGGCGTGACCAGCAGGCCGAGCATCAGGAAAAGCACCATCTGGCAGAGCCACTGAAAGGCCTCGTTGAAATCCAGAATGCGATCAATCGGACGGTGAAGGCGCGCCTTGAGGGTAAAGCCGGCAAGATAGGCTGCCAGGAAGCCACTGCCGCCCAGCAGGCTGACGCCCGCAAATATCACCATCGCTCCGGTCAGCGACATGACGGGATAGGTTCCTAGCGGCAGAAAGAGCTTATCCAGGATCAGCGCCAGAAGACGCCCGCCAAGAATGCCGCCCACCAATCCAATGCCCGCCTGCTTCAGCAGAAAGATGCTGAGTGAGAGGAGGTCTCCGGTAACATCCTGTTGCACAGAGGCAACCAGGGTGGTGAGCGAGACGGTCAGGAAGATGGCCATTGGATCATTCAGCCCGGATTCCAGAAGCAGGGCGTCTTTCAGCCGCTGGCGTAGGGCGATGCCGCTTTGCTGCACCAGCAAAAAGGTAGCGGCGGCATCTGTCGAGGCAACGGTGGCGCCCAGCAGCAGGCCGACCAGCCATGGCACATCCAGCAGAACGCAGCTGGCGATGCCGGTAATCGCAGCTGTGATCAGTACACCAATGGTTGCTAGGCTGGTGGCGGGGGCGCCGGCATTGCGGAAAATGGCGCGATTGGCTTCCAGGCCGCCTGCAAACAGGATGACGGCGAGTGCGATGCTGCCCAGATCAAAGGCCAGTCCAAAATTGTTGAACAGGATACCGCCCGGGCCGTCTTCACCCAGGAACATGCCGATGATGAGTGCGATGAGGAGGAAAGGCGCCCCGGCACGGCGGGCCAGGGGCATCATGGCGAAACCGCCAAAGATGATCAGGCTGCAGAAAAATACGAACAGCTCCAACCGTACGCGTCCTCTCGTCTCGAATTTCGTATGTTTTGCAGATAGTTATGCCACACACATGAGTGCAAGGCGCGAAGACGCAATCATATAGTCATGTCGTCATATAAAGCAGTCAGGGCGCGTGACTGTGTGAAGCTCAGTCGCCCTAAGTATTTGCTTTGTATGTGTATGCTCTTGATGTGGTTGAGGCTTACCGGTCTTTCGGGTCCAGCGCGTCGCGCAGGCCGTCGCCAATGAAGTTCAGGCAGAGCAGGGTAACCGCCATGGTGATGGCGGGCGCGAGCAGCATCCAGGGTTTTTCTTCCATCCGGTCCGCGCCATCAGAAATCAGCACGCCCAGAGAGGTCAGCGGTTCGTTCACGCCGAGGCCAAGAAAGGACAGGAAGCTTTCAGCCAGGATCACCACGGGAATGGTCAGCGTCACATAGACGGCAACGGGACCGATCACGTTTGGCAGGATGTGGCGGATGATAATGTCCCGGCGGTTCACGCCGGACGCCCGGGCGGCCTCGATAAATTCCTTGCCCTTGATGGCCAGGGTCTGCCCGCGCACGATCCGCGCCATGGTCAGCCATTCGATGGCACCGATAGCGGCGAAGATGAGCACGATGTTGCGCTCGAACACGGTCAGCAACAGGATCACAAAGAAGATGAACGGCAGGGCGTAGAGTACGTCCACGATCCGCATCATGAAATTGTCGATGCGGCCGCCGAGATAGCCTGCGGTGGCCCCCCAGCTGACACCAATGACGAGACTGACGGCGGTTGCCACGATGCCGACCATCAGAGAGATGCGCAGGCCGATCATGAGACGTGCCAGCAAGTCTCGGCCCTGCAGGTCTGTTCCCAGCGGGTGCATGCCGTCAAAGGTGGGGGCAATCATGCGCAGGTCAGAAATCGTGCGATAATCATGCACCCAGACCATAGGCCCGAAGACGGCGATAACCACCAGCACGCCAAGGATCCACATGGAAATCACGGCCGCGCGGTTACGCAGCAGGCGTGTGCGGGCGTCTTCCCAGAGAGAGCGTCCGCCGACGATGGCTTTTTCAACTGGCTCGATACGGCCCGTCGGGTCGAGAAGGGGATCCACGTCTGTCATCAGTCGTATTTCACTTTCGGATCGAGCATTGCGTAAAGAATGTCCGCAACGAGGTTCAGAATGACGATGAAGCCCGCATAGACAATGATGGCCCCCATCACGAGGGTGTAGTCCCGGTTCAGGGCGCCATCGACAAAATATGAGCCAAGCCCTGGCAGGCCGAAGATTTTCTCAATCACCACAGAGCCGGTCATGACACGCGCCATGGCCGGGCCGGCATAGGAAATCAGGGGCAGAAGGGCGGCAGGAAGCGCGTGACGTGCAATTACCTGTCGTTCCGACAGGCCTTTGGAGCGGGCGGTACGAATATGGTTGGAGCGCATGGTCTCAATGATGGAGGCGCGCATCAGGCGTGAAATGATCGCGATCTGTGGCAAGGCCAGCGTGACGACCGGAAGGGTCATATTGTGCCAGCTCATGCCGATATTGGGATAGGTGCCGAGGCCGCCTACGGCAAAGATGCCGGCGCCAAGGGCGAAGATGAGGATCAGAATGGGGCCTGTCACAAAGGTAGGAATGGAAATCCCGGCCATGGCCAGCCCCATCACACTGTAGTCTGCCGCTGTGTTTTGCCTGAGCCCCGCGAATACGCCGAGGAAGGTGCCCACGGTAATGCCCAATATCATCGCCAGAACACCAATGGTGAGCGATAGGGGCAGGCCGTCGGCGATGAGATCATTCACGCTTTTGCCGAGTGTCTTGTAGGAGGGGCCGAAATCCCCGGTCAGGACGCCGCCGACATAGTTGAAATATTGCTCATATAGCGGCTTGTCGAAGCCAAATTTGGCGGCCACGGCAGCTTCGGTGGCTGGCGGCAGCTTTCGTTCTCCGTCGAACGGACCGCCCGGCGCGGCGCGCATCATGAAGAAGGCCATGGTGATGATGGCCAGCATAGTTGGGATCGCTATCAGCAGCCGCCTGAATGTATAAGCCCAAGGAATACGGCTAAAGGCTCTCTGCAGTGTCGACACGTTATCTGCTATTCCATTGCTGTTGAAAGGAATTCCCGGAGCGACCGACACCAACGCTTGGCAGATCGCATCACAATCCTTAGCTTGTAGACGCAGCCGATCAAGACGGCAGACTCAGGCAGGGACTATTCAATATGGCTGATATTCGCCGCGTAACGGACGCTTTTGCCGTTGCCCCCCAGATTTCAGAGGAAGATGTCGCAGAAATTGCTGCGGCCGGATTCAAGACGATTGTCGTGAACAGGCCTGATGGGGAAGGAGGCGTTGACCAGCCCAGAATGGGCCCTATCCGCGCCAAAGCCGAATCACTGGGCCTGGCATTTGCCGCTTTGCCTTTCTCTGGCGCACCGACGCCTGAAATCGTTGAACGCATGAGCAATATCCTGAATGAGGCACCGCAGCCTGTCCTGGCCTATTGCCGCACAGGCACACGCTGCATCACGGCTTGGGCGCTGACACATGCGGGGCAGGGCACGTCGCGCGAAATCATCGACGCTGCAGCAGATGCGGGCTATGATCTTTCTAGCCTCGAAAGCCTGCTATAGGGGTTGCCATACACTACGTTGTGAGCAATTATTCACATTGTCGCCGCATTAAGTGTGTTGTCAGGTGTCTAGCCGCGTGCCAAGCGATTTGCGGGAGAGCGCGGGTTTAACGCCTTTGGCGCAACAGGAGTGGATAGGATGAGCGATCGTCTCTGGATCACCGATTTCAAATATGATGATCGGGCCGTGCTTGTAAAAAAGACGGGTCATCGGATTCCGCTGACTTTTTCTTTGCTGCACGACGTATTTACGTGGTTCTGCTTCTATTTCTTTGCCCAGACTTGGCGCACGTCGCGCCGTGTTACGGGCCATAAACGTCCGACAATCGCGTTTTATCCGGACAAGCCGCGTCCCTGGTATTTTATCTGGCCGGTCATGCATGTCTCCGGGGCCAAGCTCATCGATGATGTCGCGACGGCTGATATTGTCATGCAATTTGACGATTCCACTGAAACAGACAATTCCATACCAACCGTAAGAGACGGTGCCATTCTGGTGAATTTCGACTGCGATGACATTTCGAAATCCACTGTCGCGGCGGCTTTCGAGCGGGCATCCGGCTATTCCCTGAGCGTGGACCCGACCACTCATGCCGGGCGCATGGTCGAGAAATCAGAGCTGAACGCAGCCCATGATGGCCGCATCTTGGAAGGCCCGCTCGACGAGCCGGTTCCCGGCAAGACCTACCAGCGCCTTGTCGACAATGAGATTGAAGGCGGTCTGGTCGAGGATCTGCGTTGCTGCATCGTGAATGGCTCGCCGACCGTCGTCTTCCGCAAGCGTCGGCCGCTGGAGCGCCGATTCCTGAATGAGAATGTCGAAGTTTTGCTCGATGAGCCGCGTAATTGCTACACGGCCGATGAAATTCAGGTGATTGAGCGGTTTGCTGCCGAAATCGGTCTGGACTGGGGCGGCGTAGACGTCTTACGTGATCGGATGACCGGACGAATCTACATCGTCGATGCGAACAAGACGGATATGGGCCCGCCTGTGGCCCTGAAGCTTGCCTCCAAGCTCCGTGCCACACGCCGCATGGCGCAGGCCTTTGCCGTCGCTTTTGCACCGAAGAAACGCTGATTCCTCCGGCACGTTATGAAAACGCTGCAAGAGATTTAGACGTCCATGGCCATACCCTACATTCGCGAGATTGAGTTTGAGTATGGCGTGGTAGAGCAGGTCTCTCCGCTGATCCGGCGTGTCATTGCCAACAATCCCGGCCCGTTCACCTATGTCGGCACAGGTGTCTACATTATCGGCCATGGAGATGTCGCGGTGATTGATCCGGGGCCTGAGGACGCAGTACATTTCGAGGCCCTGAAAAAAGCGCTCGAAGGTGACACGGTTACCCATGTTCTGGTTAGCCATGGCCATTCAGACCATTCCCCACTGGCACAGCCCCTGGCCGAATGGGCGGGCTGCAAGACCTATGCGAAGAATTGCGGCATCCCGACCGCCAAGGGCGAACTCGGCAGTGCGGACGATCTGGGCTTTATGCCGGATGTGAAAGTGGGCGACGGGGACGTGATTTCCGGACCCGGCTGGACGCTGGATGTCATCGAGACACCAGGCCATACCTGCAACCATCTTTGCTTTGGTCTGCGTGAGGAGAATGCTTGCTTCTCCGGAGACCATATCATGGGCTGGTCAACGACGGTGGTCGCGCCGCCTGATGGCGATATGGCAGACTATATGAACAGTCTGGACAAGATACAGGCCAGGAAGTTTGAAACGCTCTGGCCAACCCATGGCAGCCCGGTGAAAGGGCAGGCCTTTGTGGATGAGTTCATTTCGGAATATGCTAGCCATCGCCGTGCTCGCGAGGCTGCCATTCTGGAACAGCTGCGCTCTGGCGAGACGTCGATCCCGGAAATGGTGAAAGTGATGTATGCAGATGTTGATACGCGCCTGCATCCTGCTGCTGCGATGTCTGTGCTGGGGCACATGATTGCGCTTATCAAAACAGGCGCCGTGCAGTCGCCAGATGAGAACCCGACCGTACGCTCACATTTCGAATTGGCCTGAGACGGCGAGCGAAATCAGGCTTCAGTCATTTCCGCGACAAGATTTGCAATCGCCAGGCTGGCAGTCAGGCCGGGGGATTCAATTCCGAAAAGGTTGATTAGGCCAGGGACACCATGTTGTGCTGGGCCATCAATGCGGAAGTCAATTGAAGGTTCTCCGGCGCGGGAAAGTTTCGGGCGGCAACCAGAATAGGCTGGGGCGAGACTGTCATCAGGCAGGCCCGGCCAGTATTTCCGGATAGCGGCATAGAATGAATTCGCGTGATCCGGTGCAATGCTGTAATCTACCGCATCGGGATCATTGTAATCCAGCCACTCAACATCCGGGCCAAACCGCATCTGGCCGCCAAGATCCAGCGTCAAGTGCACGCCGAGCCCGCCATTCACTGGCACAGGATAGATCAGGCGCTGAAATGCGGGCGGGGCCTGACAGCTGAAATAACTGCCCTTGGCCAGGGTCATTTGGGGCAGGGCCGTTTCAGGCACACCTTCAATGGCGCGGGCGAGCGGCACAGCGTAGAGGCCTGCTGCATTTATGATGGTGCGCGCGTGCAAAACCTGTGGATCTGGCCCGCCTAGGGAGAGAGCGATTTGTTCATCCGGCAAGAGCTTGCCGCCCAGAACAGGTGTGCCGAAGGCTATGGCACCGCCATGGTCTTCCAGCGCGCCTTGAAGAGACAGCATGTACCCATGGGTATCCAGAATACCTGTTTCCGGTGAGTGAAGCGCCGCCTTGCAGGCGAGCGCGGGCTCTAATGCTACCGCATCCTTATCTGTAAGGCGGGTGATACCTTCGACGCCATTGGCCTCGGCCTGCAGATTGATGGCATTAAGGATAGGGAGGTCTTCTTCAGAGGTGGCAACAACCAGCTTGCCGCATTTGCGATGGGCGACCTTCCGGCTTTCCAGCCAGTCATAGAGTCGACGTCGTCCTTCCACGCACAAGCTGTGCTTTAGGGAGCCGGTGGGATAGTAGAGACCAGCATGGATGACTTCGCTGTTGCGGGAGGAAATGCCGGTTCCGATGGCGCTGGTTTTTTCCAGTATGACGACATCGCGTCCGCGCCGGGCGAGTTCAGCGGCGCAGGCGAGGCCAATCACCCCAGCCCCGATCACCGCGACATCCGCTTCCAGCATGATCAGGCAATAACGCTTTCGGCGCGGTTCGGACGCATCAACAGGCGATGGATGGCTTCATCCACATTGATTGTCCCCTCGATCACATCGGCCACCGCATCGCAGATCGGCATGTCGACAGACTTGCTGGCTGCGAGCTTTTTCAGGACAGGCGCTGTGGCAACCCCTTCGGTCACGGCATTGCGCGCGCCTAGGATCGCCTCAAGTGACTCGCCTTTGCCGAGTGCCATGCCACAGCTCATATTGCGGCTGGTCTCTGACGAGCAGGTGAGCACAAGGTCGCCGAGGCCGGAGAGGCCTGCCATCGTTTCCCGGTCTGCGCCGAGCGCGAGCGCCAATCGGGTCATCTCTGCGCTTCCGCGTGCGATGAGGGCCGCATGGGCGGAGCGGCCGAGGCCCTTGCCGAGCGCGATGCCGCACGCAATGGCCAGCACATTCTTCACCGCGCCTCCAATCTCTGCGCCGAGCAGGTCATGCGCCAGATAGGGGCGGAAAGTGGGGGTGGAGATGGCTGCAATCAGATCTGTGCCGAGGTTTTCATCCTCGATGGCAAAGGTCACTGCCGTTGGCAGGCCGCGCGCCACATCAATGGCAAAGCTGGGCCCGGACATCACCGCCGGTATGGCCTCAGGCAATTCATCCGCCAGAACTTGCGTCATGAACTCCGCACTCGACAGCTCAATGCCCTTGGAACAGAGCACGACAGGGGTGTCAGGGCGAATATGGCCCTTCAGGGCGCGCAGCGTGGTGCGTGTGTGCTGGGCTGGCGCAACAGAAAACAGTGCATCCATCAGGTGCAGCTCTGTCAGGTCGCTGGTGGCCCTGAGGGCCGGGTTGAGCGGAACGCCGGGCAGAAAAACGGTGTTCTCGTGCCGCGTATTGATCGCCTCTGCGACCTCTTCCTCGCGGCACCAGATCGTTACGTCCTGTGTATCCCGGGTTAGCATCTGGGCAATTGCCGTGCCCCATGCGCCGCCGCCGATCACGCCTATCCGGTGAAAATGTCTCGTCATGCCAGCAGATTGCGGCATGTCACGGGGAGGGGCAAGCATTGCTTCGCAGCCATCAATTTACTGCAGGCATTGGGTGAGACATACATTGAATGTGAAAATCATTCGCAGAATTGTTGCGAATTATTCTCAGAACTGTTAGGCGGGCGCTGATCCATCTATTCAGCACTGGGAAGTCTCATGATTCAGCAACTATCCGGCCCGCGTCTTGGCATTCTTCTCGCGGGCGCTGCCGCCTCAGCCCTGGTTTCACAGGCGCAAATTGTTGAGCAGGACGAGGGGGATGAGCTGCGCCAGGATACGGTGATTGTGACCTCCCGTGCGCAAGAGCTTTACAGGGTGCATGAGACAAGTTCCGGCAAACTGCCGACCGAACCGCTATTGTCCACGCAAGCAATCACGGTAATCAATTCCCAGCTGATTGAAGATCAGGGCGCGCGGGATGCGCAGGATCTGTACCGCAATATATCCGGTGTAACCGTATACAGCTATGCGGGCGTGACGGCGCGCGGGTTTCGTCAGGAAGAGAACTTCTTCGACGGATTGCGTGGGGACCCCTATGCCGGATTTTCTGTGCCCCAGCTGTTTAATGTTGAACGCGTGGAGTTTCTGAAAGGCCCGGCGGGCATGTTGTACGGTGCGGGCGCGCCGGGCGGCTTGTTCAACTATATCACCAAGACGCCAAGCGAGGACTTTGCGGCAAATGTCTCTGCCGTCTACGGGACGGAAGGGCGCAAAGGCGCATCATTCGAAGTGACGGGAGCGCTGCCGGTTGATGGAACGGCCGGGCGGTTGGGTGTCTTCTATGAAGACCAGAACGGACCGCGCTGGAATACCGGGTCTGAGACCGACATTTATGACGCGGGCCTCAGCTTTGATCTCGGCCTGGCGGATCTGGTGTTGCAGGCCACACGCTATGAGCAGAAGCTGGACGGCAACCGCCTGCGCGGTGTGCCTACGGACGATCTTGGGAATTTCATCGCGGATCGCCGCTGGAACCACAATGAGCCGACAGACTTCCTGGATCTTGCCTCAAATGTTCTGCAGGCAAAGCTGTATGCGGAGCCGATGGAAGGCCTCACCCTGGATGCGGGTATCCGCTATATGGATGGCACAGAAAGACAGAAATACCACGAACCACGTGGCCTGTTTGACTCGAACGGGGATGGAGACGTGGACATGTCCATCCGTGAGTTCCGTGATCAAAAGCGCCGCAATGAAGGTGTCTCCATGGGAACCAATGCGGTCTGGTCGCGACAGTTCGGAGCCATCGACAATCGCGTGCTGCTGGGGGCGGACTGGTATCGCAATGATTCTTATTTTTCGGGTGTTACCATTCGCGGCAAGAAAAGCGTAACGCCCGGCTTGCCATCCCCTCTCAGCCTGGAAAACCCGGTATATGGCGAGACAGATCCGTCCACATATAATGACCTTCCGGCACGTGTGACGGATTCGGTGCAGACACGTTACGGCTTCTATGCCCTGAACGAAGCAACTCTGGGGCCTGTCGTTGCCGTCGTCGGGGTGCGTCACGACACCTTTGAGGATGAAGATCGCGTTGGCGGCGACAGCTATGAGGACGATGCCACAACCTGGCGCGCAGGCCTTGTCTATCGCGTGCGGGAGGATGTTTCACTGTTCGGGCAGTGGGCGACTAGTTTTGAACCTCAGAGCATAAGCGCCCAGACGCCGCTCGCTGGCGGGCCATTCGACCCGACCGAGGGCGAGATTGTCGAAGGCGGCATCAAGACCGAACTGATGAATGGCAAGGTGCAATCATCTGCCTCCATCTATCGCATCGTCAAAAACAATGTCTTGCAGGCTGACCCTCGTGGCGATTTGGATGCGGATGGCGTGGATGACTTGGTAGCTTTCGGGGAAGTGACCAGTGATGGCTTCGAAGCGGATGTCACGGCTGACATTACCGAGAACTGGGTAGGCACCGTATCCTACGCCTATAATGATGCGCGCATAACGAAGTCGAATGGCCTGACAAGTATCGATGCGAATGTGGGTGACCGGTTCCCGAATGCGCCCAAGAATACGCTGGGATTCTGGACACGCTATCAGGTGCCAGCCTGGAACACGGCTTTCGCTTTCGGCGGGGATTATGTTGATGTGCGCGTCAGCCGCAGCGGACAGAAAGTGCGCCCCTATACGGTGTTCGATGCCTCGATCATTTACGAGATCGAGGACTGGAAAGCCCTGTTGCGCGTAGACAATCTGTTCGATGAAACCTACGCGTCCAGCGGCTTTATTGACCGGACGGGACACTTCCCGGGGGATCCGCGGTCTGTGTTTCTTGAAGTCACCCGTAAATGGTAACTGGAATGCGCCGGCGAAAGAAACCCAAGGCTCGCCTCTGGTGGAAAATACACCAATGGGCGGGCCTTCAGATTTCGCTGTTTCTGTCCTTTGTGTTTCTAACAGGAACGCTCGCCGTCTTTTCCTACGAATTTGACTGGCTGTCGCGGCCTGCCATGTGGGTGAATCCGGGGGAGGTGAGCCAGCCTGTCAGTTGGGGAACTGTCAGCGCGGCCGTCATGGCATTTGATCCTGAGGCAGATATTGTCAGCATCAATTCCCCCATCAACAAGGCCGCCGCGATTGACGTGGTCGTCCGCTCTCCGGGTGAGGCGACGCCGCACCATGTATATGTGCATCCCGGCACTGGAGAGGTGACCGGTACGGGCGGCTGGCTGGGTTTTCAGCGGTTCCTGCGAAATACGCACCGCCATTTGATGCTGCCGGTCAAATGGGGCGTTTCCATTGTGGCCATGGCCGCTGTCTTGCTGTTGGTGTCGCTCGTCACATCCTTTGTTGTCTACAAGAATTGGTGGCGCGGTTTCCTGCGCTGGCCGAAGGGGCGAACCCTTCGTGCCTTGGTGGGGGATGTGCACCGGCTGGCCGGGCTCTGGTCGATGTGGTTCATTCTGCTGCTGATCTGTACCGGATTCTGGTATCTGATTGAGGTTTGGGGCGGCGGCGCGCCTCTGCCGGATCGCCCGCAAGTCCAGAATGCAGGCAGCATGTCGAATACAGACGATGTGGCCGCTGTGCTCGACAAGGGTATTCAGGCGGCTCAACGGGATATGCCCGAATTTCAGGTCAAGGCCATCATATGGCCCCGCAAGAAGTATACCGCCTTCATGGTGCAGGGGCATACAGGCCGCGCCATTCTGGTGAGGCCGCGCGTGGATTCGGTCTGGGTGGATACCGGCACCGGCTCTGTGCTGGGCGGCATCGATCCGCGCAGTCTGACTCTGCATCAGCGGATTTCCGAAGCTGCAGATCCGCTACACTTCGGGACATTCGGGGGCTATTGGACGAAGACGATCTGGTTTGTCTTCGGCCTTGCGCTGACGGGGCTCTCCCTGACCGGTGTGGCAATCTACAGCCTGCGGATCGCCAAGAGTGAGCGGGCTACCCCTGGCTGGCGCCGGGGCATACGGGATGGATGGCGGGCCATGGGCAAGACGCGCTGGGTGGCACTTGGCCTTTGCATCTTGCCTTTTGTGCTTGCGCCTATCCTGCTGTAGCCCGCATCAGGTGAAGTCGAAGATACCCTTTTCGCCTTCCACCTTTACGCTTACCTTCCGGCCAACTGGGGACGCATCTTCCCGAAGCACGCCGAGTGCGGCAGGGGAGGCATTGGCCAGGGCACGGCGGCCATCTTCCAAGCGTATGAAGGCGATCCCGTTATTCGGACCTTCCTTGCCATGCGTCACGGTGAAGGTTTCCAGCGTGCCTTTACAATCTTCCTTGCATAGCTCGACCTGATCGCTCGGTGTTGCATAGGGCTCTGCAGCGACGAAGCGGGCCGGCTTGTGCGTGGAATAGATGCCAACCGCTTCCTTGGTCATCCACCCGCCATTGGCAAGCACAAGGCCGTAGCTGCCGGTATCTTCGCGCAGGGTTTTCGCCATTTCTGCAATACCGTGCAGGGAATAATTGTTTCCGGGGCCGCCAAAGAAGGGCAGGCCACCTGTCAGGGTCAGCGGTCTCGGATCCTTCTTCCAGTCAATGCCAAGCGCTGCGGTGGAGGAGAATACTGCGCAGGGGAAACAGGAATAGAGGTCGAAATGCTTGATGTCTGCAGTTGTCTTTTCCGCCTGATGCAATGCGCGGCTGATCGCTTTCTCCATGGCCCAGGAGCCATCAAGGCGAGGGCGAACGGAAATCAGATCATCCGCCGCTTCGCCAGCGCCATGTAGGTAGATGCGCTTGTCTGCGGGAATACCCAGTGCATCTGCCTTTGACTCGCTCATCAGGATGGCGGCAGCGCCCTGGTTTACGGCGTCCTGTGCAATAAACCATTTCAGAAATGGGTCGGCATATTCGTAATTGGCTTTGGAAGGCGTTGAGAGAAAGTCGACGGAGTGTTCCTCCGGGAACTGAGAATAGGGATTGCTGGCCGCCACTTTCGTGAAGGGTTGGAACAGCTTCGCCATGGACGTGCGATGCTCGCTGCGGCTTTCGCCTTCGCGCGCGGCGATCGCATTCTCAAACAGGGCATAGAAATAGGCTGGCGCCACAATGCCATGCTTGATCTCTTCGCGTGACAGCATCATCGGGCCCATGCCGCGATCTTCATACTCCGCGTCTGCCCCATCGGCCCAGTTAATCTCAACGCCATTGCGACGCGCCCCCTTGGAGGCGCGGTTTGCTTCTGAGCCTGAAATGAGCGCGCACTCTATGTCCCCCGCATGGATCTTTGCGGCCATCTCATTGACGAGCGCCTGGGGGCTCTGCCCGCCGACGGTTTCATAGATCAGCGTGTCCGGCACCGCGCCGAGATCGCGCGCCAGTGTGCCGGGCAAGTTCGTGTTGTGGCCATGAGGGTGGGGCGCGCCGCCAACGGAGTCCTCAAAGATGCGCACAACCGCAATCGTGTCGATGGCTTTGGCAAGGTCTGCGGCGCCACTGTCTGATATGGCGGCTTTTGACGCATCGACCATTAGCGAAAGCGGGGAGGGCGCCCCGGCAGCACCATCCGTTCCGTCCCATTGGCTGAGGCTTTGCCCAACGCCAACCAGTACCGGCATGTCGCCTTTTGCCATCTCGATCTCTCCCTCAGATTTTGTCTGAGAGAGATTTACAGCGTCGAGAGAAGCAGATCGACCCGCTACGTCGGGGAAGGGCCCAACGTAGCGGATGGAACAGAGAGAAGGGCTGGATCAGATTTCAAACATGCCCTTTTCCTTGAGGTAGTCCAGAATCGTCTGTGCAGCCTCTTCGGGGGTATGATTGACCGTATCAATCGTGATCTCAGGGTTTTGCGGAGGTTCGTAAGGGCTGTCGATGCCGGTGAAGTTCTTGATCTCGCCAGCGCGGGCCTTCTTGTAGAGGCCTTTGACGTCGCGTTTCTCAGCTACATCCAGGGGTGTGTCGACATAGACCTCGATGAACTCGCCTTCAGCCATCAGGTTGCGCGCCATCTGGCGCTCGGACCGGAAGGGAGAGATGAAGGAGACGAGCGTGATCAGCCCGGCGTCCGACATGAGACGCGCCACATTTGCCACGCGGCGGATGTTCTCCACACGGTCAGCATCAGTGAAGCCAAGGTCACGGTTCAGGCCGTGACGCACATTGTCGCCATCCAGCGTGAATGTATGCTTGCCTTGAGCAAACAGCAGCTTCTGAAGGGCGTTGGCGATGGTCGATTTGCCGGAGCCGGACAGGCCGGTGAACCACAGCACAGCCGGTTTCTGGCCTTTCTGCTCAGCCAGGGTCGCACGGTCCATGTCCATGGCTTGCCAGTGAATATTGGAGGCACGGCGCAGGGCAAAGTCGATCAGGCCGAGGCCGACCGTATCATTTGTCATCCGGTCGATCAGGATGAAGCCGCCCATCTCACGGTTCACATCATAGGGATCATAAGGAATGGCCTGATCCAGAGACAGTGTGGTTACGCCGATCTGGTTCAGCTCCAGTGTCTTGGCAGGTATATCGGACAATGTGTTGACGTCGATCCCGTATTTCGGGGCGTTGACTGTCGCGGTGACCGTTTTGGAGCCGATCTTCAGAAGATAGCGGCGGCCAGGCAGAAGCGGCGACTCACTCATCCACAGGATACGAGCCTGGAACTGATCAGACACTTCGGTCGGGTCATCGGCAGAGACAATGACATCCCCGCGTGAGCAGTCGATTTCGTCTGCCAGGGTCAGCGTAATTGACTGGCCTGCAACGCCTTCTTCAAGGTCGCCCGTTGCGGTGACGATCCGGTCAATGGTCGATTGCTTGCCCGATGGCATGGATTTTACCCGGTCACCGGGCTTGATTGTTCCGGCTGTGATCTGGCCGGAGAAACCGCGGAAATCGAGATTCGGGCGGTTCACCCATTGCACGGGCATCCGGAAGGAGGCGTTCAGGCGCTTGTTGCCCACCGGCACGTTTTCCAGATATTCCATCAGGCTGGGACCTTCATACCAGTCCGTCTCGTTTGAGCGGCTGGTGATGTTCACGCCTTCCAGCGCCGACATCGGAATCGGCTGGATCTCCAGATCTGTCGCCAGCTCATCAGCGAAGGCGTAGAAGTCTTCGATAATGTCTTCATAGACCTGCTCGCTATAGCCAACGAGATCCATCTTGTTGACGGCGACGACCAGCTTGCGGATGCCGAGCAGGGTGGTGATGAAGCTGTGGCGGCGCGTCTGGGTCAGGATGCCCTTGCGCGCGTCAACCATCAGAATGGCGACATCTGCCGTAGACGCACCTGTTGCCATGTTGCGGGTATATTGTTCGTGTCCGGGTGTATCGGCCACGATGAACTTGCGCTTGTCGGTGGCGAAGAACCGGTACGCAACATCAATCGTGATGCCCTGTTCACGTTCTGCTGCGAGGCCGTCTACCAGCAGGGCGAAATCGATATTCTCGCCCTGTGTTCCAACTTTCTTGGAGTCGCTTTCCAGCGTCGCCAGCTGATCTTCAAAGATCATCTTGGAATCGTAGAGCAGGCGGCCAATCAGCGTAGACTTGCCATCATCAACGGAGCCGCAGGTGATGAAACGCAGCAGCGATTTGTGCTCATGCTTTTCCAGATAGGCGGCAATGTCTGTCGCAATGAGATCGTCGGTCAGGCGCATTAGAAATAGCCCTCCTGCTTTTTCTTCTCCATCGATGCGGACTGGTCCACATCAATGACGCGCCCCTGACGTTCAGATGTCGTCGTCAGCAGCATTTCCTGGATGATCGCTTCCAGCGTGTCAGCCGTGCTTTCGACCGCGCCAGTCAGCGGGTAACAGCCGAGTGTGCGGAAGCGGACGGATTTGGTGACAGCGGTCTTGGCCAGCTCTTCCGGCATTCGGTCGTCGTCGACCATGATGTCGACGCCATTCCAGTTCACAACCGGGCGCGGCGCTGCAAAATAGAGCGGAACAATCTCGATATTCTCGCGTCGGATGTATTGCCAGATGTCCAGCTCGGTCCAGTTCGACAGCGGGAAGACGCGGACGCTTTCGCCCTGATTGATGCGTGTATTGTAGACGTTCCACGGCTCGGGGCGCTGGCGTTTGGGGTCCCAGCGATGCTCGGCAGAGCGAAATGAGAAGATGCGTTCCTTGGCGCGTGATTTTTCCTCGTCACGGCGGGCTCCGCCAAAGGCTGCATCAAACTTGTATTTGTTGAGCGCCTGCTTCAGGGCCTGTGTCTTCATCACATCGGTGTGGACAGCAGATCCGTGGGTGAAGGGGCCAACGCCCTGGCGCACGCCGTCTTCATTGATATGCACCAGAAGGTCAAAGCCCAGTTCTTTAGCCTTGCGGTCGCGGAATTCGATCATTTCCCGGAATTTCCACGTCGTGTCGACATGCATCAATGGGAAAGGCGGACGAGACGGATAAAACGCCTTCATCGCCAGATGCAGCATCACGGCCGAGTCCTTTCCCACGGAATAGAGCATTACCGGATTTTCGCATTCGGCAGCGACTTCCCGCATGATATGCAGGCTTTCGGCTTCGAGGCGATCAAGATGGGTCAAAGTTCTGGTCAAAACGTCTTACTTCCTTACGGCGGGCGCTGGTCAGGTACTGTTTTTCTTCGATCTATTAAAGGCTTGCAGCCCCTCAATGTGAGTCATCCTGATAACTTCACGGTTCAGTCCTGCTAAACTCGGCCACACTCAGGCCACTTTGAGCACATCTTCGCCTGTTGTTGTAATCGTACATAAAGTGTCATTGGTTTGCCGGATTTGTCAGGTCTATCTCTGCTGACAATCCATGGAGGTAGAGTATGTGCGGAATTGTTGCGATCGCGGGTAAAGAGCCAGTCCCTTCGCGTCTGGTGGATGGGCTGAAGCGGCTTGAGTATCGTGGTTATGACAGTGCCGGCGTGGCCGTGGTTGACCATGGCAGCCTGAAACGCCGCCGGGCCAAGGGCAAGATCGTCAATCTTGAAGCCGCCATCGCGGAAGAGCCCGTTGAGGGCCTGACGGGTATCGCCCACACGCGCTGGGCAACCCATGGACAGCCCAATGAGGTGAATGCCCACCCGCACGTATCAGGCAATGTCGCGATTGTGCATAATGGCATCATCGAGAATTTCCGCGAGTTGCGCGACAGCCTGCAGGCCAAGGGCCGTACATTCGAATCTGAAACAGACAGTGAAGTCATCGCCCAGCTGATTGCCCAGAACATGGATGAGGGCATGGACGCGGTAGATGCGTTTGAAGCTGCTCTGAAAGAGCTGTCTGGAGCCTTCGCGATTGCGGCAATCTTCTCTGATGATCCGGACCTGCTGATCGGCGCCCGCAAGGGCAGCCCGCTTGTGCTCGGTTACGGCAATGGAGAGATGTATCTCGGCTCAGATGCTATCGCCCTGGCACCGCTGACCCGCGATGTAACTTATCTGGAAGAGGGGGACTGGGTGGTCCTGACCCGGGACAGCACAGACATCCGCAATGCCGCCGGCGAACGTGTGAACCGGCCCCGTGTGAAGTCTGCCGTGAATGACGCCCTGATTGAGCGGGGCGAGTATGATCACTTCATGCTGAAAGAGATCCACGAGCAGCCGGAATCCCTTGCGCGCTCCATTCTTCCATACATCGACCAGGCTGCGCAGGCCCTCAACCTGGACGCCGTGGCCGACAAGATGTTCACAAAGGCAGACCGCGCGGTCGCGATCGCCTGCGGGACGGCCTATTATGCCGCCCACACAGCCAAATACTGGTTTGAACAGAGGGCTCGTCTGGCCTTTGAGACGGATATTGCGTCCGAGTTTCGCTATCGTGAGCCAGTTCTGCCGCAGACCGGGCCTGCCATATTCGTAAGCCAGTCCGGTGAGACAGCAGATACGCTCGCGGCGCTGCGATATTGCCGCCAGAATGGCACGCAGGCTGTGGCTGTGGTCAATGTGCCGGAAAGCTCTATTGCACGCGACGCCGAAGCCATTGTGCCGACGCATGCCGGGCCGGAAATCGGGGTCGCCTCTACCAAGGCTTTCACCGCCCAGCTTTCCGTGTTGGCCGTTCTTGCGCTCAGCGCGGCCAAGGCGCGCGGTCATCTACTGCCGGGGGATGAGGTTAATGCCGTGAAGACACTGCTGGCCCTTCCGCGCAAGGTGACGGAAGCATTGAAGTCTCAAGACCAGATCCGCGAGATTGCGCAGACCCTGACGCAGAGCAAGGATGTCCTGTTTCTGGGGCGTGGACGTTACTATCCGCTGGCCCTGGAAGGCGCGCTGAAGCTGAAGGAAGTATCTTACATTCATGCCGAAGGTTACGCCGCGGGTGAGCTTAAGCATGGTCCCATTGCGTTGATCGAGAAGGGCCTTCCGGTGGTCGTTGTTGCACCGAAGGATGAGTTGTTCGAGAAGACGATCTCAAATGTCGAGGAAATCCGGGCACGCGGCGCGCGGGTGATCCTGATCTCTGATGAGGCTGGTATCAAAATGGCCGGAAATCGCGCAGACCATGCGATCGCCATTCCGGAAGGCGATGATATCAGCCTGCCGATCCTGGCGGCCGTTCCACTGCAGCTGCTGGCCTATTATGTCGCCGTTGCGAAAGGCACGGATGTTGATCAGCCGCGCAATCTGGCGAAATCTGTTACGGTGGAATAAGCTTCCTTGCAGGAGACGGTGCCTTCCGTGCAGGGATGTGTTCTTGTCCCTTCTTAAAGATGGCAGCCGGAGCGGCTCGCCATCAATCACGCGCATGTGATCTGTGAAAGGATTTTGGTTTGTCCAAATATGACCTGAAAGACATTGAGGCCCGTATCGAAGCCATGCTGGCGGAGAAGGGGCCCCGTCTTGGAAAGGAGCTTGCAGAGGACATGCGCGATGTGCCTCAGCTGGCCCTTTGGCAAGCCTGCTATCAGAGCCGCAAGCTGCACGTGTCGCATTTTGCCAGCTATTATCTGCGCTTCGATATTACCCGTGAGGATCAAGTCCGGCTCAGCCCGTCAATCCTGCGGGATTTTCTGTCCTTCACTCTGTTCGGTCTACCAGGCCAGAGAGACAAGATGATTGAGCGGCAGGGCACCCTCTCAAACATGCACCGCGAGATCAGTCGTGAGAAACTGTCTGTCGCGCAATCCGTCATGAAGCAGGTGTTTGTGACATTGGGGCGCGAAATTCGCAGTCAGTTGTGTGCCTTTATTGCCGGGGATCTGGCCTACTATCTGGCCCATAATGAACCACGTGAGCACATGGCCTCTGGAGAAATGGTGAAGGGCTCTGATATCGATATCATCATCATCCTGAGTGAAGCCCTGCCGGAAGATGTGCAGGAACGGATCGATACGGAAATGACCGCACTGAAGAATTATTATCTTCGTCACCCTGAATATCGCCACGAGATCGATTTTATCTGCAAACGCAAATCTGTCATGGAGCGGCAATTCCAGTACAGCGACATACACGACAAGATTGCCAGCAAGATTGCATATGAATCCATGTTCCTTGGCGGATCGCTGACGCTGTATATGGAAGTACGGGATGCTATGGTTCGCACAGGCGTGGACCGTCTTATCGAAGCAGATTTCGAGCATGCCCTTAAGGATCGCAAACATGCCATGCAACGCCTGCTGGAAGCCCGTAGCGACATGATTGATGATGAAACACGCTCTCTGTTCTACTTCTCGCAGGAGCGAGTAGAGTTTTCGTGATATACTGCTCTAAGTGATTGCCACTACTTGATCTTTATTGTGGAGTTCTAGTTTCCAAGCGTAAGGCACGTATAGAGAACGGTGCCGTTGAGACAGGAAACGTGCATGTATCTGCCCCAATCTGAGACGCCTCGCAGGCATTTCCCTCGTTCGCTTTGCGCCGCAGCTATGCTGGGTGTTTCGGTATTGGCGCTCACGGCATGTGCCGGGGGAGGGGGCGGCGGTAGCAGTTCTGCCGTAACCCCGTTACCACCACCTCCGCCGCCGCCTCCTCCGCCCCCGCCGGCCTCAAATCCATTCCCGGAACAGATCGCGCCGCCTTCTGCGTTTGAGACCCGTGAGTATAATGCGACCGTTGGCCTGCCGCTTATCGGGGCGTCCGCTGCCTATGCGATCGGCGCCACCGGCAAGGACATCACGATCGCTGTAATTGATACCGGCGTTATTTCAGATCATCCTGATCTGCAGGGTGCTGTCGTCGGCATGTATGATGTTTGTGCAGATACGGCCTGCCGGGGCTTCGACAGCAATGGCAATCGCACCACCATTAAACGCCAACCGGGTGACACTGATACGGAAGGTCATGGCACGCTCGTCAGCGGTGTGATCGCTGCGCGCCGGCAGGATGACTATCGCACGAGTGCGGACAATAATACGCCTAACGGGATTCAGGGTGCGGCCTATGAATCCTCCATCCTTGGGATTCGCGCGGACTCGCCCGGCAGCTGCGGGCGTAGTGGCGAAGATGAAGACTGTGTGTTCAGCGACGGGGATCTGGCGCGCGCCATCCAGTACGCGGTCGATCAGGGTGCCAGCATCATCAATATGTCCTTGGGCGGAGAAGTTGATAATGACCCGACGCTTGAGAATGCCGTGCGGTCTGCGGTGGCATCGGGCGTTCTCGTGGTTATCTCTGCCGGTAATGAGGCCGAACCTGCGGGAACGGACGAGAACGGAAATCCGACAGATGCGGTTGGAGATATACCGACAGAACCAGCCTATATTGCAGGTCAAAGTTCTTCGCAGGGACGGGTTGTTGCTGTGGGGTCAATAGATCCTGCAGGCCGGATATCCGATTTCTCCAATCGCGCTGGGGCTTCAGCGCGGAATTATTATATTCTTGCTCCTGGCGAGGACATTGTTTCCACCGGGCCGGATGATAATATCGTCTTCCCGGATGCTCCGAACTGCTCCCAGACTGTCGCGGACAATTGTAATGATGCGGATGATGAGGGCGACTATTATCGGATTTCCGGCACGTCCTTTGCCGCGCCTTATGTGGCCGGGTCGCTTGCCTTGTTGCTGGATGCGTTTCCCAATTTGAAATCAAAGCCGGAGCTTGCTCTTCAGATTCTTCTTGATACGGCGACAGACTATGTTGATCCGAATCCCGACCCTATTACGGGCCAGGTTGCAGGGGAGGGGGTTGATAATGTCTCCGGTGTCGGCGTTCTTAACCTTGAAGAGGCCTTCAAGCCGCAAGGTCAGCAGAACCTTGATTTCGGAATCGAACGGGTCAGCCTGGGCGAGGTCTTCGCACCGAGTGGCGGAGCGTTTGGGGACTGGGCCGCCAATTCCGGGGCCTTTGACGGGCTTACCTTTCAGGACAAATATGAGCGTGGCTTCCGCGTGAATGCCAGCGCGATCACAGCGCGCATTCCCAAGGACGCGCTCGGCTCGCGTCTGACAAATTTCGGGACACGGGCGGACTGGGCCAATGGCGAAAGCCGGTCGATCCGTGCGGGCAATGTCAGCCTGAACTGGACGCAGGCACGTGTCTGGGATGATCCGACGGCGCCCTATCAGGATGACCCGCAATCCACCTTCCAGATGCGTTACAGCCTGGGAGATAGCCAGGTCGAGCTGGGCAGAGGCGGGTCTCTCACCCACCTCGCGCCGGATATCTCGCTGCTGAATGAACCCGGCATGGGCAATGCATTTTCCACCTCCGGAACCTGGGCGAAATTCAGCCATGCTTTCGGACCTGACCTTGTGATGGATATCTTCTCGGCTGAGCAGGAAGGCCGTTCCCAATCCGGCTTCATGTTTGGACGGGACGCCTATACCTGGTCCGTCCGAGCAGGGGCTTCCTTTGTGAAGGACGAAGAAACAGCGCTTGGCGGCACGCTCCAAAGACGTTTTGGCGAAGAAGACCAGACCAGCATGACGGCCTATTCCATAGAAGGGGCGATGCTGGCAGGTGAGGCCTGGATGATTTCTACTGGTCTGGAACTCGCGAGTGTCGAGCTGCCTGGGCTAGATACGCAGGATGTGTGGACAAGCCGCTGGTCCGTCGGCGCAAGCCGTCCGGTCGGGCAGGGACGTTTGCACTTCATCATGGCCCAGCCGCGCCGGGCAGAAACTGGCTCCTTGCGGCTGAATGCACCGGTCGGTGTGGATCTGAATGGCGGCCTGATACGTGAATTCATCAATGCAGACCTGACCCCGAGCGGGCGTCAAATCGACTTCGAAACCCGCTACGCATTTGGTTTGACAGACAGTTGGTCTGGTGAAGCCGCAGCCGTCATGTCGACATCACCGAACCATATCGAGGGAGCAGAGCAGCAGGGGGCGCTATGGCTGCGCCTGTCAACGCAATGGTAAGGTCGGGGTTGGTTTTGGCTGCCTGTGCGATGACGGCCCTCTTGTCCTCTTGCACCGCAATGCCTGATGCCTCAACATCCTGTCCGGATGTCACAGACGTGTCTGCATGGGTGAACCGCATGCCTGGGCCGGATGACCGCCCAGCGAAGCTGCACGTTCTTGTGCGGGTTTCCGATGACCAGTCATGGATGCTCAGCCCGGTCGTGTCTGATGAGGCAGACATTTTGCGTCTGTCCCTGTCGCCCGGCGGGCCTTCCGTGCCCGGAACGGCAGCCTATCAGCAAAAAAGCGCGCCAATGCCTGAGCGGATAAAAATAGAATGCCACGGCGAAACCGTGGCATTCATTGAAGAGATCATGACTGCGTTCTAAGAGGCGGGCTGGTTCGCCTCTGTTGTGTTTGCCGCATATAGGGGCCAGGCACACAATATGGCCATGTCCGTCATGGTGGAGTGAGGTTCGCGCGTTGCGGGTGCTGCGGTTCATGTTATAGCGGTCGGCTGAAGGAAGACGCCTGCTGCAATTGCTGAAGAGCAACCTTATGAAGCCTGAGTTCAGATCTGATATTGTCCTGAAGGACGTGATCCTGATCAAGCCCGCCCGGATCGGGGATGCGCGGGGCTGGTTTTCAGAAACCTACAATGCGCGCCTCTATGCCAAGGCTGGCATTCCGGATGATTTCGTCCAGGACAATGAATCCCGCTCTGAAACCATGGGCACGCTGCGCGGCCTGCATTTCCAGTTGCCGCCCCACGCTCAGGCGAAGCTGGTACGTTGTACGCATGGCCGCATACTCGACGTTGTCGTGGATATCAGGCAGGGGTCTCCGACTTTCGGTCGTCATACAAGTGTTGAACTTACGGCTGAGAATGGCGAGCAGCTTTATGTCCCGGCTGGCTTCGCGCATGGTTTCTGCACGCTAGAGCCCGATTGTGAGATTTCCTACAAGGTGACAGCATATTACGCGCCGGAGTATGACCGCGGTCTGGCCTTTGATGACCCGGCCCTGGGGATCGAATGGCCGTTCCCGTCCCGGGACATGGTTCTCTCTGATCGTGACCGCAGGCATCCGCGTCTCTCGGAGCTTGGTGACGTATTTCCGCTGGCTACGGCAGGAGCGGCGAGATGAAGTATCTCGTCACAGGCGGCGCTGGATTCATCGGCTCGGCGCTATGCCACCGTCTGATGCAAGCGCCCGACGCGCATGTCACAGTTGTCGACAAGATGACTTATGCGGCCAATCCGGCCTCGCTTGAGGCATTCGCGGGTGACAGCCGTTTCTGTTTGGTGAAGGCGGATATATGCGACTTGTCCCGCATGCTTGAACTTGTTCTCCATGAAGCGCCCGATGTGATCTTCCATCTCGCTGCCGAAACCCATGTGGACCGATCAATCGATGGGGCGGAAGCCTTTGTGCAAACAAACCTCATAGGTACGTTTGCCATGCTTCAGGCTGCGCGGGCGTTATATGAACGGGGGGACAAGCCAGGCTTTCGTTTTGTGCATGTTTCCACCGATGAAGTGTTTGGGTCTCTGGGGCCTGAGGGGCGCTTTGACGAAACAACCGCCTATGATCCCTCGTCGCCATATTCGGCGACCAAGGCCGGTGCCGATCATCTCGCGCGGGCCTGGCACCGTACCTATGGATTGCCTGTGCTCGTCTCCAATTGCTCAAACAATTACGGACCGCGCCAGTTTCCGGAAAAACTGATTCCGCTGATGGTCCTCAACGCGCTCGAAGGCCAGACTTTGCCGGTTTATGGTGATGGTTCGAACGTGCGAGACTGGTTGCATGTTGAAGACCATGCCAATGCGCTGGTTCGCATTGCCGAGGCGGGTCTCGCTGGGGAATGCTATGCTGTCGGCGGCGATAGTGAGAAGACCAATATGGAAATCGTTACATTGGTCTGTGAGCTGCTGGATGCGCGGCGTCCTGGCGATGCACCTCATTCCCGCCTGATCGAATTTGTTGAAGACCGGCCGGGCCATGACCAGCGATATGCGATTGATGCGAGCAAGATTCGCCAGGATCTGGGCTGGACGCCGAGGCGCGATTTCGCAAAGGGACTTGCCGATACAATCGACTGGTATCTTGCCAATGAGGCCTGGTGGCGGCCGCTGCGCGACGCAGTCTATGCGGGCGACCGGCTCGGCAAGGTCAGAGCCTGAAGCATGGCGAGTAGTGTCATTCTCGTAATTGGCCGGACGGGGCAGGTCGCGCAGGCGCTGGCGCATGTCGGTGGTGCGCAGGTGGTTTGCCTGGGGCGTCCCGATGCAGACTTGAAGCAGCCTGAAACCCTTGTGCGCGCACTTGAGCTTCACCAGCCTGTTGCGGTCATCAATGCGGGTGGGTTCACGCTTGTGGACCAGGCCGAGATGGAGCCTGACGAAGCCCGCCTCCTGAATGTGGATGGACCGGCTGCGCTCGCCTCGGCCTGTGAGGCCGCAGGTGTCCCCCTGGTTCACCTGTCGACCGACTGCGTGTTTGATGGCTCTATGCCCCGTGCCTACCGCCCGGACGACAATACCGGCCCGATCTGCATATATGGCGAGACAAAGCTGGATGGAGAACGGGCTGTCGCCGATGCCTGCGCTCAGCATCTTATTGTCCGCGTATCGTGGATATTCTCGCAGTTCGGGCACAACTTTGTGCGCACCATGCTGCGACTAGCCCAGACGCGTGAGCGTTTGTCTGTTGTGTCAGATCAGGTCGGATGTCCAACATATGCCCCGGCATTGGCGGAAGCGTTGCTGGAGATGGCCAGACAGGCTGCCGAGCCTGATTTCTCAGCGTGGGGCACGTATCATCTGGCCGGCGCGGGCGAAACCGATCGGGCCAGCCTCGCGCGGCATATCTTTGCCGAAAGCGCGCGCCATGATGGCCCCAAAGCCGAGGTCGAAGGCGTGTCGACAGCAGAATATCCAACGCCCGCGAGACGCCCGTTGAATGCACGACTCGACATGGAAAGAACGACGGACGTGTTCGGAATCCAAATGCCGGATTGGCAAGATGGCCTGGCCAAGACTGTCCCGGCACTGATTAAGGAGATTGCAGGCGCATGAAAGGTATTGTGCTCGCAGGAGGCCTTGGCTCTCGATTGTATCCCGTCACTCGAGGTGTCTCGAAACAGCTCCTTCCGATTTATGACAAGCCGCTGATCTATTACCCGATTTCAACGCTGATGCTGGCTGGCATACGGGAAATGCTGATCATCACGACAGCTGAGCATGCAGAGGCCTACAAGGCGCTGCTGGGCGATGGTTCGCAATGGGGCGTCGAGTTCCAGTACCAGATACAGGACCAGCCCCGAGGGCTTGCTGAAGCGTTTATCCTGGGGGAGCAGTTCATCAATGGAGGCACCTCGGCGCTCGCGCTTGGCGACAATATTTACTATGGGGCAGGGCTGTCGGGTCAATTACAGGAAGCCTCAGCGTTACAAAAAGGCGCTCGCGTATTTGCGTACCAGGTTCAGGATCCCTGCAGGTTCGGCATTGTCGAATTGTCGCCGGAAGGCGAGCCGATCTCAATCGAGGAAAAGCCGACCGAGCCGCGCAGCAACAATGCGATAACAGGCCTGTATTTTTATGATGCTGACGTTGTTGAGATTGCCAAAGCGGTCAAGCCGTCGCCGCGTGGCGAGGTTGAGATTACATGTGTGAACCAAGTCTATCTCGACCGCGGTGATCTATCCGTGACCAAACTACCGCGCGGCTCGACCTGGCTTGATGCGGGCACATTCGACAGCCTGCTTGAGGCTTCTCATTTTGTGCAGGCGCTCGAAAAGCGCCAGGGCCTGAAGATAGCCTGTCTGGAAGAAATTGCCTGGCGCAAAGGGTTTATCGACTCGGCTAAGCTGGAAGCTTTGGCGATGGGCTATAATAATGATTACAAAGCTTACCTGCTGGCCTTGCTGGATAAATTCACCCCATAGGGGCGGTAACATCCAGCTGGCTGAACACGTCCTGCTGAGATGAATCAAAGTCTCCAGCGATGAGACGCGATCCCAATTCCATAGTTTTCAGGACCGCGCGAAGTTTTCTCTCATCTTGTCAGAGGAGATCTGTGCGGCCGCGTTTTTTCAGGGCTTCGATGACAAGCTTCACATCCTGCGCTCTGGATTTCGGCATTACGAGAACCGCGCCATCATGGGCTGCGATCACCAGATCCTCGACGCCCAAAGCTGCGACGAGTGTGTCATCATCCGTATGTACGATGCAGTTCTTTGCATCGATCAATACCGGACCGGATTCCTTGGGTTCGAGATGCAATTCTCCAAAGGCCGGCCAAGTGCCCACATCGCTCCAGGCGCAAGATATCGGACCGACAACAGCAGCCTTTTGCGTATGCTCCATGACGGCATAATCGATCGAAATGTCGCGTATCTTCGAGAAGAGCGGTTCATCAATATGTAGAACGGAATCGGTCGCCAGAGTTGCATCGAGCGCTTCAGCTGCGCCTGCCAGCACGTCAGGTGCATGGGCCTTCAGCTCTGTCTGCATCAGGCTTGCGGGGAATAGAAAGATGCCTGCGTTCCAGGAATAATTCCCATCCGCCAGATAGGTCATGGCTGTCGCCTGATCCGGCTTTTCGCGGAACGCATCTACGGCATAGGCTGACGTACCAATGGCTTCGCCGGCCTTGATGTAGCCAAAGCCGGTTTCGGGGCCGCTGGGCGAGATGCCAAACGTTACAATACGTCCGTTCTGAGCAATTTCGACCGCATCGGCGACCGACTTGCGAAACGCTGACGGCATGCCGATGAAGTGGTCGGCCGGGAGGAGAAGGATCAGGCCGTCAGGGTCTATCCTGCTGATATATTCCGTAGCGATGGCAGCGACGGCGGCTGTATTGCGGGCGCACGGCTCCAGCAGGATTGCAAGCGGCGATATGCCCGCGTCTGCAAGCTGGCTCTGCACAAGGTCAACATAGTTCGCATTACTGATGATGACCGGCTCTGCAAGGCTGAGACCGTCATCCGCCTTAGCCACCCGTCTCACGGTTTGGCGGAAAAGCGATTCGCCGGAGAGGAGATCAACAAATTGCTTCGGCGTACGCGATGTTGAAACCGGCCAGAGTCGTGTGCCGGATCCGCCGCACATGATGACGGGATAAATAGTCATGATCTGCGCCACTCCTGCAGATGTCGTTAGTGAAGTCCCGCGATGAAATCACGAGAGCGGTCCTTATTTCAGAGCTATCGAAGGAAGGCTAGCCTTGTCCCGCGCGTCGCCCTGTCGCCCGTGCCCTTGCCATGTGCCCAATTCTGAAAGTGAGGTGAGCTCAGTCCTGGGTTTGAGGCAACTGTCCGGCCACACACTATGAATCAAGAGCGCTCACATACCCCGCGCCATCGAGATTGGCTGATATATAATCAGCGGCAGCCTGACCAATACGGCCTGCGGACTCCCGATCCTTGTTCAGCTGTCTAATCGCTTCAATGCTCGCGTCCTCATCAACCCTTGCCCAGATGGACCCCTTTGGGGCCTTGTAGACTCCGTAGGGGTCTTTGACCGCCTCCAACTTGTACGGGAGAGGGACTGAATTCTCGGCGTTCATGAATTCCATATTCCCAGACCATCCCGTAGCCATGGCAACACGGCCGACCGACATGGCTTCGGCGAGGTGGAGGCCAAAGCCCTCGGAACGGTGCGCCGACAACATCACATGATGTGAAGCGATCAGATTCCATCTGCTTTCATCGGAAAGTGATTCGTCGATGATCGTGATCGAATCGTCGCCGCGCACCGCCTCTGTCAGATCTCGGGAAAATTCGGGATATTCCGTTACATTGCGCAACTTGACCGTCAGGGACGTGTCATCTTTTTGCGAGAAAGCGTTCCTGTAAATTCGCACAGCTGACAGCACGTTCTTGCGATGAAAAGAGGACCGCCCATCAGCCATGATTAGGCACCGCAATGGCCCTGTGTCAAATCGGGCGGGTGTATCATCAGGGGTGAACTCAGGCGCACGAACCGGCAGGGCAACGGTGCGGATCGGTATGTCGATGAACGGACGAAAGGCCTCCGTTACAAATCGGCTGGGCGTCCAGATTTCATCAAGATGTTCGGCAATCGACAACCACTCCTTTGGGGGTTCGCTCAACTCCCAGGCCCAGTATCCGATGATCCGCCAATTATGCCAGCGGCGTAGACCGAGGGCACGAAGCGCGGTCCGCGTTTCAGGCGCATTGGTATGCAGGACAAGGGTTCCGCTGCTTGCGTCAGGCATCTGTTGCAGCGTGTCTTCGCTGTGGCCGTCGATCTGGTTGAGGGTTCCGCTGAGGTCGACGGCGACAGGGTTATATCCCTGTTGTTTGAGCGCCCGGATGCCGAGGCGTGCCGCCTGTCCCAATCCATTAGCCGTTCGAAACATACCCGCGACGACGAGGGGCTCGGATGGGTTGAAACCTGCTCGCTTGGCATTGCCTCTCGGCAACATGGCTATCCTGATGTCACGTGCTGCAGCAGCAGCGGGAGGAAAGCGTCCGGCTATTTTTCGGGCGCTGCGGAACACCATGATTCGCTTTCTATTTTTACGCTACAGGCGAACTCGCCTTACAGGAAACATACGTTTGAAGGTAGGACCTTATTGGGCGAATGGTCTGTTCTCGTCAAGCAATTGACTATCGGGGAATTCAGTGTCCCGTCGCTCACTGCCTGCTGCCCTTTCCGGACCATTGACAAGGACGAAGGTTGTCAGGACAAGGGCACCACAAAATACAACTGCTACAGGAGCTCGTCAGAATGGCAGATCGGAAAACGGCCTTTATTACCGGTATTACAGGCCAGGATGGTGCCTATCTTGCGCAGCTCTTGCTTGAGAAGGGATATCGCGTCACGGGCCTGGTGCGGCGCTCCAGCACAGCGGAAATAAATGACCTTCGCCTGAAATGGCTCGGCGTCGAGAAGGACGTGGAACTGATTGATGGTGATCTGACCGATCTGTCCGGCCTGATCCGCACGATCAAGGACATTCGCCCAGACGAGATATACAACCTTGCCGCGCAGTCATTCGTGAAATCTTCATGGCAGCAGCCCCTGCTGACGGGACAGGTCACCGCTATCGGTGTGACGAATATCCTGGAAGCCATGCGGATCGAGGCACCTGAAGCGCGTTTCTATCAGGCCTCGTCCTCCGAGATGTACGGACTGATCCAGGAAGACATGCAGTCTGAGACGACCCCTTTCTATCCGCGCTCGCCTTATGCTGTCGCAAAGCTGTATGGGCATTGGATCACGATCAACTATCGTGAAAGCTTCAACCTGCATGCTTCGAGCGGAATCCTCTTCAACCACGAATCACCGCTGCGCGGGATCGAGTTCGTCACACGCAAGGTGACCGACGGTGTGGCGCGTATCAAGCTCGGCCTGGAGAATGAATTGCGTCTCGGCAATATCGATGCAAAGCGCGACTGGGGACACTCCAAGGACTATGTCCGCGCCATGTGGCTGATGCTGCAGCAGGATGTTGCCGACGATTACGTGATCGCTACAGGCGTGACCACAACCGTTCGGGACATGTGCCGTATTGCCTTCGAACATGTTGGCCTCAACCTTGAAGACCATCTCGTGATCGATCCGGACCTTTTCCGTCCTGCAGAAGTGGACGTGCTGCTCGGTAACCCCGCTAAAGCGAAAGCTGCGCTGGGGTGGGAGCCGGAAATCACGCTCGATCAGATGATCGTAGAAATGGTCGAGGCCGACTTGAAACGTCTTGGCTAAAGCGATCTTTGCGCTTGAACCAGTAAGTTGTAGGCGGGCAAGGCATGGCATTTAGCAGTCAGGACAAAATTCTGGTGACCGGCGCTGCAGGCTTTGTTGGCAAAGTCTGCATCAATGCCCTGCTGCAGGATGGTTGCCATCCTGACCAGATCTTTGGGCTAAGCCGGCATAATGAGCAGGCGGCCGCGCACGGCGTCAATTCTGTGAAAGGTGACATCCTTGATCGCGCGGGCATGCGCGACATCATTTCCGAATTGCAGCCCTGTGCGATCATCCATCTGGCTGCGATCGCTGAGCCTGCAAAAGCGCGCGCTGATCATGATGGCGCATGGGCAGTTAATTTTGACAGCGTCAGGCATCTCGCAGAGACGATCCTGGATGTATCGCCCAAGACGCGGCTGATCTTTTCCGGCAGTGCCGAGGCCTATGGCGCTTCGTTCAACGATTCGTCCGGCCCCATTGATGAGTTTGTCCCCCTGCGGCCCGCGACGACGTATGGTGCAACCAAGGCGGCGGCGGATATGCTGCTGGGGCAGATGGCGCAAGACGGCCTGCGGGCTGTTCGCTTTCGGGCGTTCAATCATACCGGGCCGGGGCAGGCGCCTGCTTATGTCGTGCCAGCTTTTGCCGAACAGATTGCCCGTATCGAGGCGGGGCTTCAGCCACCTGTCGTGAATGTCGGCAATCTGGAAGCCAAACGTGACTTTCTGGACGTGAGAGACGTGGCCGCCGCCTATGCGCGTGCGGCTGATCCTGCAGCCGATATAGATGGATCGGTCTTCAATCTGGCCTCCGGAGAGGCTCGCTCTATCCAGTCCATTCTGGATGCGCTGATTGGCATGAGCAATCAGCAGATAGATGTGGAGACGGACCCGAACAGGCTGCGCCCGAGCGATGTGCCATATGCTGCGGGGAGTAATGTGCGTATCCGCAAGGAAATCGGTTGGACGCCTGCGCATGATTTTGAGGAAACCCTGCGCGACACCCTGACATTCTGGCGAGAGCAGTTTGTTTCCTAGGTATTGACGCGCCGTCTGTCGAAAATAGCCGCCCTTATCCTCCATCTTCAACGCGCCGGGTCATGCTGGGGACCATACTGTGCCCCAGTAATAGCTGGTGGTGCAGGGCTTTGCTGTGGCCAGGGGAAGTGCGGGAATCCGACGTGAATGTCATGAGGATTAGGCTGACCTTGAACCGACAAGGAAGCCCGAACCATGGACTACACGCCAAATCTTCAGCTTGATTATCTCCTGCCAAATCAAGCCCAGCGACATGTGACCGTCAACGAAAATACCCGGCGGCTCGATTCTCTGATCCAGCTGGCCGTTTTGTCGGCCTCGGTCGGCACGCAGCCAACATCGCCTGGGGAGGGGGACCGCTATATCCTTCCCTTTGGCGCGAGTGGCATGTCCTGGGATGAGTTCGCTGCTGGTTCCGTCGTCAGTTTCAATGACGGCGTCTGGATTGGTCACACCCCCACACCGGGCTGGCTGGCCTATGTTGTCGATGCTGAGGAAATTATCGTCTTCGAAGCAGGGCAGTGGGGCCCACTGCGTCGACTGGGTATCAATGGCGCCCCGGATTCCTCAAACCGGCTTACGGTCCACAGCGACGGCGTGCTGTTCTCCTATGACAGCGGAACGCCCGAGGCCGGGAATGTGCAGCTGAAGTTGAACAAGGAAGCGGCCAGCCAGACAGCTTCCCAGCTGTTCCAGACGGGGTACTCCGGACGCGCCGAGCTTGGTCTGGCAGGTAGTGATGATTTCCAGATCAAGGTCAGTCCTGATGGCAGCGACTGGACCAGCGGAATATGCGTCTCGTCTGCTTCAGGGTTTGTCGGAGTAGGGACCACGGCGCCATCCGTGCGGCTTGACGTAAATGGAACCATACGCTCAGCCAGCCCAGCCGGTCAGCCGCACCTGACCAATGCAGACAGTGATACCATTCTGGGACCGGGCGAATCTATCGACATACTCGACTTCAGTGGGCTGATCTTCGTGGTCAACATGACGACCGGCGGGCTCGCCCAGTATATATGCGGCGGCGGAATGACCGAGACGGTGGCTTCAGTGACCAGCCTGCCCGGGACGCTCAGCTTTGCAAGCTCGCCAAACCGCTATGTTTTCACGAATACGACCGGGGGAGCCAGTGCTTACAGGTTTCTTCTACTGCGCGCGCGTGACGCGGCCTGAGGTGGGCATCGCCACTGGCATATGATGGCTATTGTGACTGACGGCCACGTGTTAAGCCTCTTCTGGTTGACGGGTATGCTTCAGTGTTGTTGGCAATTACCGATTGAGAATATGACCGGAGCGCTGGCATGACAAAAACCGCTGATGAGCATTCCATGCAGTCTTCCCATGACGTCAGCTCACCCGTCGAGGAAAAGCTCCGTCCTCTCGTGGTCGATATAGACGGCACGCTCATACGGTCTGATTTCTTCTATGAGTGCCTGCTTCAGTGCGTTAAGCACAAGCCATGGACGATCCTGGCGCTGATCTTCTGGGTTCTCCGCGGCAAGGCTTATCTCAAATCGCGGCTGTACGAATATGGCGGCGAATATGTCAGCCCTGATTTCCTGCCTTATCGCCCTGAAGTTCGCAGTTTCATTGAGCAGGCAGCGCAAGCAGGGCGCCCCATCATTCTGGCCTCCGGCTCTGATGCCCGTTTTGTCGACAGCGTGGCGAAACATTTGGAGCTGGAAGGGCCACACTTTGGATCTTCAGTCGGCGTAAATCTGACATCCTCGCGCAAGGCGGAGAGGCTGGTGAGATCCTTTCCTAATGGATTTGACTATATCGGCAATTCATCAGCGGATATCGCTGTCTGGAAGGCTGCAGGCGTGCGCTATGGCGCAGGTGTATCAGGCGGCCTCGAACGCCGTGTTATCAGCAAAGGCATGACGCTTGAACGTCTGACGCCGCCAGAGAGAATGCTGAAGCCGATGATCAAGGCGCTGCGGCTGCACCAATGGGCCAAGAACCTTCTCATCTTCACTATTTTTGCGATCACCTATCCCGCCTATGGTTTGGGGCCGCTGCTGGAAACGGGCATCGGTTTCGTGCTGCTGGGTATGGTGGCGAGCGGAACCTATGTCATCAATGACCTGCTCGATATTGAAGCGGACAGGCGCCACGCCACGAAGCGAGACAGGGCCCTTGCCTCAGGCGCGCTTGCTGTGCCTGTAGCGCTTGCACTGGCACTCAGCCTGATCGTGATTGCGCACGTTGCGGCGTATTTTATTGCGCCGCTTTTCTGTCTCGTCATTGCCGGTTATTGCGCGCTCACATTGTGCTATTCGTTCATATTGAAGCGCTTCGCAATCGTCGACGTCTTCTGCCTGGCTTCGCTTTTCTCGTTACGCGTGATTGCGGGTGGCGCGATCATCGCGGTGGCGCCAAGCCCCTGGCTATTGTCATTCATGTTCTTTTTCTTCCTGTCCCTGGCGCTGGCAAAGCGGGTGGTCGAACTGAACAGGAAGCGGGATACGGTGCCCGTAGCACAATGGGGTGAAACACTTGCCGGCAGGGGCTACTCGGTCAATGACCGGGACTTTGTGATCAGCGGCGGACTGGCAACGGCTGCGCTGTCGTTGAATGTGTTTTTCATCTATTCACTGCTGTCCAACCTCACGCTCTTTTCCTCACCCTGGCTCGCCATGCTGGCCGGCGTTGTGCTTGCCTTCTGGCTACTTCGCATGTGGTATTTGGCAGTGCGCGGGGATATGCACGACGATCCGATCTATTTCGCCGTCAAGGATTGGCTCAGCGTTGTGCTGGGCGCGATCCTGCTGATGCTTGTGATCGTGTGATCGTTCGTTAGTTGGCAGCCTGGGCCGCTTTGAAGACCGCCTCATAGGCTTCTCCAAAACTGCGCGCCTGCATGTCCAGAGTGCGCTCGGCTACCGTTTTACGGGACAGGGTGTTTCGCTGCTCAATGGCGCTGCGGAAGGCGTCGGCGAGTGCCTGGGCATCACCCGGCTTGGCGAGGAACCCAATCCCTGTGGTGCGGACCGTCGCCCTCACACCAGGCATATCGGAAGCGACCGGAATGGCGCCAAAGCCCATGGCCTCGACCTGTACCATGCCGAAGGCCTCAAACCGGTTCACACTGGGCAGGGCAAGAATATCGATATTGCCGTAAAATGCCTCAAGCGCATCGTCGTCGAGCTTGCCCAAAAGCTCGACCCGATTGCCCAGCCCGTCGATCTTTGACTTCACCTCGTCATAGATCGAGCCGCCGGCAACCCCTGCAAAATCCCCGACCAGCATGAGTTTCACCGGCAGGTCAGACAGGTGCGTGATGGAATCAAGCAGGACATCAATGCCCTTTTCCTTTACGAAGCGTCCGACAAAACCGATCCGTATCTCGCCCGGTGCAACGCTTCCCGGTTCATCCGGCAAGCTGTCTACGGATTTCAGCGCGCGTTTGCCAAAGCGGTTCGGGGGCCAGACTTCGACAGTTTTGGCGGTGTGAGGCCGCAGGAAAGGCGACGATTCGGCATAATCCAGGCTGAGCGTTGCCACCTGGTCGGCTTGCTTCAGAGCCATCGCACACGAACGGCGCACACCCCACACGGCGAGTTTCGACAGGAGCGAGCCTTCATAAGCCATGTCGCACTGATAGGTCAGAGCCAGCGGCTTGGAGGTGAGCGCCGCCAGAAGTGAGGATTCCAGCATCGGCAAGTGCAGGTTCACGACATCAGCCTGCTTTTGGAGACGTCTGAATTCTTTCAACAGCCCGGGTGACAGATACCCTTTGTCGAGCCGGAACAGGATCGGGGCCCGAACGATCGTGTAGCCATCCACCACTTCCTGTTTCGGCAGGTCGGATTCGTGCTGTCCGGTCAGGACTGTAACTTCATGCTCCTCAGCCAGATCCTCCGCAAGCGAGCGCGCATACTCACTGACGCCGCTGACATAGGGATAGAAATAATTCAGAACAATCAGTATGCGCATTGTGTTATGACTGGGAAACCAGCGCTACTCCAATGATGATGAAGAAGATTCCCCCCCAGCGCATTAGGCTGACGGATTCGTGAAGAAAGAAGATCGCAAATATGGGTGTGATGACATAGACGACGGCAAGAAGGGGCTGAATCTTGCTCAAGTCATGGGCACGCAGCAGGTAAATCCAGATACCGATCGGCAGAATATAGCATATCAGGCCGAACAGCAGCTGCAGGTTGAAGGCGGCTGTCCGTGCCATCGGCCATAGGCCCTGATCCAGCACAACTGCGGATGCGCCGCGCTTCAGCCAGATGCCCCCAAAGGCTGTGAGCGTCGACCCAAAAAGTATTAGAAGATATGTCCAAGCGGTCATTCGGCTCGCTCCAAAATAAATACAATGTTTTCACCGTCCCCTGACTTCAGAAGCGGCCGGGCGAGCAGAAATTGGATACCGGTGCGCGCGAGGCGAAGCGAGTCAAATACCGCACGTCCTGCCAAGGTCTGCGCATAGGGAAAGTCATAGAAACCATCAGCAAAGGTCTGCACGGGCTTCAGCCCTACGGACCTGAAGAATGCCTGCCAGGCGTCATGGCCCTTCAGGTTTATATGGGTCGGATCGGTGAAGGCACTCCAGCCTTCGCCCTTTGCCCGATGGGCCGCGCCATCGAGATCCGGCATGACAAACATGAAGCGGGCTCCCGGCCGGGCAATGCGATCAAATTCAGCAAAAATTGCGGACAGGGCGTCATCTGGAATATGTTCCAGCACATGCAGCGCGACAATGCTTGAAACGCTGTCTGTCTCCATCGTCGACAGGTCCTCAACGGCGATCGCTTCAGGAGCAATTTGAGCAAGGCTCTCGCGTGCAAAGGCATTCGATTCACATTCGAAAACTTTCGCATGCCGTGTCAGACGCCTGGCAAACCAGCCGACGCCGCCGCCAAACTCCAGAACAGGTCCGCGCTTGTCACAGTAGCGCTTCCAGAAACGTTCATACATCCAGAGGGCAGGGCGGTCTCCGGACTGTCCGTTATCGGCGTAGTACGCAGCATTATAAGTATCGTCTGAAGAGCTGGACTTTGTCATTGCGTTTGCATGCTTTGATTCGGTGAGGCGAAACGGCTGGTTATGCGAGAAATAGCGGCGAAGAGTTTTCGTGTATCACCCGAATGGCCTAGGTCCGCAGGGGATTGAACTTCCCACGAAGGCCGGATCTCAAACACTTGATAGCCGCCAATAACTGGCAACCGGATTTGCGAAACGCTGGCCGGTAACGTTTCCAGCAGTTCGCCATTGCGTAAGACGGATACTCTGCCGTCCGGCGGTGGGCTGTAGAAGCCAAGCTCCAGATCGATAACAGGAACCTGCCCCGCTGGCGCGCCCGTGTATCCCGTCTCCCCCAGCACATCCAGTGTGAAAGCGCCGCTTGTCCAAACGTGTCCCGGTTCTCGCTCCCACCAGCCTGTCGATTGAAATACTGCGGGTAGATGTGCGTTTCGCAAATTGTAAAGCCTGAGGCTTCCAGCCTCGTAAGGCTGCAAATTCTCATACACAATGATGGGCGTTTGTCCGGCTGTTTCTGCCCCCTGAATGACCCAGTCTGCCCTGTCTTCCCCTTGCATTCTGTCGATCATGTTGAACTGGACATAAGCGCCCCGATAGGGGTCGTTCTCTACATTTCCCATGGACACATGAGCACCTTCCCTCGCAACGAGTAAGTCGATCCAGTTGGTTTTGGAGAATCTATCGCTTGGAGGAATACTTAAATCATTCAGAACAACTGTTTCATTTGGGCCGATTAGTTCGAATTTATCGATGTCTCCCATTCTAATGGTTTTGGCGGCAAAGGCATTTGCAGCTTCGCGGCTGCGGTGTGCGAAATTCAAATCGGAATGGATTTGAATGCCAACTACCGCAACAGACAGCGCTGCGAAAGCTGTACCAACTTTCGTGCTGCTTTTGCGCTTTGAGGGTATTTGCTGAATGATGGCAGCTAGGCCGACGGCTAATACGATCGGACCAAACATTTGCACGATCTTGTGGACGCCGTATTCATAGTCAGTTCGTTCAATCACGATCACGGCCAAGGCGACCACCGAGAGCGAGATCCACATCCGAAATCTGTTTGGGGATGCCAAGGTTAAAAGGCAAATCAGGACCGTTCCAATCGCGCCAACAATGGATGGATACTTGTCATTCCAGGAGTAGAGGTGTCCGGAGAAGGGTATAGACAGCCAACGCCAGTTTTCGACTTCCAGGAAGTAGTTCTGCCAGGGAAGGTCTCTGCCAACTTCATTACTCACGGTGAGCAGGCTGGCCAACGCCATGAGAATGGCTGCGTTGCCAACGAGGACCCACGATCCCACGGCCATGACACTCAGCTTGAGAAAGCGCTTGCCCGTTGAGAGGCTGCGTCCATCAAGGGAACAAAGTCCTACATGCACAGCCGTTATGAGGCCGACAAACCACATGGATTCCGAGTAGAAATGCGCTGCCAGGCCTGTCAGGCAGCCAAGGATGATTGTGGTCTCTGCCTTGTAGTTTCTCGCCGCGGGACTGACAAAAACAAGGACAGCATTTGCCAGGACCAGAGCTCCGCAGGCCGTTGCGACATTGCCATTCCACAAAGCACCTAAAATGGGAGCCGAAACCGACAAGAGAATGCCAAACAGCGATATGACAGCAAAGCGGACGCCGAGCCTGTCGCGTTGCGACTGAGGAACGTTCATCCAGAGGGATGCAGTTGTCAGAAGCGCCAATGGAAGGGTCAACAGAAACGTTGAAACCGGTATAACGCGATCTCGCAGCAGGCTCATCAGTCCAACAAAAGTATGTGTCCCGCTGCGGTTCAATGGACAGGCATCTCCTATCCAGAACAGGCAATGACCATAGCCCGATCCCGTCTGGTAAGCGCGCTCTACAATTGAATTTTGCGCGAGTGTTCCATGCTCAAGCGCCCATTCCCCGCCTCGTGTGTACAATATGAGATCGTGATTGACGCCCTCGCGCATCCAGATGCCATGCAAGTGAAATGCAAAGGCAACAAATAGAACAGATATAGTTGCGGCAAGAGCAAATGATGCCAAAACGGGCCAGCTTGGCCACGTCAGCTTGTGCCATGAAAACGCCAGCAAGAGCACCAGTGTCACAGCGAAGATATGAATGCCGACAAACTGGTTCAGCGTCAAAATGGTGCCCATTGACAGGCACATGCCCAAAACAATGAGTACTATGCTGCGATCAGATTGCGGCTTCTCACTGTCGTCAGTGCGCAGAAACTGGATCCATTTTGGCGAGAACGTCAACAAGCCTGTGTGGAACCGTGAGGCGAGCGCAACAATGAGTACAACGGCGCAAACTTGGCTCGTTAACGATATCACTTCAAACATAAGAGGATAACTTTCGAAACGAATTCCAATGCGGGGGCATTTTTAAACCTGATAACGTTATCTCTCGCTCCATGCCAGCCAAACAGGTCGTTTTCACCTCGACATGCTGGCGTGCTTTAGTGCCTGAACCGCTGACCTTGTGGTCATTGAAGGATGTTGGTTCGTGCTCTGAATAAGCCCCCATGTTTTCAGGCCACACGAACAATGTGTTCCGCCATGCCAAGTTGAAGCTCCAGCGGAGATCCCCACCAGGCTGCGCCATCCTGCACCAATTCAACTTCTATTGATGCGGCGCCTTCTTCTATCCAGTTTTTCTCAATAGTGACAGGCAGTAGATGCGTATCACCCGGTGCAAGAGCCATAACGATTCTACTGCGCAGATTTTCGCTAAAGAGAAGGTTTCCGCCTGCATCATAGAGCCTGTAGCCTAGGGCGACCCCAAAGCGACCGTCATTTAGCCCCTGACCGAACCAGGTTTCTTCGGACTTATTGGTAACCGCGACAGTGAATTTTTTTGAACCATCTTCCAGTTTGGACATGGAACCTGGCAAGATTAATAATTTATGTGCCTGGCCTGATGGCGCGACAGGCTGCGCATGGTGCAGGCAGCCGAGATCAGAGGGGGAACGGAAACGATGATCGGATTCCGGCTCGTAGGATTTGTACCAGGTCTGGTCTACAATAACCCCTAGAAGCTCTTCTGCGCTCTCAGACCAATTTGGCCAAATGGGCTGTGACACGCGAGTTTCCAGTGCCGCTTCTTCCCAGTCCTCCTCACAAAAGAGACGTAGCGTATCCAGCAAAGAATCAGAGGAGCCGGTGTTAAAAAAGCGCGTATGGGCTGCCCCAGCAGAGACTTCTCTAAAGACAGGAATATCACTTGCGATGACTGGGATGCCAAATCTGCCAGCCTCCACAATTGGTAATCCAAATCCCTCTGCGTATGAGGCTGCTATCAACGCATCAGATGCGTTGTAGAGTTCAACCAATTCTGCATCATCGACTGTACTACGCCAATGAAGACGATTGCCAAACTCGGGATGCGTTTTGATTCGCTCTGCAATGGCGTCGGCGCCCCAACCAAACTTGCCTACGATTGTTAGGTCTGCATCCAGCCCAGAGGCCCAACCAGCATCAAACGCATCAAGAACGATATTGTGACCCTTGCGAGGTTCCAATGTTCCGACCATCAGGAAAGAGGGGTGCGGATTCCTCTCCTGGCTAGCTGAGGTATCGAGATCATTAAGATGGGAGAAGTCGGCCCCGAGCCGCCAGTATCCTATTTTCATGCTATGAGGATACTGGATTGACTTGAGAAGCTCGTACAGTTCATCGGCGACTGCTTTTGAAATACACACGAATCCCGTGGAGACTTCCAGTGCGGAAATAAGCCAGTCGCGGAAAACTGGAGGCATTCCCGCATCACAGAACGCAGGCGTCTTCAGCGGCACCAGATCATATAGGCAGGATATAACTTCAGCGCCCCGAAGGCGTGCCTCAATCAGGTGACGTTTATGCACCTTCGCGCTGTCCCAAGAGCTATCAAGCATGAAAACCGTATCGGACGGACCAAAGATTATTGGGTCACTCGTCGTTTTGTCGGGTTTACTGGCAAGCGAAGTGTCCGCGCGATACCATCCCTCGGAATCGTCTGAATAGGTGGTGATCAGAGATGTCTCGCCATGAATGTTCTGCTCACTGAAATTCGAGCAAATTTGCCTGACGACTCTCTGTATCCCTGTCCGGTACTGTGTCTGTATCGTCGATGTTGCATCAATGAACAGGCGCTTCTTGTCATCCGTTAATGGCTCGGCCAAGGCGAGCGCTTCAGCGAGCCCCTCGGTATCGAGCCGATTCTGTTTGACTTGCACGGCGATGCGTTCACGCAAGCTTTGAATATCAGGAAGTTCAGCTTGTTCTCTGGCAATTTCTCTAAGGGCTTGCACAGCGTTGTCTGCTACTTTTTCCCAGCTGAAGGTCTGGGAGAGTTTGTCTCGCAGATGGGCGATTTTAGGCTTCAGGTTCGCTCCCGCAAGAATATGCTCAATTCGCTCGGCAAGCTCCTTGGGCGAGTTTGGGTCGAATAGCATTTCGTCAATCTGTACGACTTCCGGTAGTGCACCCGCGTTTGAGGCAATGACAGGAGTTCCGCAGATCAGCGCTTCCAGTGCGGTTAGCCCAAATCCCTCCATATGAGAGGGTTGGAGTATTATATCGGCTGACTTGTAAAGCCGGATCAACTCGCGATCAGAGACTAGCCCGCGTTGTTTCAGGGATGATGGCGGTAATCCCAGATCTGCCCACGCTGCACTAATTTCATCGACGAGAGGCTGAGGATGGTCGCCAGCCAGAATGAAGTCTGTGTCATCCCGCAATTGCTTGCTGAGCAATGCGAATGCTTTTGGGATTATCTCAACATTCTTTCGCCAATCCAGCGCTCCGATATAGACCACTGACTTCCGGCTGTCTTCACTCGGCTCATATGCGTCAGTGGAAAGCAGATCGAGAAAATGCAAGGAGACGCCAGCTGAAATATTGGTGCCTCTTGATCCTTGAATTAGCTCTTTTGCTTCGTTTAGCGAAAAATCTGAGATTGATAGAAGCTTTTCGAATGTGCTGTGCTGGTTCAGCCTGCGCTCATATGTGTCGAGCTCGAGTTTTCTGCGAAGATACCGCTCCTTGTATCTGTACGGAATTGCATCATAGAAGATCGCTGCCAATGGCGGCATGAGCGCGGCATTGGGAAACAAAGGCACTGCGGGATCAAAAAAACCCTCAAATGTGCTGGCACACAGCGCGATGTCCGGGGCAAGACAGTTTACATGATGCGTGAGCGCCATTTGGCTCTTCACGCGCGCCTCAGTGTAACCGGCCTCCGCTTCCCCTGTCGACGCCATGCCATGCCATACATGTATCTGATCCTTAGACAGGAAGGCGAGCAGTTCGTGATGTGCTGCAATGGCCTCATCTGCCATGACCGCATTCAGCGACACGTGCAGGTCGATATCAGATTTTGACTGTGCTAGCGCACGCAGGAACTCGAATACATATCGACCGATACCACGATTGCGGCTTGAGGTCTGAAGGCATTGGCCATCAACCCAGATTTTCATAGGGAGTGTCCCTTGTGACCTTTGGTGGTGCGGAGCAGCGATTCCCATGCGTCCACGGATCTTTTATCAGGCGTCAGGTTCCATTTTCGCTGTGTGACGAGGCTGTTTTCATCAAATGACGGACGTCTGACTTGTGAAAAGTGGTCTATTTTTCGCCGCAGCGGTGGGGACAGGTTGGCGACAGCAAGAACGGGCTTTTTGATCCATGGTACTTTGCGGGTGATACGTAGACCCACAACAAGAAGGGGGCGAAGCAGCGCTTTGGTGCCTCTGAGTCCGCTACGTGCCAGTCCGCCAGCCCACCGTATAGGAGCCGAGAGCCGCCAAGATGCCGACTGCCTCACTTGGTGCGCCCAGTCACGCGCCTGATCTGCATCGTTCCGGCTTATGAGCAAAGCCTGCTCGAGTTTCGCATTCTCGGAATATGAGACTTCCAGCGCTGTCTGGATTGTTGCTGCCATCGACTGTGCGGAGATCAGACTAGAACTGACTTGGGAAAGCTCGCGATCACGGTCCGCAATCTGGTTTAGCATTCTGTCGTGATCTGCTTCCAGATGCTGCACATGCTGTTGGGTGACCAGTGTTGCGTGTTTCGCTGCCTCAAGTTCGGATTCAATATGGGCAATATGTCCGTCACGTTGCTTCAGGACAGCTTCAATGCTTTTAATGTGATCGTCGCGCTGCTTCAGGACAGCTTCGATGCTTTCAATGTGCCCGTCGCGTTGCTTCAGCGCAGCCTCAAGCGCTTCGGCCGAGAGCTTTATGTCATTGAGCTCGGCTGCGGCATGGTCGCGCTGGTGGCGCAAATCAGCCAAGCTGGCCTCAAGTATCGTGACGTCATTCTGCGCAAGATGCAGTTTCTCGGCGACGTGTGCGGAGAAGGGCGAATGCTCACTGAGCGAAAAATGGTCGAAAAAGTTTGGCGGCAGACTGAAGGCTGCAGCGAGACCCTGATGGTCTTCATGTACATAGAAACGATTCAAGCCATCGAAATAAACAAAGCTGTATCCTCGCCCAGTGAGTTCATGCTCCCACGACTCATAGGCAGGGGATTGTGAATTCGGCAGCGTGCTTTCTACGACGACAATCCATGGGCGCACCTGGCTATCGCCCCAGGTTTCGAGCACAGCACCCTCCATGCCCTCAACATCAATCTTGAGCCAATGGATATGCTTCCTGTTAAAGCGCTCAAAAATCTTCGATAGGGGAACGCATGGTACTTTTATAAGCTCTACTGCGCGGCCATCTTCCTTGTGGCGCTTTGCATGTTGGCTAACGCCTGTGGTCAGTCCAGTACCTACAAACGAATATAGCTCTATCTCGCCCTCTGATGCACCAACTGCCGCTTCAAGTACGTCTTCACCCTCGCGAGTCTCGCGCAGTTTCTCGGCATATTCCGGCATCGGCTCTACATGCATGCCGCGCCAGCCCTTTTCATAAAACAGGAGGCTGACAGAATCGACGACCGGGTCGTTCGCGCCGATATCAATATATGCGCCGTTGCTTACATGCTTCAGCGCACGCCATAGAATGACATCTTCGAATTGTTGGGCGTAGGAAACGGTCATTCAGCTTTTCCGCGGCTGACTGTGAACTCGGCATCCAGCATTGTGGTGCCGATGAAGTAATCCTTATCCGCATTGATCACATCAAACACGAATAGATTATCTGTCCATTCATAGTTGTTTTCCAGATGGGTATCTGAACTGACCAGCGCAGGAGACACGGAATAGGATCCGGGTCCGAGATTGCATTCAAATTCAAGCGTGTAGGTCAGATTCTCGCCCGCTGATATGTCCGTCTCCGCCTGGCGCGTGAACCATGTATTGGTCCCCCAGACGACATGCCCGGTTCTGTCACGTATCATCAGGCCCAGGACCAGTTGAGGCACTTCGTCCAATATGTTGACTTCCGTTTTCAGCAAGACTTTCTCGCCCACACGTGCGGTGGCAATCTCCTTGCCACTGGGGGCCGAGAACATCCGTATGTCATTGACAACTGCGCGGAAATCTCCCGAACGCGTAACAGACCAACCATTCTTGTTGCGCCGCTGTTCGAGAGTGAGAATCGCATTTTGCTTTTCTGTAATCAGGACGTTGTAATAGTCGATCACTTCGTCTGGTGGGCCGTCGCGCAAGACGACTCCCTTATCGATAAGAAGGACCCGGTCGCACAGTTCGCGAACATCGGGCAGGGCGTGCGTTACCAGAATGATCGTGCAGCCATTGTCGCGGAATTCGCGAATCCGGGCGAAGCTCTTGTGCTGAAAATAGGCGTCCCCGACAGAGAGGACTTCATCGACGATCAGGATGTCCGGCTGTGTGGCCGTGGCCAGGGCAAATGCCAGCCGGGCCTGCATGCCGCTGGAATATGTTCTTAAAGGTTTGTCGAAGAATTCGCCGATCTCGGCAAAGGCTTCGATGTCCGGCATCAGGGCTTCGAGTTCAGACGGGGAGTGGCCCAGCATGCCACCGGACAGGCGCACATTTTCGCGGCCGGTAAATTCCGAATTGAACCCCAGGCCAAGTTCAAGGATCGCGCTGATTGAATGGGCATGATCGATACGGCCCTTGGTTGGCCGCATTGTCCCCGTGATGAGTTTCAGGAGGGTACTTTTGCCGGCGCCATTCTGCCCGATCAACGCAATGGCTTCTCCCTTGCGAACATCAAAGGAGACATCCTTTGTAATGTGAACAATCTCACGCGGCTTAACCGGAAGGCCCATCCAGTGCCAGAAGCGGTGCATTCCGGAATTGTAGAGCGTGAAGCTCTTCGTGACGTTCTGGACACTCAGCACAACCGGCCGGACGGAATTTTCCAGCGCCTCAACCGATTGCGCGAGGTCTTCGCCATTTGCCCCCTCATCGCTGCCATAAGCAGGGGGGCTGTTGGGCTCTTTTACGGTCAGCAATATATCCTTGTCCATTACAGGGCATCCACGATTTCAGGGCTGGCGCGCCAGAAAACGAAGCCTGATAAAAGCACCAGCGCGAGGCCGAGACAGGCCGGATACAGCAGTGAGACATAATCGGGCGTGACACGGTACACGATGACATCGTGATAGAATTTCACGACGGGCGTCATGGGATTGAACACCAGCAGCCTGCCGACTGACGAGCCCACTTGATCATCGGTGTACACGATAGGGGTAAGCCAGAACCACAGATTGGTCACAACTGTCATGACCTGGGCAACGTCACGCGTGAAAATGTTCATGACCCCCAGTACGACGCCCACTCCAAATGCCAGCATGATGCTGACAGTCAAAGGCAAGATCAGGCTGATCCATGCGAAGCTGGGGAAAAAGCCGTAAAGGGCAATGATCACCGCGACCGTCAAGAAAAGCAGGCCGTTATTGATCAAGGCTCCGCCGAGCACCACGATCGGCAGATAGACCTTGGGAAAGCTTATTTTTTTCAGCACGTTCGCATATTCAAGGAACATGTTGATGCAGCGTGTCAGGATTTCCGTGAACAGGGACCAGGCCGTGATGCCTGCCAGCAGGTAGACCGAATAGGCGCCTGCATGTTCGATGCCGCCAAGCTTTGCTCCGAGCACTTCTGACAAGACGAGAGCGTAGATCGTGGCCATTGCGAGGGGCTGGAGCACAAACCAGAGTGTGCCTATTTTCGAACGTGCGACGCGGGATTTGAACTCGCCGCCGATTGCGGCCGGAACAAAATGACGATTTCGCCAGAGAGGCCGCAGGAACTCAAACATATAAAACCTTTCAAACTCCCACCGTTGGTTGTGAGCGCCTGTCAGGCGGGAATAAGTGCGAACCAACATGCAAACGTATTCAATACGCCATCGTCAAAATCAACCTTTAGCTAGCATTATCACCAGGCTTTGCAGACATGCAAAGCATACGAGAGCCGCCGCCTGTCTCAGGACAAGCAGCGGCGCACAGTGCTTTGTTTCTATTGGATTTAATTTTCTGGAAGGGACCTAGTTGATGAGGCGCTTCAGTTCATCGACGAGATCGGTCTTTTCCCAGGTAAATGTGCCATTCGCGCCCGGCTGGCGGCCGAAATGGCCATAAGCGGCAGTGCCTGAATAAATCGGATTATTCAGCTTCAGGTGGGTGCGGATTCCCTTTGGGGACAGGTCAAACAGTTCCCGCAGAGTCTTGGCGATTCGGGCTTCATCAGCCAGGCCTGTGCCGTGCGTGTCGACATAGATCGACAGGGGCTGCGACACGCCGATGGCGTACGAAACCTGGATCGTGCAGCGCTTGGCAAGGCCTGCGGCGACAACGTTCTTGGCAAGGTAGCGTGTGGCATAAGCCGCGGAGCGGTCGACCTTGGACGGGTCCTTGCCGGAGAAGGCGCCGCCGCCATGGGGCGCTGCGCCGCCATAGGTGTCGACGATGATCTTGCGGCCGGTGAGGCCTGCATCGCCGTCGGGGCCGCCGATGACGAACTTGCCGGTCGGGTTGACGTAGAATTTGTCTTCCGGCGGGAACCAGCCCTCGGGCAGAACGTCCTGCACGATCGGGCGCACGAGTTCGCGCAGCTCTTCAAGCGTTGCGCTCTCCTTGTGCTGGGTGGACACGACGATGGCGTTCACGCCGACGGGCTTTTCGTCGACATAGCGCAGCGTGACCTGGCTCTTGGCGTCAGGCTCGAATTCCGGGCGTTCGCCGGAATGGCGCAGTTCTGCCATTTTCTGCAGGATCTGGTGGGAATAGACGAGCGTGGCAGGCATCAGCTCAGGCGTCTCATCAGCGGCATAGCCGAACATGATGCCCTGGTCGCCTGCGCCTTCTTCGGCGTACAGGCCCTGGCCCTCTTCAACGCCTTGCGCGATCTCGGCAGACTGTCCGTGCACATAGCAGCTGACATCCATTTTTTCCCAATGGAAGCCGTCTTGCTCGTAGCCGATCTTTTTCACGACATCGCGCGCCGTCTGGATCATCTCGTCATGTGTGATTGTTGATCCATTGTTCGTGCGCACTTCGCCAGCGAGGACGACGCGATTGGTCGTGGTCAGTGTTTCGACAGCCACTTTCGAGGAAGGGTCCTTGGTCAGGAACAGGTCGACAATGGCGTCGGAAATCTGGTCAGCAACCTTGTCCGGGTGACCTTCGGAAACGCTCTCGCTGGTGAATTCAAAGTCGTTCATTTTCATTTTCATTTCCTCGCAAGCGTCGCGTTGGGGATTATCGGGCAAAGACAACCGTCTTGCCATCGTTGATGAATATTCTGTGTTCGGCATGCGCCTTGACCGCGCGGAGCAGGGCGTTGCCTTCAAGGTGGCGGCCTGTCTCGATCATGTCGGCAGGGCTGTAGGTATGATCGATGACTTCCGTGACCTGAGCGATGATCGGGCCCTCGTCCAGATCCCCGGTCACATAGTGTGCGGTCGCGCCGATCACTTTCACGCCGCGGGCATGGGCCTGGTGATAGGGCTTTGCGCCTTTGAAACCCGGCAGGAAGGAGTGATGGATATTGATGCACCGGCCTTCCAGTCGCCGGCAGGCTTCATCGCTGAGGACCTGCATGTAACGGGCGAGGACCACGAGGTCCGCACCGGTCTCATCCACGATCTCGAAGAGGCGGGCTTCGGCCTCCGGCTTCGTGTCCTTCGTAACCGGCACATGAAACCAGGGCAGGTTCCAGTGGGCGAAATTGTCTTTCAGCGTTTCATTGTTTGAAACGATGCCGACAATATCGATAGGCAATTCCTTGCGCCGCGCACCATACAGCAATGTATTGGCGCAGTGGTCCGATTTGGAGACCAGCAGAAGTGCCTTGATCTTCTCATCACTCGGATGAATGGCCCAGTCTGCCTGCAACTCGCCGCCCAGACTGTTCAGTTCTGCTTCAAGGCCTTCTGGCGCCATTCCCTCGGGGCCATGGAAGACGAGGCGCGCAAAGAAGCGCCCCGTTTCCGGGTCCCCGAATGTCCTGGAAGACGCGATGAAACAATCGTGTCGTTCCATCAGCCTGGCCAGGCTGGCCACAAGGCCAACCCGGTCAGGGCAGGAGAGGGTGAGGATATGTTCGCGCACCGAAGGTCTGGCCTTGCTCTAGTAGCGGTAATGCTCTGGCTTGAACGGACCAGTCTGCTCCACACCGATATAATCGGCCTGCTCACCGGACAGCTCAGTCAGCTGAGCGCCCAGCTTGTTGAGGTGCAGCATGGCCACTTTCTCATCCAGATGCTTGGGCAGGGTGTAAACCTTGTTCTCGTATTGATCGGCGCGCAGGTGAAGCTCAATCTGTGCCAGCGTCTGGTTCGTGAACGAGGCGGACATGACGAAGCTTGGGTGACCCGTGGCATTGCCAAGGTTCACCAGGCGGCCTTCAGACAAGAGGATGATGCGCTTGCCATCCGGGAAGGTGATCATGTCGACTTGCGGCTTGATGTTCGTCCACTCGAAATTGCGCAGGCCTTCGACCTGAATTTCGTTGTCGAAGTGGCCAATGTTGCAGACGATGGCCATGTCCTTCATCGCGCGCATATGGTCGACGGTGAGGATGTCCTTGTTACCGGTCGCGGTGACGAAGATGTCGAATTTGGGCGCAGCTTCTTCCATGGTTAGGACGTCATAGCCATCCATGGCGGCCTGCAGGGCGCAGATCGGATCAACTTCGGAGACGGAGACGCGGGCACCGGAGCCGGCCAGTGAGGCTGCAGAGCCTTTGCCGACATCGCCATACCCTGCAACGAAAGCCTTCTTACCGGCCATCATGACGTCCGTACCACGACGGATCGCGTCGACCAGGGATTCCTTACAACCATACTTGTTGTCGAATTTGGATTTGGTGACCGAGTCGTTGACGTTGATGGCGGGGAAGGGCAGCTCGCCCTTCTTTTCCAGCTGGTAGAGGCGGTTCACACCGGTTGTGGTCTCTTCAGAAACGCCGCGGATGCCGGCCTTGGTTTTCGCGAACCAGCCTGGCGAAGCTTTCATGCGCTTCTTGATCTGGGCGAAGAGGAATTTCTCTTCTTCCGAACCTGGCTTTTCGAGGAAAGCCGGATCGTTTTCAGCGCGCTCGCCCAGGATCAGGTACATTGTGGCGTCGCCACCATCATCGAGGATGAGGTTCGGACCTTCACCATCTGGCCACTGGAACATGCGGTCTGTGTAGTCCCAATATTCTTCCAGCGTTTCGCCCTTATAGGCGAAGACCGGCGTGCCATTGGCGGCGATTGCGGCCGCAGCATGGTCTTGCGTTGAATAGATGTTGCACGAAACCCAGCGCACCTTTGCGCCAAGGGCTTCCAGGGTCTGGATCAGAACGGCTGTCTGGATGGTCATGTGGAGCGAACCACAGATGCGCGCGCCCTTGAGCGGCTGTTCAGGGCCATACTCTTCGCGCGCGGCCATCAGGCCCGGCATTTCCGTTTCGGCAATCGCGATTTCCTTGTTGCCGTATTCAGCCAGCTTGATGTCGGCGACGTGATAGTCGTGTGCCATATCAATGTTCCTTTATATGTTTGTGTGGCGGTTAACATGACAGGCAGCCAAAGGCAACGCGCGAAGTGCGCGTTGCCTGATAACAAAGCTTGCATACGCTTGAGATTCGAAGCGCTCGAGAAAGGCCCGCAAGGGCCCTGGAGCCTAGCCGTTGAAAGACCGGACGGCGTCGATGATTTTCGCCTGGTCTGCGTCTTCCAGATACGGGTGCATCGGCAAGGCGATGACATGCTTGCTGGCCGCTTCTGTTACGGGCAGGGTGCCTGGGGCCGGTTTGTAGGCGGCGCAGAAATCCTGTTCGTGGATCGGCACGGGATAGTAGACGGCCGTCGGGACGCCCTGGCTTGATAGGTGCGCCTGCAGACCTTCACGATCTTCATGCTCGATGACATATTGCGCCCAGACGCTCCGGCCGCCTTCGATGACGGTTGGCACGCGCTTTACATGGTCTTTCAGGCCCTCGGCATAGCGGTCTGCGACCACCTGACGTTTCTCGATCTCGTCTGCGAAGATCTTCAGCTTCTCCAGCAGGACCGCAGCCTGGATCGTGTCGAGGCGAGAGTTCATGCCGACGCGCAGCGACAGGTATTTCGGGTCATGATGAAAGTTGCGTTCTGCGGCATCGGTGGGCGTCACCTTGCCATAGACGCGCAGCGACTCGATACGCTCGGCCAGGGCCGCGTCATTGGTGATGATCGCGCCGCCATCGCCATAGCAACCCAGCGGCTTGGCGGGGAAGAAGCTGGTCGTGGCAATATCCGCCCAGTCGGACGGGTGCTGGCCATTCAGCGTGCAGCCATAGCCCTGCGCCGTGTCGGCAATCAGCTTCAGGCCGAACTCGTCACAGATCGCCTTGATCTCGGGGTAGTTCGCCGGCTGGCCGAACAGGTCCACGGCGATGACGACTTTCGGGGTCAGCTTGCCTTCTGCCTTCACCGCTTCAATCTGCTTGCGCAGATGGGCCGGGTCCATGTTGTAGGTTTCAGGCAGGATGTCGACAAAGACCGGCGCTGCGCCGAGCCATGGCACGACTTGCGCCGTCGCCACAAAGGTGAAGGAGGGGCAGAACACGGCGTCGCCGGGCTTCAGCTCCCACGCCATCAGCGCCAGGGCGAGCGCATCGGTGCCATTCGCGCAGCTGACGGAGTGCGACGCACCGCACCAGTCTGCCAGCTGCTTTTCAAGCTCTGTTACTTCAGGGCCGAGCACGTATCGACCGCTTTCCACGACGCTCTGGATCGCGGTGTTGATCTCGCTCTCAATACGTTTGCGCTGGGCCTGAAGGTCGATAAAGGGAATGGACAAGGGGAAACCTGCTTGCTGTGTTCAGAATGACCGGCGAATACAATTGGCGCAGGGCATGCGCAAGCCACGACTCATTCACGTCTCGTTACAGTCTGCTGCATCCCCTGAAACGGTTCTGCGGGGGTGCTGGCATTTAAACAGCTTCACCGGCTGTTTTTATTTCAGGCGCCTGCGGCCCCTCGCGTGGGGACCTTTGTAACATGCCATTCGTGCCGCAATCTCGCCTCAGACTGCCCCTAAGACTCGCTTCGAATTTCGTCGTCATATGTACAGATTGAAGCAATTGGGCGCGCTAGGCTGAACCTCTCTGGCGCGTTTTGGTAACGAAACATGAAGATTGCTCACATTCAATCCGTAATGGTGCCGGGCCTCCTGATGAGTCCATTGCCAATCGGGCTTGCGACTTATCAAGCCACTCAGTAGGTGTGATTCAGATGCTTTGGAATCAGCTATTCAAAGTTGTCGTGTATAAAGCGCCAAGCCTGTTGCTTTGATGCGCATTCAAGGGAGTTAAAACCGAAGATGCCAATCAAGTTTCTTGCCGCAGCAGATCGTTTGATGACTTGGTGCAGCAGCGCCGCTTTGCCTGTCTGGTCGTCCTGCGGCGTTGATTCCAACGGGCGTTTTGTCGAGCAGATTTCGCAACAAGGCTCAGCTGAAGCTGACGTCAACCGGCGCGTGCGGGTTCAGTTCCGGCAGTTTTATGCACTTACCCATTCCCATATTCTGGGATTGAGTACGGATTTGACCGAGACCGCAGAGCGCGCGATGACGCAGGCGATTGCCGACAGCTTTGATGCGGACGACGCCGCGTTGGAGCGCGGATGTGCACTCCTTCTGAGAGCCGATGGCAGTGTGCTGGATTCGACACGGGATTTGTACACTCAGGCCTTTTATCTGCTGGCGCTCGCCTGGCGCTTCCGGTTGAGTCAGGACACGAAATGGCTTGAGGCGGCAGACAGGGAAATCGCGTTTCTGGAGCAGCAAATGGGCTCTCCCGAGGGCGGCTATATCGAGAGCATCCCGCCCAGACTGCCGCGCCGCCAGAACCCTCACATGCATTTGTTTGAAGCGTTTCTCGCCTTGCACCAGGCGTCAGGTGAGGCGCGCTACCTGAAGCTGGCGGACAAGATTTTTGATCTCTTTGAGGCGCATTTCTTCGATGAAGAGAGCGACTGCATCATTGAGTACTTCACGCAGGACTGGCAGCCAGATCCCCTGCAAGGGGGGCGGATTGAGCCCGGGCACATGATGGAGTGGGCCTGGCTTGTTGACCAGTATGGCAAACAATCCGAACGGTCCGTTTCTGCCTATTCTCACCGCCTCTACGCGAAAGCGCGCGAAATCGGCCTGGATCCGGTGACCGGCCTGCTGATGGATGAAGTGCGTATGGATGGAACACCAATCCGCAAAACGCGCAGATCGTGGCCGCAGACGGAATATATCAAGGCGGCATCCGTGCTTGCACAATCTGGCCATGCGCCAGCATTGGGCCACGTGACAGATGTGATCGAGACCCTTCTCGACACATATCTGAATACGGAAGTTCCCGGCATCTGGTGGGATTCATACAATGCTGACGGAGTGGCGGCAGACAATTCCGCGCCGGCGAGTACCTTCTATCACTATATGTCTGCAGTTGCGGCTGTTTCGGAATTGTCGCAGGCCATCCGGACAAAAGGCCTTGCGGGGCAATTGCCGGAAGACGCGGACAAACCTGCAGGCGGCGTACAGGTTACGCGACGCAGAGCAGGGTCACCGCTCTAGAGCGATAGCTTTTCCATAAGCTTGCTTAGCGATAGTGGGGCCAAGGCGTGTGCCCGCCGCACATCAGACCTTACGGTCGCAGCTCACGTACATGCGTCTTTCGCTGGCTCATCCGGAACGGGTTCCAGGCCATGGCGCGGGCCAGCTTCCAGACAGAGACAACGGCCTTCCGGTTGGCCTTGCCGCTTTGCCGCATCTTTCCTGCGCCTTTCAGGCCATCGCGCATACCGCGCCAGGTTTGCCGCACACGGCCAATCATTGCGCCGCGCATCAACAGATACAGCGACAGTGTAATGTGTCCGGGCAGGGTGATCAGGAACAGCGATGTCGGCATGTTTTTGGCATAGGTCCATACCCGGTTGCGCGTGCCGTGATAGATGGCAAAATCGCTGGCGCGGCCAGACAGGCCGCCCCCGACATGGTGGATGATTGCCTGCGGCAGGAAGATGCAATTATGGCCGGAAAGATGCATGCGAAAGCCGATATCGACATCTTCACAGAAACAGAAAAACGCTTCGTCCATGCCGCCATGCGCCAGATAGGTGTCCCGGTGGAACACTGCGCCCGCGCCGCAGGGGCTGAAGCATTCGCCTTCTTTCGGCAGCTCGCTTGAAGGGCGTCCAAAGCCGCCGCGCCACGGAATGCCGAAGATCAGATAGGCATCGCCCGCACCATCCAGCCGGTCCGGATTGACGGCATCAAATTGTGTGGAGGCGAACATTTTCGTGTCCGGGTAGCGCTGTTGCCCTTTGGCAATTTCTTCCAGCCAGTCCGGCTCTGCCTGCGCATCGGGATTAAGGCAGACCAGCCATTCTCCCTGCGCCTTGGCTGCGGCCAGATTTGTGGCGCGCGCATAGCCGTGATTTTCCGTCTCTGCCATCAGGATGAAATGCGGCAGGGCCTCTGTTTTCAGGCCCGTGGCAGACCCGTCTGTCGAGGCATTGTCAATCAGGATGACTTCGAAATCCCGGCGCGTCTGCCGCGCCAGAGAGTCGAGCGCCTGCTGGATGTAGGCGCCGCCATTGAAGTTCACGATGATAATGGAGAAGGTCACCCGGTCCGTTTCGGCCGGGGCATTCCGGGCGGTTGTCATGTCGGTCATAGTATTTTTGGAGATTCCCGCCTTTTGAGACATCTTTCTGGCATTTTATGATTGTTGCGTCGAGATCGCTAAGAAAGTTGGAAGCCCCACATGGTTTCATTTGTAACTATATTCGAGCTGCGATATAAGGGCGCCCATGAGCAGCACATCACAGAAAAATCGTTATCATGATGCCCCGCGCGCGGCCGATTTCACGATCGACCAGGCCTGGGACACCTATAGCGCCGCTGAGCATGATCGGTGGGACCGCCTGTTCCGCCGCCAGCGCGAGATTGCCAAGGGTAGGGCCTGTGACACGGCCCTGAAGGCGATGGAGGAGCTGGAACTTTCAGCCTCCGGCATTCCGCATATGGGGGAACTATCCGACAAGCTGGAAAAGATCACCGGCTGGCGCGTCGTGCCGGTTGCAGAGCTGGTGCCGGACGAGATTTTCTTTGACCATCTGGCCAATCGCCGATTCCCGGCCGGGGCCTTTATCCGGCCTGAGGAAGAGTTCGACTATCTGCAGGAGCCGGACATCTTCCACGACATTTTCGGCCATGTGCCGCTGCTGGCCAATCCGGTTTTTGCAGACTTCATGGAAGCCTATGGCAAGGGCGGCCAGCGCGCCATGCAGCTGGGCCAGCTGCACAATCTGGCGCGGCTCTACTGGTACACGGTGGAGTTCGGCCTGATCCGAGAAGCAGGCGGCCTGCGCATCTATGGCGCCGGCATTCTGTCCAGCCCGCAGGAAACCGTCTTCGCCCTTGAGGATGACAGCCCGAACCGTGTCGCCTTCGACCTTCAGCGCATCATGCGCACAAAATACATCATCGACGATTTCCAGCAGACCTATTTCGTCATCGACAGTTTCGACGCGCTGCTGGACGCTTGCTACAAGGATTTCGGGAATGTCTACCAACGGGTCAAAGACCAGCCAGACATTGAGGCTCACCAGACCATTGCGGAAGATGCAGTCTTCAACGCGGGCACGTTGGACTACTTCCGCAAGAAGGCGTCCGTCTAGCCCACGCTGAGCGCCAGAATGCGGCTGATCTGCGCATAGGGCAGGGCGCTTTCGCTGTGCCAGTGGTTGAAGGCTGTCTGCACTTTCCTCATCACGGATTTGCTCTTCGCCTCCGGTTTGTCCAGCACCTCTTCACGCACCAGCGCACGGCACACATCGCCGGATGTGATCCAGCTGTCATGCCCGGAAAAGCGCAGGAAATACTGCCCGGTCGCGCCGCCGAGGCGGGAGCCTTTCTTGCCCAGATGGTCCAGCAGGCCTGCCTGGTCATCCCCCGGCCAGGCCTTCAGGAATTTGCCAAAGCTGCCATGCTCGGTCGCCGTGTCTGCCACGAAGCGGGCATTCTCCAGCGTCGCCTTGATCTTCTGCCCATTGCGCACGATGCGCGCATCAGAGACCAGCTGACCCAGCATCTCATCGCCAAAGAAGGCCAGTTTGTGCGGGTCGAACCCCTCAAAGGCCGCTTCAAAGCCAGGCCATTTATTGTCGATGACCTTCCAGTTGAAGCCGGCATTGAACACGCACCGCGTCATCGTGGCGAGGTACCGGTCGTCCGGCACTTTCGCCAGATCCCTCACCGCGTGCGAATTGCGCGACATCTCCAGCACAGCGTCCCGGCTGCCATGGTGGCTGGCGGCAAAATCGATGATGCGGTCCATCGTGTTCATGGCTCTGCGTCCTCCTGAAAATAACCTTGTCGCATTGCCGGGAAATGTCCAAGAGCCTTGACCGGGCAGAGAAAAGCGGGGATCGCTTGACCATGCATTATGTCCCCCGAATTCTCGTCACCGGCGGTGCCGGTTTTATCGGCTCCTTCCTGTGCGAGCGGCTTTTGGAAACCGGCGCGGAAGTGCTCTGCGTCGACAATTTCTTCACCGGCCGGCGCAGCAATGTCGCCCATCTTCTGGATAATCCGAAGTTTGAGGTGATGCGCCACGACATCACCGTGCCACTGTTTGTTGAGGTCGATCAGATCTACAACATGGCCTGTCCGGCCAGCCCGATTCACTACCAGTTCGATCCGGTGCAGACGACCAAGACCAGTGTCCATGGCGCGATCAACATGCTGGGCCTTGCCAAGCGCACGCGCGCGAAGATCCTGCAAGCTTCCACATCCGAAGTGTATGGCGATCCGGAGATCCACCCGCAGACGGAAGACTATTGGGGCAATGTGAACCCGCTGGGGCCGCGTGCCTGCTATGATGAAGGCAAGCGCTGCGCCGAGACGCTGTTCTTTGATTATCACCGTCAGCACAATGTGAAGATCAAGGTCGCGCGGATCTTCAACACCTATGGCCCGCGCATGCATCCGAATGATGGCCGCGTGGTTTCCAATTTCATCGTCCAGGCCTTGCGCGGCGAAGACATCACCCTCTATGGCGATGGCGAGCAGACGCGCAGCTTCTGCTATGTGTCGGATCTTGTCGACGGCCTGATACGCCTGATGAACACGGAAGATGATGTCACCGGGCCGATCAATCTCGGCAATCCGGGGGAGTTCACCATCCGCCAGCTGGCTGAGCAGATTATTGAACAGACGGGCTCCAAATCCCAGCTCGTCCACAAGCCGCTGCCACAGGATGATCCGCGCCAGCGCCGCCCGGACATCACCCGCGCCAAGACCACGCTCGGCTGGGAACCTGGCATCCGCCTCGCCGAAGGCCTGAAGCCCACAATCGAATACTTCCGAAACGAAATACGCGAGATGGCGTAACGGCCAGCACCTTTGCCCGGCATGGCGAGGGCCATCCGGTAAGGTAAGCTGAATTCGGGCAGCAAGTTCCGTGTCAGGACGTGTCTGGGGCTGGCTCGCGATAGGCTGCGCGTAGGTCTGCGATTGCAGATTCCATGACATTGCACAGCG
>NZ_AWFF01000003.1 GCF_000682755.1 Hyphomonas beringensis
ACCTTCGGCGTAATCGTGGCCGTCGTCGTCGGCGCATTCGAGACGATCTCGTAATTGCCACTGTCAGCCCCGTCCAGGGACCCGCTCGTGCTCAGCGTCACCGTCTTGTTGGTGCCGGCATCCTTGTCCGCAAACGACCCTGTCGCACCCGTAAGCCGCAGCAGCACCTCATCGCCAGAGACATAGTCCGCAAGCGTCAGGTTCGACGTATCGATCGTCGCATTCGTCGTCCCGTCATACGGACGGTCTTCCGCCGTCAGCGTACCAGAGATCGTCAGCTGCGCCTTCGCCACATCAA
>NZ_AWFF01000004.1 GCF_000682755.1 Hyphomonas beringensis
GCATCGGCCAGTTCGCCCACCACATCGCGCTGTGTATGCCAGTTTTCCTTGTTCGGGTTCTTCACATCGCTCGGCCACAGTGCAAAGCCGTCATGATGCTTTGTCACCAGCACCACATAGCGCGCGCCGGACGCCTTGAAGAGCCGCGCCCAGGATACAGGGTCCCAGTCCTCCAGCGCATCATTGAAGGCCGTCCCGAAATGATCATACGAATAGTCCGCCCCATATGTCTCACGGTGATAAACCGCTGTCGGACTATCCTCAAACTGCATCGTGTTCTGGTACCA
>NZ_AWFF01000005.1 GCF_000682755.1 Hyphomonas beringensis
CATGCCTTAGGGTGTTCGTATGGGGTCCCGTAGACTCTTAGTGTAGTTGTATGGAGCTATAGCATCTCTTACAGTGCTCGTATGGACTCTTAGTGTAGCTGTATAGGCCTACGACATGTCTTAGGGTGCTTGTATGGACTCTTAGTGCAGTTGTATGGGGCTATAGCATCTCTTACAGTGTTCGTATGGACTCTTAGTGTAGTTGTATAGGCCTACGACATGTCTTAGGGTGTTCGTATGGACTCTTAGTGTAGTCGTATAGGGCCATAGCATGCCTTAGGGTGTT
>NZ_AWFF01000006.1 GCF_000682755.1 Hyphomonas beringensis
CCATTGAAACAGGCAGACCGTGCCAGCATCGAGACGATCCCGTCCCGGCTGATATAGTCCGCATCGGTCTCGTTCCGATTATACGCGAATGAGTGCCCCATGCCCCGTGTCGTTTCCCACAGGAAGGGCAGCATACGGTCGAACATGCCATATTCCGGCGTGCGCGCATCCCACACCATCGGCATAGGCGGCAACAGGCCCGTCAGTCCCTCCGGCTTGTCAAACGCCCCCTCCGGCAGCTGCCCGTCCGGCGCAATCCACCGGTCATTGGTCAGGCCGTCCGG
>NZ_AWFF01000007.1 GCF_000682755.1 Hyphomonas beringensis
TCCGCCGTCAGGTCTGTCGGCAGGGTCAGGACATAATTGTCCTGATCAACACCCGTCAGAGTGTAATTCCTCAGCGTCAGAAGCTGGTCATCTTTGGCATCCTTGGTCGCCATCTCACCGTATGCAGAGCTCGTATCCAGACCAAGCGTGCCCGCATCCAGATCGGTCTGAACCGCATTTACCAACGTACCGCCTGTCAGCTCAACGCGTGTCGTTCCATTATAGGCACGATCAACCACCACGATGTCTGAGATCGTCAGCTGCGCCTTCGCCACATCAA
>NZ_AWFF01000008.1 GCF_000682755.1 Hyphomonas beringensis
ACCATCAACCGTCAGTTCCTTCGGCGTGATCGTAGCCGTCAGACCCGTCGGATCTTTGACCGTGTAATTCGACGCCTCGTCGCCTGACAGCCCATAGCCACTTACGGTTACCGGCTTGCCATTTCCGGCATTCTTGTCCGCAAACTCGGCCAGGATGCCAGTCTCATCAATCGTAACATCGGCAATATCATCCGCCACGACCCCGACCAGCGTCCCAAGCGTCAGAAGATCAAGCGCATCCGCGGTCCCGTCATAGACACGGTTGGCCACGGA
>NZ_AWFF01000009.1 GCF_000682755.1 Hyphomonas beringensis
GGGTCAGGAGCGCATTGCCGAGATTGTTCTGTGTCGTGGCCCATTCCAGCGGGACGCGCTCGCGTGCACTTTCCTTGAGGGCCTCGCGATAGGCCGCGATGGCGTCATGGATGGCGGCGTCATCGCCGCGTTTACCGAGTGTCGCGAGCGCACTGCCGAGATTGTTCTGTGTCATGGCCCATTCTAGTGGGACGCGCTTGCGTGTGCGTTCCTTGAGGGCGTCGCGATAGGCGGTAATGGCGTCATGGAGGGAGTCATCATCGCCGC
>NZ_AWFF01000010.1 GCF_000682755.1 Hyphomonas beringensis
ATGGATCGAAGCGAATTTCTGAAGACTTCGCATACGCCTGAAACGGGACATCGCCCGCTCTCGTCGTCGGAATGGTTGGTGTGAGTTTTCGGCGCGGTTGTTCAGGTGCCGGCCGGTTTCGCGGCGGTGCGCGTTTCCTATTTCGCGCATCGCGGCACCATACGAGCGAAGCCTGTCGGTCACCACAACCTGAGGATTGCCATACCGTTTCATGGCTTTTCTCATGAATTTCAATGCGGAAACCTTATCCCGAGTT
>NZ_AWFF01000011.1 GCF_000682755.1 Hyphomonas beringensis
CGCAATGGCAGTGGCACCTGGACGAAGTCTTCGTGAAGATCCGTGGGAAGACACACTATTTGTGGCTTGCCGTCGACCATGAGGGTGAAGTTCTGGAGTCCTTTGTGACCAAGACCCCGTCGTATCGAGCTTCCATGAACGTGATTGGAAGCGAAGGTCGAAAGGAAACCGGCCGTCACCTGAATGATCTCGCAGAGAACTCACACTTACCATCCCGACGAAGGGAGCGGGCGATGTCTCGCTTC
>NZ_AWFF01000012.1 GCF_000682755.1 Hyphomonas beringensis
CATCATTTTTTATTTTATTATAATTAAAAAATTTATTATCTAAATCTAGCTCATGATAATAATCTAATTCAATTATATTTTTTAATTCTATACCCACATCTTTTGTATTAAAATTAGATATATCTGGATTTATATCTATTTTTATAGAATTATCATTTTTATACACATTTTTTAAAATAACATCAACAGAATAATTTTTAATTAATTCTGATAATACTTGAACAAATATTACATTAAATTTTTG
>NZ_AWFF01000013.1 GCF_000682755.1 Hyphomonas beringensis
AACCCAGCCGATACCGGCGGGTTCTCATTATTTTTATCTTCTGCCGTAAGCTGAGGGATCTCACTGGAGAGGGTATCATGCGGCAGCCATACCCTCACACGCGCCCCGCGCAGTTCGTCGAGACGATTCTGCAGCGATATAGAGCCACCGTGATCGGCAATAATCCTGTTCACAATCGCGAGCCCCAGCCCTGTACCCTTCTCCCGAGTGGTGACATAGGGCTCCAGCAATCTGTCGCGCGTATCCTCAGGGAATCCTGGACCATTATCCTCAATGGTGATTTCGATACCCGCATCATTCTGATCCAGAGTGACCCGAATGTTGCCCTGAACTTCCATGTCTTCAGGCATGCCCTCAATGGCCTCAGCTGCGTTCTTGAGCAAATTGCCCAAGGCCTGACCGATCAGCCTTTCATCGCCCAGATAGCGGACTTCTTCATCATTGCACTCAAAGCTGACATTGATATCCGGCGTCACAACGCCTTGTGAAAAACTAGTCGCCTGCAACAGCGCCTTCATGTCGAACACATCGGCACTCGGCTTTGGCATCCGCGCAAAGGAAGAGAACTCCTCCACCATGCGGCCAATATCTCCGACCTGACGCAGGATGGTCTCGATACAGCGATCAAACACACCATCATGATCATCAATCTTACTGGCATATCGCCTGCGAATACGCTCCGTAGACAGCATGATTGGCGTTAGCGGATTACGGATCTCGTGAGCAATCCGGCGCGCCACATCGCGCCAGGCAAGTTGGCGCTGAGCATTCACGAGGCGGGTCGTATCGTCAAAGGTTAGAACACAACCGCCAGTCGGGTCTGGTGCCGTTTTCAGGCGGAAGTGCCGGATACTACCATTGCGGTTTATATCAATCGAGGCATCAACAGGCGCACCATGTTCCAGAGTGTCCTTCACATAGCGTACAAAATCCGGAGCCACATCCTGCAGTTTCTCACCCGGCATGATTTCATTGATGCTGAGCAGATCGCCTGCTGAGCGGTTGGCCAGCGTGACTATCATCTCCGGGTCCATCCGGATCACACCCGCGCTGACCTCCGCGAGTAGCGTCTCGACAAACTTGCGCCGGTCTTCCTCAACCTCGCGCGCGCTGATCAAGGCGTGGCGCTGCTCAGACAATTGCTCCGTCATCGCATTAAATGAATGACTAAGCGCGTAGACTTCATCCTTCGGGCCTGTAACTGGCACGCGTACCGTCAAATCCCCATCGCGCACAGCATGCGCCGCTGTTGCAAGCCGCCCAATCGGTCCGGTCACGCGGCCTGCAGCTTCAAGGCCGAGACGTCCCGCCAGCAGCAAGACAAGCGCAGCAATCTGCGCATAGCCGATCGCAAAGATCGTCTGCAGACGTCCGCCTTGCCGTTTGGCATTGTTGTATTGAATGATTTCAGCTTCAGCTTCGCGCAGACGCACAGCGGCGTTACGATCAAAGTTCTTCACTGTGTAGATATAGCCGTCGACGGGCTCAGAAATCTTGATGATGGCCGTCGCGATGCCGCGATTCTCGTAAAGCGTTGTCGCAATCTCTCCCTTGTCTGCCTCCTCAAAGGCAGATGCCGGCGGCGGAATCAAAATCGCATCCTGCACGCTTTCCTGAGCAAGCAGTTCAACACCGTCAGCGCCAAGGATTGCAATGGTGATAAAATCCCGGAAGGCAAGTTCGGAGCGAAGCCCCTCCGCAAAGGTCGCAGACGCTTCTGAGGTCAGCGTCAGCTGGCCATCCTCATCAGACATGCGCGCTTCCACTTCACGTGCGAAATTCTCCACATCGAGTGCCGCAAGACGAAGATCAGCGTCGAAGGTCGTCTCGAAATTGTCGACATAATTACGGAAGATTTCCGCGTTCTTCTCCATCACAGAGTCGACACGCTCACCCAGCCATTTATCGATACCCTGCGTAAAAACAGCTCCCAGGAACACAGCTACAATTGCTGAGGGCACAAGCGCCGAGAAGCCAAACAGCATCACAAAACGACGCGCCAGCCGGCCCCTGCCTTCCCCTTCACTACCGGACTGAATCGACAGGTACTCGCGCACCACAATCGTGGTCAGGACGATGATGACAACGAAATTGAGAGCCAGCAGCCAAGGCGTTGCACCCGCAGTCGGATTATCGGGATCAACACCCGAGATCGCCATAAAGGTCGCAAACACCGCCACAAGCGCAGCGATGATGAAAAGGCCTTCGAAAAGAGCCCAACTTGCCTTTGTAGCTTGCTGACTAAGTGTATTCGACAACTACACACCGCTGGAACATGGCCACCCCGGCCCGTTGCATAAGGGAAACACATGCGTGCCCTCAACGCAACAGTGAGGCATTTAAGCCACACTCAGCTGAGTCGTCAATTAGTCTTCTGCAATGCCGAGTGCGTTGATCTTCGCTCTTAGGGTGTTCCTGTTCATGCCAAGGAGTTGCGCCGCCTTCACCTTGTTGCCCGCCGTAACAGACAGGGCCAAACGGATCAGCGGCCGCTCAACCTGATCAATAACGCTCGAATAGACAGACGAATCGTCTTCTTCGCCACTCGCGATCAGATCGCCCATTATGTAGCGGTGCAACAGGGTCTCGATGTCCTTCTCGAACCCGGCGCTGGAGCCCTTCTGCTCGCTGGCACCAGCTCTCAGCTCCCGCTCCACATCGCGCAAAGTGATCGTCTCATCAGGGCATAGGACAGCCAGACGCAAAACCAAATTCTCCAGCTCGCGGACATTCCCTGGCCAGTCATAGGCGGTAAGCAGATCGAGCGCGGATTTGTCAAAGCTCTTGGCGGCAAGTCCCTGACGCTGCGCGCGGATCAGGAAAGCGCGGGCCAGTTCCGGGATGTCTTCTTTGCGCAGACGCAGCGGCGGCATGGTCAAGCGCACAACGTTCAGCCGATAGTAAAGGTCTTCCCGGAACTTTCCATCATCAACCAATCGGCCAAGGTTTCGGCGCGTGGAGGCAATGATGCGTGCCCCACTGGAATCCCGCATCAGCTTGACCAGCTGCGTCTGCGCTTCTGCCGGCAAGTCGCCAATTTCGTCCAGGTAGAGCGTCCCACCCTTCTGGTGCACCGCGCCCTGCTCACCATTCGCGCCGAACAGCTGGCGATTGATTTCGGATGCTGGCAAAGCTGCCAGGTCCAGCGCGACGAACTTGCCCTCTTTGGCATCCCCCAATTGGTGGATGGCGCGCGCCGCAAGCTCCTTGCCCGTGCCGCTTTCGCCTTCAATCAGGACCGTCAGATCTGTATTCATCACCTTGGCGATGATGCGGTAGACTTCCTGCATTGCATCCGAGCGCCCAATGAGCGGCAACCCCGCATCGCTGATGGCCTTCTGCGATTCAGGATTTATCGAGCGCGCAGAAACCTTTGGCTGAGATTTCAAGGCGCGCTGCACCAGTCCCGATAGCATGTCGATGTCGAACGGCTTCGGCAGATAATCAAAGGCGCCATGCTGGGCGGCAGAGGCCGCGGTCAGGATTGTGTTCTGGCCACTCATCACAATGAAGGGCAGCTCCGGCCGAGCCAGTTTTAAAGACGGGATCAGATCAAAGATCGATGCGTCACCAAGATACACGTCCGTGACAACCACATCGCCTTCCCCATTGCGAACCCAGCGCTCAAGCGCTTCCGGAGAGCTGGTTGCACGCACTTCATATCCGGCTGCCACCAATGTCTGGTTCACGATCAGGCGGATGCTTGCATCATCTTCGGCAAGCAAGACGGTCTTTTCAGCCATGAACTTATTCCTCTGTGCCAAGCGGCAGTAAAACTGCAAAACGTGTAGAGCCCGGGACACTGTCGACCCGGATTTGCCCGCCATGGGCGGTGATGACTTCCTTCACAATCGACAGGCCAAGGCCGCGGGCGCCCGACTTGCTGCTCTGGAAAACTTCGAAAATCGTGCTCTGACGGTGCCGCGGAATGCCGCGACCATTGTCTTCAACAGACACCAGCATGGCTCGGCGCAGGCCAGAGCCAAGACGTGCCTGCCGAAAAGAGAGACCCGCCGCATATGAGGTACGAACCGTGACCTTTCCCGAAGCGCCCTCTTCACTGGCCGCCTCAGCTGCGTTGCGGATCAAGTTCTGGAAAGCCTGCTGAAGGTGGTCTGAATCGCCCATCAATTGCGGAAGGGACGGATCGAAATCCCGCTTGAACTCGACCTGCGATCCCATGGCAGCCTGTTCCGACGCCAAGACGCGATCAAGGACAGCGTGAATGTTGAACGGCTCCATCTGTGGCGCTGAGAACAGCTCAAAGGCCGACAGGCGGTTAACAAGGCGCTCTATACGCCGTGCCTCTTCTTTGATGATCTCCAACAGCTCCGCCTGACCATCGACGCCATGGCGTTCCAGCAACTGCGCCGCGCCAATTATGCCACCCAGCGGGTTCTTCACTTCATGCCCCAGAATGCGCCCAAAGCCGGCCACCCCTGCGGCGGAGTCATTGGCGTCACGCGTAGCGGCCTCGCACAGGGCGATCATGTAGCCATTATCATCTGTTGTCCGCACCCAGATGTCGCAAATCTGGCGGGACAATAGCCCAGGACCACTGACCGGCGTGCCTGGGGCGGCAATGTCCCCTACCGTTCTTTGCACACGGTCCAGCAACTCGAATACAGGCGAGTCATGATAGACAATCTCGCTGAGCGGCTTGCCCTTCATTGCGCGGCGAGAAAGTTGAAGCAGGCTCTCGCAAGCTGCGTTCACCTCAATGATGCGCCGCCGCTCGTCTACAAGCATCAACGCAATCGGAGACAAGTCTCCCAGTCTTGGCGGAGAAAGTGTCGTATTCGTTGCCATCACACAGGCTCCATTTCCCGGGACATTGCATAGGCATCCCGCAGGCCAATCACGAGGTCAGTCACATTATCGATCTGACAGAGACGGGACCGGAGCGCGCGGCGCTCTGATAGTTCCATCGACATGTCCAGCGCATCAATTGCCGCAGAGATATGCTTGCGGACCGTTCGAATACCCAACAGCTCTCCATACAGTTCAACACTGTCAAAAACCTGCTCAATCAGGCTGTCCTGTTGATCCGGTAGCGAAGGGGTCTGGTATGCGCGTCCCTCCAACTGAGCCGCGATCTGACCGGGCAGCCAGGGTTGCCCCATCGCCGCCCGGCCGACCATTACCCCATGCGCGCCGGATTGCTCCAGCGCAGCACGGGCGTCCCCCACGGACGCAATATCTCCATTGACGATCACCGGAACTGACACGGCCTGCACAGTGTCAGACACCCGCTTCCAGTCCGCCTGCCCCTTGTAGAACTGGCACCGTGTCCGGCCGTGCACCGTGATCATCTGAACCCCCAGACGCTCTGCCTCGACGGCAAGTTCTGGCGCATTCAGCATGTCATGATCCCAGCCAAGTCGCATCTTCAGTGTCACTGGTATGCCTTCGGCTCCCTCAAGCGCAGCTGAAATGATGTCCAGCGCCAGTGGAAGATCGCGCATCAGAGCGGAGCCAGACTGCCCGCCTGTCACCTGGCGAGACGGGCAACCCATATTGATGTCGATGACATCGACGCCAGTATCCCGCAGCAATTGTGCACCTGCGAACATGTCTTCGGGGCGACGAGCCGCCAACTGCACGATCCAGGAAGCCTCTCCTTCATGCCGGCAAACACGCCGCACCACGTCAGGACGCGCCGTTGCCAGCATCTCTCCAGCAACCATTTCAGAGACAACTGCACGTGCCCCAAAGCGCACTGCCTGCCGACGCATGGGCGCATCGGTGGCGCCGGACATCGGCGCGAGCCATACTCTGGGTGCTCGAAATTTAATCATTTGACCATCTTTCCATTTTTTCATCTTTTCGCAAGTGCACAATATGCGTGCAGGTGCATTCCGAGCCGCCGATTTGCAGTATAGCCACACGTCCAGTCCTCCCCTAGAAGGCGGCGCATGAGCAACACAATCGCGATCATTGTGGCCGGCGGACAAGGCCGCCGTGCTGAGACAGCCCTGCCAAAGCAATGGCAGATGCTGAATGGAAAGCCCGTTATCAGCTGGTCGATTGAGGCCTTCCTCTCTCACCCCAAAGTCGTTGAAGTGATCGTCGTGACGAGCGCAGACATCCCCAAAAATGTGGATATGAGCGGCGTAAAGGTCGCCAAGGGCGGTGACACCCGCACGCTCTCGGTAAGAAGCGGCCTTAAGGCAATCTCGTCGCCAGCCGATGACACGGCCGTTCTGATACATGACGCAGCTCGCCCAGGCCTTACGCATCAGATCATAGATGATCTACTGTCGGCGCTGGAGATATCTGATGCAGCTGCGCCTGCCCTGCCGGTCCAGGACGCATTGAAGCGTCAGACTGGCGATGCACTGGAGACCGTCTCAAGGGAGGCGCTCTACCGCGTACAAACACCTCAAGCCTTCGCTTATGCCATGATTACCAGGGCACTGGAAACCGCAACAGATCTGGTTGACGACCTCGCCGCCGTCGAAGCTCAGGGAGCGAATGTGACTTTGGTGAAAGGCTCAGACCGTCTACACAAGATCACCTATGCCGAGGACTTTGACATGGTTTCACGCTTGATGGACACACCTCTTGCTCCTGTCAGAATGGGGAGCGGCTTTGATGTTCACGCCTTTGAGCCCGGCGATCATGTCACGCTCTGCGGCGTCAAAATCCCGCACGGTGCTCGCCTCAAGGGACACTCCGATGCGGATGCCGCCTGGCACGCCCTGACCGACGCCATTCTGGGTGCAGTTGCGCTGGGAGATATCGGCGATCACTTCCCGCCCAGTGAGGACCGCTGGAAAGATGCCGATAGCGGCATCTTTCTGAAGGAAGCCCAGCGCCTGGCCCTGGAAGCTGGCTATGCCATTGCCAATTGCGATATCACCATCATCTGCGAAGCCCCGAAAGTGAAACCCCACCGGGAAGCGATGCGATTACGAACGGCTGAATTACTAGAGCTCCCCCTCGACGGGATCAGCGTAAAGGCGACCACGACCGAAGGCCTTGGCTTCACCGGTCGTCGCGAAGGCATCGCCGCCGAGGCCGTTGTTTCTCTCGCCCGCGTGCAAAGCTGACCCCATCCATCGCACATTGGCCAAGTTTGCGTCTTCACGCCAAACAGAACTGCCCCTAACCTGTCGTCATGTTTCCAGATCGCCTCCGCAACCTCGCCATGCTTATCCTCGACGACGCCGAACAGGCGCGTCTTCGCATCTGCACCGCCGAAAGCTGCACAGGAGGCCTGCTTGCTGGCCTGCTGACGGACATACCTGGCAGCTCCGCAGTGTTCGAGAGAGGCTTCGTCACCTACTCAAACCGCGCGAAAGAAGAAATCCTCGGCATCCCTGGAGACATATTGGCAGACTATGGCGCGGTATCTGAGCCAGTCGCCCGCATGATGGCAGAAGGCGCGCTGGAGGCCAGCCGAGCGAACATTGCGGTCGCTATTACGGGCGTTGCTGGCCCTGGCGGCGGCACTCCGATGAAACCGGTGGGTACTGTGCATGTTGCCTGCGCGCGTGAGAACCGAGCCGTTGTGCACGAAATGCTTCAGACGGGTGATATCGGCCGCGAACAGATCCGCCTGGCTGCGATGGAATGCGCGCTGAAGCAGATCCAACTACAAATCAGCTAGCAGGCGATCCGTAGCGACGTCCCGCCTCTGCCATGAAGGCAGAGAGTATCTTGCTGACAGCCAGATCATGATTGGCGGCGGCCAGCATTCCGATGAACGGGTTCTTGAAGTCGTAATCTATGTTGAGCGAAATATCGCTGCCATGCTTGTCGGCGGCAAGGATGCGCCATTGCGCCTTCAGCTTGCGGAAAGGCCCCTTGATAAGGGTCGCCGTTACGACCCCCTCTTCGGGATCGCCCTCAACCCGTGTCGAGAACCGCTCGACGAACCCCTTGAAGCCCACGACAGCATCACCCACGCAATCAAAGCCACCATCCGGCTTACGCACCTCATCGGAGACGCGCATGGCGGTGATCCATTTAATGAAATCCGGATAGCGCCGGATATCCGAGACAAGCTCGAAGGCCTGCTCCCCGCTATAGGGGACACGAACGGATTTCGAAAATTGCGGCATGCCTACTCGGCGGCTGCGAGCTGAGCTTCACGAGCGGCACGCAGCTGGGCGAAATCTTCCCCTGCATGGTGCGAAGACCGGGTCAGCGGAGAAGCCGAAACCATCAGGAAGCCCTTCGCACGCGCAATCTCCTCATACGCCTTGAACTCTTCCGGGGAGACATACCGGTCAATCGCAGCGTGCTTACGCGTCGGCTGCAGGTATTGCCCAATGGTCAGGAAGTCGACACCGGCAGAGCGCATGTCGTCCATTACCTGCATGACTTCCTCTTTCGTCTCACCCAGGCCAACCATCAGGCCGGACTTGGTAAACTGGTTCGGATCGCGGTCCTTGACCTTCTGAAGCAAGCGCAAAGAGTGGAAATACCGCGCACCCGGACGAATCGAGAGGTACAGGCGCGGAACAGTTTCAAGATTGTGGTTGAACACATCCGGCTTGGCGTCGATCACTCGGTTTTCCCAGCCATCCTTACGCAGGAAGTCCGGCGTGAGGATCTCGACCGTTGTCCCTGGAGCGGCAGCGCGAATCGCCTCGATCGTACTGACGAAGTGCATGGCTCCGCCATCTGTCAGGTCATCACGGTCCACCGAGGTGATCACGACGTGCTGAAGCCCCATCTCGGCGACAGCTTCGGCTACACGGCGTGGCTCGTCTTCATCAACGCGGCCAGGCGTCAGCGGCTTGCCTGTGGAGACATTGCAGAAACTGCAGGCGCGGGTGCAGATCTCACCCAAAATCATCATGGTTGCGTGCTTTTTATCCCAGCACTCACCGATATTAGGACAGCCCGCTTCCTCGCAGACTGTGACGAGCCCATTGGACTTCACAATCTGGCGCGTCTCCGCATAGCCTTGAGAAGTCGGCGCCTTCACCCGAATCCATTCGGGTTTGCGCATCACCGGCGTATCAGGCCGGGACTGCTTTTCCGGGTGGCGGTGTTTGCGACCCGTGGGGGTAAGATCAATCAGGTTTGCCATGGCGCGAAGATGGACTTGAGAGACTGTTACATCAAGGGAAATACACTGCAGAGTGTATATGCAAACTTGCAATATAGCTTGCGGCATAGTCCTTAAGTGACAAAATATTACAGAAAGTGAGGCGCCGCCTCGGAGGAAACAAAGGCCAACATGACCGGACACACCATCCCTGCGCCCCTGCCGTACAAGCCATCTCGCACACGTACAGACCTTTTCAACGCGCTGTATCGCGCGAAAAAGGAGTTTGGTGGCGACAAGGCCATCATTATTGACGGCGATGAGCGTGAACTCACCTATAATGAGATCATCCGCGCAGCCTTCGCGCTCGGATCAGCCCTGCGCAAAGGCACAAAGCCTGGCGAATCTGTCGGCATCATGCTGCCAACTGGCGCGGGCGCTGTTATCGCCTTCTTTGCCCTCACGGCCTTTAACCGCATCCCTGCCATGCTCAACTTCACGGCAGGCTCAAAGAACCTCAAGGCCGCCATGCAGGCAGGCCAGGTCAAGCGAATCATTACCGCCCACCGCTTTGTTGAACTCGGTGAGTTGGGTCCATTGATCGACGAACTCTCCAAAGAGTCTGAAATTGTCTATCTGGAGGATGTTCGCGAGAACCTGTCCCTGGGCGACAAGGTAGCCGGTGCAGTCGGCCCTCTACTTCCAAGTCTGGTGCGCAAGCAGTCGCGGTACAAATCCCCCGGTGTTGTGCTGTTTACGTCAGGCACGGAGGGCGAACCCAAGGGTGTTGTTCTCAGCCATGAGAATGTCATTGCGAATGTGGAACAGGTGCGGGCGCATATCGGCCTGGACCCGGACACGGACAAATTGTTCAATCCTCTCCCCACATTTCACTGCTTCGGACTGACCGTGGGCGCTGTTTTACCCCCGATCGCGGGTATCCCTGTTGTGTTCCACCCGTCCCCGCTTCAGCCGCGAGAGATCGTCAAGCGCATCCGCGCCACGGCGTCCACCATCCTGCTCGCCACGGATACATTCATCTCCCAATATGCCCGCGTCGGTGCAGATGGAGACATGAGTTCCATCCGCCTGGCAGTGTGCGGTGCGGAGCGCGTGAAAGACGAGACCCGCGCATTGGTGCGTCGCAAATTCGAGATCGAGATCCTGGAAGGCTATGGCGCGACAGAAGCCTCTCCCGTCGTAGCCGCAAACCAGTGGGAGCGGAACAAGCCTGGCACGGTTGGTCTCCTTATGGCCGACATGGAATCCAAGCTGGTGCCGGTGGACGGAATTGAGCATGGCGGCCGGCTGCACATACGTGGGCCCAACATCATGATGGGCTATCTCCGCCCCTCCAACCCGGGCATTCTTGAGCGCCCTGATGACGGTTGGCACGACACGGGCGATATTGTTGCCATCGATGAAGAAGGCTTTATTCGCATCATGGGGCGCGTAAAGCGTTTTGCAAAGATTGGCGGAGAGATGGTGTCACTTGCCGTCGTGGAAAACTGTGCCAGCGCGATCTGGCCGGACAATCTGCATGCCGCCGTGACCTTGCCGGATCCTCGCAAAGGCGAGCAGATTATCCTTCTCAGCGACAGCCGAGCCTGCAACCGAGATGATATTCTGGCTTGGGCCAAGAACCACGGCGTGCCGGAACTTTCCGTGCCTAAGCGGGTCTACCATGTCGAGGATATCCCTGTTCTGGGAACGGGGAAAGTTGACTATGGCGCAGTGCAGAAAAAGGCCGAAAGCCTTTTGAACGATTAAGCCGACGTCGCCCGGCGTACCGGCATGTGCTTCTTGCCCCAGTCGCGAAGCGTCAGCAGGGCCGGCGCCAATTCCTGCCCCTTGTCTGTCAGCACATAATCATACCGTTTCGGGCTCGTGCTGTAGGCCTTGCGCTCCAGAATTCCGGACTCAACCAGCCTCTTGAGACGGTCCGCCAGAATGTGACGCGTCATGCCACTCGATTCGATGAATTGCTCGAACCGCGACATTCCCAGGAAGCAGTCACGCAAGATCAGCAATGTCCAGCGGTCGCCTACAATGGACAGCGTCCGAGCGACTGGGCACCAATTATCGGAGAGATCAGACCATTTCATGCTGACAAGCCTATCCTGATTTGCCATAGTTCCAAAACGAAACTTACCTTGAGGGTGGACATGTCAGGCAAGCTCGAATTCTTTTTCGACTATATCAGTCCTTTTTCATATGTGGCGAATGCGGCTGTAAAGGAACTCCAGGTAAAGACAGGCACGGAAATCGTGTTTCGTCCCATGTTCCTTGGGGCGGTCATGCGCGAGACAGGTAATCGCCCGCCAGGCATGGTCCCTGCGAAGGGCGCTTATATGCTCAAGGATCTCGCCCGATGCAGCGCGCGCCATGGCGTCACGTTCAGGATGAATCCCCACTTCCCAATGGTCGACACACGAAAGCTCTTGAAGGCAACCTGTGGGATGGCAGCAGACCCAATTCGCCAGCAAGCCTTCATAGACACCTGTTTCCATCACATGTGGGCGGCGGAGCCTGCGCTTAATCCGGCGGACGAAGCTTCAATATCTGCCATGTGCGAGACGGCAGGCATCAGCTTTGATGACGTCACTGCCCTTGCAGAAGATGCAGCCAATGGCACGGCGCTGAAGACCAACACTGCAGAGGCCATTTCACGTGGCGCCTTTGGAGCCCCCACTTTCTTCACGGGTGAAGAGATGTTTTTCGGCCATGACCGCCTGGATTACGCGGTCGAAGCGCTGGCCGATCAGGCGTAAATGCCAGCCTTTTCGGCCAGAGACTTGTAAGGCGTCTCGGGGCGCGGACCGAAATGGCTAATGACCTCCGCCGCAGCGATATGACCGAGATGCGCACAAGTCGCCAGAGGCAGACCGCGTGAGACCCCATACAGGAATCCTGCCGCATACTGATCGCCAGCTCCAGTCGTATCCACGACTTTTTCAACAGGCTCAGCCGATACAACAATCGGCTCTCCGTCTCCGATGACCACGGAACCCTTTTCGCTACGCGTCACAGCGGCAATGGCCGTATCGGCCTGCAGCGCGTCCAGCGCCTTGTCGAAATCATCGGTTTCGTAGAGCGCCAGAAGCTCTTCCTCATTAGCGAACACGATGTCCACATTATTGCGTACCAGCTGCAGGAAGCTTGCCCGGTGACGGTCCACACAGAAACGGTCTGACAGGGTCAGTGCAACCTTGCGGCCTGCCGCCTTGGCGACTTCAGAGGCGAAGATGAAGGCTTCCTTGGCCTCATCCTTGTCGAACAGGTATCCTTCCAGATAGAGAATGCTGCCTGCGCGAACCACCTCTTCATCGACATCCTCTTTAGAAAAAAGAACGGACGCCCCCAGAAATGTATTCATGCTGCGGTGGCCATCATCAGTCACAAAGATGATGCTTCGCGCGGTCGCCGGGCCGGTCTCGAGCGGCTTGGTCGCAAAAGGCACACCGCCTGCCGTCATTTCCCGCGTGAACTGGCTGCCCAGCTCATCCTTGGCGACCTTGCCAATATAGGCCGCCTTTGCGCCAAAGCTGGCTAGGCCAGCAATCGTGTTCGCGCCGCTTCCACCGGATGTGTAGAAAGGTTCAACCGCCGCTTGGGTCAGAGCTTCCGCTCGATCTTCCTCGATCAGGTTCATCGCATTCTTGTGGATGCCCCATTCTTCCAGAAACGCATCTGTCGCGCGGGACAGAACATCGACGATAGCGTTGCCGAGACCAACAACATCATAGCGGGCTTCAGTCATCTAGGTATTCCCCTTCAAGCAGCCTGCCAATTGCCAGACAGACCCGCTGGACGCAACTGGCAGACATGCTAAAGCACGCCACATGAAAATCGCTTATCTCAGTTCGGTCGTCACCCAACCTGGCTCGCCAACCCGCCGCCCCGACGCTTTCGAGCATGACTACATGATGCGGGCGCTGCGCCCGGAATTTGCTGAACGCGGCATGCAGATCGAGGATATCTGCTGGGATAATCCCGATGTCGACTGGACAGAGTTTGCCGCGGCAATGATCGGCACAACCTGGGATTACTGGGACAGACAGGAAGAGTTCCTGACAACACTGGAAACAATCGAGCAGTCAATTCCGCTGTTCAACCCCTCTGCGCTGGTGCGCTGGAACAGCCGGAAATCCTATCTACGCGACCTGGAAGCGAAAGGCGCTCGTCTAATACCAACTCTGTGGATCGATCAGGTTACGGATGAGTCCTTTGCAAACGCCTTCGACCAGTTGGGCAGCAATGATCTTGTCTTCAAACGTCAAATCGGCGCGGGCGCATCAGGCCAGTACCGCCTGTCGCCTTCAGACGCAAAACCTGACATGCCCCATCCGATGATGGTGCAGCCCTTCCTGCCGATGATTCAGGAAGAAGGTGAGCTTAGCTTCATCTTCATTGATGGGGAGCTGTCGCATGCTCTCATCAAGCGCGCAAAGGCGGGCGATTACAGGATCCAATCCGCCTATGGCGGCCAGGAAGAGAAGATTACGCCGAGCGTTTCCGACCTGGAAGCCGCCAAAGAGATCATGCAGACGCTCGACAGCACGCCGCTATATGCACGCGTAGACATGCTGCGGAATACTGATGGCACCCTGTTCCTGATGGAACTCGAAATGATCGAGCCCTATCTCTATCCGGAACAAGGCCCCCAGCTGGGCGGACGACTGGCCAAGGCTGTGGCCAGTCGCCTGAAGGCCCCTGCCGAGCTTTAGTGCCCCAGCTTGTAGACGATTGAAAATTTGGTCGCCGTGTCCGTTGCCTCGAACTCAGGCTGCGGATCGGTATCGTGGCGCACATCAAAGGAAATGCGCGCAGAAAGATGCCCGTTCAGGGCCGCAGTCAGAGCAAGGCTGTTCGTCAGCTGCGTGGATTCTTCGCCATAGACGACACTGCTCTTGTTGGAGAGAGAGACCGCATCATTGAATGCAAGAAAATAGTCGGACTGCGCGACCGCACCTAAGGAACGTTCCGTCATGGCCGGAATGATCAGCGCAGCGCCATTCTGATCTACAGTGATACGGCGCTTCACTTCATCAATTTTCATACCGGGCCCCCCGCGGACCGTCCAATGATGCTCTTCCTTGTCCAAGACATGCCAACCGATACCCCCACCGATGAAGCTGCGGCTATCAAAACCGGTGAACTGGTCAACTTCATAAGACCCGCGGGCGAAGGCAAACATCGTGTCGTTGAAGTCATGGTCCAAATCGGCAGCAACCATGTAGCGGTTACGGCTCTCGATGCCGTCTTCCTCACCATAATCTCCTGAAAGCTGCAGACCAAAAGTCCAGTCACCATCATTGCGATCAACATCTACTCCGAGACCGGCCTGTGTGGTCTCGGTATTGCCGGTTGTCATCCCGGCACTGATGGATGCTTCACCAACCCATCCGTCCTGGTCTCCCTCTGCGAAGGCCGGCGCGCTGGTCAGCGCAGCAATTACGGCGGTGCCAAGGATCATCTTATTGTAGGCGGTCATCAATACGCTCCATATTACACACTGTCGCCCTGTAGGGCGCGCGTGGCAGCTCTTTAGCGAAAAAAAGGCAGACTGAAGGCAACTGTGATTCGGTGTAACAACGCCACACTCGGCCTGATGCTAGCCGCCTTTTGGCCCCAGCGAAGAAACCTTTGCAGGATCAGGGGTCTTCGGCTTGAACTTGCAAAGATCTGAAATCACGCAGTGCCAACATTCAGGCTTTCGTGCCTTGCAGACATAGCGGCCATGCAGAATCAGCCAGTGGTGTGCGCCTTTCTTGAACTCCTCCGGGGTCGCACGTTCAAGCCCGGCTTCCACCTCATCAGGCGTCTTGCCAGGGGCGAGACCCGTTCGGTTGCTGACACGGAAAATATGCGTATCAACCGCGATGGTCGGATGACCGAAAGCCTCATTCATGACGACATTGGCAGTCTTGCGCCCCACGCCTGGCAGGCGGGTGAGTTCATCACGCGTTTCCGGGACTTGCCCGTCAAACTCTTCAATGATCATCCGGCTGAGCGCGATCACGTTTTTGGCCTTGTTGCGCCATAGGCCAATCGTCTTGATGTGCTCGGCAACGCCCTCTTCCCCAAGCGCGAGCATCTTTTCCGGCGTGTCCGCAATCTTGAACAGTTTCGCGGTTGCCTTGTTCACGCCGACATCTGTTGCCTGAGCAGACAGGGCAACTGCCACCACCAGCGTATACGGGTTTACGAAATCCAATTCAGTTCGCGGGTCAGGGCGATCTTCCGCCAGAGCGCTGTACAGTTGCGCAGCCTTTTCCTTGCTGAAAACGCGCGGTGACCGCTTGCGGGATTTGCTTGAGGAGGCAGACGAGGTTTTTTTCATGGCTCCTGTCTATAGTCCCCTTTCCTGCATACAAGAGCGTGATAGATCTGTTCTGTGTCTGACCTGCAGGAAATCATCTATATGGACGCCGTGCTGCGTCCCAACCGCTCGCTCAGCCAGCGCGGCTTTACGATTGTCATGGCGATCGTTGGCGGCGTCAGCTTTCTGACAGGCATGGCCTTTATCTCTATGGGCGCCATCCCTGTGATCGGCTTTTTCGGTCTGGACGCTCTGGCCTTCTATTTCGCCTTTCGCCTGTCCTTTCGCCGCCAGCGTGAAGAAACCCATATCCGCATCAGCGCCCGGGAAATGTGCCTGACTCATACCAAGGCGGATGGTTCGCGTAAGGAGGCCAAACTTCCGACCGCATTTGCTCGCGTGGAGTTGGAAGAGCCCCTCACCCCAAATAGCTGGCTGCGCATCGAATATGGCAAGACAGCCTATGTGATTGGCCGGTTCCTCACCCTTCCAGAACGAAAGTCCCTGGCAAAGGCTCTTAGACGCGCACTTCACGAAGCCCGGTTGGAGCGAAACCCGGCACAATAAAAATGACGCAGGCGTCATGGTTTTTTCATAACAGCCATGCTATATCTATTTCCGTAGTCAGAAATCGACCTCGAAGAAGGTCACTGCCGGAGGAATAGACATGGCTGCCGATACGGCCCAAACAATTGATCACCCCGCCTTGCAGCGCCCTAAAGTCACGGAGCGCGAGCCCCTTCATCCGGGCTATCTGCGCCTTGGTGAGGAAGTTCCGCCTGCAAGCGAACTGGATATGGAAACGCTGGATCTGGTCGACCCTGAAGTCTGGCGCCAAGGGAAATATTGGGACCGCTTCGCACGCCTGCGTAAAGAAGACCCGATCCACTTCACTCCGGATTCCTTTGTCGGCCCATACTGGTCCGTCACCCGCTATGAAGACATCATGGCCGTGGATACAGACCACAAGCGCTTCTCCTCCAGCTGGGAATATGGCGGTATCACGCTCGGCAGCCCACCACCGGATTTTGAACTTCCCATGTTCATCGCCATGGACGAGCCGCGCCACTCCGAACAGCGAAAGACTGTTTCACCGGCCGTAGCCCCGAACATGCTCAAGGAATTCGAGCCGCTGATCCGCGAGCGCACCGCAAAAGTGCTCGACAGCCTTCCGGTTGGCGAACCCTTTGACTGGGTGGATCGCGTTTCCATCGAGCTGACCGGCTTGATGCTGGCAACCCTGTTCGACTTCCCGCAGGAGCGCCGCCGTGAGCTGACCCGCTGGTCTGACATTGTTACAAACATGAACAATCCTGACATTTGTCCTGGGGGTGAAGAGCAGTGGAAGCAAGAGCTTCTGTCATGCCTCACCGTCTTCATGGGCATCTTCCAGGAACGTCAGGCCATCCCGCTGAAGAATGATCTGATCAGCCTTCTGGCGCATGGCGAGAAGACCAAGAACATGACGCCGATGGAATTGCTCGGCAATGTGATCCTGCTAATTGTCGGAGGCAACGATACGACCCGGAACTCGATGACCGCGTCTGTCTATGCTCTCAACTCTTTCCCCGATGAGTACAAAAAGCTGAAGGCAAATCCGTCCCTGATTCCAAACATGGTTTCAGAGACGATCCGCTGGCAGACCCCACTCGCCCACATGCGCCGCACTGCGGTTGAGGATGTCGAACTGGGCGGCAAGCTCATCAAGAAGGGCGACCAGGTCGCCATGTGGTATGTCTCAGGCAACCGCGATGAGGAATTCTGGGACCGCCCGAACGACTACATCATTGATCGCTCGAATGCCCGCCGGCACCTCTCCTTCGGCTTCGGCATTCACCGCTGCGTCGGCAACCGTCTGGGCGAGCTGCAGCTGCAGATCCTGTGGGAAGAGCTGATGAAGCGCTTTGAGCATATTGAAGTTCTTGACGAGCCATCCCGCACCTCTGGTGGCTTCGTCAAAGGCTACACCTGGATGCCAGTGATCCTGCACGGCAAATAAGGCTTTGGCTAACGCAGCGCCAAGACGATAAACCTCCTGTCAGAGCATGACAGGAGGTTTTTTCATGGATGTCACTCAGGCTGTCGACCAGCGCATTTCCACGCGCGCCTACTTGCCGGATGCCCTGCCTGAAGCGGAAGTCCGCGAATGGCTGGAACAGGCACAGCGATCCCCATCCGGCGGCAATCTTCAGCCATGGCGAACAATAGCCGTGACCGGTCAGGCCCAGGATGACGTGATTGCCATGGCGGCGCCGATCCTCGCAGCAGATCCGCGCGGCCAAAAGACAGACTATCCCATCTACCCCAAGGATCTCTGGGACCCCTACGAGGCCCGTCGACGCCAAGTTGGTGAGATGATGTACGAGACACTGGAAATCCCCCGCGAAGACCGCGCGGCCCGAATTGCCTGGTTCTCCAACAATTTCCGGTTCTTTGGCGCGCCGCTGGCCCTGTTCATCGTGATTGATGAGCGTATGGGCCACGGCCAGTGGGGCCATACCGGCATGTATCTGCAAACGCTGGCGCTGCTAGCGGAAGAACGCGGCTGGGGCACGTGCATGCAGGAGTGTTGGGGTGTCCTGCGCCCTGCCTTGAAGGACCATTTCAAGCTCGCGCCTTCGGAAATGGTCTGGTGTGGCATGGCTGTGGGCAAGCCTGACCCTGAACATCCGGTCAATCAATTGCGCAGCACCCGCGCGCCCCTCTCAGAAGTGGTAGAGTTCCACGGTTTCTGATTTCCGCCGCAAAACGGACAAATCTGCGTGGCGTGCTGGCTTGATGCTGACACGCCGCTCAACTCTTTTTGGCTGCCTTGCCCTGCCTTTGGCGCCCAGTGTTCTAGGCGAGAAAAGCCTGCCCTGGCCAATACGACTTGTCTTGGCGGCGCGCCAGCAGATCGGCGTCACACTCACCTACGATCCCGCCTATGCCAGCCTCGCCTATCCGATGGGCGATGTACCCCGCGACAGAGGGGTCTGTACGGATGTGATCATTCGTGCCTATCGCGACGCCTTCGATGTGGATCTTCAGGCCATTGTTCATGAGGACATGAAGACCGCCTTCGCTGAATATCCAGCCAATTGGGGGCTCAGCCGTCCCGACCGGAATATTGACCACCGTCGTGTCCCAAATCTGGAGCGCTATTTCGAACGTAGAGGCTTGGATAAACCCTTGCCAGCAAGTCCTTCAGGTTGGGAAGCCGGTGATCTTTATACGATGCGATACAATGGCCGACTGCCCCATATTGGAATCGTCTCTGACAGAAAAACACGCATGGGCAAACCGCTCGTCATTCACAATATGGGCTGGGGCACATCAGAAGATGACATCATAGGGCGGTTCGAACAGGAACGGCGTTTCCGGTACGAACCAGATAGCCAGATTTAGCGATTTATTCGTCGTCGCCCCATTCATCCATTTTTTGCTCAGGGATGCGTGTCTGGGATTTCAGCTGGATGACGGCATTCTTGATGTCGGCACTGTCGAACTCATCACGCTCGGCATCGCTGCGTTCCGGTGCGCGCGTGTATGAGAAAACACTGACCGTACCTTCGTCTTCATCGATCTCATCAGACGCCACGTCCAACTCGGCATCAGCAGAGAGTTCGTCTTCCGTCTCAACCTCATCTTCATTCCCGACGGACGTTTCGCCATCAGCCTCATCCAGTTCGTCACCCTCTTCCATGAAATCAGTGACAAAGGATTCGGTTTCATGGCTCTCATCCATGTCGTCGATCAGCGTGTCTTCTTCGGTCAGCGCTTCTTCATCCGGCATCTGGAACCCATCGGGAATGACATCGGACAACAGGCCCTCGGCTTCCAGATCAGCCTTGCCGGGCAATGTGTTCAGATTCTCCAGTCCGAAATGCTCCAGGAAAGCATCTGTCGTACCATAGGTAAGTGGCTGGCCGGGTGTCTTGCGGCGGCCCTTGATCTTCACCCATCCGCTTTCAAGCAGCGTATCAATGGTCGTCTTGGACACAGCCACGCCGCGAACAGCCTCAATCTCGGCGCGCGTCACGGGCTGGCCATAGGCGATGATGGCCAGAGTCTCCATGGTGGCCTGGCCCAGTTTCTTCTGAACCTGACGCTCTTCCACGAACAAATAGGAAAGATCCTGCGCCGTCTGGAAACGCCACTTGCCGGCAACTTCCACAAGGTTCACGCCGCGATTGGTGTACAGAGCACGCAGCGCCATTAGAACTTCAGGCGCCTCAACGCCGTGCGGCAGAATTTCGGCAATCTGATCCGCAGACAAAGGCTCACCTGCAGCAAACAGAATGGCCTCAGCGCGGCGAACCCCTTCAGCCAGCGCCTCATTCTCATTGTTCAGCAGGGCCTCTTCCGAGCGCCGATAGGCGAACGAAAGTTGTGTTACCGGATCGTTTTCCGTTTCCGGATTTTCATCAGTCATCTGAAGCTTCTCAAGCGGTTGCATTACTGCCCCCCTCTGGGCTGGTCCCTGCACTGCGCAGGTATAGCGGCGCAAAGTGTTCGTCCTGCCGCACATCAACTTCCCCATCGCGGACAAGTTCAAGCGCAGCAGAGAACACACTGGCCGTTACGGAACGCGGTGGCAGTTCCGGGTCCACAGACGTCATGGTCGTGCGGATTTCTTCCAGACTGTGCCACTGTTCCAGTTGCTGGCGTAGGGCGCGCAGGCTGGTGCGGGCAAGCTCAAGTGGCAGCACCATCTGCTGTTCGATTGTGTGCGGGCGTTCCTTTTCACGGCGATCGCGGATGGCACCAAAGGCCTGCGTCAGCTCGTAAAGGCTCGCGTTGAACTCGGTATGCTTGACAACTTTAGGCTGCTCCGGAGAACCGCGTAGGAAAATGACATTATTGAGGACCGGCCCGGATTCCAGCTCTTTCACAGCGCCGCGCATTGCTTCCAGCCGCTTGAGTCGGAAGGCCAGCCGCGCAGCCATTTCCTCGCCACTCGGCTCATCCTCTTCGGCCTTTTCAGGCTTCGGCAGAAGCAAGCGGGACTTCATGAACGCCAACCAGGACGCCATCAGCAGATAGTCGGCCGCCAGATCGATTCGCTTGGCTTTGGCATCCTCGATAAATTCGAGATACTGCTCAGATAGAGACAGCATGGAAAGGTGCAGCAGGTCGACTTTCTGCTTTCGCGCCAGCTCCAGCAGCAGATGAAGCGGCCCTTCATAGCCGCCGACATCTACGGTGAAGAGATCGCCAGCCTCAGCGTCTTGCGCGTCAGCAGACAAGGCATCGATTGAGATCACATCAGCGCTCATGCAGCCCCCTGCAATTGCGGGAAATACTCATGAAAGCGCTGCCAGCCTTCCTGAACATTGAACTCCTGCTCATGCGTAGACATCGCTTCAGCGCGCACGGCCCGCTCAAGGGCCTTGCCCTCCAGTTCAGGAGATGCCGCCGCGATCTCGGCCATTTCGGCCAGGATCGCGTCAGGATCTTTCAGGAAACCGGAGCAATGAAGCAGCACGTCGCACCCCGCAGCAATTGCCGCAGTGCCCCGCTCTCTCAGGCTTCCGCCCAGCGCCCGCATGCCCAGATCATCCGTCATTAACAATCCATCAAACCCGATTCGGCTGCGGATCACGTCCTGAATCATCACTTTTGACAGAGTCGCAGCTACACCGGCGTCAAATGCGTCATAGGCAATGTGTGCGGTCATCGCCATGGGGGCATCGGCAAGGCGGGAAAAGGCATCAAAGTCCTTGGCCAATTCATTGTCGCCCGCTGTAACGCGGGGCAGCTCCATATGGCTGTCAGACATGGAACGGCCATGCCCTGGTATATGCTTGATGACCCCCGCTACGCCGCCATCTGCAAGGCCCTTGAGGGCTGCGCCCGCAAGGTCGGCAACCATCTCAGGCTCAGTCCCGAAGGCGCGGTCCCCGATAACGTCATGCGCGCCTGGTACAGGCAGGTCGACAACGGGGGCACAATCGGCATGAATGGACATGGCAGACAGTTCCGCCGCAATCAGGCGGTGCCCCAGCCATACAGCCTCTCTCCCCGCCAGACGGTCCTTTGCGTAAAGGTCTGCATAGTCATGCCCGCGCGGGAATAGCGGCCATTCCGGCGCTTTCAGACGGGCAACCCGGCCACCTTCCTGATCTATGAAGATCAGGCACGGGCGATCCATGGCATTCCAGATATCATCTACCAGCCGGCGAACCTGCCCCCGAGAGACACAGGAGCGGCCCATCAGGATCACACCCCAGGGCTGATGCGCGGCAAATAGCGCGGCCTCATCTTTCGTGAGCACAGGCCCCGAAACGCTGAGGATGCATGCCTTCGCCACTATCCGGTCACCACGATACAATTATCGCCGCTGGCCTTGACCGCGTCGCAGAATGCAGACGCCTCGGCCCGCTCAACAAAGCTGCCGACACGCAGCCTGTAGAACACACCTTTGGCGCCCAGGTCAGCACGCTGAACATACTTGCGGGCTCCGCGATACAGATCTGGTCTGGATGTCGTCGCCTTGCCCCAGGCCGTCTCCGCTGCATCCTGAGACCGGAATGCTGCCAGCTGTACCAAATAGGTGCCGCCATCGGTAAACGCGAATTGCGATGTAGGCGCAGCAGGTGCAGGCGGCAGTTGCCGCGTGGCGGGCAGCGTGACTGGCGCATTGGAGGCAACTTCAACACTGTCTCGGGGGTCTTCTGGACGATCATCCAGTTCCGCAAGGGCGCGAACCTGGTCGGCCACGGCATTCGGCATTCCATTTTCCGGGTCCGAATCATCCATTTCACGCTCTTGGCCGGGCCGCAGCTCTATTGGCGGGCCACCCTGAAGCATCTCCCCGCTTTCTTCATCCTGGTTACGATCTGCGTAATCGCGCACCTCTTCTTCGGGGCGGTCAGAGGCATCCATCTGATCATAAAAACGCTTATCGACGTCCGGCACAGCAACGCCGCCCCGGTCTTCCGGCGCGCGCTTGTAAGGCTGCTTTTCTGCAATAACGCTTGGGATTCCGGCACCATTGGACCGCACGCCCTGACGATAGGTGTTCCACACCACCGCGCCAAAGACGAGGAGAACGCCAATCGCGAGCGCAAGGATCAGCGGCCCCCGCGCGGTATCATCCTCCCGGATTTCAAATCCGCGGTAATCGTCTTCGAAGGGGGAGTAATCACCCCCGCTTTCCCGATATCGACCCATGGAATCGCCCTTCAGAATGCTGTCACAGAGTTAATATTACGGGGCGTTTCGTTAACGACGCTTGAATGGAACTGCGCTTTCCCGCCTGAACAGGTGATGAAGCGCTTAATGCCCGTAAATCATACCCTGCTGACTAACGCAGAGCCTCGGGGTCATACAACCGGCGATACTCATCCATCGCAAATCCGTCCGTCATACCGGCAATATAGTCACACACGATACGGGCCCGCTTGGCCTCGGTGGCCTGTGTGGCATCCATACGCCAGGGCGATGGCAGTGTATCCGGCTCCTGCAGGAAGATGTCGAACAGATCCTTGAGCATACGCTTGGCTTTGCTGCGCATGCGATTGACCTTGTAGTGCTTGTACATACGCTCATACAGGAAGGCCCTCAGTGCGCGTTGGCGCGTTTCCAGCTCCTCGGAGAACGCGACCAGTGGCACATCCATCGCCCGCACAGCCGCCGCGCTCTGTGGATTGTACTCCTTCACCCGGCGCATGGTTTCGCCGGTGAGATCATTGATCCACAGGCCAATCAGACGCCGCACGGCTTCATAGGAAACCATCCGGTCATTCAGGTGCGGATATTCGACCCTGACACCCCGGAAAACATCTCCAACAATCGGCAGGTCCATCAATTCGTCAATCGTGAACAGGCCCGCTGCGATGCCGTCATCAATGTCGTGATTGTTATAGGCGATATCGTCTGACAGGGCGGCGACCTGCGCTTCCGGCCCGGCAAACTGTTCCGGCTCCAGATCCTTCAGATAGGGAAACTCCCGAAAAGCCGCCGGCAATGACTCGAAAGGCGTGTCCGGACCGACAACCGGCCCATTATGCTTCACCAGTCCTTCCAGCAATTCCCAGGTCAGATTGAGACCATCATGATTGGGATAGCGCACCTCCAGCTTTGTCACGATGCGTAGGGTCTGGGCGTTGTGGTCAAAGCCTTCATACTCGGCCATGCATTCGTCCAGCTGGTCCTCACCGGCATGACCGAAGGGCGGATGGCCCATATCATGAGCCAGAGCCAGTGCCTCAGCGAGATCCTCGTCCAGACCAAGCGTGCGGGCGATACTGCGGGCAATCTGTGCGACTTCCAGAGAATGCGTCAGGCGCGTGCGGAAATGGTCCCCCTCATGCGCCACAAAAACCTGTGTCTTCTGCTTCAGACGGCGGAAGGCCGTAGAGTGGATGACCCGGTCGCGGTCGCGCTGGAAAGGCGTGCGCGTGGCTGACGGGGCCTCGTCATAATACCTGCCCCGGCTGTCTTCATGCCGCGTTGCATACACTGCTCTCTTTTCCATTGGCCGGAGAATCCCTATCTATAGATTATGAGCACGATGACGGCCCCTGATGTGACCCTTACAGCCTCTGCTGCCAAGCGGATTAATGCGATTCTGGCAAAACAGGACGGCGTAGACTATCTGCGCGTGTCAGTTGAAGGAGGCGGCTGTTCCGGCTTCTCCTACAAGTTCGACTTTGACACGGCCGCCAAGGAAGATGATCGGGTCATCGAACGCGACGGCGCGAAAGTGCTGATCGACGAGATGAGCATGGAATTCCTCGCAGGCTCCGAGATCGACTTCACGACGGAGCTGATTGGCGCAGCCTTCAAGATCAACAACCCCAACGCCACAGCGGCGTGTGGCTGCGGAACCAGTTTCTCGATTTAACTTGCATGGCCCGGCGGCAGGCCCCCTAAGATGATCCTTGTCTTAGGGAGGGACACCCATGTCTAAAGCTCAGCCGTTCCGCATAGAGGTGCCACAGGAGAAGCTCGACGCCATTATGGCGCGCGTTAAGGACTATGAGTGGTTCCCCGCCCCGGCCAATGAGCAGGGCTTTGCCTATGGCATGTCCACCAGCGTGATGAAGGACATCCAACGCTACTGGATAGCCGGTTATGACTGGCGCAAAGCCGAAGAGAAGCTGAATCACTTCGCCAATTATAAGGCCAAGGTGGACGACATCGACATCCACTATGTTCACGTCGTTGGAGAAGCTGGCGGCCAGCGTCCCCTTCTGATCACCCATGGCTGGCCTGGCTCCGTATTTGAATTCTGGGAATGTATCGGCCCCCTGGCCTTTCCGTCCAAATATGGCGGACGCAAGGAAGACGCGTTCGATGTGATTATCCCCTCGCTGCCCGGCTATGGTTTCTCGGGTAAGCCCAAATCCCCCATCGGGCCACGCGCGACGGCGGCCCTGTGGGACAAATTGATGAGGGAGGTGCTGAAATATGACACCTATCTCGCGCAAGGCGGAGACTGGGGCGCGATGGTCACCTCATGGCTGGGTATGAACCACGGCGCGTCAGAGGGCAAAGGCGGCTGCAAGGCGATCCATCTGAACATGATTGGCTTCCGCCCCTCTCCTGCGACACCGCAAAACGATGAAGAGGCCGCATGGCTCACCCGCATGCGGGAAGCGATGCAAAGTGAAGGCGCCTATTTCATGGAGCAAACCACTAAACCGCAAACGCTCGCCATGGCCCTGATGGACAGTCCCGTCGGCACGGCAGCCTGGATCATCGAAAAGTTTCATGGCTGGTCAGACCTCTCGGATGGGGGCCTGCTGGATACCTATACCAAGGACCAGTTGATCACCAATGTGATGATCTATCTGGTGAATGACGCCATCGCGACCAGTGTCTGGTTCTATAATGGCTTCATGCAGGAAGGCGCCAACGTGCTGCCGGAGGATACACGTTGCGAAACGCCGACCGCTTTTGCCAGTTTCCCTGGAGAGTCCGTCTATACACCCGCCCCACGCAGCTGGATCGAACGCGCCTACAATCTCACACGCTGGACAGACATGTCGCGCGGAGGGCACTTTGCCGCCATGGAAGAACCTGAGCCCTTCGTGGAAGAGATCCGCAGCTGGGCGAATGAGGGGGAATAGATCCAGCCTCTCCCCCTGGTTTCAGTAACAATGCCACTGGATACGGAGCCCCCAATCCATTGGGGGTCAAGTCGCCTTAGCTTGTAATTGTCGCCGCAGCACCAGCAAAGCGGCGGCAGGTCCGGAAAGGCGCTGAGTGCCCCACCACTCCTGTCTTTCCACGCGGGTGGGAACGGGCCCCAATGCATGGGGGCACCAGACTATCCAATACAAATGAATAAACGTCCTCATGCCCGGGAAGCCTGGCTTCCATCCGCAAGGACTGCATCAGCTAGCAAAACCGGATGGCTCCAGGCCAGTCCGGCTATTGGCGCAGATCCTTGGCCAGATTGTCGAGCACGGCGTTTGCGAACTTGGCTTCCTGCTCTTCGAAGAAGTCATGCGCCAGAGAGACATACTCATCCAGAATGATCGCATTGCTGAGATGGGTGTGGGCGATGAACTCCCCCGAACCGGCACGCAAAAGGGCGCGCATCGTGGCATCCAGACGGGTCAGCTTCCAGCCTTTGGCAAGGCGCGCCAGGATGGCTTGGTCAATTGCGGCCTGATGGTCGACCACAGACAGCACAATGGATTTGAAGAGGTCCGGATCGGCCTCTTCTACGGGCTGTTCGTCCGGGCCGATGCCCAGACGGTCTTCCATGAAGGCCCGCACGGTCGCCTTGGCGGATTTGCCGGTCTGCTCCATTTCATAGAGCGCCTGAACGGCAGCGAGGCGTGCACCTGCCCGCCTCGCCCGTGTAACCTCAAAAGGAATATTCTGCTCGTTCACCGAATGAGTTCCTTGCGAAACTTGATCATGGCGAGACAGGCTTCGGCCGCATCTGCGCCCTTGTTGCCGCGCTTGCGGTCGGCGCGAGCCAGTGCCTGCTCTTCATTCTCGACTGTCAGGATGCCGAAACCAATGGCCTGACGGCGCTGCACGATCAGATCCATCAGGCCCCGCGCGCTCTCACCGCAGACATAGTCATAGTGCGTGGTCTCGCCGCGAATGACGCAGCCCAGCGCAATAGCGCCGTCAAAGCGGCCGCTGTCGGCTGCCATGGCAATCAGGCCTGGCAGTTCGAATGCGCCCGGCACTTCCATGACGGTGATCTTGGCACCGGCTTTTTCCAGCACTTCCAGCGCGCCAGCTTCCAGCTCGTCAGCGATGTGTTTGTAATATCTAGAAACGGCGACGAGTACGCGGTCCACCATTATTCAGTCTCCTCATTAAGACGGCGCCACCCCTCTATGGTCAGGCCGTATCCGTCAAGTCCTGCAACGCGGGTCGGCTGCGTATCGGACAGGTAAATCATGCGGCGAACGCCCAGCTCGCGCAGCATCTGAGCGCCAACGCCATACTCACGCAGTGGTGCAGTCGGATCGACCGGAGCAGATGTTTTCAGGCCCAGACGCTCGGCAATGATGTTCGGGCGCATCGTATTGACGAAAACGACAACGCCCGGCTCCTCCGCCTCGGCAATGATACGCATCGCCCGCTCGACCAGCCCCTGACGCGGGCCCGTCTCTCCCAGCACATCCGCCAGAATATCGGTGCGGTGGACACGTACCAGTGTCGTGGAGTCCGGCGTGATGTCACCATGGACGATGGCAATATGCTCGGAATTGTCGAGGGCATTGCGGAAGCAGACCGTTTTGAAGCCTTCACCGAAGGCAGAGGTCAGCGTGGCTTCCACGCGCCGCTCCAGGAAGCGATCATTCTGGCGGCGCCAAGCAATCAGGTCTGCAATCGTGCCGATCTTCAGATTGTGTAACTGGGCAAAGCTGACGAGTTCCGGAAGACGAGCCATGGAGCCATCTTCATTCATGATCTCGCAGATTACGCCTGCCGGGAACAGCCCGGCCATGCGGGAGATGTCCACCGCAGCCTCAGTATGGCCAGCGCGCACCAGCGTGCCACCATCGCGCGCCACCAGCGGGAAAACGTGGCCTGGCGAAACGATGTCGTCATGATCCTTGGTCGGGTCGATCGCCACGGCAATCGTGCGGGCGCGGTCATGGGCCGAGATGCCGGTCGTTACACCCTCTTTGGCCTCAATGGAGACCGTGAAGGCGGTGCCCATGCTTTCCCGGTTGTTACGGGTCATCATGTCCAGATTCAGCGTGTGGGCACGCTCCTGCGTCATCGCCAGACAGATCAGGCCCCGGCCATGACGCGCCATGAAGTTCACATGCTCCGGCGTCGCGAAATTGGCAGGGATGATCAGGTCGCCCTCATTCTCCCGGTCTTCCGCATCGACCAGGATGAACATCCGGCCATTGCGGGCATCCTCGATGATTTCATCAATAGAGGAAATTGCGTCGTGAAATTCGCTCGACATAATCTGGTGCCTATCGCCCTTCCGGCGCGTCTGCGCCAATCATCCGCGCCACGTAGCGCGCCAGCATATCAATCTCAAGATTGACCCTGGAGCCGGGCTGCAGATCGCTGAGTGTGGTGACCTCCCAGGTGTGCGGGATAATGGCCAGTTGAAAATCGCCATTCGGCAATGCGGCTGCGACAGTCAGCGACACGCCATTCACTGCTGCGGAGCCCTTCGTCGCAAAGTATCGAGCAATCTCTTCAGGCGGGCGGATCGTCAGGCGGTAGCTCTGGCCCTCCGGCTCAATTGAAACCACTTCGCCCACGCCGTCGACATGGCCAAACACAAAATGCCCGCCCAATTCGTCTCCCAGCTTCAGGCTTTGCTCAAGATTGACGCGAGCGCCCTCTTCCCAATCGCCAAGCACTGTCTTGGAAAGTGTCTCCGGCACAGCCTCAACGGCGAACCATGCGCCGCGCTCAGCCTCGCCCATATCGACGACGGTCAGGCAAACGCCAGAATGCATGATGGACGCACCCATGGCGATGTCTTCCAGCGGATAGCCGCTCTCGACCTCAAACCGGCGCAAACCGTTGCGATCTTCGGCCTTGCGTACGCGGCCGACGTCAGTGACGAGTCCTGTGAACATCTTTTGTTGCCCTCAAAAACCTGCTCAGGCCCGTACATAGGTATCGAAGACGTCATCCCCAATCCGTTCCGTTGCGACAGCGCGCCACCGTGACGCTGCGCCAAGGTCGGACAGGCCAAGAGAGCCGAGCGCTGGCAGGCCGTCCCCGCCAATCAGGATTGGTGCGCGGAACCAGGCGATTTCATGTACAAGGTCTGCGCGAATGAAGCTGGCCGCCAGCGTACCGCCGCCTTCCAGCAGGATAGATGTAATGCCTTCGGCCTCTGCGCGGCGGACAAGTTCTTTGACGTCAACACGGATGCCTTTACCGCAACGCCAGATATCAACACCGCTCGCCGCCAGAATATCCTGCGGCTGGCCATTCGTGGCGACGACAACGCGGCCGCTTGAAATGGATTGCACCAGACGCGAATTGCGCGGCGTGCGACCATGAGAGTCGGCAATGATACGGACAGGCTGGGTTTTAGGCAGCGGCACCGTGCGCGCCGTCAGCAGCGGATCGTCTGCCAGAACTGTCCCGATGCCTACCAGTACAGCATCATGCGCAGCCCGCAATTCATGTGCCTTGGCGCGAGAACCGCTGGAGGTAATCCACTGGCTGGTGCCATCAGCCAAGGCAATGCGGGAATCCAGAGACGTCGCAATCTTCAGGGTGACCTTCACCCCACTCATTCCTCGTTACCTTCCTCGTCAAAGTCGAGGGAGGTTTTCTCGATGAAATGCGCGAAATCATTGGGATCGCGGAAATCCTTGTAGACGCTGGCAAAACGCACATAGCCGACCGGGTCGACCATGCGCAGTGCTTCCATGGCGAACTCGCCAACATCATTCGAAGACACTTCCGTTTCGCCCGCACTTTCCAGCTTCCGAACGATGCCGGAGACCATCTGGTCGATCTGCTCCCGGTCCACCGGGCGCTTGCGCAAGGCAATGGTGATCGACTTTGCGAGCCGCTCCCGGTCGAACGGCACGCGCTTCCCATCGCGCTTGACCACGGTGATCTCGCGCAGCTGAACGCGTTCGAATGTCGTGAAGCGGGCTCCGCAAGCTTCGCACACCCGTCTGCGGCGCACAGCGGTGTTGTCTTCAGCCGAGCGGCTGTCCTTCACCGATGTGTTCTCGGAACCGCAGAACGGGCAGCGCAAGGTCTATCAGCCCCCCAGTCCGTTATAGATCGGGAACGCCGCTGTGAGAGCTTTGACTTCCTCACGTACCTTGTCTTCGGTCGCGGCGCTGTCGCCGCCTGCAACTGCGTCAACAATCTCGCCGATCCAGTTACCGATCTGGGTGAACTCGTCTTCGCCGAAACCGCGTGTCGTACCGGCCGGAGAGCCAACGCGAATCCCGCTGGTGATGGTTGGCTTCTGCGGGTCGAACGGCACGCCATTCTTGTTACAAGTGATATAGGCACGCTCCAGAGCGTGCTCAGCGTCACGGCCGGTCACATTTTTCGGACGCAAATCAATCAACGCAACGTGCGTGTCGGTACCGCCAGAGACGACATCCAGACCGCTTGCCTTACAGGCTGCGGCCATGGCCCGCGCATTTGCGACAACTTGCGACGCGTATTGTTTGAATTCAGGTGTCAGCGCTTCGCCGAACGCGACAGCTTTCGCAGCGATCACATGCATCAGCGGACCACCCTGAATGCCTGGGAAGATCGCAGAGTTGATTTTCTTGGCCAACGCCTCGTCATTGGTCAGGATCATGCCGCCACGTGGGCCGCGCAGCGTCTTGTGCGTGGTCGTGGTCGCAATGTGCGCATGCTCGAGCGGGTTCGGATGGGCGCCACCGGCAACGAGGCCAGCAAAGTGCGCCATGTCCACCATGAACAGCGCGTCCACTTCATCCGCGATTTCACGAAAGCGTTTGAAGTCAATCTCACGCGGATAGGCAGAGCCACCGGCGATGATCAGCTGCGGGCGGTGTGCCTTGGCCAGACGCTCAACCTCTACAAAGTCGATCCGGTCGTCTTCGCGGCTAACACCGTATTGTACGGCGTTGAACCATTTTCCGGACTGGTTCGGACGCGCGCCATGGGTCAGGTGGCCACCGGCATCCAGGCTCATGCCCAGAATGGTATCACCCGGCTTCAGCACGGCATTGAAGACACCCTGGTTTGCCTGGCTGCCTGAGTTCGGCTGAACATTGGCAAAGTCGCAATTGAACAGCTTTTTCGCGCGCTCAATGGCCAGCTCTTCGGCAATGTCGACAAACTCGCACCCGCCATAATAGCGCTTGCCCGGATAGCCTTCGGCATACTTGTTGGTCAGGATCGTCCCCTGAGCCTCAAGCACCGCATTGGACACGATGTTCTCGGACGCAATCAGCTCAATCTGCTGCTGCTGGCGCGTGCGTTCCTTCTTGATCGCTTCGAAGAGTTCCGGGTCACGATCTTCCAGGGACTGGCTGAAGAAAGCCGTGGTATCAAACCGGGCCGGTTGCGCTGTATCTGCCATAGGCGAATCTCCTGCTGGGTTCCCGCGGTGTTTACGCTCAGGCGGGCCAAGCTGCAACCATCACAGCGCCTTAGCAGCACAATAACATATCGCTTTTGCTTAGCTCAGAGACATCTTCAACTATTTGATGCAAATACTTGAAGAAATATGATATTTCAGAGATTAGGTGGCGATAATCAGTAAAACTAAATTCTTTTACGTGCTGGATTCTTGGGGAACGCATGAGTGAAACACAGCAAACAGATTTTCTGACCATGACTAGCCGGATTGTTTCCTCCTATGTGGCAAACAATACATTGGAGGCTGAGCAGCTGCCGGAGCTGATCCGGAAGGTGTATGAAACCTGCACGACCCTGTCGGAAACGGCCGCACCGCAGGCCGAGTCACTGGAGCCCGCCGTCCCCGTCTCCAAATCCATCACGCCGGATTTTCTGATCTGTCTGGAAGATGGACGGAAGCTGAAAATGCTTAAACGATATCTGAGGTCACGCTTTGACATGACCCCGGATGAATATCGCGCAAGATGGAACTTGCCGGCGGACTATCCGATGGTTGCTCCGAACTACGCAAAGCTCAGATCGAAGCACGCCAAGCAAATCGGGCTTGGCAAGAAACCACCGGCGAAAAAGTCCAAATAGGTCAGGCGGCCTTGTCGAGGCCCAGCTGCTTCCAGACGGCAAGGATTGCGGCGATCAACTCGTCCATCATCACCTCATCGTGCACGGGGCTCGGCGTGAAGCGCAGACGCTCCGTGCCGCGCGGCACTGTCGGATAGTTGATAGGCTGAACATAGATACCGAAATCGAAGAGCAGCGTGTCGGAGAGCGCCTTGCAGCGTTCCGGATCACCCACCAGCAACGGCACGATGTGGGAGGGTGAATCCATCACCGGCAGGCCCGCATCACGGAATTTCTGCTTCAGCATGGCCGCATTGGCCTGCTGCATGTCACGCAGCTTGCGGCCTTCGTCTGTACGCAGCTTGCGAACACTTGCCAGCGCACCAGCCGCCATCACGGGACAGGTGGATGTCGTGAAAATGAAGCCTGACGCCATGGAGCGGATCGCGTCAATCACCGTTTCGTGGCTGGCAATGTAGCCGCCCATCACGCCGAATGCCTTGCCAAGCGTGCCTTCGATGATGTCGATACGGCCTGCGAGACCGAGCTTCTCGGCAACGCCAGCGCCATTGTGGCCGTACATGCCAACAGCGTGCACTTCGTCCAGATAGGTCAGCGCATCGAACTCATCTGCCAGATCGCAGATCTCTTCCATGCGGCCGAAGTCGCCATCCATGGAATAGACACTTTCGAACGCGATCACTTTCGGACGGCCAGGATCGTCGTTTTCCATAAGGGCGCGCAGATGATCCACGTCATTGTGACGGAAGATACGGCGGTCTGCACCGGAGCGGCGAATGCCCTCAATCATGGAAGCGTGGTTCAGCGCGTCGGAATAGATGATCAGGTTCGGCAGGATTTTGCCCAATGTAGACAGGGTCGCGTCATTGGAAACATAGCCGGACGTGAAGAGCAGTGCTGATTCCTTCTCGTGAAGGTCAGCCAGCTCCTGCTCCAGATCCACGTGGTAACGTGTCGTACCGGAGATGTTGCGTGTGCCGCCAGAGCCAGCCCCAAAGCTGTCGATCGCATCATGCATCGAATTGATGACGTGATCATCCTGGCCCATGCCAAGATAGTCATTCGAGCACCAGATGGTGACTTCGCGCTCGCCATCCTCAAAACGTGCTGTCGCCTTCGGGAAGCGTCCCTTATGGCGTTGCAGGTCAACGAAGACGCGATAGCGGCCTTCACCATGGATTGCGCTCAATGCGTCTTCAAAGGCCTTGAGATGTTTCATCTGCACATTTTCCAAAATTACATGCCGCTCTACATAAGGGCGTGAGGGAAATTTGATAATGGTCCCTTACGTCACACCCTGCGGGAAGCGCATACGTATATTTCCTTAAGCATCATACCCTGGCAACTGCCGATCCAGTTTTCGCATCAGAGCCGGCCAGATAAGTCTCTCTGTCAGCACGCTCATACCCGAGGAATGCTCCGTCAGGCCACCCTGCCCGGCCACTTTCTCCTGCAGATCATTTCCACACTCCAATACGCCATCACGGCCAGCTGACAGGGCCATGATCTGCATGTTGCAGGCACGTTCGAGGAAAAACATGCGGGTAAATGCCTGCGCAGGGGTTTCGCCAATGGTCAGCGTGCCGTGATTGCGCAGCAGCATGGAGTGCTTTTTCGGGCCGAGGTCTGCAACCAGACGCTCGCGCTCATCAAGGTCCAGCGCGATGCCTTCATAGTCGTGATAGGCAATGTCCTCACGCACAACCATCGCCGTCTGGCTGAGCGGCATCAGCCCCTCTTTCTGTGCAGAAACGGCCACGCCCTGATCGGTATGGACGTGAATCACCACCTTGGCATCGTCGCGCGCATCATGAATGGCGGAGTGAATCGTGAAGCCCGCCGGATTGATAAAGTGGTCTGTCTCCTGGACGATATTGCCTTCCAGATCGACTTTCACGAGCGAAGACGCCGTGATCTCTTCAAAGAAATGGCCATATGGGTTGATCAGGAAGTGGTGGTCAGGCCCCGGCACACGATGGGATATGTGTGTGAAGATCATGTCATCCCATCCATGCATCGCGACAAGACGGTACAAAGCGGCCAGGTCGACACGGGCCTTCCACTCATCTGCCGTTACGGATGATCGAATATCAACTTTCTGCGCGCCGTCGGCCATGTTCCGGGTCTCCCTCCATATTATTTTCTAAAGAATATCCGAAAACACCTTGAGACGCCAGCCAATGATGACGCGGGCGTCACCTTCCCGCTGCGGCAGATATTGTAAGAACATTCGCCGCAGTGCTTATCCTTGACGCCTGTAGCAAACCCAAAGCAGATGGCTGCCATGACCGGCATGAAACTTCATTTCTTCGCCTCCAAGCGCCCTGAAGCTCAGGACGCGCTGCCGAAATTCATTCAGATGTATGGTCAGTGCGACGAGGAAGAGGCCGACGTGATCGTGGCGCTCGGAGGTGACGGCGCCATGCTTGATTCGCTGCGTCGCCAGTTTGATGTAGGCAAGCCCGTCTACGGCATGAACCGCGGCACGGTCGGCTTCCTGATGAATGAGTATCAGGAGAAGAATTTGCCCGAGCGCATCAATGCCGCAGAGCGCGCGGTGATATCTCCCCTGCGTATGACGGCGAAGGATGTTCACGAGAACGAACATCATGCCCTTGCGATCAATGAAGTCTCTATCTTCCGTCAAACCGCGCAGACTGCCCGCCTGAAGATTACCGTCGACGGCCGGGTACGCATGGAAGAACTGGCCTGCGACGGCGTCATGGTTGCCACACCAGCCGGATCAACCGCCTACAATCTCTCGGCACATGGCCCGATCCTGCCGATCGGCGCCGGGCTGCTGGCGCTCACACCTGTCAGCGCATTCCGCCCGCGCCGTTGGAAAGGCGCGCTCTTGCGCCGGGACGCCTCCGTGCAGATCGAAGTGGTCGCACCCATGCTGCGCCCTGTCGCAGCCGCTGCCGACAATCAGGAAGTGCGCGATATTGTCAGCGTTCACGTCCAGGAAGACCGCAGGCGCCTGACCATGCTGTTTGACCCCGGCCATGCGCTGGATGAACGCATTCTGCGCGAACAGTTCGGATTTTAGAGCCTTTTCAAGACGGTGCGTCAGCACAATGTTAAGTCTTAGGATATATGGTTAACCCGAATTATCGGGGAACCATGATGCTGAAAGACTTGCTGGAAAAGCTGAAGCCCTCATCCAAGGGCAAGGGTACGCAATCAACAACAATTGCGACTCCTGACATCAGCCGCGTCATCAAGATGCCAAGGCCAGACACCGTCACACCGGAAGCATCATCTCCCTCTCCCCAGGCAGCTGCCCCAAAGACCCATGATCCGGAAGAAATGGGCGCCCTTGCCGAAGCGGCCGTCGATGACCTGTCAGGCCAGTTTGAAGCCTGGATGCAGATGGATCTTAATCGCCTGAAAGATGCCTGGGCGCTTGCGCAGCAACCGGTTGCCACACCGGAAGACTATCGCAGCCTTTATACGTGTGCACACAATATTCGTGGCGTCGCAGGTTCCTATGGCTATCCAGCCATTTCGCGGCTTTGCGGCTCTCTCTGCACCCTGCTATCTGATACCACGCCGGGTGAGAATTCCGCTCTGATCAATCTGCATGTCGAAGCCTGCCGCGCGGCACATACCTCTATAGGCCGGGGCGAGTCCTCCCAGTCCGTTGCCGATGCCGTTTGCGATGCGCTGGAACAGCGCGTGGCGCGTAAAACGTCCAATAGCTGATCAGGCGGCCCTTTCAGCCTCCTCATCTTCCTCATTGAGGAAGTCCTGTATGATGGCTGCAGTCTCTTCCGCCTGCGTTACAAGAAACAGGTGACCGCCGCCTTTCATAATATGCAGGCGGGCGTCTGGCAGACCAAACTTCAGAATGTGACCATTCGCAACCGGCACGATTGTATCCTGATCGCCCATCAGGATCAGTGATGGCATGCTCAGGAAACGGATGAATGGCAGACTGGACCAGCCGAGAAATGCCAGCAATTGGTAGACATAGCCTTTCGGGTCCGGCGCCATCAGATTGTTGATGTGCCGGCCGGCCTCCCCTTCAACGGCATCACCGTAGAGCGTCTCGAAGCTCTCGCGCATGAAATCCGGGTCAGAATACCGGCGCGCATCGACCATCTTGGACAGGGATTTTGGACGACCTGGCACCATGGTCATGCCAGCCGTTGTCGCACACAGGATCAACTTGCCAACACGTTTGCGATACTGAAACGCATATTGTTGGGCCAGCGCCCCGCCCCACGAAACGCCCATTACATCCACATCTTCGATGCCGTAAATATCCAGCAGCTTGCGGGCCCAGCGGGCCAGCATCCAGGGCCGGTAAGGCCATTGGGTTACCGGGCTTTTGCCAACGCCGGGCACATCAAAGGTGATGATATCCCGATCCGTGAACATCTCACCCAAGCCTGCAGTCAATTCCAGATTGGCGCCAATGCCATTGAAGAACAACAAAGGCCGGTTGCCCAAATCTGTTTCAGCCTTCCAGAAAGCTGTGCGCAGCTGGATACCATCGACATCCTGCATCAGGATTACGGGCGTTCTATCTGTCTGGGCCATATTGGTTACTCATCAAAAACATATCTTCCGGGAGCATTATAGAGAGGCGGAAAGCTCTCATTTCCGCAAGCTTTTGGCGCAGTCTTGAGTGCTCCCGATCTCTGCTTCAGCCATTCTCCCCAGACGGGCCACCAACTGCCCGCCTCTTCCGTTGCACCCTCGGCCCATTCTTCGGCTGTTGGCGCAATATCAGAATTGCGAAACATCTTGGCCTTGGGGTTACCAGGCGGGTTCAGCAGGGATTGGATATGACCACTAGAAGACAGGACAAATTCGACATTCTCAGACCCCAGAAGACCCGTCGTACGGTAACAAGCCTTCCACGGCGTAATGTGATCCGTCAGGCCTGCGACCACAAAGGCATCTGCCTTGACCTGCGTCAGGTCCAGCTTGTGGCCGGCGACATCATATTCGCCGGGATGATCAAAGGGCTGGTTGAGACCAAGGTCAAGATAGTCGGAATGCAACTGCGCCGGAAGATTGGTTGAATCATTGTTCCAGTACAGAACATCAAATGGTGGCGGATCTTCCCCCATCAGATAATTGTTCACGACATAGTTCCAGACGAGATCATTCGGCCTCATCCAGGCAAACATGCGCGCAAGGTCATCCCCTTTCAGAATGCCCTTGCGGCGGGAATATTTGCGCGCCACTTCGAGGCTTGCATCAGAGACGATCTGACCAAGCTCGCTATCTTCACGCTGAGGGTTCAGCACACAGACCATGAAGGTGAGCGTATTGATACGGTCATCGCCGGCCCCAGCAAGCAGGCTGGCCAGCGTTGCTGTCGTGATACCACCTGAACAGGCGCCAGAGATGTTGATCTTCCTGGACTTGGTAACACGCCGGACCACTTCGCTCGCCTGGACGAGACTGTCGATATAATCCGACAGGCCCCAATCCTTGTGCTCTTTGGTCGGGTTACGCCAGGACACGACGAAGGGCTGCATCTCCATGGCGAGCAGGAATTGCACCATGGACACCATAGGCGAAAGGTCCATGGCATAGAATTTGTTGATTTGAGGCGGAATAATGAAGATCGGTGTACGGTGAACCTTGTCCGTCAGCGGCTGATACTGGATCAGCTCCATCATCTCGTTCTTCCAAATGACGGAGCCCTTCGTTGTCGCGAGGTTTTCACCGACCTTGAACGGCCTCTTGTCCACCTGGCTCGGCAAACCGCCATTCTTCGTCAGATCCGTATAGGCGTTTTTCAGACCCTTCAGCAGCGATAAGCCACCGGAATCAACAACACGCTTCGTTGCTGCCGGATTGCCGAGCAGCGTGTTCGTGGGCGCCATGGCGTCAGTGATCATACTCATGACGAACTTAGCTCGGGCATGCTCCAGCTCTGTCATGCTCAGCTCAGCCACCCAGTCGTTAAGGTGCTCCTGCGTCGCCAGATAGGCCTGCATACCGCGCCTGTAGAACGGGTTGTGCTGCCAGGCGGGGTCCTTGAAACGACGATCCTTCGGGTTGGCCGCACGATCTGACTTTCCGAACAGGATCTTTGTGTGCTCTGCGGTGATCTTCCCGGCAGTTTTGGCCGTAGTCACCGGGTTCGTCATGGTAGAGCGCAGCATCATCGCGACCGCGCCCAGTAATTCCTGTCTGTTAAAGCCCGCCATCAGCGGATTCATGGCATTCGTGGCTTCGGCCGCATTTCGGGCGATTTCATCCTTGGCGCCTGGCATTTCCCTTATTCCTCCACATGCCGGTCTTCTCTGGCACAAGGGCCAGGCGCCGACTTCGTTCCCCACTTCTTTCCATGATGGAAAGAGTAATCATGAAACTTTGAAATAAAATTCGTTCCATAGTCAGAATTGCGTGTCAAACTACTTCGCAAACCATGAAGACCCGAGAGCGCATCCTTCACGTCAGCCTGCTTCTCTTCAATGAAGAAGGAGAAGCCCCTCAAACGGCTGTCGATATTTCGAACGCGCTGAATATCAGCCCGGGCAATCTGTACTACCATTTCAAGGGCAAGGACGCGATTATCCGAGCCCTTTTCGACCGGTTCGACGAGGAGATGCGGATCATCCTGCGTGGCTCCCGCGGCGGCGTAACCTCCATTCAGGACAATTGGGTCTACCTCTACATCATCCTCGAAGAGATCTATGACTTCCGCTTCTTCTATCGGGATCTTGGCCTGTTGCTGGATCGCTACCCGGACCTTGCCGTGCGCTTCCGCGCCATGGTGGCCGAGGAGAAGAAAACGATCCACCGCGTGCTGGACGAGTTGACACGGGAATCCGTCCTGAACCTTGATCCGCGCCTGAAGGCTGCACTGGTGGACCAGATCATGATGACGCTGACCTTCTGGCTGGCAGGAGACAGTCTGTCTTCTGAGCATCATGACGGCCCTGCCCTGATCCATAAAACTGTGTTCCAGGTGATGTGCCTGATCGTACCCTATATGGGCGAGGCAGGCTTTGACACGCTGACGCACATGATCGCCCATTACGAAAAGGCGACCTCCTAAAAAAAGGGCGGCTCGTTGAGCCGCCCTGTCAAAGTGCTGTCTAGTTCTTGAGAACCTTGGCCTGTTTGACCCATTCGTCACGCAGGACACGCCCGCGTGCTGCAATGGTTTCATCCAGCTTTTCCGCTTCTGCCTTTGTCATGGCCGCGATCTGGGTAAAGCTCGTGACGCCAGCTGCCTTCAGCTTTTTCGCCAGAGCCGGGCCAACGCCTGTCATCAGAGTGAGATCGTCAGCCGTCGTTGCTTTTGCAGGCGCTGCCTTCGCGGCGACTGGTTTGGCCGGTGCGGCCTTCTTGGCGGAGGCAGGCTTGTCTGCCTTCTTCGCCTTTTTGGCTTTTTCCGGTTTGGCCATGGCGTCCTTCACGGCCTTCGTCGTGCGCTTGGCGACCTTCTTGGTTGCCTTGGCATAATCAGCCGTTGCTTCTCCAGCCACGGACTCAATCTCTGCTGTCAGACGGCTGATGCGGTCTTTGAGGTCCGAATTGCGTTCCTTGGCCTTGCCGCGCGCCTTGGAGACGGTTTCAGCGACTTCGTCTTCCAGCTTGTCGATCTTGGCGGCGAGCTTGTTGCCCTTCTTGCCGAGATCCTTGACGCCCAGAAGATCACGCATACGCTCCATGCGGGCCTCGAACTCGTCACGGGCCTGCGCCTGAAAGTCACGTGCAGCTTCCGCATATTTGGAAACGGATTGCCCCGCCTTTGCAACGGTTTCATTCGTCGCCAGGCGTTCGCGGACTTCGTTTTCAATTTCTTCGCCGCGCTTGACCAGATCGTCAAAAACGTCCGAGGACTGTTTGTTGAACTTGTTGGCATTCGCCAGCGCCTTGTCATAGGCCTTGCCATAGGCGCCGACGCCAGCAAGCCATATCTTGTGAGCCATATCAGCTGTGTTTGCTTCAATGGCCTTACCGACGGTCTCGGCCTTTTTACGGGCCTTCGTCTTTTCTTTCTTGTTCTTTGCCATGAGGGGCTCCTTCAAAGATGTCTCATTGCCCCTGTAGATAAGGATAAAGTCTAGAATCTGCATACTAATCGAGATCGCCCTTGAAACTGGGGGGCGAATGCCCTGTATCTGTTAGAGACACATCAGGAGGATATATCCATGAGCGCAGTTGATTACACCGTCGATGGCAAGACTTATGAAGGCTATTACCTTCGCGCCAAGGGCAAAGACGTTGCCCCTGTCGTGGTGATTGCCCACGCCTGGGGCGGTCTGGGCGATAATGAAATCGAAAAGGCTGAGCGTGTTGCAAATGAACTCGGCTATGCTGCGTTCGCAATGGACGTTTACGGCAAGGGAAAGCGCGGCACGACCGTTGAGGAAAACCAGGCACTCATGAATCCACTGGTTGAAGACCGCGCGGAATTGCAGAAGCGCCTTGCTGGCGGGCTGGCCGCAGCAAAGCAGCAAGTCGGCGTTGACCCTAAGAACGCAGCAGCCATCGGCTTCTGCTTTGGCGGTCTATGCGTGCTGGACATGGCGCGCGCCAATATGGACGTCGCCGGCGTTGCCTCTTTCCACGGCCTGTTCAGCCCGGCTGACAACATTCCGTCCCCGAAGATCAGCGCCAAAGTCCTGATGGAGCATGGCTGGCTGGACCCTATGGCCACACCAGAGGATGTCATGGCCATCACTAAGGAAATGGGCGAGGCCGGCGCAGACTGGCAGATGCATGTGCACGGCCAGTGCCAGCACGCCTTCACGACGAAGGGTGCGAACAACCACGACATGGGCACAGTTTATAATGCCGATGCGGACCGGCGCAGCATGGAAAGCCTCAAGGCCTTCCTGGCTGAACTGTTCTAGTCAGCGCGCAGCGCATACCCGGCGGAGCGGACGGTCCGGATCGGATCGTCCCCGCCTTCCTGACGAAGGGCCTTGCGAAGACGGCCGACATGAACGTCCACCGTCCGCGCTTCGACATAGACGTCAGACCCCCAGACGGTATCCAGCAATTGCTCGCGTGAGAACACGCGCCCCGGGTGCTGCATGAAGTAGTCCAGCAGGCGGAATTCCGTCGGCCCGAGGTGAATTTCGACATCATTGCGGATCACTTTGTGCGCCACACGGTCGATCTCTATATCGCCGACGACAATGCGATCATCCTTGAGGCCAGGCCGAATACGGCGTAGCACGGCGCGCACCCGCGCCATCAGTTCGGTCGTTGAGAAAGGCTTGGTGACATAATCATCCGCGCCGGTATCCAGCCCGCGAATACGGTCGCTTTCCTCGCCCCGGGCCGTCAGCATGATGATCGGCAGATTAGGGTTGGTTCCGCCGCTGCGAACCCGGCGGCAGACTTCAATGCCGCTGATCTTGGGCAGCATCCAGTCCAGTAACAACAGGTCCGGCGCCCGCTCCTCGATCATCAGCAGGGCTTCCTCACCATCTGCAGCGATTGCCACCTCATAATCCTCTTTCTTGAGGTTATAGAACAGCAGTTCGGAGACGGCGCTCTCGTCTTCGGCGATGAGCACATAGGGCTTCATGTCAGATCCTCTCAACTAGACCTATTCAGATACCCGTATTGGGTGTTTTCGGGCGCTCATGGGGAATGAGATATTCGCCAGTGATCTGAAAGTAAATGAATTCTGCGATGTTGGTACAGTGGTCGCCGATGCGCTCAAGGTTCTTGGCCATGAACAACATATGCGCGCCAGCGCTGATCGTGCGCGGGTCTTCAATCATGTAGGTGAGCATTTCCCGGAACAGGGAATTATAGTGCTGATCGATGTCGTCATCGCTCTCCCAGACCGTCTTGGCGGCCTCGGCATTGCCGGTCGCATAGGCATCCAGCACCATGTGCAGCTGCAGCGAAACCGGGCGCGCCATGCGGGCCACACCGTGGCGCATGGCGACCGGCACGGACTCATCCAGCATCAGCGTACGCTTGCCGATATTCTTTGAGAGATCGCCGATCCGCTCAAGTTCGCCTGCTGTCTTGAGGGCCGAGAAGACAGACCGCAAATCATGCGCCATAGGCTGGCGCCGCGCGATCAGGCTGACGATCTGGCGTTCGACCTCCTCCTCCAGGCGATCGACTTCCGGATCGCGCGTGATCACGTCTCGCGCCATGTCGTGATTGTTCCGGTCTACGGCCGCGCAGGAATCCAGGATCATGGTTTCCACGATCCCGCCCATACGCATCAGGTCTGCGGCGATCTTTTCAAGTTCGTCTGTGAAGGCGGAAACAATATGTTCTGACATGTGAAACCTATCAGCCGAAACGGCCGGTAATGTAGTCCTCTGTGCGGCGTACGCGAGGATTGGTGAATATCTGGTCGGTGTCTCCCATCTCCACGAGATTACCAAGATGGAAGAAGGCTGTGCGTTGGGACACGCGGGCGGCCTGTTGCATGGAGTGGGTCACGATGACAATGCAGTAGCGCTTACGCAGTTCGTCGATCAGTTCCTCGATACGGGCTGTCGCAATCGGATCCAGGGCGGAACAGGGTTCGTCCATCAGGATAACTTCCGGACGCACAGCAATGGCGCGGGCGATGCAGAGGCGCTGCTGCTGACCGCCTGACAGGCTGGTGCCGGGCTGGGTCAGGCGATCCTTGACCTCATCCCACAGGCCTGCACGACGCAAGCTTTTCTCCACGACGGCATCGAGATCGTCCCGTCCGTCCACCATGCCATGGATACGCGGACCGTAGGCGATGTTGTCGTATATACTCTTCGGAAACGGGTTCGGCTTCTGGAACACCATGCCTACTCGCGAGCGCAGCAGCACCGGGTCGACGTCTGGCGAGTTGATGTTCTCGCCTTCCATGAAAATGTCACCGGTCACTTTCGCGCCCTCGATCGTGTCATTCATGCGGTTGAGACAGCGCAAAAAGGTCGACTTGCCACAGCCAGATGGCCCGATGAGAGCCGTCACGGCCCGGTCATGGATCGCGAGAGAGACGTCGAAAACGGCTTGTTTGTCATCGTAGTAGACGCTGACATTCTTACAATCGATGCGCGGATAGGTCAGCGCCTGCGTATTGTCAGCGCCTTCCCCGGTCAGTGCCAGGTCTGCTTTTGCCGGTCCGACCGTATCCATCACCATCTCCGTTCGAACCTGCGGCGCAGGAACACAACAACGACATTCATGATAACAAGAAGCGACAGCAATATGACAATCGCTGCTGCTGTCATGGGCTCCCACGCTCTTTCGGCGTTTGATGCCCAGCTATAAATCAGCACGGGAAGTGCTGTGGCCTCATCTGTAGCAGAGTTTGGCACTTCCGCCACAAAGGCCACCATACCGATCAGGAGAAGCGGTGCCGTCTCTCCCAGGGCCCGCGCCATGCCCAGAATTGCCCCCGTGAACATGCCAGGCGCGGCAAGGGGCAGCACATGGTGAAACACGGCCTGCATACGCGAAGCCCCGACCGCCAGCGCGCCACTGCGAATGGAAGGCGGCACGGATCTGAGCGAAGCGCGTGAGGCAATAATCACCACAGGCAGGATCAGCAGGGCGAGCACAAGCCCGCCTACAATGGGGGCAGACCTCGGCAACCCGAACGTCCCAAGCAAAAGAGACGCCCCGAGCAGACCAAACACAATAGACGGCACTGCCGCCAGATTGTTGATGTTCACTTCGATGAGATTGGTCAGGCGATTACGCGGCGCGAATTCTTCCAGATACACGGCGGCGAAGATGCCCATGGGAATGGCCACACAGGCCGTCACCATCATGGTCAACAAAGAGCCGACAATGGCGGCCAGCGTGCCGGCGAGTTCTGGATAGGTGCTGTCTGTATGGGTCAGCAGGCTGGTATGCAGCACCCTGCGCGCATTGCCCGCCTTTTTCAGCGCGATGGCCCAGGCGATTTGCTGGTCCGAAATCGGGCGCTCAGCCTCAGGCAGCGGAATGATATGAGCAATAAGAGGTGTCTGTGTCAGATCTTCCAACTCACCCGTCAGCAAGGTTAGCCTGGCGGCATCCGCCGTGAGGGCTTCGACGCGGGCAACGGCATCCCCTCCTGCGAGAAGGACAGAACCGGTTGTCTGCCCCTCTTCCAGAAGGCTGCGAGTGCTGACCACTTTGCTGAGGCCAGGTGTGCCCGTGAGATTTATGCTTCCCTCTGCATCTGTCTGAACCTTCCCGGCAGAACCAACACGAACAGTCACATCCTTCGGTGAGCTGCCTTTGAAGTAGAGGTCCAGATCGTCAGATAGCGGCACCCGCACCTTGATTGACTTGCCAATCAGGGTCGGATTGGCCGCAACGCGCTCGGCCAGAGGCAACACGGCAAGACGGTTCACCAGTTCACTCAGTTCCTGGCGCGTCGCTTGTGACTGGGTCGCCTCCGGAAACTCTGTAAACAACTTATCGCGGACGAGTGTGTAGAACCCCTCGATGTTACGCGTGATCTCTGCCTCGCTCGTCTCACCTTCTGGCGCGACGAGGTCGGCCTGCAGCAGGACCTCCGTCTGATAGACATATTGCGTCGTGGCCGAATAGGCGCGCGTACCGATGGCAATGACCAGCAGAGCCAATGCAGACAAGGCGAATACAATTGCCGCAATCCCATACAGCCGGAACCGGGCATCCGCGGCCCGGCGCTTCTTGAGATGCTTCAGCGCCTTGGGTGTAATAAGTGAGGAGTCAGGCATCTTACTCATATTTCTCCCGATAGCGTTGGACGACGCGCAAGGCGATCAGGTTGAAGCAAAGTGTCACCAGGAACAGGACCAGGCCCAGCGCGAAGGCAGACAGGGTTTTGGGGCTGTCGAATTCTGTCTCCCCGGTCAGAAGGGCCACAATCTGCACCGTAATCGTGGTGAGATCAGTTGAGGGGTCAAAGGATATCCGCGCGCGCTGTCCAGCCGCCATCACGACAATCATCGTCTCACCGATCGCCCGTGAGACCGCCAGCAACAAGGAGGCGACAATCCCCGGCAGAGCGGCTGGAAGAATAACCTGCTTGATCGTCTCTGACTTGGTCGCCCCCATGGCAAAAGCCGCGTCACGCAATGTCTGTGGCACGGCATTGATCACATCATCGGACAGGGACGAGACAAAGGGGATCACCATAATGCCCATGACCAGACCTGCGGCGAGCGCGCTCGTCGGCTGCGCCGCAAACACGGGGCCGTTCGCCAGTCCCACATCAATCAGCGTCGCATTGATCCACAGCGCGATACTTCGCACGCCCGGCGCAACAACGAGCAAGGCAAAGAAGCCGTACACAACCGTCGGGATGCCGGCCAGCACCTCCAGCAAGGGCTTCACATAGGCGCGGGTTTTGCCGGAAGCATATTCGGAAAGATAGATCGCCGCGAAGAGGCCTACTGGAGCAGCCACGAACATCGCGATGAGCGCGATCATGAATGTGCCGAAAAATAGAGGAACAGCGCCAAACTCGGCATTAGTCTGCGCATTCCAGCGCGTGCCGAACAAGAAGTCCGTCACGGGCACCTGGGAGAAGAAGCGGATGCTCTCATAGAATAGTGAAGCCACGATGCCGACAGTCGTCGCAATGGCAATCGCCGCGCAGAGGAACAGGAAAAGCTCTGCGCCTGATTCCACCCGTTGCCGTGCCCGGAAATCCGGCGATACATGCGAGCGCGCAAACATCACGCCCAGCACCGCACTCAGCAGGATCATCGCCAGCGTGGTGATCTTGAGGCTGCCTGACAGTTCCAGATAGCGGTGCGTGACCGCTGTAAACACACGATCCGATCCATCATAGGCGCCATGAGCAGACACTGCGGAGACGGCATCAAGATAGGAGACCAATTCTGCCTTGGGCAGTCTGTGGAACGCTGCCGGTAATTCTCGAGTCAGCAGGTCTCTGGCAAGTGGTTCAGCCAGCAAGAGGTAAGCCAGCGCAAGAATCAGCGCCGGTGCCAGCCCCCACATGGCGACGTAATAGCCATGATAATTGGGCCGGGAGTGAAATTTTCCCGACGAGGACAGCGAGTAGCGCTCAGCCCGGATGCGGCCAATGGAAAATCCTGCCGACACCACAAAGAGCAGCAATGCGGTCAGCAGCCACCCCATCGGTAATTGGCCGAGCTGTTGCAACATTCAGGAGGAACCCCTTCCAGTGGCGCCCACATAGCCGGGCAAAGCTACAATAATGTGACATATCCTTGTTTGCTTGCAGACAACAGGTGCTGACTTGCACACGGCCCCCTGATCCTCCACATCAAAGCTCATGATGAACGACAAGAACAGTGACGCCATTTGGCACGGCACAACCATTCTGGCCGTGCGTAAAGGCAAGAAGTTGGTCATGCTTAGCGATGGCCAAGTGTCGATGGGACAGACCATCATGAAGGGCAATGCCCGCAAGGTCCGCCGGATTGCCGACGGTGACATTCTTGCAGGCTTTGCCGGGGCGACGGCGGATGCCTTCACCTTGTTTGAACGGCTGGAGGCCAAGCTGGAGCGCCATCCCGGCCAGCTGCAGCGCGCCGCTGTGGAACTGGCCAAGGACTGGCGGACGGAGAAATACCTCCAGAAACTTGAAGCCCTGCTGATCGTAGCCGACAAGGAATCGACGCTGGTGATCACCGGCGCAGGTGATGTGCTGGAGCCCGAACACAATGTCGTGGCTGTCGGCTCTGGCGGAAACTATGCGCTCGCTGCGGCACGCGGCCTTTATGAGTATGAAGAGGATTCCGAAGTCATCGGACGCAAGGCGATGCAGATTGCCGCAGATATCTGCGTCTACACAAATGCCCACTTCACGCTTGAATCGCTGGACCTCTGAGGGTGGCCTCACCGCCCTGTTCCGCCCCCTCCTCTGACACGCTTTCGGAAAGATACATGAAAGACCTTACCCCCCGCGAGATTGTCGCAGAACTCGACCGCCACATTGTCGGCCAGACTGGCGCCAAGCGCGCTGTTGCCATTGCCCTGCGCAATCGCTGGCGTCGTAAAAAGGCGCCGGACAACATCCGCGCAGAAATCACACCAAAGAATATCCTGATGATAGGGCCCACGGGCGTCGGCAAGACTGAAGTCTCCCGCCGTCTCGCACGCCTGGCCAACGCCCCCTTCCTGAAAGTGGAAGCCACCAAGTTTACTGAAGTCGGCTATGTTGGTCGGGACGTTGAACAGATCATTCGCGATCTTGTTGAAGCAGCCATTGGCATGGTGCGTGAGCAAAAACGCGCAGGTGTCAGCAAACAGGCACAGGACGCCGCTGAAGAGCGCCTTCTGGATGCGCTGGTCGGAGAAGACGCGCAATCTTCAACGCGTGAAGTTTTCCGCACCAAGCTGCGCGCCGGTGAACTGGACGACAAGCCGGTAGACCTGGACGTGGCCGAAACAAACAACCCAATGCAAATGATGGATATTCCCGGCCAAGGCGGCTCCATGGGCATGATCAATCTGTCGGACATGCTGGGCAAGGCCATGGGTGGACGCACCAAGCGTGTACGGACGACTGTGCGCGAAGCCTACGAACCTCTGACAGAGGAAGAGGCCGACCGTCTGCTGGATGAAGACGCCATCATTCGTGAAGCTGTTTCCGCTGTGGAAGAAGATGGCATCGTATTCCTGGACGAGATCGACAAGGTGGCCGCCCGTAAGGAACGCGGCGGCGCAGATGTCAGCCGCGAAGGCGTTCAGCGGGACCTGCTGCCCCTGATCGAAGGCACAACAGTTTCCACAAAGCGCGGCGCGGTTAAGACGGACCATATTCTGTTTATTGCATCTGGCGCCTTCCATGTTTCAAAGCCATCAGACCTTCTGCCGGAACTTCAAGGGCGTCTGCCTATCCGCGTGGAACTGGAAGCCCTCACCCGTGACGATCTGCGCCGCATTCTGGTCGAGCCGGAAGCCAGCCTGATCCGTCAGTATGAGGCGCTTATGGCTGCGGAGAATGTCACGCTGGAATTTGAAGACGCAGCGATTGATCGCCTGGCAGACCTTGCCGAAGCTGTGAACAGCTCGGTCGAGAATATTGGTGCGCGGCGTCTGCAGACAGTGCTCGAACGCCTGCTCGACGAAATCAGCTTTGATGCTCCGGACAAGACCGGAGAGACCATCACGATCACGGCTGATTATGTGGATGAACGCGTCGCCAGCCTGGCCGGCAACGCAGATCTTTCCAAATTCATCCTCTAGCCTCGCTACACGTTCACGCGTGACAACAATTCAATTGTCTGGCCGTAGCCTGCCTCTTCCGGAATGACGAGGCAGGCTTCGCCTTTTTCGGTCTTGTCCTGACGCGGCAGGACCGTGACGACCGGCTCAGCCGCAAAACGCCTGGCAGCGTCCGCAACCGAGCTGGCCTTTGCCAGCTTCTTCAGATTCATTCGTGTCGGGAATATTATGACCGACTCACCTGCCTCTTCCGAGTTCAGAGCACCCTGAGCGGTGATCCAGACCGAGTCTGTCGTCTCACGCCCATCATGTGCAGCAATCTGGTCTGGTGGCGCAGGTGCGATGTAAAAATGCGTATCGAAACGCTTCGGCATCATGTCCGGCGTGATCCAATGTCCGAAATGGACGAGGCTGTCGAGCGCGAGGACGAGGTCATGTTCACGGATCAATTCCAGGAAGCTCTGCTCGCCCCGGTCCACAGCGGCGCGGAACGGGTCCAGTTTCTCGGCCACATCCGGCCCAACCAGAGGCATGTCTGTGCCCCGCTTCTGCCTGGGGCGTGCCAGTAGCAGTCCTGATTCCTCATACGCCTCTCTTACCGCAGCAATGCGCGCATCCTGTTGTACTGGGCCGAAATCCCCATCGGTATAGGGATCCCAGCCTGAACTGGAATCTTCTGTCGTTGCCTTGCCGCCCGGAAAAACGAGCGCGCCGGCAGCGAAATCTATCTGATAGTGACGCTTCACCATCAGCACTTCAGGCGCTGTTTCACCGTCCCGCACGATCAGGACGGTCGCAGAGAGTTTTGGCTGGGTATTTTCTTTATTCATTGTGTCCTCCCCCATTTGTTCAAATTTATTCGAAATCCAAATGGATTTGTCCGCGTGATCTTCAGTCCTGTCCGTTAGGTAAAGCAATAGGCACGGTCAGAAAGACGGGAAGAGTGATGCGGGAATTGCTACAAACAAGAGTTGTCGCTCACACTGGACAGAAGGTCCAATTCCGCTTCCACCCGGTCATGCATCTGCTTGACGGGGATTCGTTCGGTGCTGTTTGTGAGATGTCGCAGACTTTTGAAGAGTCCGCATCTTTTGGCCCGATGAGTACTGCCAGCAGTGTCTCAGATCCGGCCAAATGGCTTTCAGACAGACTGTCCGAAGTTGCCAGCGCCGCGCACCATATGGACCAGCGCATGCGCCCCATCATTGTGCCCTCCCCTATGGCAGCGCTCTCTCACGCGAATACGGCTATCGCCTGCGATGCCGCTATTCGCAGGACGACACTCTGCCAGCAGGAAATCTGCCTGGAGTTTGAAGACTCCGCTTTTGCCGGCTGCCCGAGTGATATTGTACGCCATGTAGCCCATCTGCGGCGTCACGGCTTTCGTGTGTCCGTCGACATGCGCAAATCCTGGCAAACGCCGATTGGCGAGGGCCTGCGCCTGCTGATCGACAGTTTGCGCGTCGATGCACGTGATTTGGAGATGAATGAGACGCTGATGGAGATCTGCGAAGTCGCATCCGCCTCAGGCATGCTCGTGATCGCAGAAAATGCAAACTGGCGGGATGGAGAGTTCCTGAACCGCATTGGTATCCATGCGGGCTCAAAACTTCGCGCGGATTCCTAAGCGGCTCCGAAAGACGCGTCACCGCCGCTCTCTTCCATGGCGGCCATCTCGGAATAATAATCCAGTTTTTCCAATAGGTATTCCAGGTCTTCCCGCGGAATAGCCTGGAACTGGGTCAGCACACGCTCGATCATACGAGCGCGGAAACGTGCGCGGTCGTTCGGCCCGCCATCATGGCTCGTCTCATGAAACACGTTCACAGCTGCGCGGAAGGCCGGCAGCATCTTGCGCGGCATTCCGGCCCGATCAAACACAGCCTGCAGGCCCAATGGCCCGGCGTCGTGGATCATCAGCCAGACACGCTGGTGACCGACGCCCGAAAGCTCAGCCAGCGCATGCTCAACAAACGGCATCTGGCCGCAACATAGGGCGCGCATGATCAGCGAATGCGTCAGGCGGCCATTAAGGTTCAACTGGGTTACAAAGCGCGGCAAATCGTGGGAGCGGCCCGCCTGCTCAACCAGATCGATCGTCGCGCGTTCCCGTGCACCTGATGCCAGATCGATCGCAAGCTGCGCTGGCAATTCGTGGCGATTGACCAGCATGTCGAACAATTGCCCGGAGACGAGGCTGACCATCTTTTCGGCGATATGTGTTGGGATGTACTCACGGCTTATCAGCCCGCGCTGCACACCTTCATCTGTTCCGTAGCGCCGCATGGCATCGTCATATGCCTTGTCGCTCCAGTCCGCGCCCTCATTTCCGGACAGCGCGCGAACGGCTTCCAGAGCGCCATGCTCCGTAAGAACTTCTGTCAGAGTGAGCGATAGCGAATCGCGTGACGCAATCGCGACTTGTTTTGCCGCCGTTACAGACAGCGCCAGCTCGATCAGATCCTCATCTGTGAAGACGGGCGAGTCCTGAAGCACCGGAATCGCCACGGCCTCAATATCCTGAGCCAGCTTGAACGCGATCTCGCGCGGGAGGATGGGCGAATTGCGAAGCGTGACAGACAGGGTGCGGCGAACCAGGTCTGCGGCATCCTCGGCCAGAATGCCCATGATTTCCTGAGCGTAGGCACGCTCTTCGTCGGTCAGGACATCCAAGGCGATTCGGCGGCACAGCCTGTGCGCCACGGAAGCACGCTGTTCTGGCGTATCCCCCTTCATCAGGCGATGAATATCGTCTTCGGTCAGTTGCGGGCGTATGCTTTGGACGCTCATCTTCTGATGCCTTTGCTTAATGATTCCCTGCAATTTCGCGATGTGCGGTTAACATGCAGTTTACCTATTCGGCTTTGCGGCATCAAAAAAGCCGGCCACTGCGGACCGGCTTTCTTTAACTGGTATTTTCTGTGGAGACTTACTCTTCATCTTCCTTGAAGAGGTCTTCACGGGAAACGGTCTCATCGGACACTTCGGCAACGCCGAGAATGTGATCGACGACCTTGTCTTCATAGATCGGTGCGCGGAGCTGAGCCATGGCGCCCGGATTCTGCTGGAAGAATTGAACGACCTGTTGCTCTTGGCCAGGATACTGACGCGCTTCACGGATCAGGGCCTGATTCACTTCCTGCTCGGAAATGCGGACATCATTAACCCGGCCGATTTCAGCAAGCACCAGACCGAGACGCACGCGGCGCTCTGCGATCTTGCGGTACTCTTCCTTCAGCTCGTCCTCGGACTTGCCCTTGTCTTCTTCAGCGGTGCGGCCGGCATCCATTTCAGCCTGCAGCTGCTGCCAGATCTGATTGAACTCCTGCTCAACCATATTCGGCGGCAGGTCGAACTCGTGCGCTTCGTCCAGCTTGTCCAGCAGGTCACGCTTTGCTTTGGAACGCGAAGCGGCGTCATGCTCACCCTGCAGCTGGTCTTTGACCAGGCCGGTCAGCTGTTCGAGGCTTTCAAGGCCAAGACCTTTGGCAAACTCATCATCGACTTCCGGGGTCTTCGGCGCGCGGACTTCCTGGACTTTCACCTCGAAGGTCGCTTCCTTTCCAGCAAGATCCTCAGTCGGATACTCCTCAGGGAAAGTGACGGTGATTTCTTTTTCTTCACCCGTCTTCACGCCGACGAGTTGTTCCTCAAAGCCCGGGATGAAGCGGCCGGAGCCAATCACAAGGGTCTGCTGCTCGGCAGAACCACCCTCAAAAGCTTCACCGTCGATCTTGCCAACAAAATCCATCACGACAGCATCGCCGTCCTTGGCCTTCGCAGTTTTGCCGCGAGGCTCGAACTGGGTGTTCTGCTCGGCGATGCGACCAAGAGCTTCTTCAATCTGCTCTTCAGAGACTTCGGCAACAGGGCGGGTCACTTTCAGCTTGGAAACGTCAGCCGGCTCAAATTCTGGCATCACGTCGACATGCATGTGATAGGAGAGATCTGCCTCGCCCGTCACAACTTTCTCAACGTCGCCGTCCATATGGACGTCCGGCTGACCAGCAGGGCGCAGTTCGTTTTCTTCCAGGGCTTTCTGGTTGGTTTCATCCACCAGCTTGTTGATCAGCTCGCCCATCAGGTCTTTGCCGAACATCTTGCGCACGTGAGAGGCAGGAACCTTGCCTGGACGGAAGCCTTTGAGCTTCATTTGCGGGCGGATTTCTTCGATCCGCTCATCCAGCTTCGCCTTCAGTTCCGATGCCGGCACTGTGACGGCGAACGTACGGCTGAGACCTTCTGCCTTGGTCTGGGTAACTTCCATCGGTTCAATCATCCGTTTTATTGGGTCACGGGCGCAAATATCTGCGCGCGGGCGCCCTGTGAATCCTGTCTGAAGGGGCGGCTTATGTCATAGCCGAAAGCCCCTGTCCACGCAGGACTCGGCCTGTTTTACAGCATAGAGATCCGCCCCGGATGCCCGAGCCGGATTCCCATGCCTTGTTGGTGCGGATGAGAGGACTCGAACCTCCACGCCTTGCGGCGCTGGAACCTAAATCCAGTGCGTCTACCAATTCCGCCACATCCGCTTGTGGCGAGTTCCTACGCGAGCGTTTTCAAGGCATCAACCAGAAAGCTGCGACAGACTGCCAAATCAGCGTTTTTCGCCGTGCAGGGCGCTCAGAATTTCCGGCAATTGCTTCTCGAGATCTTCGGAGATCAGGCCAGCCCCTACCCGGCGACCTGACTCGCCATGCAGCCAGCTCGCCATTGCGGCTGCTGTGAAGGCATCAACACCCTGAGCAATCATGCCACCGGCGATACCCGCCAGAACGTCTCCGGAGCCTGCCGTTGCGAGCCAGCGTGTGGCGTGTGTATTCACAATGGCTGTTCCATCTGGCGACGCGATCACAGTATCCGCCCCCTTCAGCAAAACAACACACCCCGCAATTTCTGCAGCTTTGCGAGTCGCATCCACCTTGTTGCTGGATGTCTCCAAAAGGTCTCCGAAGATGCGCGTGAACTCACCAATATGGGGCGTGATCAGGTCAGAGGGCCGCAGCAGCTTGTGCAGGGCTTCGCTATCATCACCGAAGACCGTCAGCGCGTCAGCATCCAGTACAGCCTTGGTTTCAGATCCGAGCAGGCATTCCACATTCTCACGCGTAGTGGAACTGACACCCGCCGCTGGGCCGAGAATCGCGACGGTAGCTGTTTCCAGCGCGTCGCATACATCTTCACGCTTCGAGAATTCCTTCAGCATCACGGCCGTCAGGTGGCTTGCATTCACCTGAATGGCATCCGGAGGCGACAGCACCGTCACGAGACCCGCCCCTGCTCTTAATCCGGCCCGGGCTGCCAGCCTGGCCGCACCCGTTGCATGCGCAGGCCCGCTAACCACCGCCAGATGGCCACGCTGATGCTTATGTGTGCTCTGACCTGGCTGCGGCAGTCTCTTCCCCCACAGAAGAGGACTGTTCTCCAGAAGGCGAGATTTCACCGGCACACCAATGTCGGCGACAAACACGCCGCCACAATATGCAGCAGCCGGCAGCAGGACGTGCGCTGGCCTCAAAGCCGCAAAAGTGATCGTGCCCTCAGCGCGAAAGCATGGCCCAAGCGGCTCGGCCGTGAAACCATCGATACCAGAGGGTACATCAATCGAGACAACCCTGCCCCCACGCTGAGACAATGCAGCAACGGTGCCCTCGAGGGCACGGGACAAGCCGCCGCCAAACAGCGCATCCAGAACGATATCATGGGGGGCCTCCAGCGCGTCCTCCAGTGGTCTGATGTCCTTCTCCCAGAGAGCCGCTGCCTTAGCTGCGTCGCCTTTCAGATCCTCCCGAGGAACAAGACAGAAGACATCGACATCCCGCCAAAGCTTTGCGAGCTGGCTGGCCGCGACAAAGCCGTCACCACCATTTCCACCCGGTCCACATAGAACCTGAATACGGCCTTCGGGCCAGTTGGCATGAAGGAATTCCGCAACGGCATTTCCCGCGCGCTGCATCAATTCAAAACTATCGAGCCCGCCAGAGAATAAGGCCTGCTCGGCGTCACGCATTTCCTGCGGTGTAAGTATCGGTCTGCCCATAGGGCGATCTCATAGCACGCGGGTTGCGGATTCGCTGCCCAGTTCCTTGACTTTCAACAGCCCGTTTTCGCGCACCAATTGGGTGACCGAGCAATGACCAGGCCGAAACACGATTGTCTTGGCATCATTTCTGAGTGCACTCACGATCGCATTGATGGCTACGAAGTGAGAGAAAACCACGGTCCCGTCTTCAGCCTTCGCTAGACGTGCCATCATTCGGTCACGCCAGGGCAAGTGTTCGCTGCCTTCTGCAGCCCATGTCCCATCCATGTATCTCTTCAGCCAGGTTACACGATCGGTGACATAGCTCGGTGTATCGATCTCAGAGACCTCTTCCACGACGGGAGCTGTCACGCCCAAGGCACGCTCAAAGGGCTGCGCTGTTTCGCGGCAACGTTGCATCGGACTGGTAATGGCCTGAGTCGCGCCGAGCGTTTGCAATTGTTCTGCAACAGCTTCGGCCTGTTTGCGCCCGAGTTCACTCAAGCCCGGATCGGGATGGTTCCCCCATGCTGCGGCAGCTTCTCCGTGGCGAACAAGAAAGATCATTACTGAGCCCCTGGCTAGTGTGACTTTAACGTGTCCCGACCAGAATTGGTCGGGCATTATCTGCTGCCTGCAGGAGATGCGCCTTTCCTACGCACACGTCACCTCTAGACGACGTGGCTGCATCGCCCCAGGCGTGCACCGACACGATGCACACGAAACCATGGTCTGGGCAGACCCTCTCCACGCAAACAGAGCAATGAAGAAAGCCCCAGAGCAGATACCTGAAACCTGTGAGTTACGCTGTATATACTGCAAAGCGCAGTCCGCGCACCCCCGAAAATGACGCGCATGTCACGGAATACGTGATAGCCCCGCGCAGTCGGCGCACAAAAAACGTGCAGTAAAGTCCAAAAAGCAACCAGCAGTCCGTCAGCTACCGTTAAGAACCCATATGGGTCTCGCTTCGGCGCCAGAAGACGCATACCGCTTGGCTTATACGTGACTTCAACGGCTGGGAGACAAGGGCCATGAAAAAAATTGAGGCAATCATCAAACCGTTCAAACTGGATGATGTTAAGGAAGCCCTGCAAGAGATCGGTCTGCAAGGTATGACCGTGATCGAAGCCAAAGGTTTTGGTCGTCAGCGCGGGCATACCGAGCTTTATCGCGGCGCTGAATATGTCGTTGATTTCCTACCTAAACTGAAGATCGAAATCGTCCTGGCGGATACGGCCGTCGAAGGTGCTGTGGAGGCGATCAAAAAAGCCGCACACACAGACAAGATTGGCGATGGTAAGATCTTCATTTCTGATATCACTGATGCGGTGAGAATCCGCACCGGCGAGACAGGCGACGCGGCTCTCTAGCACCGGCGTCCTGTAACAAGGTTACCCATGAATTCTGATTTTTACTGGAGGGCAAATTCCAATGGCTGAGAACCTAATGAAGCTGATGAAAGACGAAGACGTACAATACGTCGATCTCCGCTTCACCGATCCACGTGGCAAGATGCAACACGTGTCATTCCACAAGGACATGGTTGAGGATGATTTCTTCACCGAGGGCCAAATGTTCGATGGCTCCTCGGTTGCTGGCTGGAAAGCCATCAACGAGTCCGACATGGTCCTGATGCCGGACACCAGCACAGCCATGATCGATCCATTCTTCCAGCAGACCACGCTGGCAGTGATGTGCGATATTCTCGATCCGATTTCCGGCCAGGCCTACAATCGTGACCCGCGCACGACCGCAAAAAAGGCAGAAGCCTATGTGAAGTCCAGCGGCGTTGGCGACACCGTGTTCTTTGGTCCTGAAGCCGAATTCTTCGTCTTTGACGATGTGCGTTGGTCCACTGAGCCGCACAAAACCGGCTACAGCTTTGACTCGACTGAGCTGCCGATCAATACGGGCAAAGAGTACCCGATGGGAAATATGGGGCACCGCCCTGGTCCAAAAGGCGGCTACTTCCCAGTACCTCCGGTAGATTCCGAACAGGACATGCGTTCCGAGATGCTGTCCGTCATGGCCGATATCGGCCTGGAACCGGAAAAGCATCACCACGAAGTGGCGCCTGCACAGCACGAGCTTGGCCTGAAGTTCTCCACGCTCACCACGATGGCGGACCGTCTGCAGCTGTATAAATATGTGATCCACAATGTGGCCGCATCCTACGGCAAGACGGCAACCTTCATGCCGAAACCGATGTTTGCGGACAACGGCTCCGGTATGCACGTTCACCAGTCCATCTGGTCTGGCGGCAAGCCGCTCTTCGCTGGCGATCAGTATGCCGGTCTGTCCGAGCAGTGCCTGTTCTATATCGGCGGTATCATCAAGCACGCACGTGCTCTGAACGCTCTGACGAACCCGTCGACCAACAGCTACAAGCGCCTGGTTCCGGGCTATGAAGCTCCGGTCATGCTGGCCTACTCTGCCCGCAACCGGTCTGCCTCCATCCGTATTCCTTTCGGCTCCAACCCGAAAGCAAAACGGATCGAGACCCGCTTCCCGGACCCGACCGCCAACCCGTATCTCGCCTTCGCAGCCCTGCTCATGGCTGGCCTCGACGGCATCGAGAACAAGATCCATCCGGGCGACGCGATGGACAAAGACCTGTACGATCTGCCGCCTGAAGAGGCGAAATCGATCCCGCAAGTTTGCGGTTCACTGCGAGAAGCGCTTGCAGCGCTCGACGCAGACCGTAAGTTCCTTACCAAGGGCGGCGTGTTCGATGACGACCAGATCGATGCATATATCGAACTGAAAATGGAAGAGAACATGCGCTATGAGCTCCACCCTCACCCGGTGGAATTCGACATGTACTACAAGGTCTAGGGGCCTTATCTCTCTCCCTTAATCCTTGTAGAGGCCGGTATCGAAAGATACCGGCCTCTTCTTTATCCAAAACTGAAAAGCGGAATTGATGACCGACGCCCCAGCGGCGAACGTCTCTCCTGTCTGCGCAAACAAAAACGCCCCGGTCGATCTGACCGGGGCGTTTTTGTTTTGGCTTGTTTGTGCCTGAAAGGATCAGCCAGCTTCTGGTTGGCTCTTCTTGGCATGTACGTAAAGCGGCTCAGCATTGCCTTCGACGACTTCGCCATTGATGACGACTTCCTCGACACCGCGCAGATTTGGCAGTTCGAACATCGTGTCGAGCAGAATGCCCTCCATGATCGACCGCAGACCACGTGCACCGGTCTTCCGCTTGATGGCACGGCGAGCAACAGCCGTCAGCGCCTCAGGTGTGAAGTTCAGTTCGACATTCTCCATATCGAACAGGCGCTGATACTGCTTGAGCAGAGCATTCTTCGGCTCGGTCAGGATCTTGATGAGCGCTTTCTCGTCGAGATCTTCCAGGGTTGCGATCACCGGCAGACGGCCGATGAATTCCGGGATCAGGCCGAAACGCTGAAGGTCTTCCGGTTCCGTGTTGCGCAGGATTTCACCCACGCCGCGATCTTCGGAATTCTTGATAGAAGCCCCAAAGCCAATCGATGCGCTCTCACCACGAGACGAGATGATCTTGTCCAGGCCCGCAAAAGCGCCGCCACAGATAAAGAGAATGTTGGTTGTGTCGACCTGCAGGAACTCCTGCTGCGGGTGCTTGCGGCCACCTTGTGGAGGCACAGCCGCAACCGTGCCCTCCATGATTTTCAGAAGCGCCTGCTGCACGCCCTCACCCGACACATCACGCGTGATGGACGGATTGTCGGATTTGCGGGAAATCTTGTCGATCTCATCGATATAGACGATGCCGCGCTGCGCACGCTCGACATTGTAGTCAGCGGCCTGAAGCAGCTTCAGGACGATGTTTTCAACGTCTTCCCCGACATAACCGGCTTCGGTCAGTGTCGTGGCATCTGCCATCGTGAAAGGCACGTCGAGAATACGAGCAAGCGTTTGCGCAAGAAGCGTCTTGCCGCAGCCTGTCGGACCGACCAGCAGGATATTGGACTTGGAAAGCTCAACCCCGTCTGTTTTCCCGGCGTGGGACAGACGCTTGTAATGGTTATGCACAGCAACCGAGAGAATGCGCTTGGCGTGAACCTGACCGATGACGTAATCGTCAAGCACATCGCAGATCTCCTGCGGCGTGGGGACCCCTTCGCGAGACCGGACCATTGAGGTCTTGTTCTCTTCGCGAATGATATCCATGCAAAGTTCTACGCATTCATCGCAGATGAACACCGTCGGGCCGGCAATCAGCTTTTTCACTTCATGCTGGCTTTTTCCACAGAAGGAGCAATAAAGCGTGTTCTTGGAATCGCCTGAGCCGTTTTGTTTGGTCATGCCGTCCTCAATGCCGGGTAAGCCTTAATTTCGTCTTTAAAGACGTCCCACCCGTTTACTAACAAGACAATAAGTTTCTGAGCCTGCACTGCAAGAGGCAGGCCATTTTTGTGCGAGGGATGCACCCTATTTGTCATCCTCGGCTGTCCGGCGCTCAAAAACCTTGTCCACAATGCCGAATTCCTGGGCTTCTTCAGCCGTCAGGAAGGTGTCACGATCCAGCTTGCGCTCGATTACATCATATTCTTGGCCGGTGTGGCGCACATAGATGTTGTTGAGACGACGCTTAAGATCAATAATTTCCTCGGCATGGCGCTCAATATCGGTCGCAACCCCCTGATATCCGCCAGAGGGCTGGTGCAGCATGACGCGCGCATTCGGAAGCGCGATACGCATGTCTTTTTCACCTGCAGCAAGGAGAAGCGATCCCATGGACGCAGCCTGACCGATACATACGGTCGAAATTGGGCAACGGATGTACTGCATTGTGTCATAGATCGCGAGACCGGAGGAAACATATCCGCCCGGGCTGTTGATATACATCGCGATGTCTTTTTTCGGGTTTTCTGATTCGAGGAACAGAAGCTGGGACGTGATCAGCGCTGCCATGCTGTCATCAATTCCGCCGGTGACAAAAATGATGCGCTCTTTCAGGAGGCGGGAGAAGATGTCGAATGCCCGCTCGCCACGGCTCGTCTGCTCCACAACCATTGGAACCAGGTTTAGAGCTGTCTGATAGGAAGTCATCATGAATCGGGCCTTGCTCATCTATAGCGGGAATCTCTACCGGGCAGGAGTGGCAGAATGAAGTATATTTGTCCACGCATCTGTCACCGCAAGAGGTAAAGCGCTGTGGAAACTGCTAGCGAAACGGCCATTCAGGCGAATGGCTGGGTAGATCGCCCGCCGGATTGACCATGAAGGCAAGGTAATCGGCATTTACCGTCTCTGCCTGCAAATCGCGTGTCAGCATGTGATAGCCATCTTCGTAATAAACTGTCCTGACATGATCCGGCAGCTCTTTTGCGGTCCGCTTAACGCCCTTAGGGGGCACGACATAGTCATTAGCGCCATAGGATAGCAGAACAGGCAGCTTTGGCGGCAGGTCTTGAACACTCTGGTGCGCCGACTCCATGAGAGAGACCAGGCCATAGACCTGATCAATCCTGTTCTCAGTCAGCATCAAAGGGTCTTCCGAGGCTCTGCGGAGCATCTCGATATTATCAGATGGCTCAATATGGACGAAACGTGCTGGAGGACGCACGATCCATCCTGGCCGCGCATGGGCCGATGCCCACAGGCTGGCCCTGTAGAGGAAATTCATCGCCCCCCATCCGCGCAAGCCCGGACCAGAAGCAATCAATCTGTCTGCATCTGGCGGATTGTCAGAACCAAAGGCTGAGAGCGCTACGGACCCGCCCATGGATATGCCAATAACGGCAATCGTTGCATCTGGATGACTCTTGCGAGCCAAGGCCGTAGCTGTGCGAAGATCCTGGCGCATGACCTCTTCATCGGGCCAGACACCGCGCTCAGGCGACCTGCCAAAACCTCTCTGGTCATAAGCATAAGTCGTCACGCCCTGCTCGGCCCAATATGGCGCCGCTATATGGAACGCATTGGCATAATCATTCATGCCATGAAGACCGATGACGACATATTCAGGCTGATCTGTTCCCTCTGCAGGCCAGACCGTCAGGCCCAGGCGGGCACAATCGAAAGAAACAAATGTGCTCTCTTCCGGCAGGAATACGGGCTCAGGCGGTTTCATTGGACTCAATCTTGTTTGCGTGACGGGGGTGGCACAGCCTGACAGCAGGAATGCGAGAGACCATAGGATCAGTACTCCAACGCCAATCGAACTGATCCGCGCAGTTCGGATATAATGCCTGTTTCGAACCATGGATGGTGGCGCTTCAGCCAAGACGTGTTCCTCCATCTCGGAAACGGCAGGACAAAAATATGCTCGTCTGCCCGATCTATCCAGTTACTGTCAGTTGCGGTCATGGTTTTAAAGCTCTCTTGCCATAGGTAACAATTTGGAGATGAAATCGATCCGTCCAAGGGAAAGTTGCCATGTCATCACCCATCACACGCATAATTGAACCCCGTAGCCGGGATCTGGGCGGCAGCTTCAGGGTGCGACGTGTTCTGCCCTTCCATGCGCAACGCACCGTCGGGCCTTTCGTCTTTTTCGACCATTTTGGACCCGTGGATTATGCCCCGGGCGAGGGCTTTGATGTAAACCCTCACCCGCATATCGGCCTGTCGACGGTCACTTACCTGTTCGATGGCGCCATACGCCATCAGGACTCTCTCGGCACAGACGTCGTAATCAGGCCCGGCGCCATGAACTGGATGACCGCTGGGCATGGCATTGTCCATTCCGAGCATACACCGGAAGAGCTTCGCACACAGGGCCAGAGCATGCATGGCCTGCAAACCTGGGTCGCGCTGCCAGATGGAGAGGAAGATTGCGAGCCATCCTTTGAGCATCACGCCGCAGACAGCCTTCCGGAATTCGAGATATCAGGCGCGCGCATACGCGTGCTGGCCGGCGAAGCATGGGGAAAGGCGTCCCCTGTAAAATTCCCCTCGCCCATTCTCTACGTTGCCCTGGAAACCGAGAGCGTGGCTGAACTTACCTTATCCTCTGAACTCGCTGAGGAGCGCGCGCTCTATCTTGTGTGCGGTTCGGCCAATGTGGCGGGAGAATTTACGGATGCCGGCGTCATGCTGGTCTTGGAGAGCGGCGTGGATGTTGCCATCAAGCTCAGCCCTGGCACCAAAGGCGTCATCTGTGGCGGCGCAAAGCTGCCCGGGAAGAAACGGATCGAATGGAATTTGGTCTCCAGCAGCCAGGAAAAGATCGATCAGGCCAAGATTGACTGGACCGCAGCTGTACAGGCCGGTGGCAATCTCCGCTTCCCAGCTGTGCCAGGCGATGAAAACCCATGGATCCCCCTGCCCGGTAATTGATGCAGCCAGATCTCAGCTTGGCAGAACCACCCAACTTGCTGTCTTCAGGCACCCGTGCCACACAATTCGCAAATTGAATTCAGTCCCGAAAGCGACTCGTTATGAAGAAATATCTGATTTCAGCATCCCTGATCGTTCTGGCTGCCTGTGGCGCCGAAAAAAACGAAGCCCCGGAACCGCAAGCCGAAGCGGACGCCGTGGAAGAGACTGCCCTGCTGATGCCCCTGCCAACTGACACGACAACGGACATCACCTCTAAAGACCTGGCGGTCCGTATTGAGACACTTGCCGATGATACGTTTGAAGGCCGCGGGCCAGGCACGGAAACCGGCGAAGCGGCCGCAGACTGGGTCGCAGCGGAGATGAAACGCATCGGCCTGCAGCCTGGCGGTGAAGACGGCACCTATTTCCAGACCGTCAAAATGGTCAATCAGACTGTGGATCTATCTGCGTCCAACCTGACCTTTACCGCTCCGGATGGCACCGAAATGCCCATGGAACCCAAAAAGGACGCTGTCTTCTGGACGAAACGCCAGAATACGGATCACATATCCTTTGATCCGACGGATGTTGTGTTCGTCGGCTATGGCGCTGTCGCCCCGGAATATGACTGGAATGATTACGGAGATCAGGACCTTAGCGGCAAGACCGTCATCATCCTTGTGAATGATCCGGGCTTTGCTACGGGCGATCCGGATCTCTTCAAAGGCAAGGCCATGACGTATTATGGCCGCTGGACGTATAAATTCGAGGAAGCCGCCCGTCAGGGCGTTACTGCAGCCATCATCATTCATGAAACCGAACCTGCCGCCTACGGATGGGATGTCGTGACAGGATCATGGTCTGGCGCACAATCCGACCTGGTACGTTCGAATGGCGGCGAAGACCGCGCAGCGCTAGAAGGTTGGATAACGCGGGACGCGGCTGAAAAGCTGTTCGCCACTGCCGGGCTTGACCTGGAAGAGATGAAGCAGGCCGCCAAGACCCCTGGCTTCAAACCGGTGCCTCTGGAGGGCATGAAGGCAAGTGGTGAGATCACGCAGACGATCGAACAACTTGAAAGTCGTAACGTCATCGGCATGCTGCCCGGCAAGACTACGCCGGACGAATATATGCTGTACACGGCGCACTGGGACCATCTGGGCAAAAAGCCGGAACAAAAAACAGGCGCGCCGGGCGAAGACTTCTACGCGGACCAGATTTTCAACGGCGCTGTAGACAACGCAACCGGCACCGCGGCGCTACTGGAAATCGCTGAAGCCATGGCCGCACAAGACCTGGACCGGTCGGCTATCTTTGCAGCCGTGACACTTGAAGAGTCCGGACTGCTGGGGTCCGCCTATTTCGCCGAACACCCCACGGTGCCGCTCAACGAAATTGTCGCCGGTATCAATATGGATGGCGCCCTGCCAATCGGTCGCACGAAAGACATGGTCGTTATCGGCTATGGCGCATCCGAACTGGAAGACATGCTGAAGGATGTGCTGGCAACACAGGACCGCGTCATCAAACCGGACTCCAAACCCGAAGCAGGATACTTCTATCGCTCTGACCACATATCTCTGGCCAAAAAAGGCGTACCCATGCTGTACGCGGATGGCGGCGAAGACAAGCGGGATGGCGGGATTGCCGCCGGCAAAGCGGCCGCAGCGGTCTATACAGCAGAGCGCTATCACAAGCCGATGGATGAGTATTCTGAGGACTGGGATCTGGAAGGTTTCAAGGAAGACGTTCAGGCCTTTTATGACGTTGGCACACAAATCGCCCAATCCGATGAATGGCCAACCTGGTATCCTGGCAACGAATTCGAAGCAGTTCGCAAGGAAAGCCTAAGTAAAAAATAAGTCTCGAGTCCTTTCAAACAATATCAAGAAACCGTTGCGACCAGACAGGAAGACAGGATGCTTTCCTATCAACATGGCTTTCATGCGGGCAACAGGGCGGACGTGCTGAAGCATGCCGTCCTGCATGCCCTGTTTGAAGGATTCAGCAAGGCGACTAGTCCTCTACTCTATGTGGAGACCCATTCCGGACGCGGACGATATGACCTGAAAGGCCCGCAGTCTCGTAAGGGTGGCGAGGCGGATGATGGCATCCTGTCCATGACCGACGGTAAAGCCCCGAAACCACTACAGCCCTGGGTCCGCTTTGTCGAACAGGAAGGGATACAAAACTATCCCGGCTCACCTGCTCACGCACAAAAGCTGTTACCGGAGAAGAGTCGTTACATTCTCTTCGAAAAGCATCCTGCTGAATATGAGGCACTCACCAAGGCAATGGCGGGTGATGATCGCATCCAGATCAGGAAAGCTGATGGGTATGGCAGCGCACTGAAGCTCTCCCCCCGCACAGGAGAACAGATGGTCTGCCTCGTGGACCCAAGCTATGAGACGACACGCGATATCAACGCCCTTGCCTTGTGGACTCCGAAAGCCCTCAAACGCTGGCCTCGCGCCACGCTGATCCTATGGTTGCCGCTATTCCGGGACGGCCGCGAAGCAGAGTTCGGCGAGTATCTGACAACCCTAGACGAATGCTTTGTTGCAGGCGCCAGATGGCCTGTGGACGCTCTGAAGGAAACGGCCCTCGAAGGATCTGCCATGGTGGTCTATCGCGCACCGCCTGAAACCCGGGAGCCCTGCCTGAACATTGCATCCGCCTTGCAGTCGTGGTGGTCCAACAAGCCTTTGGGAGGCTGAGGACAGCATGACGGCCCTGCTTCTCATCGGAGGCGGACACGCTCACGTTACGGCCCTGCGATGGCTAAAGCAGAATCCGCAGTCTCATCTGACGATAACTCTGCTCACCCCTGACAGTCGATCCGTATACAGCGGAATGGTCCCAGGCTTTGTTGCCGGTCACTTCGCCAGAGAAGAAGTAGAAATAGACCTTGCTGGCCTTTGCAGGGATACAGGAACAGTCTTGATTGAAGAGGCAGCATCACACCTGGATGTGGACAGTCAGTTCGTAACTACAGGATCAGGTAGGCAAATCCCTTACGATCTAGCTTCCATAGATGTTGGAATTGTATCCCAACCGCCTACAGCCTCCAATTATCCAGACAGTATCGCCGTAAAACCTATGGCAGGCTTTCTCGATCACTGGGAAGCCATAAGTGGTGCAACGGGCGCAAAAGATATCGCCATCATTGGCGCGGGCCTTGGAGGGGTGGAACTTGCGCTCTCTGTCCAGCATGCCCTGAAAAGCACATCTGGAGCGCAGGCCAAGACCGTTTCCTTGATCGAGCGGAATAAGACAATTCTACCACACGCAGCCTCATCACTGCAGCAGCACCTCAGAAAAAGGCTTGTTCAGGCAGGTATCAGTATCCTTGAAAGCGCCGAGCCTGCATCCTGGCAAGACAACGTCTTACATCTTACTGATAGTCATAGCATTAAAGCGGATCACGTCTTCTGGGTCGCTGGGGCGGCTCCCTATGACTGGCTCAGTTCATCCGAGCTGCAAGCGGAGGAGGCCTTCCCCCTCGTACACGCAAGCCTGCAATCAGTATCTCATCCAAATGTCTTCATCGCGGGAGATACGGCACGTTTCGAAGACAAGTACATCAGCCGTGCTGGCGTCTATGCCGTACGGCAGGGTCCGATCCTGATGAGGAACCTAGCCGCGCGGGCAAAAGGTGATCCGCTTGAGACCTATAGTCCGCAAAAAGATTACATGAAACTCGTAAGCCTTGGCAGCAAGGATGCTGTGGCCGAAAAATGGGGTGTCACACTATCCCTACCCGGTTTGTGGACCCTGAAGCGAAAGATCGATCAGGCTTTCGTCCGGGGTTAGGAAGCGATCAAACCGGCCGCATGCTTGGCCGCCTCTTCCAGAACGACGCTCGCAGCAATCTCTGCAGCGTCCCGGTCGCCTTCCCTCATTCGGTCAAGGGCAATGCTTTGGTCGACTTTTTGCTGTGGCAGTGCGCTAGGGTCACTCAACCAGGCCCATGCCTTATCAGCAATCAATGAAGGTTTCTGCCGGGTCTGGACAAATTCCGGAACGATCTCCTGATCGTCACTGACAATGTTCAGAAGAGTGATGTGCTCGCGCTTGTAGAGCAGTCCGCGCGCCAGAGCCCAAGTTATCCAACCCGTTTGATACGCAACGATCATGGGCGTGCCCTGCATTGCCAATTCAGTCGTGACCGTACCGGAACAAGCCAGGGCAAGGTCTGCAGCAGCCATCGCATCATAACGATCCGCCGCCTGACTTGTTACCAAAGCCCAATCCTGAAGCCCTGGAAAAGCCTGAGAAAATTGTTCGGCAACATTTTTTGCTGGTGCAAACACGACACGAAGCGAAGGGTCCCTTTTATAAAGGATATGAGACGCCTCGACTAAAGCCGGCGCAACGCGCTTGATTTCACTTGAGCGGCTGCCTGGCAAGACCAGAACCATTCTCTCAGTTTCAGAGAGGGCGTTCAGCCGTCTGAAACGTGCGCCATCACCTTCAACATGACGAGAAATTGCCGGGTTTCCGATAACGGTCGTCGCCAGATTATACGGCTCGTAAAACGGCACTTCCATGTCGTGGATGCAAAGCAAATGGTCCACAACACTGGCCAGCGTCTTCGCGCGGCCCGGTCGCGTCGCCCAGACTTGAGGGCCGACCAGCTTTACCAGACGTATGGAAGGATCGCGCAGTCTCACACGTTGCGCAACCCGCAACATAAAGCCCCATGAGTCGACCAGAACGACGACGTCCGGTCGGTCAGCAATGATGGCATCCGCCGCAGCATCAGCCAGCTTTACCACATCGCCATACGCCTTGATGCCTTCAAAAAATCCAAGAACAGACAACGGCGACACATCGATGGGAGATATAATCCCGGCGCTGGCCAGTTCATCACCGCCAATGCCGGAGATGTGGACGGCCGGGGCTTTCTTCCTGATCTCTTCAACCACTTCCCGCGCCAGGACATCTCCTGAAGCTTCTGCCGCGACCATATAAATGCGGTGCGCGCTCACAGCCCCAGCTCCGGTGGGAAACCGTAAATGAATACGCCAAGGCGCTCGGCAGCTTCCTGCATGGCGGACTTGTTGAGTAGCAACGCCCCTTCTGCCTCTATAGCCAGCCCAGCCAGCCCTGCGGCGGCGACCTTCTCAACTGTGGAAACTCCCGTCGTAGGCAAATCAATGCGCAGCTCCTGGCCGGGTTTAGGACGCTTGACCAGAACGCCACGCCGTTTTGTATCAGTACCGCGGATTGTGACGGGCAAGCCGGCACATCGGTCCAGCATGGCATCCGTGCCCTCCTGCGCCTCGACGGCCAGCACGAGACCATCGCAAACGACAGCGCCCTGTCCGATATCAAGCGCACCTGTTGCCGCGACCACACGCGCGGCATGTTCAATATCTGCCATATCATCCGGGCTAGGATTATTCCCGGCAATCAGTCCTGCTGGCGCAAGCAATTGCCCGTTCACCTCATGGCTTCCCAGGACATTAAAGCCTTGCTTTTCGAACTCGTTCACGAGCACGCGCAACAAGGCATCGTCACCCTGCCGCGCGGCGGAAAGCACTTTGGGTAAAAGCGCCATACCCTTCATGTCGAGCTTCAGATCAGAGAAATTCGGGCGATTAACAATCCCCGCAAAGACAACATCCTTACAGCCGGCGGCCTTGAGTCTTTTCAGAACGCCCCCAACCTCACCAAGACCGATGATATCGCCGGGAAACTTCGACAATGCAGGCTCTTCAAATCCCTTCACACGGAGCACATAAACGCCCTGCCCGCTGGCAACCGCATTGTCTGCGATTGCCAAAGGGAGGTCCCCCAAGCCAGCGATGATACCTAGTGGCGCCATGACACCCTCACGCAGGCTTGCAGATCGGCCTGTCACCAGCGTGACGGATGAAATCAATCATTTCCATGGCCAGCGGCTTGTCTGCGAATTTCTCCGCCGCCTGATCGACGCGTTCCCTGAAGAGGCCTTCCCCAAAGAATACGGCCTTGTAGGCAGATCGTATCTCCATTTGCTCGGCCTTTGTGAAACCGCGTCGCTTCAATCCGACCATGTTCAGTCCGGAGAGCTTCGCATGATTGCCGACTACTGAGCCGAAGGGAATGACATCTTCAACCACGATGGCGCCACCGCCTATGAAGGCGTTCCGACCTATGCGCGAGAACTGGTGAATGGCAGAGAGACCGCCAAACCACACATTATCCCCAACCTCGATATGCCCCGCCAGAGAAACATTGTTGGCCATGACCACATTGTTTCCGATTTTGTTGTCATGCGCGATATGGGCACCAATCATGACATAGCAATTATTGCCGACAGTCGTGACACCGCCAAACTTTGGCATACCTGAATGCGCCGTCGCATATTCCCGAAAAACACAATTGTCGCCCACAACCAGACGCGAGTCAGGACTTGCCTCAAAACCGATAACTTGCGGGAGGCCGCCAAGCACAGCATGCGGATGCAGGGTACACCCATGCCCGATTTGCGTATGCCCCATCACAACGGCGTGGGACATCAGTTCACACCCATCTCCAAGGCTGGTGCTGGCAGCTACATAACAGAAGGGGCCGATTTTGACGTCCTGCCCGAGGCTTGCGCCCTCTTCAACACAGGCTGTCGGATGGATTTGGGCTGTCATGGTATATCCCGATAGGTTTCAGGCTAAGGCGAGGATGCCTAGCCTACCCCGTTTTCTTCGGGTTTGCATTCTTCTGCAACCATGCAACTTCGCGCATCCATTGGCGGATAGGCTTTGCAGGTGTTCCGCCCCATGTCTCGCCTGCCTCGATATCTCGGAACAGGCCTGCAGAGGCAGCAAGCGATACGCCTTCGCCAACTTTCACATGGTCGGCAATACCAACACGGCCACCAAGCATTGCACCATCACCGACCTGGACAGAGCCTGAGATGCCGCCAAAAGCGGCGACAAGCACAGACCGGCCGAGAACAACATTGTGAGCGATCTGGCAGAGATTATCGATCTTCGTGCGCTCGCCTATGATCGTGTCGTCAAAGACGCCGCGATCAATGCAGCTATTGGCTCCAATTGTTACATGATCCTGCAGGATCACACGGCCATAATGGGGGGCATCCTCTGCCCCCTTCGGGCCGGGCATCACGCCAAAGCCAGTCTCGCCGACCCGGGCACCAGCCAGCAATTTCACGTTGTCACCGACAAGCGCGCAGTAAACACTTGCGCCTGGCCCAACAGAACAATTGCGGCCAATCTGGACACCCGGTCCGATAATGGCGTTCGCACCGATAACTGAATGCTCGCCAATCACGGCACCGGGGCCGATAACCGCACCTGGCGCAATGATCGCCTCTTCATGTATGGAGGCTTCGGGTGAAATGGCTTCAGAGCCATGCCAGACCAGATGGCGGGGCTGATACATCGCCAACGCTGCTGCACCATGCGCATAACGCGGCACAGATGTGACAAGATAAGCCACGCTTTCCGGCACATGTTTGACATTGGCCGCATTCACAAACAGTGCGGAAATATCTGCGCTGATCTCAACGGGAGTTTTGCCATCCCCGTCAAGAAACCCGATATCTCCCCGGCGGCCAGTGCCTGCCGAGGAGAGTCCGGTAATCTGCAGGCTTTCATCGCCGTGCAGCTCCGAACCAGTACGCTCCGCCAAATCTTTTAGCGTCAAAGCCCCCAAAGGCGCATAAAAACGGGGATCGACTGGCACGGTAAGTCCTCGCTACTGCTGGGCAGGCTGATCAGGAATGCGCTGACGCACGACATTGATCGTCGGCGTAGCAGCGTCCAGTTTGGTGATCACAGACGCCGTCGCATCGATTGCCTCGGTGCTGTAGATAACGGCGCTGCGAGACATCACGACTTGGGCGTTCTTTTCTTGCACAACCTGCATCAGAACAGGCTCAAGAGCTTTATTGAAATTAACAAGCGCCTGACGCTCCGTAAGGGAGTATTCCTGAGAAGCCTTCTGACGGGCACGGCCAAAATCGGCAGTTTTCTTGTCATAGGCCTGCAGTTTGCCAACAAGAGCAGCATCGCCAGCAACTTGCTCACGTGTCTTGCCCTGCAGCTGAGCGTTCAGGCTCTTACCTTCGGTTTCAAGGGAAGCGCGGGTCGGCTCCAGTTCGTTATTAATCTGGGCTTCGATGTTCTGGAGCTTTGTCTGGATGTCCTTGCCAGCCTTGCTGTCGCGCAGGATCTTTGCCTCATCAATCGTTATGACTGTCGTGCCTTGTGCACTCGCAGCCGGGGCAACAGCCACGAGGGCTGCAAAAGCAACCGCCATGGCAAGAAAAATCTGTTTTAGTCGGGACATTATAGTCTCCTCCTGGTTGGGGCTTGAAACTTAGAAACGTGTAGACGTGGAGAACCGGAACGTCTCTGTCCGGTCATAGTCTTCCTTGCGAAGAATTTGCGAGAAGTCGAAGCGGATCGGACCGAATGGAGAATCCCAGAAAACACTTAGACCCGCCGAAGCCCGCAGCGATGCGGCCGTCTTGGTCATGCGCACAGAGGGGTTTCCGCTTTGGCTTGTATAGTAGATTGTTTGGCCGACATCCGAGCCCCGCAGCGTGCCCAGTGAGCCAACTTCGGTGAACAGGGCGCTACGGATACCATATTCTTCCGGAAGGAAGTTTGGCAGGCTCAACTCGAATGTACCCTGGTAGTATGCGTTACCGCCCTGAGAGTTCAGGCGGCGCGTACGGATGACTTCACCCGTCTCCGGATCCACTTCCTTCACAATCTCACGCGGCCCCAGACCGGCGACATCAAAGCCGCGGAATGTGCTGCCGCCACGGAAAAAGCGGTTGTTGATACGTACGCCCTGGCCGTCTTCCAGCGGGAAGACATACCCGCCAGAGAAGCGCGCGCTGGCAATCATGCTTTTCCAGATGCCACGGTAGAATGTGGCAGATGATTCCGTACGCAGATATTTCACGTCGCCACCCAGACCTGCGAGGTCCTGGCTGAAACGGAAATCAAAGCCGCGCGACGGCCTGATGGGGTCGTTGGTACGGTCCCAATAGAAATTATAGCCGATGATGCTGGAAATATCGCTGCGCTCTGCACGGCAGATCGTGTCGCGCAGAACGTATGCCGGGGAACACTGGTCTACGACCCGCTCGCCTGGTCCGGCATCCCCTTCTTCAACGGCGCGATAGCGGTCATCAGATCTATCTTCAGGCGTGTCTGCACCTGCCGTCTGAATAATATCAGTGACGAAGAAGCCATTGGCATCAATGATGTAATTGCGGTCGGTGACGTTCACGTCATCCGATTGCAAGCGATAGCTGAGCCCGAGCTGCATGCGCTCTGTCAGCGGGAAGCCTACGCGAAGGCCCGCACCGATCGTTTCACTGTTGAAGTAGGAGTAACGCTCATAATCCTGCTTGGTCGCAAACAGGTCGATCCCGCCAGATAGGTTACGATCAAATAGGCGCGGTTCGGTAAAGCGGAAATCGACAATCTGCTGACGGCTGGACGCAGATACCCGCGCGACTACGGACTGACCGCGACCACGCAAGTTGCGCTGCGAAGCGCTCACATCGATCAGGTAGGCATCAGCAGACGAGAAACCGGCCGCAAATGAAAGCTCACCCGTAGGCTGCTCCTCAACCTTGATGTCGACGATGGTTCGATCGGGCTCTTCTGCCGGCGTTTCAACGATCTCGACATCCTTGAAGTAGCCGAGCGCACGAACGCGGTTACGCGAACGGTCAAGAAGGATACGGTTGAACGCATCCCCTTCGGAAATACGCAGCTCGCGCCGGATAACACGATCCAGGGTCTGGGTGTTTCCGACAATATTGATGCGATCAATGTAAACGCGCGGGCCTTCATCCACGGCAAAGGTTACGTCGATATTGCCCGTTTCCGGGTTCACATCCAGTTGCGGACGAATATCCACGAACGCGTAGCCGGCAATACCCGCGGAATAGGTCAGCGCATCAATGGTTTCTTCGATGGCGTCACCACGGAACAAGGCACCTTCCTGGATCGGAACAGCGCGGCGCAGGGCAGCCGGGTTCAGTTTCTCAAGCGCCGTCTCCACTTTGACTTCGCCGAAATTGTACTGACGTCCCTCGTCCACCGTCATGGTGATGTAGAAGTCTTTCTGGTCCGGCGTCAGTTCCGCAACAGCGGAGGTCACGCGGAAATCGTAATAGCCATTGTTCTGGTAGAACTGACGCAGCAGGTCGCGGTCGTATTCGAGGCGGCCGGGATCATAGTTATCATTGGAACTGAAGAAGCGCCAGAATCGGGACTGACGCGTGACAATCTCGCTGCGAAGGCGGGAGTCTGAGTATTCCTTGTTGCCGATAAAGTTGATCGCGCGAACGCCGGTTACCGGGCCTTCGGTAATCTCGAAGATCAGATCAACGCGGTTTTGCTCTAGCGGCTTGTATTGAGGTTCGACTTTCGCGGCAAAACGACCGGACTGGCGATAGAGCTCCAGAATACGCTGCACATCAGACTGCACACGCGCCGCGGTGAAAATCCCACGGGGAGCGGCCTGAATGTCTTCTTTCAGCTTATCGTCATCAAGGGCGCGGTTACCTTCAAAGATAACGCGGTTAATGATCGGGTTTTCCACGACGCGCACAAGCAGGTCGTCATTAACCCTGTCGATGGAAACGTCAGCGAACAGATTCGTCGCAAACAGCGTCTTCAGGGAGAGATCGATTCGGTCAGGGCTGAATGGGTCGCCCGGTTCAACGAGCAAGTATGACTGAACGGTGCGCGCTTCGATACGCTGATTACCCTCAACAATGATGGACCGGATCGTACCGCCATAACGGCTGTCTTCCTGTGCATCGGCAGTTCCCATGGGCCCCATAGCCGTATTGAAGGCTACGGCACTGGTCGCCATTAAGGTTGCTGCAAGAAACTTACGCATCGTCGACACACTCTCTAGATTAGTTCGGCAAACGGCTTAGCCGCCTCTTGCTCCGAATAAGCCGGTCTCGATGATGTCACCCCAAGTGATCACCACCACCATTCCCAATAACAGGATCAAACCGAATGTCAGGGCCACTTCCTGCACTTTTTGCGGCATCTCCTTCCCCGTAACGGCCTCATATGCATTAAATACAAGGTGTCCGCCATCCAGAACCGGCAGCGGCAGAAGGTTAAAGAAGCCCACTCCGACGGATATCGCAGCGCAAATGCTGATCAGCATCCAGAAGAGCTGCTGCAAGCGCTGCCAAGGTGTAAGTTGCTCCTGTGACCACACCTTATTAACCGCCCGGCGGGAGATATCCCCAATTCCTACAGGCCCCGTCATGGCATGCATGGACATCTTGCCCGTTACGATGCGGCTTAGCATGGTAACCGTCTGATCAATGGTAGATCCGGTTTCCAGAACACCCTGCCCCAGGGCCTCAACAGGGTTGTAAGTTATACGGTCTCCATACGAGACGGCCCCCAGCGCAATACCGATTGTCGCCTGAGGAACCTTTTGGCCAAAATCATTCTCCCGAACGACTTCTACCGGCGTAACCGCCAGGTGCTTTCGTTCGTCACCGCGCTGGACCAGGAAGTCCATCTGCTCATTGGGATTCAGCATGATCGCGACAATGACTTCGCCCGTATTGGTTATTTTCTTGCCGTTGATCTCAAGTATGGAGTCGCCTTCCTTCATGCCGACCGTCTGTGCGGCTCCACCATCGGTAACGCCCATGACGCCAACCTGAAGGTTAGGCCGACCATGCACGCCAAGAATCAACGCGAAGATCAGGCTGGAGAGAATGAAGTTTGCAAAAGGCCCGGCCAAGCTGACCAGTGAACGCTGGCCCGTACCAAGATCAGAATAAGGCTTGCCGACAGGTCCTGTTTCGATTTTGCCGACATCGCCAGCAAGCTGGCCTTCCCCGACAAATTTCACAAATCCTCCAAGCGGAATCCAGTTCACGCGCCAGCGTGTACCGTTCTTGTCAGTGCGCTCGTAAACAGGTTTGCCAAAACCGATAGAGAAGGATTCCACGGCTGCACCGAACCAGCGACCGACGACATAGTGGCCAAGTTCGTGAATAACCACGACGATCCCCATCATGAAGATGAGGCAGATCAGAAACAGCGGTCCCTGGCTGAGAAATTCCCCCAAAGCTTATCCTCCTACTCGGCTCCGGGCCTTCTCAAGCAAGTCTGCCGCCACTTTCCGGCTGTAATCGTCCAGAAGGGCAATTTCTTCGAGGGTATCACATGCCATCCCACTCATGCTTCCCGCGAAATAACCATTCAGCGTCTCTTCTACTGCCCAGCTTATGTCGAGAAACCCGCATTGACCCGCGATAAATGCAGAAACGGCTGATTCATTAGCACAATTTAATACGGTCGTGGCGCCAGCCCCATGGGAATAGGCCTCTCGTGCAAGGCGTATGGCGGGGAATCGTTCTGCATCCACGGGCTCGAAATCCAGTCGGCCAATCGCCCCGAGGTCCAGACGGTCGACTGTCGTGGCGATTCGCTCAGGCCAGCCTAAGGCATATGAAATGGGCGTACGCATATCCGGTGCACCAAGCTGTGCAATGACGGAGCCATCGGTGAAATGAGCCATGCCGTGAACGATGGACTGTGGATGCACCAACACCTCAATACGCTCGCCTTCAGTACCGAACAGGAAACCCGCCTCAATGAACTCAAGGGCCTTGTTCATCAGTGTGGCACTGTCGATCGAGTTCTTGATGCCCATGCTCCAATTGGGATGCGCAGCAGCCTGCTGAGGGGATGCTGATCTCATCTCTGAAAGGCTCGCGGTCCGGAAAGGTCCGCCAGAGGCCGTGATCGTCAATTGATCCAATTGGCGCCCATCTCCGAGGCACTGGAAGATAGCCGAATGCTCGGAATCGACCGGCAGAACCTTGACCCCGGCTTTGCGGGCTTCCTGAAGGATCAGCCTGCCGCCGCAGACGATGCTCTCCTTGTTGGCGATGGCAATATCATTACCCGCTCGCACGGCGGACAAGGTTGAGTGCAAACCTGCTGCCCCCACAATGGCGGCAAGAACCCGGTCAACCGGACGGCTCGCGGCCTCCTCAATGGCGGCATCGCCTGCAGCAGCCTCGATCCTCGTACCTGCCAGGCGCTCTTTCAGTTCCGGGAGTCTGGATTCATCTGCGATAATGGCAATCTCAGCGCTACAGGCTATGGCCTGTCTCGCCAGAAGTTCGGCATCCGAGCCCGCGGCAAGCGCACAGACCTCAAACCGGACGTCGCCCACCGCATTGGCATGCTGCACGACATCCAGTGCGGACGTGCCGATTGAGCCTGTAGAGCCCATGATACTGATGCGGCGCGTATCCGTCATGACAAAAACCCTAGAGCATCCCTGAGAGGCGGATAAAGCCACAGCGCCAGAGATCCGATGACCGCCACTGCGCCGAGACCATCGACGCGGTCCAGAACGCCGCCATGTCCGGGCAATAGATTGCTGGAATCCTTGACGTGAAAGCGGCGCTTCAGACCACTTTCGAGCAAATCCCCTGCCTGAGCTGTAATCGAAAGTGTGGCGGCAGCAAGCATCCATACGACAAGGCTGGATTGCTGCAGGTCTGCTGCGGCAATTCCGCAAATACTGGTGAACGCGATTGCGCCAAGCGCCCCGCTCCACGTCTTGTTCGGACTCTCCTGAGGAATAAGACGCGGGCCGCCCAGGCCTCGCCCAACAAAATAGGCAGACGCATCAGAGGCCCACACAAAGGACATGAAAAACAAGGCCGCCTCACGCCCGTCCCATGGGCCCTCACGCAGACACCAGAGACCAGCCGCGATGGCGGTTACATAAACGAGGCCCATAATGGCCGTCAGTCGGTTCTGATAACGGCCTACAGCACTCATGAAGGCAAAGACGGCCCCGAGCACGCCAATCAACACCTGCAACCACATGAGCCCTAGCGGGAGGCTCAGACAGAAGACCGCAGACATCAGGCACAACAGGAAGCCCCTAGGGTGCCCGCTCATCCTGGCCCATTCCCAGGACATAATTGCCGCAAACACAGCACACGCGATGGCGAGCCACCATCCGCCATACCATACAACCGCAAGACCTATGGGGATCAGTACAAGTGCGGTCAGGAGCCGCTGCCCGATTTGGGAAAATCGGCTATCGGGGGGCGTCCAGTCACCCATTACAACTCCCCCTGAGTTACGGCTCCGAATCTACGCTCGCGCTCTTGATAGACCATTACGGCCTTCTCTAGCCAGCCTCTGTCAAAGTCAGGCCAAAGCACATCCAGGAAGACAAACTCGCTATAGGCAATCTGCCAGAGCAGGAAGTTGCTCAACCTGTACTCTGCGCTGGTGCGTATCAGAAGATCGGGGTCCGGCATGCCGCGTGTGTCGAGATAATCCGCAAACATGTCTTCGGTGATGCTCTCAGGCTCCACACGTCCTGCCGCAGCCTCTGTGGCCACTTTGCGCACGGCCCGCACAATTTCTTCCCGACCGCCATAATTGAAAGCGATGTTCAGATAGAAGCGATCATTGTCCTTCGTGTCGCGTTCAGCCTTGGCCACCAGGTCCGCAATGTCTTTGGGGAGGCCTTCACGCCGTCCGATGATGGTGATCTTCACGCCTTCCTTGCGGAGGCGGTTGAGATCCTTCTGCATATACGTTTTCAGCAGACCAAAAAGCGCGCTAACCTCAGAGGCAGGACGGCGCCAATTCTCGGTCGAGAAGGAATAGACCGTGAGATATTTGATGCCGATCTCACCAGCCGCCTCAACAACCTTGCGAAGCGCCTCAACGCCGCGCTCATGACCGGCAGCCCGGGGAAGGCCACGGGCTTTTGCCCAACGGCCATTCCCATCCATGATGATGGCGACATGCGTCGGCACAGGCGGTTTGCCACCCCCATCACCAGAGGACACAGAGGCGGCAACAGAGGACATTAGACCTGCATGATCTCGGCTTCTTTTGCCTTCAGTGCCTCATCGACACGGGCGACATAGGTATCCGTGAGCTTTTGCACCTCATCAGAAAGGGAATGCAGGCGGTCTTCGCTGATCTCACCATCCTTCTCCATTTTCTTGAGGCTATCCATGCCATCACGGCGGACGTTACGGATAGCTACACGGGCGGCTTCAGCATATTTGCCAGCCACTTTCTGAAGTTCTGCGCGGCGCTCTTCATTCAGCGGCGGAATCGGAATGCGCAAATTCTGCCCGTCGGTGACCGGGTTCAAGCCGAGCCCAGACTCACGGATAGCGCGGTCAGTCGCGCCGACAACCGACTTGTCCCACACATTGACGGACAACATGCGGTTGTCTGTTACTGTGACGGAAGCGACCTGGTTCAGCGGCACGGTGGAGCCATAGGCGGGCACCATAACCGAATCCAGCAGGTTCACTGAGGCGCGGCCTGTGCGAAGGCCACTGAATTCCGTGGCAAGTGACGCAAGTGCGCCATCCATGCGGCGCTCAAGATCCTTCTTGCTGTAACTCATGATGCAGACGCTCCGTTATTTGTAATTGTAGTTGATGTCCCCTTGCCGTGCAGCACTTTCAGCAAGGATCCCTCCTCTTTCAATGAGAAAACGACAATAGGGATGTTATTGTCGCGCATGAGGCTGACTGCAGACGAATCCATGACGCGCAGATCCTTGGCCAGCAATTCCTGGTAGCCGACTTCGTCATACCGCGTGGCGCTGGAGTCGAGCTTGGGATCGGCAGTGTAGACGCCATCCACCTGTGTGCCCTTTAGAAGAGCATCACAGTTCATCTCAATCGCGCGCAGGGCTGCGCCTGTATCGGTCGTAAAGAATGGATTGCCGATACCGGCTGCAAAGATAACAACACGGCCCTTTTCCATATGACGCTGCGCACGGCGGCGAATGTAGGGCTCACAAATCGCTTCCATCCGGATGGCAGATTGGACACGCGTCGGCACGCCAAGGCTTTCCAGAACGCTCTGCATGGCAAGCGCATTCATAACTGTCGCCAGCATGCCCATGGAATCGGCCTGAGCGCGTTCCATCCCCTTGGCTGCCCCTGCCACGCCGCGGAAGATATTGCCTCCGCCAATCACCAAACAGATCTCAGCGCCAGTCTCCTGTGCCGCCTTGATGGCACGCGCGAAATTCTCGCAGGTTGGGATATCGATACCGAATTGCCCGGGGCCCATCAGTGCCTCACCGGAGAGTTTCAACAAGACCCTTTTATACTTCAAGGGGGTGGTGTCGGCCTCATCACTCGGCATAGACGGCATCTCCATAATTTGAAGCCATATAGGCTCCTAAAAGATTCCCGGCCGCCTGTCATGGGCGACCGGGATGTTCAAAGCCCTTTGTGGGCAGAAAGGCAAGCCTGATCAGCTGCCTTTTGTCATGGAAGCAACTTCGTCAGCGAAGTTGTCTGCTTCTTTCTCGATGCCTTCACCCAGCTTGAAGTGCACGAAGCCCTTCAGGGTGGCGCCATTCTCTTCGAGGAACTTACCGACCGTTTGATCGGGGTTCATGACGAAAGGCTGCTCGACAAGGACAACTTCCTTGTAGAACTTCTGCATCCGGCCAACGATCATCTTCTCGATGACATTGTCAGGCTTACCGCTTTCGCGAGCCTGCTCGGTCAGGACATGCTTTTCGTTCTCGACCAGCGCCGGGTCCAGCTCATCCGTAGTGGCAGCAGCAGGCGACGTTGCAGCGATGTGCATTGCAACCTTGCGGCCCAGGTCTTCCAGATCGCCAGAACCGTCCAGAGCGACAAGAACGCCAACCTTACCCATGCCAGCCGTTTCGGCGTTGTGGATGTAGGAAGCGACTTTGCCGTCAGCCGTCAGTTTCGCGCTACGGCGGAGCGTCATGTTCTCACCGATCGTCGCGATCAGACGCTTGATCAGGTCATCAACACTACCTTCGCCATCCGGAGATGGTGCAGCAGACAGAGCCTCAACAGAGCCATCTGTATCCAGCGCAGCTTTTGTGATGCCTGCCAGAGCGGTCTGGAACGTCTCGTTGCGGGCAACGAAGTCCGTCTCAGCGTTCAGCTCAACGATTGCACCGGTCTTGCCGTCCTCGGAAACCTGAACGGAAACGAGGCCGTCAGCGGCAGTACGACCAGACTTTTTCGCAGCTTTCGAGAGGCCTTTCGCACGCAGCCAGTCGATCGCGGCGGCTTCATCGCCGCCATTCTCGACGAGCGCCTTCTTGGCGTCCATCATGCCCGCACCGGTTTTCTCGCGCAGTGCTTTCACTAGCGCAGCGGTAATCTCAGCCATTGCTGTATTCCTTCAGTTTCGTCTTCAGTTCGGATGCCCGAACTCAGGCACCCGTCTTATCTTCAGCCGTTTCGCTTTCAGCAGTCGCCACATCGGCTTCTGCAAGAGCGTCAACGTCTTCCAGCTCACCCAGGTCCACACCGAGGCCTGCAGTCGATTCTGCAAGACCGTCCAGAACGGCGTCAGCAAACAGGTTGCAGTAGAGGGAGATCGCACGAGCTGCATCGTCATTGCCCGGGAAGCCGTAATCGGCATCAGCCGGATCACAGTTGGTATCGAGCACTGCAACAACCGGGATACCCAGCTTGCGAGCTTCCTGAACAGCGATGGCTTCCTTGTTGGTGTCGATCACGATCATGGCAGCCGGCAGGCCGCCCATGTCAGCAATACCACCGAGGGAGAGCTGCAGCTTGTCGCGGCGACGCTCCAGATCAAGCAGTTCTTTCTTGGTCAGGCCCTGGCCGCTGCCGCTTTCGAACATCGTATTCAGCTCTTTGAGCTGCTTGATGGAGTGGGAAACGGTGGACCAGTTGGTGAGCGTGCCGCCCAGCCAACGGTGATTCATGTAGTATTGAGCGCAGCGTTGTGCGGCTTCAGCAATCGGCTCTGCAGCCTGACGCTTTGTACCCACGAACAGGACGCGGCCGCCTTTGGCGACAGTGTCACGCACGAACACGAGCGCCTGGTGAAGCGCTGGAACAGTTTGCGACAGGTCCATGATGTGAATGCCGGAGCGGTCGCCGTAGATGTACGGCTTCATGCGCGGGTTCCAGCGGTGGGTTTGGTGACCGAAGTGAACGCCAGCTTCGAGCAGCTGACGCATGGTGAAGTCAGGTAGGGCCATAGATTGTCTCCATCCGGTTGGCCGTCACGAGTGGAACTTTGGACCCTCATGGCCCGCAGCACCGGATGCACCCGTGAACTGGTTTCTGATGGGGCGGCTTATACATAAATCCCCCAAGGCCGCAAGATGCTCTGAACGCCTTTTGTCAGGCGGCTTTCAGGGGTTCGACGCGCTCGACACCGGGCGCATCCTTGAGGGCGCGCTGCGCGCTGAGCCCAATCGTGTAGGTCGACGGCAGTTTAAGCGTGACCAATCTGCCATCCTCAAGCGGCATTTCGATGAGGATTTCCCCTCTTTCAAGGTCTGGCAGCTTCGCGAGATGCCCAACGACGCCCGCAATATCCCGGACAAAAGCCCCGACAGAGAGCCTGATCTTGAGGGCTCCCATGGATTTGGACAGCCGCGCAGCTTCCAGCTTGAGGACGCGCTCTGCATTAAGGCGGATTTCCTCAGCGTTTCTTTTGACGCCAACTGTAATGGCCACTGCGTTTCCGACCTGCAGCAGATCATAATTCTGTGACAAAGTCTCAGGGAAAACCATCATTTCGATCTCGCCTGACGGGTCAGACAAGGTGAGGAAGGCGAACTTGCCGCCATTCCGCGCAGGCTTGTCACTACGGGCCCGCACTACACCGATCATTTCGAGCGGCTTGCCATCTGAAGCGCGCTCTTCAACTTCCATGGCGAGTGTCACACGATCACGGTCCAGCCCCTCCAGAATGTCATCCAGTGGGTGGCCTGAAAAATAGAAACCTATCGACTTGAATTCTGCATCAAGCTTCTGCTGTCCATTCCAGGCCTTTGCCTTGGGAAGCACGGGACGCAAGGCTGGCTCCGCTTCAGCGAAGAGACCGCCCTGCCCGCCCTGCCGGTCCTGAGCCGCAGAGACAGCGAGGTTCGCCAGCAATGGCGCCGCAGCCAGCACTTTGGCCCGGTTGGCATCCAGGCAATCGAACGCACCGGCCTTTGCCAGGGATTCGAACGCCTTCTTGTTCACGTGACGCGGATCGACACGTTCGGCGAAGTCATACAGATCCCTGAACGGCCCACCTTCGTTGCGGACCTGAACGACATGTTTCATCGCCTCCAGACCGACGCCTTTCAGCGCGCCTAAGGCATAGACAACCGCGCCGTCACGCACATCGAAGTCGGCGCTAGACGCGTTCACATTCGGCCCCAGAACCGGAATTTTTAGACGCTTTGCTTCCTGGAAGAACGCCGCCAGCTTGTCGGTATTACCTAGGTCCAGGCTCATCGAAGCAGCCAGGAACTCCACCGCGAAATGCCGCTTCAGATACCCCGTGTGATACCCGATGAGGGCATAGGCGGCAGCGTGGGATTTGTTGAAGCCGTAGCCCGCGAACTTCTCCATCGTATCGAAGATCTCGTTGGCCAGCGAGGCTTCCATACCCTTGTTCGCCGCAGCGCCCTCCACGAAACGCTGGCGCTGGGCGATCATCTCTTCGATCTTCTTCTTACCCATGGCGCGGCGCAGGAGGTCAGCATCGCCGAGCGAATACCCGGCAATCTCCTGAGCCATCCGCATCACCTGTTCCTGATAGACCGGTACGCCATACGTTGCCTCAAGGACCGGCTTCAGATCAGGATGGGCGTATTTCACGCCCTCGGGGTTTTCCTTGCCTTCGATATAGACAGGGATGTTTTCCATCGGGCCCGGACGATAGAGCGAGATGATGGCGATCACGTCTTCCAGGCTATGAGGGCGCACCTTCTTCAGCGTATCGCGCATACCGGCGCCTTCCAGCTGGAAGACACCAAGCGTATCGCCGCTAGCCATCAGATCATAGGTCGCCTTGTCGTCAAGGCTTTGCCACTCAGTCCCAACATCCCGTCCATCGCGCCGAATGAACTTCAGTGCACGATCAATAACCGTCAGGGTCTTCAGGCCAAGGAAGTCGAACTTCACGAGTCCGGCCTGCTCGGCATATTTCATATTGAACTGAGTGGCAGGAAGATCAGCCCTCGGATCATTGTAGAGAGGCACAAGCTCGACCAGCGGTCGGTCACCAATCACAACACCCGCAGCGTGTGTACCAGCGTTCCGATACTTCCCTTCGAGAGACAGCGCGACTTCGAGCAATTCCTCGACGCGCTCATCGGCGTCGATCTCGTCCTGGAACTTCGGCTCGTCGTCAATCGCATCCTGAAGCTTGGGCGGATTTGCCGGGTTGAACGGAATTAGTTTGGCCAGACGGTCCACCTGACCGTAAGGCATCTGCATTACACGGCCGACATCGCGCACCACAGCCTTCGCCTGTAGTGTACCGAAGGTGATGATCATTGCCACGGAGTCAGCGCCATACTTGTCGCGCACATAGCGAATGACCTCGCCGCGCCGTTCCTGACAGAAGTCAACGTCGAAGTCTGGCATGGAGACACGTTCCGGGTTCAGGAAGCGCTCGAACAGCAGGTCGAACCGGAGAGGATCCAGGTCTGTAATCAACAGCACCCAGGCAACCACAGAGCCCGCACCAGACCCCCGGCCTGGCCCCACAGGAATGCCGTTCTCCTTGGCCCATTTGATAAAGTCCGAAACGATCAGAAAGTAGCCGGGGAAGCCCATACGCTCGATAATCGACAGCTCGTAATCAAGCCGCTCGAAATAGACTTCACGCTCAGCATAGAGCTTGTCAGCAGCATCGAGACGATATTCCAGGCCCTCAATGGCCTGCTTGCGAAGCTCTTCAGATTCCGACCGCCCTTCCTTGGAGAAGTTTGGCAGGATAGGTTTGTGTGTCTCGGCCTTGATGGCGCACCGGCGAGCGATTTCTGACGTGTTCTCAATGGCTTCCGGCAGATCCGCGAACAGCTCGCGCATCTCATCAGCTGTCTTGAGGTATTGTGACGGATCAACACGCTTGCGGTCTTCCTGGCCAAGGTACTGGCCATTCGCAATACACATCATCGCGTCATGCGCTTTAGCATCTCCCGCCTTCATGAAGCGAACATCATGCGTCGCGACAAGCGGCAGATCCAAATCATAGGCGAGATTAATCAGGTCTTCTTCAACCGCATACTCATCCGCTGTGCCGTGGCGTGTGATCTCAACATAGCACCGGCCCGGATATGCTGCGGCGAGCATGGAAAGCTCTGTACGAGCATCTGCAAGGCGCCCCTTCAGCAGATGGCGAGCCACCTCGCCTTCCGCGCCGCCTGTCAGCAAGATCAGGCCCTCGGTTTGCTCCAGCAGCAAATCACGGGAAAGCTTCGGCACGCCATCATCTGCATCCAGATAGGAGCGTGAAGACAGATACATCAGCCTTTTGTAGCCGACTTCATTCTGAGCATAGAGAGAGATGCGCGTAGGGTCGCTCTTCGGAACGCCGTCCGTCACATCGAAACAGCATGCCATAATCGGCTGGATGCCTGCGTCCGTCAGGGTGAGCGAAATCTCCAGCGCGCCAAACAGATTATTCCTGTCCGTGATCGCAACAGCCGGCATGCCCTGCTCGACGCACCAGGCTTTCAGCCCCTTAGGCGTGATCATGCTCTCCAGCAGGGAGTAGCTGGACCTTACGGCCAGATGGATAAAGGGCGACTCAGACACAGGGCATTCTCCTGACGACAGGATACGTTGCCAGCCTGCTTCAGACCAGAGCTGAGGGGCACAGTCCGGAAGAGCTTTTCACAAGTTTGGGTCAGGCTGGTTGGTAATCGACCAGCTTGCCATCTTCCAAAGTCAGGATCCGGTCCATATGACGGGTCAGGGAAAAATTGTGTGTCGCGACCAGAACTGCGGCGCCTTCATTACGCACCATATTGATCAGGGTCGCGAAAACGCGCTCTGTGGTTCCCGGATCCAGATTACCTGTAGGTTCATCGGCGATCACGAGCCTGGGATCGTTCGCAAGCGCTCGCGCGATGGCAACCCTTTGCTGCTCCCCGCCAGACATTTGGGCGGGCTGGTGATTCCCGCGATCATTGAGCCCCATTTCGCCCAGCAGATGCTCCGCCTTCTCGCGGGCCACGGCCTTCTTCTCGCCAGCGATCATCAGCGGCATCGCAATATTATCTGCAGCACTGAACTCCGGCAGCAAATGGTGAAACTGGTAGACAAAGCCGATCTTGCTACGCCGGATGGCCGTGCGACCGGCATCATCGAGCGCCAGACAGTCTATGCCATCCAGCATGACTTTTCCGGCTTCAGGGCGCTCCAGCAGGCCAGCTGTGTGCAACAGGGTTGACTTGCCAGACCCGGAAGGCCCGACGAGCCCCACAAGCTCTCCTGCATTCAACTGGAGGTCAGTATTGTTTAGCACGTGCAGTTCGCCTGCCGCCGTGCGGTAGTAGCGATCAATTCCGATCAGTTCGAGAACAGGACCCGTCATTATTCGAACCTCAGCGCGCTGACCGGATCCTGACGGGATGCCCACCAGGCCGGGATGATCGAGACAAGCATCGACATGCCCAAGGCATAAAGACCTGTGCGGAGGACTTCGCCCCAGTCCAGAATGGCTGGTAAGCCCTCCAGCCCGTAGACTTCGGCGTCAAAGACCTGCCCTGGAACGAACAGATTGATGAAGGCCTCCACAGCACTGATATTCATGACGACGAGCACACCAATTAACATACCCAGCATCGCGCCCAGCATACCAAGCGTAGTGCCGACCAATAGGAAGACCCGCAACACGCCGCCCCGCCCCAGACCGATCGTCCTGAGAATGGCGATATCTCTTGTCTTGTTCTTCACCAGCATGACAACACCAACAATGATGTTGAGCGTGGCGATCCCCATGATCACCATGACCAGCAGACGCACCATTGTACGCTCAACCTGCAACGCATTCAGATACCCTGCCCGCTGGCTTTTCCAGTCAAACGTGTAGAGCGCATTGCCAGTCGCCTCTGCGATAGCATCCATGGCTTCGCGAGTCTTGTTTGGATCATCCAACCTGATATCCAGCATCTGATAATGATCCTTGGACTGGAACAGGATTTGGGCCTGCTTCATCGGCATGAAGATGTAGAGCCTGTCGAGTTCTACGCTACCTGTCTTGAATATATCCCCGACCGTATAGGACTTACTGCGCGGCGTAGAGCCCATAGGGCCCGCATTGGTCTGCGAGGTGATAATCTCGACCTTGTCGCCCGGTTTGACGCCAAGCCCCTCCCGTCCTGCCGCAAGAAAAGCCCCCATCATGATGACATCGCCGCCATTGCGGCCTTCCCCAAAACCGGCCTCAATAGCCGCCTTGCCGCCATCCTTGAGGAAGGGCATCGTTGCCAGATCTTCCTGACGAATTGCCCGCACAGCAGCACCGGTCTTCCGGCCATTAGCCGTAACGAGCACATATTCCTCGATATATGGAGAGACGCTCGACACGCCTTTGATCTTGCTGATTGCATCGGCAATCTGCTCGGCTTCTTCTTCCGTATAGGACGCAACAACCCCATAGACATGCGGCTGACCACCCAGAAGCGCATCCAGCAAGGTGGCGCGAAAGCCGCTCATGATGGACATGGTGATGATCAGCGCAGCAACGGCGAAGAAAATCCCAACAAAGGAAATGATTGAGATCAGGCTGGCTCCGCCATGCTCACGCTTTGCGCGCAGATAGCGCCACGCCAGAGTGCGCTCCAGCTTGCCAAAGGGCGCTGCGGCGGAAGGCAATTCACTCATGATGGGCGCACCATGGCCAGAGCATCCGCAACGGACAATTCTGATTTCTCGCCAGTCTTGCGGTTCTTCACCTCAACAACGCCATTTGCGATACCCCGCGGACCAATCACGATCTGCCAGGGCAAACCGATGACGTCCATTCTCGCGAATTTCGCGCCTGCGCGGTCTTCCGTGTCGTCATAAAGCGTATCGATGCCAGCATCGGTCAGCGCCGCATAAGCCTGGTTGCAGGCATTATCGCAAGCCTCATCGCCAACGCGCATATTGATCAGGCCGACATGGAAGGGTGCCACTGCCTCAGGCCACACGATGCCATTTTCATCATGACAGGCTTCAATGATGCCGCCGACGAGACGGGACACGCCAATGCCATAGCTGCCCATTTCCACAGGCACCATTTGTCCATCTGGCCCTTGTACCAAGGCATTCATGGGCTCGGAATATTTGGTCCCGAAATAGAAGATATGGCCCACTTCGATGCCGCGCGCCGACACCTGCCGCTCTTCCGGCAGTTCGGCAAAGGCCGCTTCGTCATGCATCTCATCCGTCGCAGCATAATGCTGTGTGCGCTTCTCGACCTCAGCGGTCAGGTCTGCATCGAAATCGAGATCCGCGCCTGGCGCAGGCATTTCCAGCAGGGCCTTGTCGCAGAAGACAGCGCTTTCGCCCGTATCGGCCAGGATGATGAACTCGTGGCTCAGATCTCCACCAATAGGGCCTGTGTCTGCCCGCATAGGGACAGCCGTCAGGCCCATACGCTCAAACGCGTTCAGATACGCACAGAACATACGGTTATATGAGCGGCGCGCATCTTCCGGGGTAAGATCGAAGGAATAGCCATCCTTCATGAGGAATTCGCGGCCACGCATCACACCGAAGCGCGGACGGATCTCGTCACGAAATTTCCATTGCTGATGATAGAGGTTCAGCGGCAACTGCTTGTAGCTTTTGACATAGCTGCGAAACACATCGGTCACGAGCTCTTCATTGGTTGGGCCGTACAGCATCTCGCGATCATGACGATCCGTAATGCGCAGCATCTCCTTGCCATAAGCCTCATAGCGGCCGGACTCTTTCCAGAGGTCCGCCTGCTGCAGCGTTGGCATCAGGATTTCGATAGCACCGGCCCGGTTCAGCTCTTCCCGAACGATCTGCTCGATCTTCTTCAGAACATTCAGGCCCAGTGGCAACCATGTATAGATGCCTGCCCCGTTCTGGCGGACCATTCCCGTGCGCAGCATCAGTTGGTGGGAGGCAATCGCCGCATCTGACGGCGCTTCCTTTGAAACGGGAAGGAAATACTTCGAAAGACGCATGGAATCTCCGTGATCGCGCACTGAATGTGGCCCACCTAGCCGCAGCTGCGCCTATTGCGCAAGAAGGCGTGGCACGACCACAGCTGCGATTGCTGTCAGGACGACCGCGCCGACTGAAGCCCATAATACTTTTTTCATGAGCATGGGATGCTTGGGGGCTGCCTCTTCAGTGCCTGGAATAGTGGAATCATCTTCCCACTGTCCCCGCACACCGATCGGCAACGCCACAAAAAAGCAGAGCCACCAGCAAATCGTAAAAACGACAAGGGCGCTTGTGATGGTCATCAGTGATGTCCCTCAGGTGTTTCCATCAGTTCGATCAAGACACCGTTAGAATTCTTCGGATGTACGAAGATAATGAGCGTTCCGTGTGCGCCGATACGCGGCTTACCCAAAACAGTCGCCCCGCGCTTGCCCATTTCCTCAACAGCCTGATGGACGTCATCCACTTCAAAACAAACGTGATGCTGCCCACCCTTGGGGTTCTTCTGAATAAAATTATGGATTGGCGAGTCTTCGTTCAGAGGTTCGATAAGTTCGATCTGGCTGTTTGGCAAATTCACGAAGCACACCTTCACACCCTGCTCCGGCATATCGAAGGGCGTGGTGATATCTGTTGCGCCATAAAGCGTTCGGTAGGTTTCACATGCCTCTTCAAGATCCGGCACAGCAACGCCGACATGGTTCAAGGGACCGATTTTGAATTCAGACATGGTGATCAACTCCGTAATACAATCACTTCAATAATGGGCCGATGCCCAAAAGCTGCAAGGCATGCCTTGCGGATGGCGCGGCCAATCGCGCGCTCGACACTTTCATCGTCCGAGCGATCCCGGCGCTTCATCTTGTTGATGGCGTCCTCAGCGGCGATCTCCAGAGGCTCTACGCTCTCATCCGCCAGACGACCGTCCCCCTCGGACAGACCCTTGGTCACAATGATCGGGCCATCAAGAATCTGTCCATCATCATCAAGTGTGAGAGAGGCAAAGACGATGCCGCCCCAAGACAGTTTCCGACGCTCATCAATGCCTTGAGCACCTTCCGGGACCAGCTTGTTGCCATCCAGATAGAGGCGCCCTGCCGGCACGAGATCTATAATTTCTGCATCGCCGGGCGCCAGGCGGACAAGGCTGCCATTGCGCGGCGCAATCGCTTCAGGAACCTGTAGTGACTTCGCGAAAGTCGCATGCTCCATGATGTGGCGCCTCTCGCCATGTACTGGCACGGCAATGCGCGGACGTACCCATTGATACATACGCTTCAGCTCATCCCGGCAGGGATGGCCGGATACGTGGATCTTCTCGGGCACCATGCGCGGTGTGATCACTCTGACGCCCTGGTCCGCAAGAGAGTTCTGAAGCTGGAAGATGCCCTTCTCATTTCCCGGGATAAGCCGGGAGGAGAAGATCACCGTGTCCCCCTGATGCAAGGAAATGTTACGATGGTCGCCGCGGGCAATACGCGTCAGGGCGGCCCGTGGCTCCCCTTGGCTACCCGTGCACAGGTAAAGAATATGCTCTGCCGGAATGTGAGCCGCATCAGCCTCGTCCACGAATTCAAGCGTGGGAGGCAAGATTCCGACGGCCTTCGCGGCATCCGTAATGCGGTGCATGCTGCGGCCGACCAGGCAGACAGCGCGGCCAGCAAGCTCAGCTGCCTCGATGACAGACTTTACGCGCGCGACATTGGACGCGAACGTCGTCACCGCTACAGCCTGACGCTGGCTGGCGATCAGTTGGATCAGCCCATCTCGTACGGATTCTTCTGAACCGGACTCCCCCTCTTCAAAAACATTCGTGGAGTCGCAGACCATGGCGAGAACACCTTCGTCGCCGAGCGCCGTCAGGGCCTTGATATCGGTCTTCGAGCCAATCTGCGGCGACGGGTCGATTTTCCAGTCCCCTGTGTGCAGGATGATCCCGGCCGGCGTACGGATGGCCAGGGCATTCGGCTCAGGAATGGAGTGTGTCAGCGTCACATAGGTCACCTCAAAGGGGCCTGCCTTGACTGTGCCACCCAGAGCAACCGGCTTGAGAACGGACGTATCTACGCCCCTCTCTTCCATTTTGGTGCGCACCAGTTCCGCGGTGAAAGGGGTTGCGTAGATCTGCGCCTTTGTCTGCAGTCGCGGATACAGAAGACCGACGGCACCTATGTGGTCTTCGTGCGCGTGCGTCAGGAAGATCGCCTCAATCTTCTCACCTACCAGAAAAGAAGGATCTGAGCAGATCAGATCAATGCCTGGCGTATCCAGCGAACCGAATGTCACGCCAAGATCCGCAAGAATCCATTTGCGATCATGCGCAGGGCCGTAGCCATAGGCATTGAGGTTCATGCCTATCTCTTCGCACCCACCTATTGGCAGGAAGACCAGTTCGTTTGCGATGTCTTCTGTGTCTGCCATAAATCTCAACTGTTCAGGTGATAAATTTCCAGGAGGCCGCGGATAGTAATATCTTGATCATAATGATCTATAGTTTCGCTGGCGCCTTCAAAGAGGGAGGCAACACCTCCCGTGGCGACAACCTGCATGGGTTTTCCATATTCGGCCTTGATGCGACGGACGATCCCATCAATCAAATCAATATACCCCCAGAACACACCTGACTGCATGGCACTTACAGTATCCTGGCCAATAACATGCTGAGGACGCTGAATGGCAATCCGTGGCAACTGGGCGGCGGCGTCATGCAAAGCACGTACGGAGAGGTTGATACCGGGCGAAATAATACCGCCTTCAAAGCCGCCATCTTCTGAGACCACATCAAATGTGGTTGCCGTGCCGCTGTCGATCACGATCAGATTCCCCGGATAGCTGACATGGGCCCCAAGTGCGCTGACAATCCGGTCAGCGCCGACCTGTTCCGGCCGGTGAATGCGAACTTCGACACCTGTCTTGAGATGAGGATCGCCAATAAACATAGGCTCAATTTCTAAATAGCGACGCGCCAGATTCCGGAAGTTGAACTGTGCTTGCGGCACAACAGTGGAAATCACGCAGCCTTTGATCTGGTGCAGATCGACCTTGTACATGTCGGCAAGACGCCACAACCACGCGGCATGATCGTCTGCGGTTTTTGTCGCGTCCGTTGCGCTGCGCCACTGATTGATCCAGTTTTCACCGTCGTGAATACCAAACACCGTATTGGTGTTACCAACGTCGATCGCCAACAGCATAAGCCTATGTCCTTCCTATCAGGGAGACATCCCCCGCCCTTATCATCTGCCGTTCCCCATTGGGCAATCGCAGAATAAGGGCGCCATCTGGAGCCATATCCTCGAAAACGCCCTCGACGGGGCTATCTGAGACCGTGACCCGAACGGTCTCTCCCAGACCTTCCGCCACCTTCAACCAGTCTTCGCGAAGGGGCTCAAAGCTTTGTCTTGCCTGTTCCAGACGACGCGCAAAAGTTTCTCTCAGTACGGAGAGCGCGTCTTCGGCGCTGATGAGCGTATCGCCCCTCAGATCATGAATGCAGGTGGTCGCCTGACTCGTACCTTCCGGACACTCGGCAATGTTGATGCCTATGCCGGCGACAACCCAGAAATCCTGTCCCTGCCCGCCTGTCTCAATCAGAATGCCGGAAAGCTTTGCCTGATTGACGCGCGCATCATTCGGCCATTTCAGTTTAACCGGAGCCCCTGGCGCTATGATGGCAGCCATGTCCGACACAGCCAACGCGGTCGCAAAGGGCAGACGCGCTGCGATAGATATGCCGCCAGGCTCTCTGAAGAACGCACTGGAAAACAGGTTCCCGGAAGACGACAGCCAGGGGCGCTGCAAACGTCCCCGGCCTGCGGTCTGAGATTCAGCGACCAGCCAGCAGTTCTCGATGTGGCCAGCCTTGGCACGGCGCTGGGCTTCCGTGTTCGTGCTGTCTATGACGCCCAAATGATATACGGGCCAGTCGAGTCTCAAATCGGCAGACCCGCAGCAGCGTTCCCGGCCCAACCTGACAGCTGGTAGATGAACACCAGGAAGACCACACCCGTCAGCACAGCCGAGGCGATGACCGTAAAGGTAACGGACCCATCAATTGCTTCGAACTTCTCTGTCGGCTCATCAAACCACATGATCTTGATCAGACGCAGATAGTAGCCAAGCGACACAACGGATGCGAGCACCAGGATAACGGCCAGTGGCAACAGTCCGGCATCCAGACCCGCATTCAGTACTTCCCACTTCCCGAAGAAGCCACCGAAGGGTGGCAGACCGGCCATGGAGAAAATCAGGACAGACAGGGCAATCGCCAGCCAAGGGCGCTTGCGCATAAGACCGCCCAGTTCGTTGACACCTTCAACCATTCCGCCTCTGCGCCGCATGGACAGCACACCGGCAAATAGGCCGAGCGAAGCAATGACATACAAGGTCATGAAGACAAGCAGAGGCCCCGCGCCGAATTCCTGCCCGGCAGCGACAGCCACAAGCGCATACCCGATATTGGCAATCGAGGAATAGCCGAGCAGTCGCTTGATGTTGGTTTGCGTCAGCGCGCCAAGGGACCCAATGATCATGGACAGAGCTGCGATGATCGACAGGATCAGCTGCCATTGCTCAATGACGCCACCAAATACTGTGTACATCACATTCGCGAACACAACCATGGAAGCCATCTTCGGAGCGGTCGCAAAGAAGGCGGCAACCGGTGTCGGGGAGCCTTCATACACATCCGGTGTCCAGACATGCATCGGCGCTGCGGAGACTTTGAATGCCAGACCGACGATCATGAGGACCATGCCGAACATCATTCCGACCGAAGGTTCGGCGGCGGCAATCGCCACATATTCGGTCGATCCCGCAAAGCCATAGACCAGCGACGCGCCATAGAGCAGCATTCCGGACGCCAGCGAACCAAGAACAAAATACTTCAGGCCGGCCTCGGAAGAACGGATCGAGTCGCGGTGGAATGCGGCCATCACGTAGGATGACAAGCTGAGGGTCTCAACGCCCATATAGAGAGTCATCAAATCAGCCGCAGACAGCATCATTCCGATGCCGAGGCTGGCGAAGATCGTCAGCAGGGCATACTCATAGCGAATTGTGTTGTGGCGCTTCAGGAAGCCTTCGGACATTAGCAGCGTAACTCCGCCGATCGCATAGCTCACAAACTTGGCGAAGTTCACAAAGGTATTCGTGCGCACCAGGCCATTGAAGGCTTCTCCGCCCTGATAGTTCATCAGAGAGAATGCCGCAGCCGCGAATAGGACGAGCGCACCGAACTTGAAGGCAAGCGCGTTGAACTTGTCTTTCAGAACGGCGCCCAAAAGCACGCCGATCAGAGCAGTTGCTGCGAGCCAGAGTTCAGGCCCGATTGCAAGGATCATGGCAGTGTAATCCAGCATGAGAGGTCAGCCTCCTGCCATCAGGTTCAGCACGCGCAGCGCCGAGCCTTCAGTAATGTTGAAAATGAGATTGGGTGCGACGCCGAACAGAATGGTCAGCAGGGCCAATGGCACGATGCAGATCAATTCGATCCGGTTCATATCCTTGATCGCGTTCAGCTTGGGATTCGTGATCTGGCCAAACACCGTGCGACGATACAGGGTCAGCATGTAAACGGCAGAGAAGATCACCCCAAGCGCGGCGCCAAAGGCAGCCCATGAAGAGGCCTGGTAGCCGCCGACCATGGTAAGGATCTCACCGATAAAGCCTGATGTGCCCGGGAGACCGACATTGGCCATGGTGAACAGCATGAACAGCGATGCATAAATCGGCATACGGTGCACAAGACCGCCATATGCGGATATCTCACGTGTGTGCATACGGTCGTAAACAACGCCCACGATCAGGAACAGCGCTCCAGATATGATACCGTGGCTGAGCATCTGGAAGATTGCGCCCTGCACACCGGCTTCGTTGAACGAGAAGACACCCAACGTGACAAACCCCATGTGCGCGACAGACGAATACGCAATCAGCTTTTTCATGTCTGTCTGACGCCAGGCAACGAGCGAGGTGTAGACAATCGCCACGACGGCCAGCGCGAACATGACCGGTTGAAACAGATGGCTCGCATCCGGGAACATCGGCAGCGAGAAGCGCAGGAAGCCATAGCCGCCCATCTTCAGCAGAACACCGGCCAGCACGACAGAGCCCGCAGTCGGAGCCTGAACGTGCGCATCCGGAAGCCATGTATGCACCGGCCACATCGGCAGCTTGACCGCAAAGGACGCCATGAAGGCAAGCCACAGCCAGGTCTGCGCACTGCGTGCGAACTCGTAGTTCTCAAGAACCTCAAAGTCCGAGCTGCCTGCAGCCTGGTACATATAGACCACGGCAACCAGCATGAAGAGAGAGCCAATCAGCGTGTAAAGGAAGAATTTGAACGCCGCATAGATCTTGTCCGGACCACCCCAGATCCCGATGATCAGGAACATCGGGATAAGGCCAGCCTCGAAGAAGATGTAGAAGAGCACCAGATCCAGCGAGGTAAACACGCCGATCATGAAAGTCTCAAGCACAAGGAATGCGACAACATATTCTGTGACGCGCTTGTTGATCGAGTTCCAACTGGCCAGAAGGCAGATCGGCGTCAGGAAGGTCGTCAGCAAGACCAGCGCTATGGACAGACCGTCCACGCCCATCTTGTAGCTGATGTTCTGATACCAGCGATATTGCTCAACCAGCTGATAGCCTGGCTCTGCCGGATTGTAATAGGCAAACGCAGCCAGTGAGACCAGGAAGGTCGCCCCTGAGATAATCAGGCCCGCCATGAGGGCCGTGCGCCCTTCAGAGCCCGCCTGCGTCTCATCCCGGCTGCCCGCCGTTGCCGCACGCACGATCATGATGATCAACGCCCCTGCCAGCGGCAGGAATGTCATCGCCGAGAGAATGGGAAAACCGCCCATCAGTTAACTCCTCCAGCGCGCAGCCACATAATTCCACCGAATACGAGTGCAGCGCCGATAATCACAAATGCGTAGTGGTACAGATAGCCGGTATGCATCTTGGACAGACGCTTGGCGGCGCCTTGCGTGACATGCGTCACCCCATCAGGCCCAAGGCCGTCGATGATCTTCTTGTCTGCTTTCCAGAAGAGATTGCCGAGCAAGGCCGATCCGCGGATCAGTGTCGCCTGGTAGATCTCATCGAAGTACCATTTGTTGTAGAACAATGAGTAGAGCGGCCCGCCACTATCGGCGATGCGCTTACCGACACCGCGATTGAAGTAGTAGGTAAAGGTCGCAATCAGGAAGCCCGCGATGGTGACGACCAGCGGCGCATAGATCACCCATTCCGGCACATCGTGACGATTGTGCAGAACGTGGTTCGCAGCTGAGCGATAAATCGCACCTGCCCAGAAGGTCTCATTATTGTGACCAACGAAGGCATTGTAGAAATACAGGCCTGCAAACATCGCGCCGAGGCTGAGCAGTGCGAGCGGAATAAGCATGACCATAGGAGATTCATGTGGGTCGCCATGGTGACCATGATCGTGATGATCATCCGCAGCCAGATGGTCGTCAGCATGAGAGTCTGCTTCATCGTGCACGTCATCATGATGAGCCTTCGATGCCATCGGGCCGTGGAAGGTCATATAGATAAGCCGCCAAGAGTAGAAGCTTGTCAGGAAGGCCGCGATGATGCCGAACCAGAAGGCCACTTGGCCAAACATGACCTTGGCAGCACCGCCCGCGAATGCACTCTCCAGGATAGCATCTTTTGAGAAGAAGCCGGAAAAGCCGATCTGTGTATGCGGAATGCCCAGACCGATGATGGCAATTGTACCAATCATCATGGCCGCATAGGTGAGCGGCATGTACTTCGCCAGACCGCCCATTTTGCGCATATCCTGCTCATGATGCATGCCGTGGATAACGGAGCCCGCACCAAGGAACAGTAGAGCCTTAAAGAAGGCGTGCGTGAACAAGTGGAACATGGCCGCTTCATAAGCGCCAACGCCTGCGGCAAAGAACATATAGCCGAGCTGGGAACAGGTAGAGTAGGCGATCACGCGCTTGATATCGTTCTGCGCCATGCCGACTGTCGCAGCATAGAGTGCCGTCACAGCGCCAACGATCGTGATCATGCCCGCGGCATAGAGCGTATATTGGTAGATCGGCGACAGTAGACAGACCAGGTAGACACCGGCCGTAACCATGGTTGCAGCGTGGATAAGTGCGGACACAGGCGTCGGGCCTTCCATGGCGTCCGGCAACCAGACATGCAGAAAGAACTGCGCAGACTTACCCATTGCGCCGATGAACAGCAGCACGCCGATAACTTCGAGTGCATTCAGATCCCAGTGCAGGAAAGAGATGGTCAGCTCGCGCACCGGGAAAGCTTCTGTGAAGCCAACTGGTACAACAGCCGTATTCTGGCGCACCGCGTCCAGAACCGGTCCAAATTCAACTGACCGGAAGACGTAGAAGACGGCCATGATGCCCAGCGCGAGGCCGAAGTCGCCAACACGGTTGGTGACGAAAGCCTTGATGGAGGCATCGTTCGGCGCCTTGTTCTGATACCAGAAGCCGATGAGCAGATAGGAAGCAAGGCCCACACCTTCCCAGCCGAAGAAGAGCTGGATGAAGTTATCCGCTGTCACCAGCATCAGCATCATGAAGGTAAAGAGCGACAGATAGCTGAAGAAGCGCGCCTTGTGCGGCTCTTCACTCATATAGCCCCAGGAATAGAGGTGAACGAGGCCGGACACGCCCGTGATCACCGCCATCATAACAATGGAGAGCGTGTCGACGCGGATCGCCCAATTTGCCTGGAACTCACCTACATGAATCCACGGCATCAGCGTAATGATGTGTTGCTTCAGCTCGCTTGCGGAAGACATGGCAACAAGGCTGGCATGGTGCTCCTCAGCGCCTGCTGCGTGACCGCCAAGACCGGCAACGTAAGCGAACAACTGGAACAGTGACAGCGCACCTGCTGACAGGACAACCGCCGTCGTCAGCGTCATGACGAGCTTATCGCCAATGAATTTGTGGACCAGCCCCGTAAGAGCGATCAGCCCAGGCGCGAGAACGATATACAGAATAAGGAAATCAGGTAGCATCCATCTATCCCTTCATCAGGTCGACACTCTCAACAGAGATGTCGCCGCGATTGCGGAAATAGACGACCAGAACGGCAAGCCCGACGGCCGCTTCAGCAGCAGCCACCGTCAGCACCAGCATCGCGAAGATCTGACCTGTAATCGTTCCGGTAAAGACCGAGAATGCGACGAGGTTCAGGTTCACAGAAAGCAGGATCAACTCGATCGCCATGAGAATGACGATGATGTTCTTGCGGTTCACGAATATGCCGACAACCCCGATCGTGAACAGGGCCGCAGACACGGCAAGATAGTGGGAAAGCCCAAGGTCCATTGTCTCAGATCCCCTGCCCCGGTGTGGGGTCCTTCAGTTCGACAGCGTCGCTGCGGCGGCGCGAAGTTTGTTTGGCGATATTCTGGCGTTTCGTTTCCGGGCGGTGGCGCAGTGTCAGCACAATCGCGCCAATCATTGCGACCAGAAGGATGATGCCGGCCATCTGGAACAACAGCAGATATTGCGTGTACATCACCTGCCCGATGGCTTCCGTATTGGTGGCTGCGCCAGGCGAAGCATCAAATGTGGACGCGTTGGTGGAAGTTCCGAAGACGGTCGCAAGCACGATCTCGGCCGCGAAAATGACACCAACAAGGACCGCGAACGGCCAGTATCGCAAGGTGCCCTGCTTCAGCTCAACAAAGTCCACATCTAGCATCATGACGACAAAAAGGAACAACACCGCCACCGCGCCGACATAAACAACGACCAGAAGCATGGCGAGGAATTCCGCGCCGATCAGGACCAGAAGGCCTGCGGATGAAAAGAATGCGAGGATCAGCCACAACACGGAGTGAACCGGGTTGCGTGCCATGATCACGGACAATGCCGAGACGAGCACGACCAGCGCGATCAGATAGAAAGCGTAGACTGCCACAGCCCTTCTAGGCCCCCTTCTTGGTGGAGCGAGCGCTCCACGAGTTTCAATTTACAGCGCCTTAACGATAAGGCGCGTCGAGTTCCAAATTCTTCGCGATCAGCCGTTCCCAGCGGTCGCCATTCGCGAGCAGACGGTCTTTGTCATAGAACAACTCCTCGCGTGTTTCGGTCGCGAATTCGAAATTCGGACCTTCAACAATTGCATCCACTGGGCATGCTTCCTGGCAGAAGCCACAATAGATGCATTTCACCATATCGATGTCATACCGCGTCGTGCGACGGGCGCCGTCGGCACGAGGCTCCGCCTCAATCGTGATGGCCTGCGCCGGACAGATTGCTTCACAGAGTTTACATGCGATGCAGCGCTCTTCCCCGCTGGGATAGCGACGCAGCGCATGCTCACCGCGGAAACGTGGGGACAGCGGGTTCTTCTCGAACGGGTAGTTTACGGTTGCCTTGCGGCGGAACATCTCCCGGGTTGCCACAACAAAGGCCCCGAGGAAATCTGTCAGCAGTGCACCGCGTATGGTTTGCGCCAGGCTCATGACTGCACTCCCATATAAACGACATATCCCGCCACGATCAGCACAGCAGCCAGAGATGTCGGCAGAAACACTTTCCAGCCCAGACGCATCAACTGGTCATAGCGGTAGCGGGGCACGATGGCTTTCACCATTGCAAAAAGGAAGAAGAAGAAAAGGATCTTGAACATGAACCAGAACAGGCCGGCAAAGGCGTTCAGGAACGGGTGATCGCGTACGAAATCCTCACCCAGCGGGATCGGACCATGCCAGCCACCAAGGAAAAGGATGGTCATCATCGCGCACATCAGAACGATGTTCAGATACTCGCCCAGCATGAACAGCAGGTACGGTGTGGAACCATACTCAACCTGATAGCCGGCAACGAGTTCGGATTCCGCTTCAGGAAGGTCGAAAGGAGGCCGGTTTGTTTCAGCCAGCGCCGAGATGAAGAAGATCACAAACATCGGGAACATGACGATGATCAGCGGAAAATTCTGGAAGCTGAAGGCGTGCCAGTTCCAGAAACCGCCATCCTGATTGTTGACAATGTCGGTCAGGTTCATGGAACCGACCTGCAGGATAACCGTCACAATGACGAAGCCGATTGAGACCTCATACGAGACCATCTGCGCCGCCGAGCGCAACGCACCCAGGAATGGATACTTCGAGTTGGAAGCCCAGCCACCCATGATGATGCCATAGACACCAAGAGAGCTGATCGCGAAGAGATAAAGAATCCCGACGTTCAGGTTTGAAATAACCCAACTGGTTCCACTGGTCGTACCCGGCGCGACAGGGATGGCCGACCAGGATGCAAAAGCCAGAGTACAGGTGAGGATCGGCGCCAAGATGAAAACCGTCTTGTTGGCACCTGCCGGAATGACGATTTCCTTGATCAGGAACTTGCCGAAGTCAGCAAAGGACTGAAGCAAACCGAACGGGCCGACAACGTTAGGCCCTTTCCGCATCATCACACCTGCCCAGACTTTACGGTCCAGTAGCAGAAGAAAGGCAATCGACAACAGAAGAACCAGGGTGAACAGGGCAATCTGCCCCAGAACCAGAAGCGGCCCCCAAAGCTGTCCAAAAGACTCGACGTAGTTGCTCATGGCGCCCGCCCTACTCCGCTGCTACCGGAGTGTCCAGCGCTGAGGCCAGCGCAGAACATTCGGCCATTGTCTTAGATGCACGGGCGATCGGGTTGGTCATGTAGAAATCATCTACAACCGCTCCAAACGAGACGCTGGTCAGCGCCGCCGAGGCACTCGTCATAGGCTGTTTCAGAGCCTCAATTCCCCGTACGCCAGGCGCAAAGCCGAGACCGGAGAACACGGTGCTTTCGCCTTCTGCACCCCGCAAAACGCCTCTCAAGGCGTCAGCCGTGTCATAAGCAAGCGTCTTGCCCATCACATCTGACAGGGCACGGAAAATGGCCCAACCTTCGCGCGCCTCGCCCTTGGGCTGGACAGCCCTTGAGGTCATCTGGACGCGTCCTTCGGTGTTCACATATGTCGCAGCCATTTCGGTGTAAGCAGCAGACGGCAGAATGATGTCCGCCCGCGCAGCACCTGCATCTCCGTGGGAGCCGACATAGATAACCTTGGAATCGCCCAAGCTTGAGAGGTCCACCTCGTCTGCCCCAAGAAGAACAACTGTCTCCATGCCGCCAGAGAGGATAGCAGCTGTGTCTGCGCCGTCATCTGCCGGAACGAAGCCGACATCAAGGGCGCCAACACGGCCTGCCGCATTGTGCAGCACACCGAAGCCAGCCCAATCTTCCTTGATCGCGCCAACTTCATTCGCAAGCTTCAGGGCAGAGGCAAGAACGGCTTCACCGTCTTCACCACACAGAGCCCCCTCACCCACGACAATCATCGGACGCTCGGCAGAGGCCAGTGCCTTGCCAAAATCCGTATCACGAACATTTGTCAGCGCATCCGCGCCTTGGCCTAGCCATTCATGATCATAGGTAAGATCTGCAGCTTCGCCGATCCGGCCGACTTTCAGATCAGCCCACAGCCATGTCTTGCGAATGCGGGCATTCCAGACGGCGGCTTCGACGCGTGGATTGGCGCCGACCAGAAGCAGCATGTCCGCCTCTTCAACACCCGCAAGCGTGCCATTCAGGATGTAGCGCTCGCGAACACCGTCGGTGCCATACTTGGCCCCGGCCGGGCGGCAGTCGGTGCTGTTTACACCAAGCGCGCGGAACAGATCCAGCGCTGCCTTGGCCTGCTCGACTTCGATCAGGTCACCCGCAACAACGCCGATCTTGTCTGCACTCACAGACAGGGCTTCTTTCGCGGCAGCGAAAGCCTCTCCCCAAGTGGCGGCGCGCAGGCGGCCATTTTCGCGAATGTAAGGCTTGTCGAGGCGCTGGCGGGCAAGTCCATCCCACACAAAGCGGGATTTGTCGGACAGCCACTCCTCGTTAATTTCCTCATTGGTCTCCGGCAGGATGCGCATCACGCCGTCACCCTTTGCATCAACTCGAATAGAGGCGCCCATGGCGTCCATCACATCGATCGATGATGTCTTGCGCAGCTCCCAAGGGCGGGCATTGAACGCGTAGGGCTTGGAGGTCAGCGCGCCAACAGGGCAAAGATCGATGACATTGCCCGACAGCTCAGATGTCAGACTCTTTTCAAGATACGTTGTGATCTCCGCACCTTCGCCGCGGCTGATCATGCCAAGTTCTTCAACACCGGCCACTTCAGCGGAGAAACGCACACAGCGCGTACACTGAATACAACGCGTCATGATCGTCTTGACCAGCGGCCCCATATACTTGTCTTCAACAGCGCGCTTGTTCTCTTCATAGCGGCTGCCGGCACGGCCATAGGCCATGGCCTGGTCCTGCAGGTCACATTCACCGCCCTGGTCGCAGATCGGGCAATCCAGCGGGTGGTTGATAAGCAGGAATTCCATCACGCCGTTGCGGGCCTTGTCGACATAGTCGCCCTTGGTGCGGATGTTCGGCGCAGAACCATCCCGGTTCGGGCGCATGTCGCCAACCGTCTGGGCACAGGAGGCAATCGGCTTCGGCGCGCCTTCCCATTCCACAAGGCACATGCGGCAGTTACCGGCCACGGACAGACGCTCGTGATAGCAGAAGCGAGGGATCTCAGCGCCAGCCTCCTCACACGCCTGCATCAGCGTGTAATGACGCGGGACCTCAATGTCCTTGCCGTCGATATTCAGCTTGAAGGTATCGGACATATGCCTTTACTCCGCTGCCACGACTGCGCCCTGCACCATGGCGCGCGGCAGCCTGTATTGATTGATGCGTTCTTCGATCTCGTGACGGAAGTGACGGATAAGCCCCTGGATTGGCCAGGCCGCTGCGTCGCCCAGAGCACAGATTGTGTGACCTTCCACCTGCTTGGTAACGTCCAGCAGTGTTTCGATCTCATCATGCTCGGCTTCGCCTTTGACCATGCGCTCCATGACGCGCCACATCCAGCCCGTGCCCTCACGACACGGCGTACACTGACCGCAGCTCTCATGCTTGTAGAAGTAAGCAAGGCGGGCGATCGCCTTGATCAGGTCTGTATCCTTGTCCATTACGATGACAGCCGCTGTGCCGAGACCTGATTTCAGATCCCGCAGGGTGTCAAAGTCCATATAGGCGTCCATGATCTGCTCGGCCGGAACCATCGGCACGGAAGATCCGCCCGGGATCACTGCCTTCAGATTGTCCCAGCCGCCGCGAATGCCGCCGCAATGAGTGTCGATCAGCTCACGGAACGTGATCGACATCTCTTCTTCCACATTGCATGGCTTGTTCACGTGGCCGGAAATGCAGAACAGCTTTGTGCCGGCATTGTTCGGACGGCCGAAGCCGGCAAACCACTCAGCGCCGCGACGCAAGATGGTCGGCGCAACCGCAATCGACTCAACATTGTTCACCGTCGTCGGGCAGCCATAGAGACCGGCATTGGCCGGGAATGGCGGCTTCAGGCGCGGCTGGCCTTTCTTGCCTTCCAGGCTTTCCAGCAGAGCGGTCTCTTCACCGCAGATATAAGCGCCAGCACCGTGATGGACATAAAGATCGAAATCCCAGCCATTCACATTGTCCTTGCCGATCAGCTTTGCCTCATAGGCTTCCTTGACGGCCTTTTCGAGCGCGTGGCGCTCATTGATGTACTCGCCACGAATATAAACATAGCATTTGTGTGCGCGCATCGCGCGGCTGGCCACCATGCAGCCCTCGATCAGCAGATGCGGATCGTGGCGCATAATTTCGCGGTCCTTACATGTGCCGGGTTCCGATTCGTCGGCATTGACGACCAGATAGTGTGGACGCTCCCGCACCTCCTTCGGCATGAAGGTCCACTTCAGTCCGGTCGGAAAGCCCGCGCCACCCCGGCCGCGCAGACCGGACGCCTTGATCTGGTCGCAGATCCAGTCCGGCCCCTGATCCAGCATCTCTTTGGTCAGATGCCAAGCGCCACGTTTTTTCGCGGACTCCAGATCTGGCGAGTGCAGACCATAGAGGTTTGTGAAGATGCGATCCTTGTCCTGCAACATGGCCTAGTCCTCATCATCCTGGCTGGAGGGGACATCGCCCGCATCCACGCGCTTGGAGAATTCTGTTTCGCCGCCTTCGGCCAGTGTTTTGGCCTGGCCGATCCAGCCTTCACGTTCGATCCGGCCAGGAAAGCTCATATAGTCTTCCACCCAGTCAACATTTTCCGGTGTCCAGGCAGCGATTTGCTTGAAGGTGAAAACACCGAGTTCATTGAGCGCGTCTTCGTTCTTCGGACCGATACCCTTAATGCGCTTGAGATCGTCCTGCTCTTCAGCAGTCACCTCAACCGTTTCCGGGCGCTCGCCAGCCAGATTTTCCTTCTCCTTATTGGAGATGAGAGTGGTCTTGCCGGTGTTACTATCCTTGGGAACTTCACGCTTGGTGTTTGTCGGCGCGGCCTCTTCCGGCTTCGCGGCTGACGATGCCTCAGGGGCCTCGGCTTTGTCTTCTGCCAGATTTGGCAGGCGCGAGACCTCGTTGCGGCTGCCATCAAACAGAGCCGGGTCCGTCAGAATGGCCGTGCCACCTTCCGGCGCGCTATTGATCCGATCAACCTGAGGGCCAGCCTGAGCCTCAACACCATTTTTGAGCTTGCCTATGATTTCCTGGAGGGAGTCTTCCGTCAGATCTTCGTAATAGTCATCATTGATCTGAACCATTGGCGCATTCACACACGCACCGAGGCATTCAACCTCTTCCCAGGAAAGACGGCCATCATCCGTTACGTACATCGGATTACCGATTTCAGTCTTGCAGACGTCTTTCAGGCGGTCTGCACCACGAAGCTGGCACGGCGTCGTGCCGCAAAGCTGGATGTGATACTTTCCTACGGGCTGCAGACGGAACATCGTGTAGAAGGTCGCGACCTCATACACACGGATGTACGGCATCTCCAGGCGATCCGCGACTTCGCGCATCGCCGGCTCTGACAACCAGCCTGCATTATCCTTTTGTGCCAGCCACAATAGCGGGATCACAGCGGAGCGCTGCTTCTCTGCCGGATACTTACCCCGCCAGAAAGCAATCTTCTCTTCAGTTTCAGGCTTAAAGGCGAACGTGTCGCCACCAGCCTCAAGATCAAAACGGCGCAGTGCCACTACTCGATCCTTCCTGCATAAAACATTTCAGCTTCATCCCATGACGGATGAAAAAATTGTGGAGCGAAAGACAAAACACTCACCGGTCAATCTCCCCGAACACGATGTCGAGAGACCCGAGAACGGCAGAGACGTCTGCCAGCATGTGGCCCTTGCAGAGATGGTCCATCGCCTGAAGGTGCGGATAACCCGGCGCGCGGATCTTCGCACGATACGGTCGGTTTGTGCCGTCGGAGACCAGATACACCCCGAACTCGCCCTTGGGCGCTTCGATGGCGGCATAGGTTTCGCCTTCCGGAACGTGGAAACCTTCTGTGTACAGCTTGAAGTGATGGATCAGCGCCTCCATCGAGTTTTTCATCTCGGCGCGACGTGGCGGAGCCATCTTGGAGCCTGGCACAAGAACGGGCCCAGGCCCCTCTTTCGCCAGCAGCTCAATACATTGCTGCATGATCTTCGTGGACTCACGCATTTCATCCATGCGGCAAACATAGCGGTCGTAATTGTCACCGTTGCGGCCTACCGGAATCTTGAAGTCGAGTTCTGAATAGCACTCATAAGGTTGCGCGCGGCGCAAATCCCAGGCCAGGCCCGATCCACGCACCATCACACCAGAGAAGCCCCAATCCATGATAGTCTTCTCATCCACGACGCCGATATCGACCATACGCTGCTTGAAGATGCGGTTCTCCGTAACGAGGCTCTCAATCTGGTCGAGCACCTTCGGGAAGTCATCGCACCACTCGGCGATATCATCCAGCAAGGGCTGCGGAAGATCCTGATGAACACCGCCTGGACGGAAATAAGCAGCATGCATCCGGCTACCCGATGCGCGTTCGTAGAAAACGCAGAGTTTTTCGCGTTCCTCAAAACACCAGGTGATTGGCGTAAGCGCCCCGACATCCATCACGCCCGTCCCGACATTCAGCAAGTGGGACATGATCCGGCCGATCTCTGAATAGAGGACACGGATCAGGCTTGCGCGACGCGGAATGGCGACGCCCAGCAGTTTCTCGATCGCCAGACACCAGGCATGCTCCTGGTTCATCGGTGAGCAATAGTCCAAGCGGTCAAAGTACGGCATGCCCTGCAGGAAGGTCTTGTACTCCAGCAGCTTCTCCGTGCCGCGGTGCAACAGGCCAATATGGCTGTCCACCCGGGTCACGACTTCGCCGTCGAGGTCCAGAATCATCCGGAGCACGCCGTGCGCAGCCGGGTGCTGCGGGCCGAAATTCAATGTGAACTTACGGTCATCAATCTCGGAAATGTGTGCAGTGTCGGCCATTATTCAGGGGCCTCCTCGGCCTTCTCGTCACCGGGAATCTGACTGGTCATCCCTTCCCATGGGGAGAGGAAGTCAAAGTTGCGGTACTCCTGAGCCAGCTCAACCGGCTCATAGACCACGCGCTTCTCGAGATCATCGTAGCGAACTTCGTAATGCCCGGTCAGCGGGAAGTCCTTGCGTAGCGGATAGCCCTCAAAGCCATAGTCCGTCAGAATGCGGCGCAGATCCGGGTGATCGGAGAACTGGATGCCATACATGTCGAAGGCTTCGCGCTCGAACCAGTTAGCAACGGGCCAAAGGCTCACAACACTTGGAACCGGAGTGTCTTCATCTGTCTGCACGCGCACGCGTACCCTGTGATTCATGCGCATGGACAGTAAGTGATAAACAACTTCAAAACGCTCCGCGCGCTCCGGGTAGTCCACTCCGCAAACATCAATGAAGGTTTCGAAATTACACTGCTGATCATCCCGCAGGAAGCGGAGCAGACTAAGCACGTGATCGCGCTCGGCCAGAATGGTCAGCTCCCCCAGAACAACATTCGCAGCCCGCACAGCATCAGGCTGGCGAGCTGAAATATGCGCCCCGAGATCTTTCAGGGATTCTATGGCTTCGGCGTCAATCATCACAGGATCCTTAGCGCTCAATCGAACCTTCGCGACGGATTTTCTTCTGAAGCTGAAGGAAACCGTAGACCAGCGCCTCAGCCGTAGGCGGGCACCCAGGAATGTAGATGTCGACCGGAACAATCCGGTCACAGCCGCGCACAACGCTGTAGCTATAGTGATAATAGCCGCCGCCATTTGCACAGCTGCCCATGGAGATCACATAGCGCGGGTTCGGCATCTGGTCGTAAACCTTACGCAGCGCCGGTGCCATCTTGTTGGTCAGCGTGCCAGCAACGATCATCACATCAGACTGGCGCGGTGATCCGCGCGGCGCCATGCCGAAGCGTTCAAGGTCGTAGCGCGGGTTACCGGCATGCATCATTTCAACAGCACAACAGGCCAGACCAAAGGTCATCCACATTAGCGAGCCTGTCCGCGCCCACGAAATCAGATCGTCGGCCGCAGCGGTGAAGTAGCCTTTGTCCGCCAGTTGATCCGACAGCCCTGTATAGAAGGGATCATCAGGCCTGGGCTTGAACCCACCCTCGACACCAGAACGTGAGGCACCAAGCGCATATGGTTTATAATCGTCAGCCATTATTCCCACTCCAGCGCACCGCGGCGCCATTCGTAGATAAACCCAATGGTCAACACGCCCAGGAAAACCACCATGGACCAGAAGCCGACAAGTCCGATTGTGCCGAGGCTGATCGCCCATGGGAACAGGAAAGCGACCTCAAGGTCGAAAATGATGAACAGGATGGCGACCAGGTAGAAGCGCACATCAAATTTCATCCGTGCATCGTCAAAGGCGGGGAAACCACACTCATAAGCTGAGTTCTTTTCAGGGTCTGGCTGTGCCGGCGCCAGCAGCGTCGATCCAACGATGAAGAGGCTTGAAATAACCCCACCAATCACCAGGAAAATGATGACCGGCAAGTAATCGAGCGCCAAGCGTTCAATCTCTGACATGCTGTGTGGTCTCCTGCCAAAAGTTGGCCCATATCTGGCGCCGGATTAGGACGGTTTCGCTCGTGGCGCAACAGACAGCCGCAATATATCGCAGCTATCAAGTTTAACTCGTGTAAATGCCCAGTTCACGGGCAGTTTGCTGCGGCGCACCGTCACGCCCGTTTATCACATGACACCAGAAACACGGCGACTCAAATGTCCCTCCAAACTCTACATTGCCTGTTGTGGTGGCGAAACGGGCGCTACCATTGTCAGTTATGAGGCACGCCCAGCGACACAAGCGTTTCAGACGTGAGCCGTCCGAGCATCAGTCTGTTCTGCTGCTGATAGGCCTTCATGGCGCGAAGTGTGTCTTGCCCGAGGACACCGTCATCCGCGACAGTATATCCCGCCTTCTGCAGAGCACGCTGCAGACTCAGGACGATTTCAGGCGTTATTTCCGAGTCGCAGACGACCTCCTGCTCGGAAATATGCGCCGGCTGAACCACAACCTGCTTTTCAACTGTCTTGTAGGCTGCTGGCACTGTCACAGCTTCCTGCCTTGGCGGCGTCACAAGACGCTGCCTGACAATGGTCTCGTATAGTGGGTCAACATCTGCGGCAGCCTCGGCAGATGGCACTTTCACGACCTCTGTAGAGATATCTTCGTAAACCGACGGGGTGAGACTCGTTTCCACGCGCTGCTTCCGCACGAGGGCTCTTCGCGTTTCCGTGCGATACTTTGCAGGCATCATGACCGGGCAGATGCCCAATTCCTGCACCACAGACGCTTCCTCAGCGTTCAGAGTGTGACCTTCGAGATCACATGGGCCGTCCGAAACCTGCCACGTCACATGCGCCGGCTTTATTAGGATCTGCTCAGTGCGTGTCTCGTACTCGGCGGGGAAAAGCTCAATCTCTGTCTGTTGAGGCGTAATCTCGATTCTCTCTGTCACAGTTTCACTTACAGGGGCGGAAACAGCTTCATCGATAACGACATCCCGGACCAGTATCTGCTCTGTCACAGTCTCATAGACAGCCGGAATGACACGCACTTCGATATGCTCCGGTATCTCGGAAATCTGCTCGGTGATGACCATCGTGACTTCCGGAACGAGAACCTTTGCGACACAGGCCGGCGGGCGGGCTTGCTGCGCGAAAGCGACACCGGCCAGCGCACAGGCAAATATTGCCAGCCCCAATAGTTTCCTCTGAACAACCATATATGTCCCGTACATCACCCCTGCCTGCTCTCTCGGAGCAGTCTATCTAATAGTCCACACATAGCTCGCGAGCCATAGAGTGTCTGAACTGGTTCATTCAGCAGGCTGCTTTTGTTCGGCTCTGCCACTGGTTTTCTGCGCAGCACATACTATTACGGCGGCAACAGAAAGCATCGAGGTTCCAGATGATCCCAAGATACACACGACCCGAAATGGCTGCCATCTGGGAGCCTGAATCCAGATTTGGCATTTGGCTGGAGATTGAGACCCTCGCTGCCGAAGGCATGGAGAAGCTCGACATCATCCCGCAAGGTGTTTCCGCTGCGGTGCGCGAGCGTGCCGCTTTCGAAGTGGAACGCATCGACGAGATCGAGCGTGAAGTGAAGCATGATGTCATCGCCTTCCTGACCAATGTTGCCGAACATGTCGGAGAGGAAGCCCGGTTCCTTCACAAGGGCATGACCTCTTCAGACGTCCTGGATACCTGCCTGAACGTTCAGCTGGTGCGCGCTGCTGACCTGCTACTGACCGGTATCGACCGCGTTTTGGCGGCCCTGGAAAAGCGCGCCTTTGAGCACAAGCTGACGCCCACCATAGGCCGCAGCCACGGCATTCATGCCGAGCCAACAACGTTCGGAGTGAAACTCGCAACCTTCCATGCAGAATTCCAGCGCTGCCGGGCCCGACTGGTCGCCGCACGCGAGGAAGTCGCGACGTGCGCAATCTCCGGTGCTGTTGGTACGTTTGCCAATATTGATCCACGCATTGAGGAATATGTGGCCGAAAAACTCGGCCTCGAAGTTGAACCTGTCTCCACGCAGGTCATCCCGCGCGACCGTCATGCCATGTATTTCGCAACCCTCGGCGTAATCGCCTCATCGATTGAACGCCTCGCGACAGAAGTGCGTCACCTGCAGCGCACTGAGGTTCTGGAAGCAGAGGAGTTTTTCTCTGCCGGCCAGAAAGGTTCCTCCGCCATGCCGCACAAGCGGAACCCGGTGCTGACCGAGAATTTGACAGGCCTCGCCCGTCTCGTTCGTTCAGCCGTTACGCCGGCCCTAGAAAACGTTGCCCTCTGGCATGAGCGCGACATTTCCCACTCCTCTGTTGAACGCGGTATCGGCCCGGATGCCACCGTGCACCTGGACTTTGCCCTGCACCGCTTGGGTGGGGTTATCGAGAATCTTGTCGTCTATCCGGAAAACATGCTGAGCACGCTGGAGAGCATGGGGGGCCTGCACAACTCGCAGCGCATCCTGCTCGCGCTGGTCGAGAAAGGCGTTAGCCGGGAAGACAGCTATCGCATCGTCCAACGCAACGCGATGAAGACCTGGAAAAAAGAAGGCCCATTGCTGGACCTGCTCAAGAAAGATCCAGAAGTTAGCGAACGCCTGTCAGATGATGAACTCGAGGCCCTGTTCGACCTCGATTACCACTTCAAGCATGTCGACACGATCTTCCAGCGCGTCTTTGGCAAAAGCTAAGGCCGTCGCCTGATCAAACCTTTTGCAACGCCGCCTTTGCCTTGGCTGCAATGTCAGACCAGGCCGAGGCGGCGATGTCTTTCTCGGTGGCGATCCATGACCCGCCAACCGCGACCACATTCGGAAGCGCCAGATACTCTGCCGCATTGTCCGTGCTCACCCCGCCTGTCGGCATGAAGCTCAGATGTGGCAAAGGTCCGCTAAGGGCCTTCAGTGCCGGGACTCCGCCCGCAACCGCGGCCGGAAAGAGTTTCAGCATCTTGAAGCCTTCTTCATACCGGCTCATCGCCTCGCTCGCCGTGGCGATGCCGGGAATGGTGATGTCCCGATATTCTGCAATCGCCTCAAGAAGTTTCGGGCTCATCCCCGGAGAGACAAGGAAATCTGCGCCAGCCTGAATCGAATTGCGAACATCGTCGCCGGTCAGGACGGTTCCCGCGCCGACGATCAAATCGGGCTGTGCCTTTTTCATTGCTTCGATCACAGCGAGGCCGCTAGCCGTGCGCAGCGTGACCTCTGCAATGGTCAGCCCCCCTTCAACCAGGGCATCTGCCAGAGGTGCGGCAGATTGCACGTCCGGCACAACAAGCACCGGTACAATAGGGGCACGGCCTGCAGCGGCTTTGAGTGTCTCAAGGGATTGGGTCATGAAAGCCTTTCCTGGGCATAGTATGCTGCAGCCCCGATCAGGGGCGCTTCTGGGTCGTGCATAAGCTGAATGGGACAATCTGCCAGATAATCCGACATTGGCCCCCTATCCCGAAACCGCGAAATGGCTTCCGGACATTTGAGATAATCTACGATGCGTTCGGTCACGCCGCCGGCAAGGATGATTCCACCCAGCGCGCCATTGGCGAGGGCAAGATCTCCAACTGCGCCCATGACGGCATTAGCGCGCATGGCGATCAGCTTGTCGAACATCTCATCGCCCGCATCTGCGCGCTCACGCATGGCTTGGGGACAAATCTCTTCATACGGACGCTTGAAGACCTCGCAGAAGGCCTTGTGTACGTGCTCCAGGCCCATGCCGGAGGCGACGATTTCATTCGACACATAGCCCTGCTCTCGCACGAGGATGCTGGCAATGTCGAATTCAAGCTCATCTCTGGGTGAAAACGCAATATGGCCACCCTCGCCTGCCATAACACGCCAGGTGCCCTGACCAGTCGGCAGCAAAGTCGCGACGCCAAAGCCCGTCCCCGGCCCGGCAACAATCATTGGATAGCCAGGCAACGCTGTGCCTGACAGCACTTCCTCGAACGATGAAGAATCATGTTCGGGTACGGATCGCGCCATGGCAGTGAAATCATTGATCAGGCGAACATCGTCAAACGAAAACATCGCCTTCAGGCGTTCAGATGCCACATGCCACTGACGATTGGTAAGGAACACTTCCTCATTTTTCACAGGTCCAGCCATGGCAAAACATGCCCGGCGAACGTTCACACCTTCCGTTTCAATATATGACGCAAGGGCGCGATCGAAGGCCTCAAAATTGTCCCCCGGCAACTTTACGAATTTTTCGATCTCGACCTTGCCGTCACATTTAGATGCAACAGCAAAACGAACATTGGTGCCGCCGACGTCACCAACAATCATCTGCTCACCCATACTACTCAGTCCCCCTTGTCCCAGAAACGGAACTGGCTTGCCCCTGCGGCTGCAGGTCCGGCCAGTTCGCGGAAGAAGGTGAACATCTCCCGTCCGAGACCCATATTGTTTTCATTAGGCCGGTATTCTGCCGCATCACGCGCAGCGAATTCTTCCGGGTCGACCTTAATATCCAGAACGCCCTTCTCCGCGTCGAAGACGATCACGTCTCCATCGCGCACTTTGGCTATCGGGCCGCCACGTGCGCCTTCCGGGCTCATATGGATTGCGGACGGCACTTTGCCACTTGCGCCAGACATACGGCCATCCGTAACCAGAGCAACCTTGAAGCCCTTGTCCTGCAGTACAGCCAGTGGCGGAGTGAGGCTGTGCAGTTCCGGCATGCCATTCGCGCTCGGCCCCTGGAATCTGACAACAGCCACAAAATCCCTGTTCAGCTTGCCTGCGTCGAACGCCTCTTTCAGCGCCTCCTGAGAATCAAAGACTATGGCTGGAGCTTCCAGCACACGTTTTTCAGGCTGCACGGCAGACACTTTGCTGACGCCAAGACCAATCGGGCCAGCCATCATCCGCAACCCACCGTCTTTGGAGAACGGATCAGACGCATGGCGGAGTATATCCGCATTGCCACTCTCTTCCGGTGCCGGACGCCACTCAACCTTGCCGTCTTTCAGGAAAGGTTCCTCGCAATACTTCGAGATAGGCCCGCCGACCCCCATGGCCGATCCATCCAGAAGCCCGGCATTCAGCAATTCCCTGACGAGGAATCCCATGCCGCCGGCCGCGTGGAAATGGTTCACATCTGCAGGGCCATTCGGATAAACACGCGCGAGCAGAGGCGTCACGGCGCTGATATCGGCAAAGTCCTCAACGGTCAGGATGATACCCGCTGCTGCAGCCATGGCCGGCAGATGCAGCGCGTGATTTGTTGAGCCGCCTGTGGCCATTAGGCCAACAATGCCGTTTACGACAGAACGCTCGTCAATCATTTCACCCGCAGGCAGATACTCATCACCTTGCGCCGTAAGCTTCGCCGCACGCTGGGCGGCTGCCCGCGTCAGCGCTTCCCGTAGAGGTGTGCCTGGATTGGTGAAGGCCGCACCAGGAAGATGGAAGCCCATGACTTCCATCAGCATCTGGTTAGAGTTCGCCGTTCCATAGAATGTGCAGGTGCCCTGCGCGTGATAGCTTTCGGACTCGGCCTTCAGCAAGGCATCACGACCAACCTTGCCTTCAGCGAAGAGCTGCCGGGCCTTCTGCTTTTCGGGGTTCGGCAAGCCGGATGGCATTGGACCGGCCGGAACGAAAATAGACGGCAGCCAGCCAAAGCGCAGTGCCGCAATAACCAGTCCGGGCACGATCTTGTCGCACACACCAAGATGAAGCGCCGCATCGAACACATCATGGCTCAGGCCAATGGCAGACGCCATAGCGATCACATCGCGGGAAAACAGAGAAAGCTCCATCCCCGTGAAGCCTTGGGTGACGCCATCGCACATAGCAGGCACACCGCCCGCAACCTGTGCCACCGCATTCACCTCACGCGCTGCTTCACGAAGAATGCGCGGATAATCCTCATACGGCGCATGTGCTGACAGCATGTCATTATAGGCAGTAATGATGCCGATATTGGGCCAGCCTGCACCGAGCAGCTGAGTCTTTTCAATAACAGCGCAGCCAGCCGTCGCGTGCGCCAGATTGCTTTCCGTAAGTCGCTGACGCGCGAAGCCTTTTGGACGCCGCGAGCGTATCATTTCCAGATAGGCCTGACGCGAGTCTCTTGAACGCTCACGAATACGCTCGGTGATCTCTGTGATCTTTGGATTCATCGTGGTCATTATGGTGCCCAGATAACCGTCAGTCGCGGTCCCAATGTGTCTACAGCGTGTCGAATTGGTCGGTCTTGGGGCGAGGCCTCAAGCGATGTTTCGAACACGCTTTTCTTGGACTCACCAAAAATGAGCAAAACCGCTGCTTTCGCTTTGCCCACCGCAGCACCTGTCAGCGTCATGCGATCTGTATTGTCGCCTGCGACAGGACAGCCTGTTGCATCTATGACGGCTACGGCATGATCCGTATCGTAAGACATCGCCGCTTCAAGACCGGCAGAGTTCGGAAACCAGCTCGCCGTGTGTCCATCCTCTCCCATGCCCAGAAGAATCACATCGACCGGGCTGCAATGCGGAAGATAGGCCTGATGCCTATTTTGCACAGCCTGCACCGCTGTTTCAGCCGAGGTCTTCATTGGAAGGAAGCCCGCTGCGCCAGACTTTCCCGTCAGCAGTCTTTCGCGCACGAGGCGTTCATTAGAGGCATCAGTTTCCGGCCCGGCCCAGCGCTCATCCACCAAGCCAACCATGACCCGCTCCCAAGCGAGATCAACGTCCGTTAGATTATCGAAGACACCGCCAGGTGTTGAACCGCCCGACACCATCAGGGATGCAACAGGTTCATCCTCCAGCGCCTTTTCCAAGGCACGTGCAATGAACTCGGTCGCATAACGAGATGCTTCCTCCCGGGTCTCGAAGGAAAGGAATTCATGCCTCATGCCGGTCATGAACCTTCCCACCATTTGCGGCCATCCCGGTCCATCATCATCGCCGCTGCGAGCGGACCATCTGTGCCGGCCGCATAGGCTTCAGGCTTCTCGCCGGAAGCGTCCCAGGCTTCGATCAAGCCATCGACCCATGTCCAGGCCGCCTCAACCTCATCCTTCCGCATAAAGAGGGAAAGGTTACCGCGTACGACATCCATCAGGAGACGCTCATAAGCATCCGGATAGCGCACGGTGAAGCTCTCTGCGTAGGACAGGTTAAGCGGCAGGGATTTCACGCGCAGCCCACCCGGGCCAGGCTCCTTGATCTGCACGAAGAGGCGCATGCCTTCATCAGGCTGCAGGCGAATGACCAAGCGGTTGGCAATGTCATTGCCCTCTCCGAATAGAGAGTGGGGCACATGCTTGAAATTGATCACAATATCCGAATGCCGGTGCGCCATACGCTTGCCGGTACGCAGGTAGAACGGAACACCTGCCCAGCGCCAGTTATCGATTTGCGCCTTGATGGCCACGAATGTCTCGGTTGAGCTTTCATCTTCAGATGACAGCTCGTCGAGATAACCCTTGACCGGCTTGTCGCCCTGTACGCCGGCCTTGTATTGGCCGCGCACCGTCTGACGCTTTGCTGCATCTCCCTTGATGGGGACCAGAGCGTGCAGAACCTTTATCTTCTCTGTGCGAACATCATCATCATCCAGGTGGTTCGGCGCTTCCATAGCCGTAAGACACAGCAATTGAAGCAGATGGTTCTGAACCATATCCCGCAACGCGCCGGATTTGTCGTAGTAATCCGCGCGGCCCTCAAGGCCGAGATTCTCGGCGACCGTGATCTGCACATGGTCAATATAATTTCGCGACCAGAGCGGCTCGAACAGCATGTTGCCAAACCGCAGGACCATCAGGTTCTGCACCGTTTCTTTGCCGAGATAATGATCGATCCGGAACACTTGCCGCTCGGCAAAAACCGCCCCCACGCCATCATTGATCGCACGTGCGGATTCCAGATCAGTCCCGATCGGTTTTTCCAGCACGACGCGGGTGTTTCCACCCGACAAACCGACGCTTCCAAGGGCTTCGCAAATATCAACATATAGGCGCGGAGACGTAGCCAGGTAGAATACGCAAGGACGTTCAGAGTCTTCGGTCAGATGGGATTTCAGCGTTTCCCAATCTGCATCTTCAGCGGTCGCATCAATTGAGACGTAATGGATAAGCTTCTCAAACTTAACCCATTCCTTTGCATCCCAGCTATCGCCGGAAGCGGTCTTACACGCCTCCTTGGCCATCGCACGATACTCGTCGCTGGTCATTTCACTCCGCGCGGTTCCCACAACGCAGCTCGACGCAGGAATCTGGCCATCCAGCCAGCGGTGGTACAGCGCAGGCAAAAGCTTTCTGCGTGAAAGGTCTCCGGTTCCCCCAAAGATGACAATGTCAAAGGGATCAACGGGTATGAATTTCGCCATTAGGCATTCTCCACTTCATACCGATTCTAATCGGCAAGGTGCGCTCCAACCAAGGGGCAGCACCTGTATCATTTCAGATTCTGTCCAGACGCTCGCTTCCAGACCAGTACACACGGGGTCTTTATGGAAAGTTCCATCATCTCTTCAACGCGCATGCCTCCCCGAGGTGGTCCTCATGTAAATTTTGCGCTCTCACGACACTTGAAGCTAGACTTGCGCGCCAAGTTTGTGACAACGTTGTTTCAGGGGTAATACTCGGAGGAACCCTATCATGTCCAGCACAAGAACAAGATTGGAAGACCTGGCCGCAATTGCTGGTGTCTCAATCGCCACTGTTTCCAGGGCACTTAACAATAGCCCAGCGGTCAATGATGAAACAAAAAGACGCGTCTGGAAGATTGCGCGGGAGCAAAATTACAATTTCCGCCCTTCAATGCCGGCGATTCTCTCAGGCGCGGCAGCCACGATTGCCGTCGTTATTCCAACGCCACCCGGGCGTCACTCCGAAGTCTCCAACCCCTTTTTTCAGGAACTCCTGGCAGGCATTAGCGAGGCGGCGCGTCATGCTGGCTGCGACATCCTCGTCTCTCACCTGCCCTACAAGAACCACGACGACCTCGTCTCACTCATGACGGCAAACCGCGCGGACGGTGTGATCTTCCTCGGCCAGAGTTTCCTGCACGAGCGCTTTAATCAGCTGGCTCTCACTGAAAATCGTTTCATTGTCTGGGGCGCGGATATGCCTGGGCAAAGATACTGCTCCATAGGGTCTGACAATGTGCGCGGCGGCCTGCGCGCAACGACTCACCAGCTCAATCTGGGGCGCAAGCGCATTGTGTTTCTCGGCGACACGGCCGCCCCAGAAATCCTGCAGCGATATGAAGGCTATATCAACGCGCACCGGCAGGCGGACATAGATCTGGACCCCGCCCTTACAGTTCCCGCTTCCTATGAGATCGAATCCGCTGAAGCGTCCGTCAACACGCTGCTGGAACAGGGCATCGAGTTTGACGGTATTTTTGCCGCAAGTGACCTGATTGCACTCGGTGCAGTACGCAGCCTGCTGCGGGCCGGGGTGAAGGTTCCGGAAGATGTGTCGATTGTCGGCTATGACAATCTACAACTCTCTGCCTACAGCTATCCCTCGCTCACTACGATTTCGCAGGATATGGCGAAAGCGGGCCGTATCATGGTGTCCAAGCTGCTTTCCTCGAACGAGACAGGACCGATGCGCTCGGAGCGCCTGCCCACAGAGTTGATCGTTCGTGAATCCTGCGGCTTGGCCTAAGAGACCTCGGCAATAAAGAAACTATGCCCCGGCAGGGTGCCAACATGCGCGCAATCATATCCTGAAGAGACCAGCACCTTCTGCACGCCATCGACCTCCTCAGGCGGCAAGGCGACATCTTCGATGCCCAGATTGAACACGCAACGCAGAATCCGACCGTCACAAAATCTTTCAAAGCTGAGAAGCGGTTCTGCAGTGTCCCGAAAGCGCAATAGCCCTGTCTTCAAGGCAGGCACTTCATGTCTCAGACGGATCATCTGCCGCGTAAAGTTCAGCACGGAAGCATCATCAGCATCCTGGGCGTCCACGGCATCTTCGGCGTGATCAACACCAAAAGGCAGCCACGGCTCTGCCGTTGAGAAGCCCAGCGACAGCGCCTTGTTTTGCCATGGCATGGGCGTCCGTGCGCCATCCCTGCCGAGGGTCAGCGGCCAGTTGGCGATCGCCTCCGGATCTTGAAGCCGCTCAAAAGGAATCTCCGCCTGAGCAAGCCCCAACTCTTCACCCTGATACAGGATTGGATTGCCCCGCAAGCAGAGCAACAGCGTATTGGTCAGCTTGGCAAAGCGATGACGATCCGCACCATTTGCCCAACGGGTCACACACCGCGGCGCATCATGATTGGAAAAGGCCCAAGATGGCCAGCCTTCCCCGGATGCGCCCATCCAGGCCTCTTGCGCCTTGCGAACCCGCGCCACGGTCAGATCTCGCGCATACAGGAAGTCAAAATTGTAAGCTGAACTGAGCCGGGAATCGCCTTCGGTAAAGGCCCGCATCTCCTCAAGCGGACGCGGCCCGGCGACCTCTGCCACGGAAAAGATCGCCCCATACTCGTTCATCACTGCACGCAGGCGCTCCAGAAATTTCGGAATGTCTGGATGAGACTGATTATGTACGTGCAGCTGCAGATCAAACGGACGCGTCACGACGCCAGTCGGTTTGCGCGCAGGGTTATCCCTGAACTCAGGGTCGAACATGGAGAAGTTGATCGCGTCCAACCGGAAGCCATCGACGCCCCTATCGAGCCAGAACCGTGCGACCTTCAGCAACGCCTCCTGAACTGCCGGATTATGCAGGTTCAGCTGCGGCTGTGAGGCCAGAAAATTGTGCATGTAATATTGCTGGCGTCGCGCATCCCACGTCCATCCGGCGCCACCGAATACGGATTGCCAATTTGTTGGTGGTGTTCCGTCAGGCTTGGGATCTTTCCAGACATACCAGTCTGAATACTCGCTCTGCCTGCTCTGCCGACTGTTCTCAAACCAGGCATGATCATCGGATGTGTGCGCATAGACCTGATCAATGATGACCTTCAGGCCCAATCCGTGCGCCTTTTGAAGGAGCACGTCGAAAGCCTGCAGGTCCCCAAAAAGCGGGTCCACATCGCAATAATCTGCCACGTCATAGCCGAAATCCCTCATGGGAGAGGTGAAGAAGGGCGAGATCCAGATGCCGTCGACACCCAGGGACGCAATATAGTCCAGCCGCTGCGCGATTCCCGGCAGATCTCCGACCCCATCCCCATTCGTATCTTGATAGGATCGCGGATAGATCTGGTAGATCACCGCACCTTTCCACCAGGGGCTTTCATCTATCTGTCGCGTCATGAGGCTTGATCATCCCATATATTCCACGCCGTTACATTGCGGGATCAGGAAAGCCGCATCAAACTCTTTTCGGTATGTGAAATCCACAGAGAAGCGCCTGGCAGGGGCAGCAGGACTCGAACCCGCGACTTTCGGTTTTGGAGACCGACGCTCTACCAACTGAGCTATACCCCTTCAGGAGAGAGGGGTTTGCCTCAATTGCCGTCATGTCGCAAGACTACACCTTCAGCCTATGGAGAAAAACTGTGTCCAGAATCCCCTACCCTGATCCCGACAGCCTGCCGGAGGAGTTGAACAGATTCACCGAACGCCTCGCTCCGCTCAATATTTTCCGAATGCTTGGGCATGCCCCACACCTCGTGAAGCCCTTTGTCGGCTTGGGCACTGCCTTCCTGCAACACGGCAAGCTGGATCCGGTCACGCGCGAGTGCGTGATTCTCAGAGTTGGATATCTCTCACACGCAAAATATGAAACGACGCAGCATGAAGCTATCGGGCGCAAACTCGACATGTCGGATGAGCTGTTTGAAGCCCTGAGGCTGGAGCCCCAGTCAGACTTACTGACGCATGAGCAGAAACTCGCCGTTTCTTTCACCGATCATCTGGTTTCACATCCGCACCCCTCTGATGGCGCGCTGAAACCAGCCCTGAAACATTTCGGCCCGGCGCTGCTCGAAGAACTGGTTCTGTTGATCGGCTATTACATGATGGTCTGCCGCTTTCTGGAAAGCTTTGGCGTTGGAGTGGAAGACGGCGGCCCCAAAGGCGCTGAAATCAAACTTAACTAGCGGACAGCAAAAAGGCCGCCCTTTTGGGGGCGGCCTTTCGCAAAGTCTCTTCAGGAA
>NZ_AWFF01000014.1 GCF_000682755.1 Hyphomonas beringensis
TTGAATGTGGGCCCGCGGGGCGACACGATCATTCCGCCGGGGCAGGCGGACCGGCTTGAGGCTGTGGGCGCCTGGCTGAGCGTGGCAGGAGAAGGCATCCAGGATACGCGGCCTGTGCAGTTGCCGGAGCGGGAGGTTGATGGCCTCGCCATCGGCGCGACGCAGGGCGCAGGCGCGCTGTATCTGCATGTTTTCGGCGTGCCGACGGGAGAGACGCTGAGCTTGCCACTGCCAGAGGG
>NZ_AWFF01000015.1 GCF_000682755.1 Hyphomonas beringensis
GATATTTGCTGATGCAAATTCCGGGATGACACAGAATTGGACGCGCCACTCTTCCGCTCACCCCGGCGAAGGCCGGGGTCCAGGGCGGCAGGACCGAAGCTTCGGCGGAGAAAGCCCCACCCTTTCCCCCGCCAATGCCTGCGCAGGCACCTGCCGGGGATGTGAGAGGACATCTCTCCGCCCCCAACCCAATCCGTCTGATACGTCCCCAAGCCATACTTCAGGTCTGCTCACACG
>NZ_AWFF01000016.1 GCF_000682755.1 Hyphomonas beringensis
AAACTTCGCATGCGCCGGAAACGGGACATGGCGCGTTCTCTTCGTCGGATTGGCAAGTGTGAGTTTTCGGCGCGGTTATTGAGATGACGCCCTGTTTCTTGGCGGCCTTCGTTCCCAATAACTTTCATGGCGGCCCGATAGGACGGGCATCTATCCGTCACCACGACATGCGGATTACCATACCGCTTCATTGCTTTCTTGAGGAATTTCAATGCGGAAACCTTATCCCGAGTT
>NZ_AWFF01000017.1 GCF_000682755.1 Hyphomonas beringensis
CAAATTTGCCCGCGTCATCATCAACCTCATTAGACTCGTGTTTGTGGACATGCCCCATCTCGAAAAAGAGACAGGGCATGCGCATCGATATGTTTCAGGTATTTACGGGCGCGCCTTGCGCACCCACCATCCCGTTAGGCATGTCATTCAATCCGTACAGACCTTTAACGCCCCTAAGGGCAGGCCAAACTCATCAGGGGTTCAGATAGGAGGATTGAGCCTGAACGTGTTA
>NZ_AWFF01000018.1 GCF_000682755.1 Hyphomonas beringensis
ATATCAGATTTCAATGAATTAAAAGATATAATTATTGGTTTCTGATTAGTTAAATATGAAGAAAATTATTGAGAAATACCTATTTCTCAGTTAATCTTTTCATTTAAAATTATAAAAAAAGAAGAAAAAATATATAAAGAAATAAAACCTAAAAAGGTTTTAGTAGATGAATTTAAATTTAATAAAAATGTTAATCATAAAATAGGATCTACTAATTTACCTATGAATAT
>NZ_AWFF01000019.1 GCF_000682755.1 Hyphomonas beringensis
TATCCAACATGTTGCAGGTTTAATTAAAGAATTTGATTTAGCTACAGCTACTAATTTATCTCCTGCAAATCAGTTTGATAGTCCTAATGATCTCTATTCTGATGTTGTTGAAAAAGTAAATAAAGAACTAAATGATTTTGGTTATTTAAATATTGAATATAGTAATTTACAAAAAGTAAAATTGACTAGAGAAATTTTAAAAGAAAGTATTATGACTAAAGTCTAT
>NZ_AWFF01000020.1 GCF_000682755.1 Hyphomonas beringensis
CATGAATTTATTTAGTCCTTTTTTTCTTTTATCATTTTCAACTTCAATGAAATTGAGATATTTAGTAATTTTAATATTATTTTCTATTATTTCTTTTTTTTCAGTATAAATTGTTGTTTGACTAGATATTTGATCTATAAATGTTTGATTTAGTATTTCTAAATAATCTTTATTAAAATATAATTCTATAAAACTAAGTCTAACTAATATTTCAATAATTT
>NZ_AWFF01000021.1 GCF_000682755.1 Hyphomonas beringensis
AAATCATCCAACTCGCGGTCATGATGTATGTCCGGTTTCCTCTGTCATTACGGAATGTCGAAGACCTGCTGCATCAGCGAGGCATCGACATCTGCCATGAAACTGTCCGGCATTGGGTGGACCGCTTCGGCACGCACTTCGCTCACAAAATACGGAAACGTCGTTCGGAAAGAGTGAGACAATCGCCGCAATGGCAGTGGCACCTGGACGAAGTCT
>NZ_AWFF01000022.1 GCF_000682755.1 Hyphomonas beringensis
AGTGTGAGTTTTCGGCGCGATTGTTCAGGTGTTGGCCAGTCTCCTGGCAAATGTCGATCCCTCGCTCGTGAAGCAGGTCTTCGACGTTGCGTAGTGACAGCGGGGAACGGACATACAGCATCACCGCAAGTTGGATAATCTCGGGTCATGTTTTGAAATAGCGAAACGGGTTCTGGCTCATTTACCAAGGCTAAACGCCCCTGCCCTACGCCTCA
>NZ_AWFF01000023.1 GCF_000682755.1 Hyphomonas beringensis
GCTCACCCCGGCGCAGGCCGGGGTCCAGAGCGGCAGGACCAAACTTCGGCGGACAAAGCCCCACCCTCTCCCCCGCAGATGCCTGCGAAGGCAGGCATCCATCGCGAAAAATATCCTGACGCGCTTGGGCTCAGACCACTTTCTGTATACCTGCCGACGACCCCCAATCCGTCTGATAGCGCCCCAAGCCATACTTCAGGTCTGCTCACA
>NZ_AWFF01000024.1 GCF_000682755.1 Hyphomonas beringensis
ATGCCCAGACCAACAAGGAAGTCTCTGCGCAGGCCGTTTCCTATACGACGGGCGTACCACCGGTCTCCGGTGCGGCGATGTTCTTCCGCGGTGAATGGTCCGGACACGGCGTGTTCAATGTCGAACAATTCCCGGCCAAGCCCTTCCTGGAAGATATCGCAAAGCGCGGCCTGCCCTGGCACATCATCGATGTGGATGGCGGCGACCAGGAAGACCTGTTTGCGGTGGAGACGTAGTGGACCCAACACTCAGCCCCAGCGAGAGAAAGAAGGCGGTTCGCAATGCGGGAATTGCGCTGTTTGCAATAATTCTCCCGTGGATTCTTCTTGGGCTCACCTTCATGGTACTGTTCGTTCTTTCCTCGGCGCATCACATATTCGGGCTTTGACAGACGCATGACCAATCCGATACTCACCCCTCTGCTGCGTCCTCGACGTTGCACGTCCCCGGAGAAATCTGGAGACGGCTCAGCGCGTGCGGGAGGAAGCCGATTGCAAAATCCTGCTGGCCACCAAGGATGGAGAGCCGGTGGCGAAGATGCTGTACAATGTCTGCGACCATGCCCAGACCAACAAGGAAGTCTCTGCGCAAGCCCCGTGCTGTTGGAAACAGGATCATCATGACAGAAACAAATACGCCGCCCGGAATGGAACTGACCCTGCGGACGCTGGCCATGCCGGCCGATGCGAATGCGGCCGGAGACATTTTCGGTGGCTGGGTGATGTCGCAGATGGACCTTGCCGCCGCCGTGCGCGCCAATGAACGCTGCAATGGCCGCACCGTAACGGTCGCAGCCAACGAGATCATCTTCAAGCAACCGGTCCATATCGGCGACACGCTGTGCGTATACACCGAAGTTGAAAAAGTGGGCCGCAGCTCTATCATCATTCGTATAGAAACATGGGCGCGGCGTGCCTTGTCATCCCAGCGGGACAAAGTGACCGAAGCCCGCTTCACCATGGTGGCCGTTGACGATAATGGCCGCCCACGTCCGGTGGACGCCCCGCCGCCTGATCGGCCTATCAAGGCCTGACACTTAAAGGACTGATCCTTATGACCCCGCCGCCCCTGCCTGACCATATCCCCACGCCCTGCTTTGTGCTGGATGTGTCCCGCCTGCGGAAGAATCTGGAGACGGCTCAGCGTGTGCGGGAGGAAGCCGATTGCAAGATCCTGCTGGCGACCAAGGCCTTCTCGCTGCCAGCGACGTTTCCGATGATGACGGACTATCTGGACGGCACCACGGCCAGCGGCGAGCATGAAGCAATCATGGGCGCGGAAAGCTTTGGCAAGGAAGTGCACGTCTATTCGCCCGCCTATACCGAAGACGAAGTGCGTCGTCTGACGGATGTCGCGCAGCACATCTATTTCAACTCCAATGAACAGCTGAAGCGCTTTGGCGATATTGCCCGCGATGCGGGTGCGAAAGTGGGCCTGCGCGTCAATCCCGGCTATTCCAATGCCACGCTTGGCGGAGACCTTTATAATCCCTGCGCGCCGGGCAGCCGGTTTGGCGAAGTGGCCTCAAAACTGGATGAGGTCGACTGGTCCGGCGTCGACATTTTCCACGTGCATGCCCTGTGCGAGAGCCTGCATGAAGGCTCTGTCGGCCTGATCCAGCATGTGGCGGAGACGTTCGGCCAATATATCGAGCAGGTGAATGCCGTGAATTTTGGCGGCGGGCACTTCCTGAACAAGGAAGGTTATGATGTCAGCCAGCTGATCAATGCGACCAAGGCCTTCAAGACGCGCTTTGGTGTGGAAGTTATTCTGGAGCCCGGCGCGGGCCTGGTCGTGAATACGGGCGAACTCTATGCCAGCGTTCTGGCTCTGCACTGGAACGAGATGGATTTGGCCATTCTGGACGCGTCCGCCTCCACCCACATGCCCGATGTTCTGGAAGTGCCCTACCGTCCGGACATCATCGACGCAGGCCAGCCGGGGCAGAAGGCGCATACGTATCGCCTTGGCGGCAAAACCTGCATGACCGGTGATGTGATCGGCGACTATTCCTTTGAAGCCCCGCTGAAGCCCGGCGACACACTGATCTTTACCGACCAGATGCACTATTCCTTTGTGAAGACAAACACGTTCAACGGCACGCCACTGGCCAATCTCGCCGTGCGCTGGGAAGACGGCATTGTCGAAACGCTGTCAGACTTTGGCTATGAAGAATTCCGCCATCGCCTGGGGCGCTAATCAGAACAGGGAAATTCAAGAGCCATTCTTAACGGCTCTTTGCGCGGGCCAGGCTATTCTCCGCCTTCGGAGGAAAGACCGATGCGCAGATCACACACGGCAATCCTGTTGGCGCTATTGCTGAATGCGGGACCAGCCCTGGCCCATGGCGGCGGCTTGAATGCGCAAGGCTGTCACACGAACCGCAAGACCGGCGATTATCATTGTCACCGCAAGTCGCCATCTGCCTCCCCCACGCCGCAACGCACACGTCCGGCAGATCGCGTGCAGCCTTTGGCCTCTCCCGCCTCACCTGGCCGCGCCTTCCGAAACTGCACAGAAGCGCGCGCGGCAGGCGCCGCCCCGGTCCGACGGGGCGAACCGGGCTATGGCCCTCACCTTGATCGCGACAATGACGGCATAGGCTGCGAGTAATTCTATCCGCACTCAATCCGGGTCAGCACAGAAGACCTAAATCAAAATATCCCGATCATTGCCGAGCGATGGGATGCGGGCGCGGGCCTTGGCGATGGCGCCCAGATCGAGGTCTGCCAGCAGGATACCCGGCGTGTCATCGGCTTTCTCGGCCAGCACCTCTCCCCAGGGTGAGACGATCAGTGAGTGGCCGAAGGTTTCGCGGCCATCTTCATGTTTGCCGCCTTGAGCGGGCGCGATCACAAAGCTGCCGGTTTCTATGGCGCGCGCCTGGATGAGGACATGCCAGTGCGCCTGCCCCGTCACACGCGTGAACGCAGCGGGGATGGTGAGGATACCGGCGCCCGCCTGAGCGAGCTTTCGATAAAGATGCGGGAAGCGGACATCGTAGCAGATGGTGAGGCCCAGCGTGGCAAAGTCTGTCTCGGCCAGAACAGCGCGCTCTCCCGGCCGATAGGCGCGGCTCTCGCGATAGCTCTGCCCGTCGCCGACTTCGACGTCGAACATGTGGATCTTGTCATACCGTGCACGGATGCTGCCATCCGGCGCGATCAGGATGGAGCGATTGGCGAAGCGGTCCTCTCCCTCCACCGTGACGGCGAGCGAGCCGATCAGCAGCCAGACGTCCAGCTCCTCTGCCAGCGCGCGCAGCGCGGCCAGCGTCGGGTCATCTGCCTCTGCCATCAGTTTCGGGCGCGCCATGCCGGGGCGGATATCCAGCAAGTTCGTCATTTCCGGCGTCGCGATGAACCTGGCCCCCTGCCCGGCTGCCTCACGGATCAGCTGGCTGGCATGGGCAATGTTCGGCGCGAGTTCCACACCGGAACGCATCTGAATACAGGCGGCACGTAATTGGGTCATGGCGGGCACCCTATCGAATCTGCCGCAACGCGAAAGCCCCGCTCAACTTGACGCCGCCCTGTCTGCACGCGGGATGGGCAATAGAGTGAGACACGATCCAAACTGTCTGATTATCAGGCGCCTGTTCCGGGCAGCAGGTCTTCCAGGAAATAGGCGGACAGGGCATTGCGTCCGGCCAGCTGGCTTTTGCGGTAAACGGCGCGGGCCTGTTCGCGCACCGTGCGTTCGCTGGTCTCTCTCAGATCGGCGATTTCCTGCAGAGAGAGCCCCTTCAGCAGCAAAAGGCCGACATCTGATTCCGCATCGCTCAGCCCCCAGGCAGAAAACTGCCGCGCAATGGCAAGGCCCAACCCCTGAACCAGCGCACGGTTCTCTTCCTGCCAGCGGCCGACATCCTGACGCGCATCGGCCAGCGCCCGGCGCAACCGGCCGAGACGCCACAGCATCGCGCCGAGGCCAAAGGAGGCCGCGACCAGCACGATCATCTCGGCCGCAAGATGCACTGCACCAACCCCCTCCCCGCGATCAGTGAGAAGGTCCACGCCAATGAACAGCGCGATCGCGCCAAACAGCGCGGCTATGCCGAGAAGGCCCCTGCGGCCGGATACGTCATCTGACATAAAGCCATCTTGCCCAAAGCTGTAGGAATGGGAATGCGTCATGTGGCGGGTAGCCTGGCCCAAGCGGGCTGCGCACCTTCATCCATATGCCAATCCTGCAATATGGAGCCCACCCTATGAGCCAAACATCTTCGCGCCAAACCGTCTGGGACCCGCTTGTGCGAATCGGCCACTGGACCCTCGTCATTGCCTTTTTTACCGCCTATTTCGCGGGCGATGACCTGTTCAGCATTCACAAATGGGCCGGCTATGTGGTTGCAGCGTATGTGCTGGTCCGCGCTGTCTGGGGCCTTGTCGGCACGCGACATGCGCGGTTTACGGATTTTGTACGCGGGCCGGGCGCCGTGTTCGGCTATCTGCGCGGCCTGGTAAGCGGAAAGGTGCCTGACTATGCCGGACACAATCCGGCAGGCGGCGCCATGGTGGTCGCCCTTCTGTTCAGCCTGCTCGTTACCACGTCCAGCGGTCTCGCACTCTATGCGGTTGAGGACAATGCGGGCCCACTTGCAGGCATCGTGACAGAACAAACCTTCGCCCCCCTCGCATCAGCCTTTAGCGAGGAAGAGGAGCATGGGGGGCGCGAAGAGTCCGGCAGCGAGGACCTGCTCGAAGGCGTGCACAAGACCTTCATCTACATCACGCTAGCTCTTGTGGGCCTGCACTTGGCCGGTGTGGTTGCCTCCAGCCTTGCCCACAGGGAAAATCTCGCCCGCGCCATGGTGACCGGCCGCAAGACCATACGTGACGCGGATCATGGCGACGCCTGACCCGGGCGGCGCCAATGGCTCCGGGCTCAAACTACATGCTGAACTCGCCCAGCCAGGCCAGCGCGGCCTGAAGGGCAAGGTCTGGTCCGTCGCCATTGTCTGCCGTCACCTGATGCGGCGGCGTCCATTCATGGCGCGGTGTGCCATAGACATGGGCGAGACTGTAGGCAGGCAGACGAATGGGAAAGCCCGTATGGCTAAGTGTGTATTCTTCCACGCCGCCTGCAAGGCGGGCCATGTCACTTCCGAAGACGTCGCCCCGGCGGGCCCCGTCAAAGCCGATGGCCAGCCCCTCACCCATACTGCCCGTCCAACGGCCGACCAGAACGACAACCGTGCCTTCAGCCTTCCAGCCACCATGCGGCGAGGCCTGCTTCACCCAGGCGGGTTCATCCATAGGCAGGACACGTTGATAGCCCGTCGTCTCACCCAGGAAGTGGCCGAGGATCGGTTCGGCGACGTCGGTATTGCCGCCGCCGGGCGTGTCGCGCAAATCGAGAATCCAGGCCCGCGCGCCTTTCAGCTGGTCCATCGCGGCGTCAAAGGCCGCGACGGTCGCGTCCTCTCCTAGGGAATTGTTGAGGCGGATATAGCCGATCCGGCCTGGCAGCATGTCTGCTGTTACAAGTTCCTGCGGCTCGGCCACACTATAATTCTCAAGCGAGAGCGTGTCCGGCCCACCCATGCGAGCAACCGTGACAGACCGCGGTTCGTTCCGGTAACCGGCAGCGGCCGCGTTCAGCGCCCAGGCTTTCTGGGCCGCGTCATAGGCAACGCCTTTCGGCTGAAGCCGCGTTTCCATGGCCTCGTCCAGCGGGCGGCCATTGATGGCGATCACTCGGTCGCCAACTTTCAGCCCAGCTTGCGCGGCTGCGCTGCCTTGGCGGACGGCCACGACCTGATTACCTGTCAGCCAATAGTCTGCCCCCGAAGGAACAAGGCGCGGCGATATTCCGGAATTCGTTCCAAAGCTCGCATGCGGATCATGGAGCGCGTCTAGCAATGTCTCCAGAACCTGCAACTGCTCTGCCTGGTTCATGACGGGCCCGACCTTTTCCGGAAGGTCTGCGCAGGCCGCCTCCCAGATGTTGCGGCGGGATTCATAGAAAGCGTAGTCGGTGCGTACGAGGGCGCACAACTCCTCCGCATCGGCGAGCGTGTCGGGACGCATATCCGGCTGAGTAAGTGTGGCCGTGTGTGACAGGGGCGCCGTCTGGGCGCACCCTGCCAGGAAGAGACCGGCCAGCAGCAGGCCGGGGCTTAGACGTCCCATTCGCTGAGCGCCGCATCGATGATGCCCGTCGCTTCGCGGACATTCTCGTCATTGATGACCAGCGGCGGCGCCAAGCGCAGCACATTGTTACCCGCCACACCGACCAGAAGGTTCTTGTCGCGGCAGATGCCCTGCAGGCTTTTCGGTTCGCCCTTCATCTTCAGGCCGGTCAAAAGACCCTTGCCGGTGACGCCTTCCACCTTGTCAGGATGGCTATCGGCAATGCTTTTCAGGCCCTGGGCCAGCGTGCCGGACACGCGGCGCACTTCAGCCAGGAAATCCTCATCGGAGATGATGTCCCAGACCACATTGCCCACCGCCATAGCCAGCGGGTTGCCGCCATAGGTAGAGCCGTGGCTGCCGGGCTGCATATGCTCACCGCAGGCTTCAGTCGTCAGGCAGGCGCCAAACGGGAAACCGCCGCCGATACCTTTGGCGGAGCACAGAATATCCGGCGCGGCCCCTTCGACCCATTCATGGGCGAACAGTTTGCCGGTCCGGCCCATGCCGCACTGCACTTCATCATAGATCAGCAGCACGCCATGCTCGTCGCACAGCTCACGGAAGCGTTTCAGGTCTTCCTCAGGTAGGGCGCGCACGCCGCCTTCGCCTTGCACCGGCTCAATCAGGACAGCGGCAGCGGTTGGGCGGGCGATGGCGTCTTCAAGAGCGGCCATGTCTCCCCATTCGAGGTGCACGAAGCCAGGCAGGGCCGGGCCGAAGCCTTCAAGGTATTTCGGATTGCCGCCAGCATTGATCGCGCCCAGCGAGCGGCCGTGGAAGGCGCCCGTAAAGGTGATGATGTCGATCCGCTCTTCATGGCCATTGGCCCACTGATATTTGCGGGCAGACTTGATGGCGCATTCGATCGCTTCAGTGCCGGAGTTCGTGAAGAAGACGCGGTCAGCAAACGTGTCGCGGCAGATCTTGTCGGCCAGCTCTTCGGCTCCGCGCACGCGGAACATGTTGGATGTGTGCCACAGCTTGTCAGCCTGATCACGCAGGGCTTTGACCATGGCCGGGTGGGCATGGCCAAGGGCGTTTACGGCGATGCCGGCGATGAAGTCCAGATATCGCGTGCCATCCTCAGTGAAGAGGCAGACGCCCTCCCCTTTTTCAAAGACTTCTTCCGGTGGCCGGTAGACTGGCATGATGTGCTGGCGCGGATCGCTCATGATGGCTCCCTAGGGTCTGCAAGAATTACATTTAATCAGACGCATGGCCGGGCCCTGACTCGGAGTCAACACATCGGCCTGCTCCGGCAGGGCATTTTACTGACCCGGGCGAGACATCAGGATATCTCATCGCCCTCATTAAAAAACATTAATCGAAAATCGATAATAATGATTGACGTTTATCGATAATCGTTTATTGATATTCGTGAAGCCAAGGCGGACCGGGGTGATGTTCAAAACGCCCCCTACCTCACCTGAGCCGTTGTCCCGGACTGCCTTGGCCTACCCAATTTCCCTGAGTGCAACAAAAAAGGCGCGAAAGCCTCATTAGAGCTTTCGCGCCTTCCACCGTTTGCAGCGTTTCCTCCCAGAAACTTGCTGTGTCATATGGCCGCGCGTTTAGAGATATGTCAAGATTATGAATTCAAGTTTTTCAATAAATCTCGTCAAGAATCTTTGCTGCACTGCGCAATAAAGACAATGAGTTGCGCGCTTCGCCGGTCCAGTCAGCGCGCGTGGACACTGCAAGAACGGCCTCGCTTTTCAGAATAACCCCGTCCGACAACACTTTCAGGCCGTTGGCCCTAAGGGTTGCCCCTGTTGACGTGATATCGACGATTACATCCGCAGAGCCTGTGGCGGGCGCAGCTTCGGTCGCCCCGGCGCTTTCGACAAGACGATATTCCCCGACTGATTTGGCCGCGAAGAAGCGGCGCGTGAGTCGCATGTATTTCGTTGCGACTCGCAGGCGGCGGTGATGCGCCTTGCGGAAAGCAGCGCCAGCGGCCTCCAGATCCGACATCGTGTCGACATCCAGCCAGGCCTGCGGAACAGCAACAATGACGTCCGCGCCGCCAAAGCCGAGGCGTTCGGCAATCCGGAACTCGGCATCGCCCGTGGGAGACAGATCCTGCAGCAGGTCTTCGCCCGTCACGCCGGCATGGATCGTGCCGTCAATCAGGCCCTGCGCGATCTCTCGGGCCGAGAGGAGACGCATGTCGACCTGCCCCAGCCCGTCAATCTCGGCCTGATAGCCGCGCTCCCCACCGATCTGGCGAATGGGAAAGCCCTGCTCGCGGAACCAGTCTTCCGTCTTTTCCTTCAGCCGCCCCTTGGACGGAATGGCGAGTGACAGGATGCTCATGCCGTCTCTCCCTTTGCACGCAGGATACGATCCGGGCGGACCATGCCGCCTATGCCCGACGCAGAAGCGCGCGAGCGGGACAGGCCTTCGATCAAGCCATCATACCGCCCACCAGACGCAAGAGGCTGGCGAGAGGTGAGGTTCTGCCCGAAGGTCTCAAAAACGAAGCCGTCATAATAGGTGAAGCGACGCCCGAAGCCGGAGCGGAACCGGGCCTCGTCTGCAATGGAGGGCATGGCGGCCAGGATCGCCTCCATGCGCCGCGCAATCCGCTCGATGACGGAAGACACGGAACTGAGGCCATGCTTGTCAGCAATCTGCTGCAGCACATCTGCAGCTTGCGCCGCCGGGCAATTTACTTCCGCTAGGTCTGACAGGGCTGCCCGCGCCGCGTCCGGCACACCGCCCGCATCATGCACAGCCGCCTTGCCGCGCAGACCGGCAATGATCTCTGCCTCGCTGCGCGTGCCGATCATGGGAATGCCCCGTGCTTCAAGCACTTTGCGGAACTCGGTCTCTGCGGCCTTGGCGCCATTGGCGTCCAGCGTGGCCTGCAGGTCTGCGTCAACGGCCTGCGGCGCTGCCACGAGCAACTCGCCCACGCCGCCCTCCTGCCGAAAGGCGCGTTTCAGCAGATCCGTCGTGATACGGGCCAGGCCCAGAGCATCGACAAAAGCCGGGAATACGGAAAGGTCGCCCATCTCGGTCGCCGTGGGGGTGACGTCACAGGCGGCCACGGCTTCGCGCACCAGCGTGAAGGCCTCGGCATCTGCCTCCGGTGTTCTGTCGCGGCCGAACCATTCGAAACCGACCTGAGTGAACTCCATCGGATCATTATCCGTGGCCGGAAGGCGGAAAGCGCGCGCGGCATAGGTATAGGCTTTTGCGCCATCGCCGCCAGCGGCGCGGCGCTCTGCCTCCTGCCCCGCCACAGGCAGGGTCAGGTCTGGCCGCATGACCATTTCCGTACCGCGATGATCGGAGAACACGCACAGGCGGGCGCGCACAGCCTCACCTGACAGCTCAAGCGGAATATCCGACGGAAGAACATAGGCCGGATCAATGCGCTCTGCGCCCGTTGCCTCAAAGACACCGCGCGCTGCGGTTACCAGCGCATCCTGTGTCATGCCTGGGCCTCGACAATCTTGCGCACAGCTTCGACCATTTCGCCGCGTGGCACCTCGATCTGGCCGGGGCGGGCCTCGCGGTATTCCTCATTGGACTTGATGGCCTTTGCCTTCAGCGCGCCCATTTCAAGATCCTTGATCGTGACCGTACCCTTGGCGATCTCGTCCTCGCCGACCATGACAACGGCTGGGGAGCCGCGGCGGTCGGCATATTTCATCTGCTTACCCATATTGTTCGCGCCGCCCATATAGGCCTCCGCGCGCAGACCTGCAGCACGCAGTTCCGCAGCCGTGGAAAGCGCAACGGACGGGTTGTCCCGGTCCAGGCTGAGCACGACGACCGGACCATCCAGCTTCGGTGTCTCGTCCATGATCGCCAGCGCCGCAGCAAGCCGCGAAATGCCGATGGAGAAGCCGGTGGCCGGAACGCTCTGGCCCGTAAAGCGGGCGACGAGATCATCATAGCGCCCGCCGCCGCCAATAGAACCGATGCGATAGGTCTTGCCATCATCGCCGGTCACTTCGCGTAGCAGCTCTGCCTCATAGACCGGGCCGGTATAATATTCGAGGCCGCGCACAACCGACGGATCGATCACGACATCGCCCTCTGGAGCGCCGAGCGCTTCGAGGGCCTTGGCGATGGCTTCCAGCTCAACCAGCCCGGCCTTGCCTTCTTCTGTATCGCCGGTGGCCTTGGTGAGGTTGGCGAGGGTCTCGGCACGGGTATCAGCGCCCGCCTGCGCGAAGGCCAGCACACGCTTGACCTCTTCCGCACCGAGGCCTGCACCTTTCGTATAGTCACCGCTCTCATCCATGCGGCCTTCGCCGAGCAAGTCTGCGACGCCTTCAATGCCGAGGCGGTCCAGCTTGTCCAGCGCGCGCAGGATGGCGAGGCGGGTGTCGGGATTGGAGGCCCCTACCCCGTCCAGCACACCATTGAGCAGGCGGCGGGTGTTCACGCGGATCACGAACTCGCCCGTCTCCATGCCGACTGCGCGCAGCGCTTCGGCGCCCATCGCGATCATCTCGGCATCGGCGTGATAGCCCGGCGCGCCAATCGTATCGGCATCGCACTGCCAGAATTCGCGGAACCGTCCGGGGCCCGGCTTCTCATTGCGCCAGACCGGACCGGCCGCATAGCGGCGGAACGGACGGCCGAGCGACTGACCCGCCTCTGCCACGAAACGGGCGAGCGGCGCGGTCAGATCATAGCGCAGCGCCATCCATTGCTCATCATCATCCTGGATCGAGAAGACACCGGCATTCGGGCGGTCGGCATCGGGCAGGAATTTGCCCAGCGCGTCGGCATATTCGAATGCGCCGGTCTCCAGCGCCTCGAAGCCCCATTTGCGGTAAACGCCGGTGATCGTCTCAACCAGTTTCGCCTGAGACTGGATCAGAGCCTCGCGCTTGTCGGGGAAGCCCCGCGGCTTGCGGGCAAGTTGCTTACCGGTGAGGGGCTTTGGTTCCTTGTCACTCATGTCTCTTCAGGTCCTGGTTGCCGACGCGCCCCGCATAGACGGAGACGGCCGTATTGGGAAGACAACACACCGAAGAAGCCCGAAGCCGGAGCAGCTCGCCTCATCTTTTCTGGTTCTGGAGAATGAACACTGTGAAGAAGGCGCAGCCGGACCGGTTCGCGCCTCGTCGGCGCGTCACGCGTGATGATGATGGTGGTGCAGCATCGTGTTCATTGCGGTGGCGGATACTGAGCACGGCCGGGAAAGTCAACCGGCACGGCCGGGTCAGGCGCCCTTGTCAGGCCGGATGAAAGGCTTTTCCTGGCCTTCCCGGCGCTCGATCACCTTGAAGATGCCTGTGCCGCGCATCAGCAACTTTTCCCCGGTATAGATGCGGCCCTCGACCGTGAAGACATCCTCCTGACGACCGACAATGGTGCCGTGTCCCTCAACAAAGCTGCCAAGCGGCGCGCCGGATAGAAAGTCACACATCAGGCGGACCGTGACCCACCAGGTGTCCTCATCATTCTCGACGGCCGCGCCCCAGGCCATGTCCGCGAACGTCATCAGCATGCCGCCATGGGCGTTCATCATGCCATTTGTGTGGTGTTCTTCCACGCGGAAGGCACGCCGCAGCAGGCCGTTCTCGTCACGCTTTTCAAACAGGGGGCCAATCTGGCGGCCAAAACCGCGATGCCATGGCAAGGTTGAATAGCCGGCAGGCAGATCATCCGTCTGGTTTTTGGTAAGATCGTCACTCATGCAAAGCGGATTAGCGCCGAGGCGATGCAAAGACCAGAGGCTGGCCCTTTTATTTATGCGCAGACTGGAGCCCGACCGCCTCCGTTGCCTCGGCCTGACGGGCAGCAACTTTGTCGATATCAAAGCCTTCAAGGCTTTCATTGAACAGCTTGTAGAAGTTCAGCTCTGCCCCCAGCCGCAGATAGGCTGCGCCGAGGCCGATTGCGGCGCGGTCCATGAAGACGAATTCGCGCGGCACCTTGACCGGGCCCTTCTCCTTCAACAGGCGGCGAACCTCAAACGCTTCCCGGCGACCATACTCGCCTGCCGTCACGCCATCGGCGACCGAGCGCACGCGGTCATCCAGCAGCGGGCCATAGATGAAGCGCGCCCAGATATTGAGAACTTCGACCAACTCCTTGGACAGGCCCTCAAAGCCCCATTTCTCATAGGCGGCAAATGTCGCGTCGAAATCATCGTTTGAGAGCGCACGGTAGAGATCCACCACGCCGCTGACGAATTCCGGCGGGAAGACACGGATACAGCCAAAGTCCAGCAGGTTCAGGCCGGTCCCCTCCCCTGTCACCTGATAATTGCCGAGATGCGGGTCGCCATGGATCACGGCGTGGGAGTTGAATGGCCCCCACCAGGTCCAGAACAGCATTTCGGCGATGCGGTTGCGGGTTTCCTGGGGCGCATCCTCAAACGCGGTGAGGCGCTGGCCGTCCATCCAGGTCATGGTGAGGAGGCGATCTGTAGAGAGGTCCAGCACGGGGTCTGGCACGGTGACAAAATCATGCTGCCTCAGCATAAGCTCATAAAGAGCCATATGTTTGGCTTCCCGCGCATAATCGAGTTCTTCGCGCAGGCGGTCTGTAATCTCGTCGACCATGGCGGTCGGGTCGATAGAGCCATCCATGCGCTTGAACAGGCCGAGCACGGTTTTCAGCTGGCCGACATCGGATTCCACAGCGCTGGCCATGTCGGGATATTGCAGCTTGCACGCCACACGGCGGCCATCATGCATCGTCGCCATATGCACCTGGCCGAGCGAGGCGGCATGGGCAGCCTCCTTTTCAAAGTCGGCAAAGCTCTCCTGCCAACCGGCCCCCAGCTCTGCCCGCATGCGGCGTTTGACGAAGGGCCAGCCCATGGCCGGGGCCTCTGCCTGCAGCTGGCTCAGCTCGGCGGCATATTCCGGAGGCAGGAAATCCGGGATGGTGGAGACCATCTGGGCGACCTTCATCAAGGGCCCCTTGGACTTGCCCAGCGCGGCGGCAAGCGCCCGCGCGATCCTTTCATCCCCCTTGTCCCCGCCGAACAGCGATTGCGCTGCGAACGTCAGGCCTGCGCCGGAGAGATTGGCCCCGACTTTCGCTGTGCGGGCGATACGGCCCGTCAGGCGATTGCGTTCGGGATCCTGAGGGCTGGAAGCATCATCTGTCATGCACGGGATATAGGCAGTCCGAACGCAAAGAGCCAATACGTGAAAGTATGGACTTGCCAGTCAGGTGACTCGAACCAGATGACAGGTATGTCATCTTTGCGGTATATGGCCCGCCTTCGCGTCAGAGAGGCGCCTCAAATGCTAATGCCCACTACAGTTTCCCCCGGATTGGGCACCGGGCGTAGATTGAACCGGACTATACAGGCCGCGACACATTGAAGGTCAGCGCCACACCGTGATCAGCAGGAATTTCTTTTATGGCTTACAAAACACTCCTCACTGAGGTCGACGAAGATGCGGGCGTTGCCCTCATCACCCTCAACCGCCCAGAGAGCCTGAACGCCCTCTGCGAAGAGATGATGAATGAACTGAGCAATGCCCTCGACCGGTTTGAAGCCGACGAGGAAATCGGCTGCATCATCCTGACCGGCGGCAAAAAGGCTTTCTCCGGCGGGGCAGACATCAAGGAGATCCAGGACAAGACTTTCCCGGAATCCTATTATGAAGACTTCATCAGCCGGAACTGGGAGCGTGCGGCCCGCATGCGCAAACCCGTTATAGCAGCTGTATCCGGCTATGCCATTGGCGGCGGATGCGAACTGGCCCTGATGTGCGACATCATCCTGGCAGCAGACACGGCCCGCTTCGGACAGCCGGAAGTGCGCCTGGGCGTGATCCCCGGCGCAGGCGGCACACAACGCCTGGCCCGCGTGATCGGCAAGTCAAAAACCATGGAATTGTGCCTGACCGGCCGCATGATGGAAGCCAAAGAGGCCGAGATGTGCGGCCTGGTCAGCCGCGTTGTGCCAGCAGATGACCTGCTGGAGGCGGCCCGCGAACTGGCACGCACCATCGCCTCCATGCCACTGGCCTCAGCGCTGATGATCAAGGAAGCGGTCAATATCGCCTACGAAACCCCGCTCAGCCAGGGTATCCAGTTCGAACGCCGCCTGTTCCAGTCCCTGTTCTCTACAGATGACCAGAAAGAAGGCATGGCCGCCTATATTGAAAAGCGCTCGGCGCACTTTAAGGACAAGTAGGGGCGCTTAAAGGCGAAAAGAGTGCAGTCAGGCCTGCATTTTCCTGCCTTTGCCCCCATATGCGCTGTTGACGCCAACCCGCCCTTTATGTATTTCCGCGCCTTCAGTCTGAAGGGAAGCCTTCGGACCACAGGAGTTTAATATGGCTAATACCCGTTCTGCCAAGAAAATGGTCCGCAAGATTGCGCGCCGCACCGAAGTGAACAAAGCCCGCCGCTCGCGCGTGCGTACTTTCGTTCGCAACGTTGAGGAAGCGATCGCATCTGGCGACAAGTCTGCTGCACAGGATGCCCTGCGCAACGCACAACCCGAACTGATGCGTGCTGTCACCAAAGGCGTCATGCACAAGAACACATCGGCTCGTAAGGTGTCTCGCCTGTCTGCCCGCGTAAAGGCAATGAGCTGATCACCGGATAAACCGGACCCGATCTTGAAAAACCCGCCGGTCGCCCGGCGGGTTTTTTCTTGCGTGAAATCCCCTACAAATTTCTGTATCCTGCCTATTCAGGACCTACAGACTCACGGATTATCAAAGGTGGAAATGCGAAATTGAAGCGTCTCGACATCCCAGCCCTGCAGGAATGTACTGACTTAATTTTAGGCGCCCAGACAGTAACGATTTCGAGGCGAATTTCACAGCCTATTGCGGCTTTCCCCTGTTGACAGAACAGTTGCGAACAAAAGTGTCGAACGACTCACTCACAAAAAAATTCCACTGCCCAAGCGACTGATTTGATTGCGATTTGACGCGGGGTAATAAGAGTCAAGCAGCCAAAACCCGCTGTCAAAAAAAAGTTGCACTTGTCAGAAAAATCCCTGTTCGGTACTTTGAATACACCAACGAAAAGCTCTCTCTACACGGAGTATCGCGGGGCCAGATTCTCATCTGGTTAGAGAGGCTGTGTGCCAGTTGGACAGAGTGTAACGATAACTAGAAAATGGGGCTCGGCATGGACGGGAACAGACTCTTTGATTCAAAAACTGGCGTAGAGTTCAACACTTCTGACAAGGCGCGCAATAAGCCTGGCCAGGAAATCTGGCTGACCGTCAAGGCACACCTGGCGACCATTCTCAACGCAGCGGACTATGACCGCTGGATTGATGATCTGCGTCTTGTGGCGGAAGTGGATGGCGAGATGGTCATCGCGGCACGTGACCCTCTCTCCTTTGATCGCGTGAATGGCGCCCATCGCCACGCGATCCAGCGCATCTGGCGCGAGCATGATCATGCGCGCCGGGCGATCCGGCTCGTCTGCTGGCGCTCTGCGCCGCAGGACCTGCTGGAAATTGTGAAAGACCCATGGGAAGCAGCAGTTCCCGCGCAGGAGCCTAAGGAACAGGCGGCCCCTGCAGAACAGAAAGCCGCCCCTACAGGCGCGCCTCTGATGACGTTCGACACGCTTGTCACGGGCGAGGCAAACGAACTGGCCTTCGAGATGGCTCGCCGTATTGCGGCCGGCCTTCCTGTTGGCACACTGACAACCTTGTTCTATGGTCTGCAGGGCACCGGCAAGACACACCTGCTGCACGCCCTGAAGGCTGAGGCGGAGCGCAATGATGCCGACTGTCACATCGTCTATCTGACAGCGGAGGAATTCCTCTCCTCCTACACCGATGGCGTGAAGGTGAAGGATACGAGCCAGCTGAAGAAACGCCTGCGTGCAGCCAGCATCCTGATGATCGATGACCTGCATCGTATCAGCGGCAAGCCGGGCACCGAGAATGAGCTGTTCCAGAACATTCGCGAAGTTACGGCGAATGGTGGCCACGTCATCCTCGCAGGCGACAAGGCCCCCGGTGATGTGACCGGGTTCAGCCCGCGCATGGTCAGTGAGTTGAAAGGCGCGACAACTGTTGAAGTTGGGGCACCTGACGCCAGCATGCGTCATGAAATCATGCGCCGTCTGGCCGACCACATTCAGGCCGGTCATCCGGACTTCATCGTAACCGACGAGATGATTTCCGAGTTCAATGCCGGCATTCGCGGCCAGGCCCGTGAGATGACGGGCGCCATCTGGAACCTCTACACCGAGGCATCCTTCGGGGCCCGCACACCGACCATGGACATGGTGCGCAAGATCATCCGCCGGACTGAAGGCGATGTGCGCCAGCCCTCCATTGAACTGGTCAAAAAAGCTGCGATGAAAGTATTCGACATTTCGAAAACGGACATCGAAAGCCCCAGCAAGGCCCGCAATGTGGTCTATCCGCGCCAGATCGCCATGTATCTCTGCCGCGAATTGACCGGGAAGTCCTTCCCCCAGATCGGCCGCAGCTTCGGCAAACGCGACCACACGACCATCCTGTACGCCCACCGCAAGGTGACCGATGCCCTGCAGGAAGATCGTGAACTCGCGGCACATGTGAAGCAGGTCAATGAGATGATCCTGGAGCTTCAGGCCGCTGGCATGAACTAGGCGATTTCGAGAAAGCCAGCCGAAATCACTATCAGCGCTTGGCTTTTTTGACTCTTTGAGTAAGTGTGCTCGGCCCGCTCTCCTAGGAGAGCGGGCTGATTCCACTCCGGGACCACCTTTTCCGGGCGGGAGCAGCCGACTGATGAAGAATTCCGGGCACCTTTTCGGGTGTCCCCCGATGAACGGAACGGACGATGAAACTGACGATTGAACGTGGCGACCTGCTGAACGCACTCTCTCATGTGCAGAATGTGGTGGAGCGCCGGAACACGATCCCGATCCTCTCCAACGTCTTGCTCGAAGCGGGCAATGGCGAACTGAAGCTGACTGCGACGGATCTCGACATTGAAGCGGTCGATAGCGCCGATGCCTCCGTGGAGCGCGAAGGCGCGGTGACGGCACCGGCCGGTACGCTGTTCGACGTGGTGCGCAAGCTGCCCGCGGGCTCTGAGGTCGTGCTTGAGGTTCAGCCTTCCAGCTCGCGTCTGCAGATCACGGCCGGACGCTCCAATTTCGAACTGCCAACGCTGCCCGCTGACGACTTCCAGACGATGAACTCTGATGATGGCGCGACGAAATTCTCTCTCGACGCCAAGGATTTTGCCCGGCTGATCGACAAGACGCGCTTTGCGATCTCCACCGAAGAGACCCGTTACTATCTGAACGGTGTCTATCTGCACGGCGCCAAGACAGATGAAGGCGACGCTGTGCTGCGCACAGTTGCCACAGACGGTCACCGTCTGGCGCTGGCGGAAGTGCCAGCCCCGGCAGGATCCGAAGACCTGGAAGGCGTAATCGTTCCACGCAAGGCCGTCGCAGAAGCCCGCCGCCTGGTCGACACTGTCGACGGCGACGTGGAGATCGAAGTGTCTGACACCAAGATCGTCGTACGCGCTGGCCGCGCGGTGCTGACCTCGAAACTGATCGATGGCTCCTTCCCGGACTATGGCCGCGTGATCCCGAAAGGGAATGACAAGAAGCTGACGCTGGACAACAAATCCTTCGAAGCGGCTGTGGACCGCGTGTCCACGGTTTCGGCAGAGCGGTCGCGCTCTGTGAAGCTATCTCTGTCCGAGGGCAAGCTGGTACTGGCCGTAAACCACGCCGAAACCGGCGCCGGTAATGAAGAGCTTGAAGCAGAGTATGCAGCAGACCCGATGGAAATCGGCTTCAATGCAAAATACCTGCTGGATATTGCTGGACAGATCGAAGCGGTGGATGTGGAGTTCATGTTCAATGATCCCGCCTCCCCTGCCCTGGTGCTCGACCCGTCGGATGACAGCGCGCGCTATGTGCTGATGCCGCTGCGGGTATAATGACCTGCGGGACAGCCCGCTGAAAAGATGACTGCGCTAACCCGGCTGACCCTGACGAATTTCCGCAATTATGCGTCGCTGGCCCTGCCGCTGGATGGGCGCCATGTCTGCATGTATGGCGCAAATGGCGCGGGCAAGACCAATCTTCTGGAAGCCGTCAGCCAGCTTGGCCCGGGCCGCGGCCTGCGCTCTGCCACCCTGCAGGAAATGACGCGCAAGGATGCGCCAGGCGGCTGGGCGGTATCCGCCACGATGCTCAGTGAGCAGAAAATTGGCGTGGGGCTCGACAGTGGCCCCAGCGCCAAACGCAATGTGCGGATTGATGGCGCGCCGGCCACAGCCTCTGATCTGGCGGAACTTATCCGCATCGTCTGGCTGACGCCGTCCATGGACGGTGTGTTTCGCGGTAGCGCTTCAGACCGGCGACGCTTCTTTGATCGTCAGGTGATGTCTCACATGCCGACACATGGCACCGCCGCCAGCCGCTACGAGAAGGCGATGCGTGAGCGCAATGCCCTGCTGGAGCGCGGCCATGTAGACCCAGCCTGGGCCGATGCCATCGAGGCCCGCATGGCCGAAGCTGGCGCGGAGATGGCAATCAACCGCGCCTATGTGCTGGAAGCCCTGCAGGCCGCGATCGAGACACGGCCCGAAGGCCATTTCCCCAAGGCCGACCTCTCATTGGAAGGTAGCGCGGAAATCGCTGCAATACGCGGCGATGATTTCAAGAGCATCTTTGAAAGCCTGACTGAAACTTTCCGCACCACGCGGCGACGCGATATTGCCGCTGGCCGAACGATTGATGGTCCGCACCGAACGGATTTGGCCGTCATCCACCGCCCGACCGGCGCGCCGGCAAAGGACGCCTCCACAGGGCAACAGAAAGCGCTGTTGATCGGCCTGATCCTGGCAAGCGCTTCAGCCCTGCGAGCCGGCGGGGAAGGCCCGTCTCCCCTTCTCTTGCTGGATGAGGCAGCGGCGCATCTTGATGCAAACCGCCGCGCCGCCCTGTTCGACGAGTTAACCGCGCTTGGCGGTCAGGCCTGGCTGACCGGCACGGAGGCCTTCCTGTTTGAAGCCTTTGGAGACCGCGCACAGAAAGTACGCGTTGAAGACGGTAAAGCCTCTGTCGATGACTAGTTCTTGATCCGCAAATCCGAGATCGACTGGGCGATCTTCTTGTAGACATCCTTCAGCTCATCCCCATTCGACGCATCAAATGCGTAGGAGGCGCTGCTGGCGCAGTATTGCAGGATGGTACGCCCGTCGGAGGTTGTCTGTACATAACTCGGCACCTGAAAGCCGACTGTATAAATCTCGACATTGTAGGGCTCAGCCTTCATCGCATCGCACAAATCCATGGCCTGCCGGAAAGAGCTCTTGCCCGCGGTCGGGTGGTTTGCGTTGAAGTCACCATCCGTCATCAGAATAACCACTTTGGTGGCATTCACTTCGTCATACTTCCAGGGCTTGGAGTCGACGGGCCAGACGGAGGCCCAGTTGGGCGAAATGAGATACCAACCCCAGGCAACACCCAAATGTCCGGCTGTGCCACCGTTTGCTGTCATGCTTTGCACATGGGCTTTCAGGGCGTCCTTGTTCTCGGTGAGGGGCACCGGACCGGTATTGCGGCACTGGGCGTAATAGAAATCGAGCGCCCCGGTGGAGCCATTTGCACCTCCATTCTCGATTTCGTTCTCCCCGCGATACTTGTCACGATCGCTATCGTAGAAATTCCATCGCGGATTACCTGCGCCAATCCAGGCAGACACACCGGGCGGCACATCGCTGTCAGCATAGGTGCCGGTGCGTTCATAGACGCACGTGTCGGTAGCGGAGGAATTTTCCCAATACCAGCGAGCGACATCCCAGTCATAGTCGCCATTTTGATCGCAATTTGACGGATAGTATTCCAGACAGGTGCCGGTTTCGTAATACATGAAGCGCTTGCCGGTCGCTTGGTCGTACATTCGCGCGCCATTGTAATTATTGTAATTGCTGAACCCATTGCTGTTGGACGTATCCGCCGGGATGGTCACGCTGCGGGTGACGGCATTGAAATATGAGCCCGCATTCACGGCATTATTGTAGGTAACGATGCCAAGGCGCACTGTGCCGTCGCGTACCTCGTCATCCGGCAGCAACTCATCAAACGCGACCTCGGCCGCGGATTTGAGGAGGCTCAGCCGGTTGTCGCTATTCATTGATCCTGACACGTCGAAGACAAAGGCAACATCCACCTTGCCGACAGAAAAGGTGGAGGTGGATGAGACGCTGAACGACATATCGTCCTGTCCCATGATCTGAGAAATGAAGGTGGGCTGCGTGCAGACTGTGCGACCGTGAATGTCTTCACTCACCTCATCAAAGGTAACGACGAGCGGCGTACAGCTGAGCCCGCCGCCTGCCGTTTCGATGAGGCTGGCGGCGTATTTCCGGACATCCGCGATAACGAGATCATCCGCCTCCCCCCGCTGACGGGAAAGCGCCCCGGCCAGCACGGCAGAGTCCACTGAATGCTGGACGCGTTCTTTCTGTCGGATGGTGAACTCGAAATCGATGGCCAGGCCAACGACAGACATGATGGCGATCATTAGAAATGCCCCGAGCAGGGCGAGATTTCCGTCCGCATTCCCGGCAAACCGCCTGACCAGATGTCCGGTTGATTTTGTCACGCTTTTCAAGCCCCTGCCGGTATAAGCCCCGGGCCTGATTGTCCGTCAGATGGCTTTCTGCAGACTTCATACGCACAGGCGAAATGGCTTGCCGGATGCAATGCCCTGTTTACCATGTTTGACCAGTTCCAGCTGTCTCACTTGCCCCATAAGCGGGCTTTCGTGATATTCTGGTGCATAGAATCAGTTCCCTGACCGAGGCCGACATGAAGCAATATCTGGATCTCCTGAGAGACATCCTTGAGAACGGTCACGAACGGTCTGACAGGACCGGGACGGGAACCCGTGCCGTGTTCGGCCGCCAGATGCGGTTTGACCTGGCAGACGGCTTCCCCATGGTGACGACCAAGAAGCTCCACCTGCGCTCGATCATCATCGAACTGCTCTGGTTCCTGAAGGGCGACACCAACATCAAATACCTGAAGGACAACAAGGTCTCGATCTGGGATGAATGGGCCGACGAGAATGGTGATCTTGGTCCCGTCTATGGCAAGCAATGGCGCAGCTGGGCCGCGCCAGATGGCCGTGTGATTGACCAGATCCAGTGGGTGCTTGACGAGATCCGCACCAATCCGAATTCCCGCCGTCTGGTCGTCTCTGCCTGGAACCCGGCAGATGTGAATGAGATGGCGCTGCCGCCGTGCCACTGCCTGTTCCAGTTCAATGTCATGGACGGCAAGCTGAACTGCCAGCTTTACCAGCGTTCAGCTGACATCTTCCTCGGCGTGCCGTTCAACATTGCCTCCTATGCCCTGCTGACCATGATGATGGCCCGCGCGACCGGGCTGGAGCCGGGCGAGTTCGTGCACACATTCGGCGATGCGCATCTCTATCTGAACCATGTCGAGCAGGCTGAGCTGCAGCTCAGCCGGGAGCCGCGCCCCCTGCCTCGCATGGTGATGAACCCGGAAAAGACAGACCTGTTCGGCTGGGAGTATGAAGACTTCACGGTCGAAGGCTATGAGCCCCATGCCCATATCAAGGCCCCCGTTGCGGTCTGACCGCGCGCCTAGCTGTCTTTCAGCGCCAACCAGGCCGACCAAGCATCCCCCGCATACATCAAGGACGGACCACCGCCCATATAAACCGTCATGGCGAGTGTTTCGGCAACTTCCTCATCGCTTGCGCCGAGGCGCTTCAAGGCCTTTGTATGGAAGCCGATGCAGCCATCGCACTGTTTTGCAACACCTATGGCAAGCGCGATGAGTTCCTTGGTCTTGCTGTCCAGTGCACCGTCCGCAAGGGCGGCCTTGGCCATGGTGTTGAACTGGTTCAGCGTCTCTTTCGCGCCAGTCCCCCGAAGCCCCGAAATGCCCTCACTTATGGCACTCGTGATCGCGGTATAATCCTTTTTGCCGTCTGCCATACTGATGCCTCCTCTGATGATTGATCAGATGATCACACAAATGGGAGTAAACAATAAGGATGTGACCGGATGGGCAGACGTTAGGCGTCTGCCGGATTCGTCAGCCCCAGATCCTCGCGCCGCCGGATAATGGCGGAGACGATCACCGCGCCGACCATCTTGCCGATGACGAACACGATCCAGTTCCAGAAGTGCAACGAATTGCCCGGCGCGGCGCCAAGCTCAATCTGCTTGGCCAGATCAGCGCCATAGAGGAAGACGGTCGTATCGACCGGCGCGGCAAGCGCGCTGGACAGAAGGATACGCGTGGACAGGCGGTATTTCGAGAAGGTAAAGAGCAGCCAGTCCACACCCTCGGAAATCGCAAAGGCGACGCCGCTGGCCAGCGCAATGACCGGCCACGCATAATAGAACGACCATGCTACGGCCATCGCCATGACCAGAAGGACGCGGTGGCCCATCTCTCGCTGGACGAAATCCCGCACGACAAAAACCATTCCTGTGACCATGGTCATGGGATGTAGTGAGACACCGCTGCCAAACATGCCGTGTCCTGTCGGCTCGACCACTTGAAATTCCGGAATGACTCCGAACGACCAGTTCAGGAACGGGATCAGTGCGACATAGACCAGCGCCCATCCGCGTCCCTGCAGCATCCAGATGGCCGTGAAGGTCAAAGCCAACGCAATAAAGGCGAGCGGGAACTGTCCGGGGTTCCCGTTGGTCAGAATGTTCACCAGTTGGCCCATCACGTGTTCCCCTGACAAGACTGTCTTTTTTGACGGTAGAAATGTTGCACACCGGTTGCAATAAACCGCGAAACCCGGCTCAGCATGTCCGGAACAAAGTTGAAGGGAATGCATACCCTTCTTCACTGACGACGCAAGAAGACTGGAAGTTATATGCCCCGTTCCGTGAAGCTTTGCCTGATTGCTGCGCGCGCGCAGAATGGTGTTATCGGCTCACAAGGCCAACTGCCCTGGCGCCTCAAATCAGATCTCGCTTTTTTCAAGAAAGTCACGCTCGGCTGCCCGATCCTGATGGGCCGCAAGACATGGGAAAGCCTGCCCTTCAAGCCGCTGAAAGGCCGAGAGAACATCGTGATGACGCGTGACTGGGCGTATGCGGCTGATGGCGCGCGGGTATATTCCAGCTTTCCGGCAGCGGTGAATTCTGCCCGCGCGGTTGCGACCCGCGAGGGAGCCGACAAGGTTTTTCTGATTGGCGGCGAAGCCATTTACCGGCTGGGCTTGCCGCTGGCAGACAGGCTCTACCTGACCGATGTCGAGGCAGAGCCTGAAGGCGACGCCCATTTCCCGCCGCTCGATCCCGGTGAGTGGGAAGAAACATCCGCTGAGCGTTTCGAAGCCGGTGATGGCGACGACTTTGCCTTCACGATCCGCCAGATGGACCGCGTGCACGCCTACGCTTCACGTTAGGACACGCATTGCCGCTTTCTGCCGTGAGGCCTAGCCTTCTGAAAAATATCAGGAGGAGCCCCCCATCATGGAATATGACATTGTCGCGAGCGGTCTGCGCTTTCCCGAAGGTCCTGTCGTCATGGAAGACGGCAGCATCATCGTTGTCGAGATCGAGAAGAAATGCATCACCCGCTGCTGGGGCGACGACAAGAAGGAAGTGATTGCAACGCCAGGCGGCGGCCCGAACGGCCTGGCCATCGGCCCCGATGGGGCCCTCTGGATCTGCAACAATGGCGGCTTCATTTATCATGAGATGGACGGCCTGCTGATCCCCGGCAATTGTCCGGAGGATTATGATGGCGGCCGGATCGAACGGGTCGATCTTTCAACCGGCAAGGTGGAGCGCGTGCTCGACACCGTTGAGGGCCACCCACTGAAAGGCCCGAATGATCTGGTGTTCGACAAGGAGGGTAATCTCTACTTCACGGACCATGGAAAGACCTATGACCGTCACCGGGATATGGGGGGTCTGTTCTACCTGGCCAAAGGCGCGTCAGAAGCCAAGGAGCTGGACTTTCACTATACCAGTCCAAATGGCGTCGGCCTCTCGCCTGATGAGCAGACAGTTTACATGGCAGACACCCTGACCGGGCGGATGTGGGCTTTTGATCTGGAAAGCCCTGGCGTCATCACCCCCGCCTCCCCCTTCAATGGCGGACGGGTCGTCGCGACCATGCCGGGCCTGCAATATTTTGACAGCCTTGCCATGACGGCAGCAGGCAATGTCTGCGTTGCCACCATCTTCAATGGCGGTATCACGACGATTACGCCGGAGGGCGAGCACAGCCACACCGCTTTCCCGGACCTGGTCGTGACCAATATCGCATTTGGCGGGGCGGATATGCGCGATGCCTATCTCACCCTTTCCAGCACCGGACATCTCGTGAAATGCCGCTGGCCGGAGCCAGGCCTGAAGCTGAACTTCAACGCCTGACCTGACTTAAACGGTCAGTCCTCGAACACGATTTCGGGGGCTGGCTTTGAAACCAGCGTGTCCAGCTCTACAGCAACACGGCGGGCGAGTTCGTGAAACAGCTTGCCTGCCGTGTCATCCACGAGCGACGCAGGCTTGCCCGCGTCCCCACCTTCGCGAATGGCTTGCAACATAGGCATCTGAGCCAGCAATGGCAGGCCCAGCGCGGACGCAGTTGCTGCGCCGCCGCCCTGCCCCATCAGATAGTGGCGGTTGCCAGCGGGGTCTTCAAACCAGCTCATGGTCTCAACCAGGCCCAGAACCGGAACGGCCGTCTTTGTGAACATGGCGGCGCCGCGGCGGACATCTGCTAGAGCGACTTCCTGCGGCGTAGTCACGATCAGAGCGGCGGTGACCGGCACTTTTTGCGCGATGGTCAGCTGCGCATCGCCTGTGCCTGGCGGGGTATCAATGATCAACACGTCAAGCGGGTCTTCCGGCGTACCCCAATCGGCATCATTCAGCATCTGCGTGATTGCCGACATCACAATCGGACCGCGCCAGATCATTGGGGCATCGGGGTCTGACAGATAACCGATGGAGAGCGTCTTCAGCCCGTGCGCCTCGACCGGCTGGAGACGCCCCGTTTCGGGATTTGTTTCGGGCTCTGCGTCTTGGGTGCCCAGCATGGTCGGGATGGAGGGGCCATAAATGTCAGCATCCATCAGCCCCACTTTCATCCCCACCTTGGCCATCGCAGCCGCCAAATTGACCGAAACGGTGGACTTGCCCACCCCGCCCTTGGCACTGGCCACGACAAGAATGCGGGAAATACCGGGAATGGAGCTTTTTGCAGCATTAGCAGCAGGCGCGCCCTGCTGCATGGCCTCATCGGACAGCCGCGCACCCTTGCGCACACGTTTGGGCGCAGGGGTCAGGCCGATCTCCTTGTCACCTGCAGGCGGAGGCGTACTCGCGCGCTCAGCTGTCAGGACCGTGGTGACGGATTTCACCCCGGAGACCAGTTCCGCCTTGCCCTCTGCCTCGATACGCCGGGCCTCGGCCGCTTCAGGGGATGCCGGGTCTGCCAGAATAACCAGAATGGTCCGGCCCTCCGCGTCCACTGAAACCGATTCCAGCCAGGCCGGCTGACCCAGGCTTTCCGCGACCTTATCAGCCAGTTTCCGGCGGGCTTTTTCCTTAGATCCAAACACCTTCTGCGACCCCATAGCTCTTGATGCCCATGAACAGGCATGCACTTATCATCAAAGCACCTATATAGAACCCATCCAAAGTAACACAGGGAGGGCACATGCCCTGGGATGATAAAACTAAATCCAGCGGCCCATGGGGCGGCGGGGACGGAGAGAATGGCGGAGGCGGCAAGGATGGCGGCTCCCCCTGGAACCGTCCTGGTGGCTCTGGCAATGGGGGCGGCAAGGATCTGGAAGAACAGATGCGCCGCATGCAGGAGCGCTTCCGCAAGCGTGGCGGAGGCGGCGGTCGCCGACGTGGCGGCGGAGGCGGAGGCGGAGCCAATTTCGGCCCGCTCGGCTTCCTCGTCATTGCCGGCATCGCACTGCTCGCCTGGCTTTCCACTAGCGTGGTGATGGTAGACCCGGGCCAGCAGGCCTCAGTCTTCCGCTTCGGCAAGTGGCAGACGAATTTCGGGCCCGGCCTGCATTTCCACCTGCCTGCCCCGTTTGAGGAGCACCAATTGGTCAATACCGAACGCCGGGAAGAAACCCGCATTGGACAGACCATGGAAGAAAGCCTGATGCTGACGCAGGACGAAAACATCGTCGACATTCAGTTCTCAGTCTTCTGGAAAGTGAAATCCGACGCGCCGCAGAACTACATTCTGAACGTCAAGGACCCGCGCGAGGCAGTCGAGATGGTCTCTGAATCCGTGATGCGCGAAGTGGTCGGCAAGTCGCTGCTGCAAAACGTGATCACGACTGAGCGTGACGTCGTGCAACAGGAAGTGAAAGAGCAGACCCAGAGCCTGCTGAACTTCTACAATGCCGGCATCGACATCCTGAACGTTCAGATCGACAAATCCGACCCACCGCAACAGGTGATCGAGGCTTTCAACGATGTGAACGTGGCGGAACAGGACGCCGAAACGAACATCAACCAGGCGACCCAGTACGCCAATGAAGTGGTGCCTCAAGCTCGCGGTACGGCGCAGCGCCTGTTGCAGGAAGCTGAAGGCTATCGCGACCAGATCGTCGCCGATGCGCAAGGTGAAGCCTCTCGCTTTGAGCAGATCTATGAAGAGTATCGCAAGGCACCGCGCGTGACGCGGGAACGCATGTATCTCGAAACCATGGAACGTGTACTTGAGCGGTCAGACAAGCTGATCCTGGACAGTGAGTCCGGTGCAGTTCCGTATCTTCCGCTCGACTCCGTTCAATCCAGCAATCGCGGAGGGCAGAACTGATGCGTGCATTCGGATGGCTAACGCTTGTAATTGCCGGGATCGTGATCCTGGTTGCCGTGAACTCCTTCTATGTTGTCCGCCAGGATCAGCAGGCTCTTGTCCTTCAGGTCGGCGAACCGAAAGAGGTCCGCAACGCACCCGGCACAGATGAAGCCGGTCTTTACCTCAAGATCCCGGTAATTCAGCAGGTCGAGATTCTCGACAAGAAGAACCTTGGTCTCGATATCGAAAACATTGAGGTTCTGGCCTCGGACCAACGCCGCCTGACGGTGGATGCCTTTGTCCGCTGGCGGATCAAGGACCCACTGAAATTCTATCAGCGCTTCCGGACAGAAAAAGCTGCCAGTGCCCAGCTGATGCGGATTACCACCTCCACGATCCGTGAAGAGCTTGGTGACGTTCGAGTGCCGGAGATCATCTCCGGTCAACGTGCCCAGCTGATGGATCGAATTCGCGAGAAGGTGAATGCCGGACTGGTCGATGACGGCATCGACATCATTGATGTTCGCATCCGTCAGGCAGACCTGCCGCATGAAGTGGCTGATGGCGTCTATAGCCGGATGCAGACGGCCCGTAAGCAGGAAGCGCAGCGCATCCGCGCCGAGGGCGAAGAGCGAGCCCGTCTGATCCGCGCCCAGGCGGAACGGGAAAAAACCGTTCTGGAAGCCCAGGCCCGTGAACAGGCAGAAAAGATCCGCGGTGAAGGCGATGCCAAATCCACCGAAATCTATGCTCAGGCCTATAATCGCGATCCGGAGTTCTTCCGTTTCCAGAGGGCGCTGATTGCGTGTGAAAAATCCCTCCAGAAGGGCACCCGCATGGTCGTGGGTCCTGACGGGCTGGGCATCTGCGATGAGTTTATCAATAGCGCCCGCAAGAATGGCGGTTAAGTCCGGAGCGGACCGGCCATGACGCTGAAACTGATCCTGATCGGGATTGGCATGTGGTTCTTCATTGAGGGGGCGATCTACGCGGTCGCCCCTGAATTCATGCGCAGGATGGCGGCCTTCCTCACGCGCATGCCAGGCCGGGAGATCGCTCTTGCGGGCATCGGCTCGGCCGCAATTGGCGCAATCCTTATCGTCATTGCAGTTCGGTGGCTGTGAAGCGGTTGCAACACGCCCGCAAAGCGCCATAGTTTGTTACGACAATTCGATTACGCGCTTCGAAAGGAGGCTCGGCAGCCCATGCGAATACCGGCCCTTGCTGCCATTATCCTGATCTCTTCGGCAACGATGGCGATGCCCGTTGTTGCGCAGGAGAGTCTTTCAGAGGCTGTGGACGGTATTGACCAGAAGGTTCAGCCGCAAAGTTTTCGCGATCTGTCGCGCCGCCTGATGCCAGCTGTCGTCAATATTTCGACGTCGCAGACAATTGCCCCGGAAGGGATGCCGAGCTTTCCGGAAGGCTCCCCCATGGAGCGCTTCAATGAGTTCTTCGGCCGCGACGAAGACGGCTTTCGCCGCGAAGGCTCGCTTGGCTCCGGCTTTGTGATTTCGGCTGACGGCTACATCATTACCAATAATCACGTCATCGAGAATGCTGACGAGATCGACATCAATTTTGCGGATGGCCGTGTCCTGAAAGCAGAACTTGTCGGCCGGGACCGGGATACCGATCTGGCCGTGCTGAAGGTTAAATCCTCCACACCCCTGCCCCATGTCGATCTGGCAGACAGTGACAAGGCGGAAGTTGGGGATTGGGTAATCGCCATCGGCAACCCGTTCGGCTTTGGCGGCTCGGTGTCCGCTGGCATCATTTCTGCCCGCAACCGGGACCTGAATGCCGGGCGTTCGGATGATTTCATCCAGACCGACGCTGCCATCAACCGTGGCAACTCTGGCGGCCCGCTGTTCAATCTGGGCGGCGAAGTGGTCGGCGTGAACACGGCGATCATCTCCCCGACTGGCGGGTCTGTCGGCATCGGCTTTTCCGTGCCCTCCAATCTTGTGAAACGCATTTCAGACCAGTTGATCAAGGAAGGCCGCGTGCGCCGTGCCTGGCTGGGTGTCAATGTACAGGATGCGGATGAAAACCTGGTCAAAGCCTACAAAGCGACTGGCAAGGGCGGCGTTATCATCACCCGCATCACCGACGATGGGCCGGCCGAGAAATCCAATATTGAAGTTGGCGACCTTGTGCTGCGCTTCGGCGGCAAACCGGTAACCAGCGTGCGTGAGCTGACCCGCCTGATCAATGAAACCGCCATCGGCAAGACGGTGCCGGTATCGCTGGTGCGCGATGGCAAGGCCCGCACGGTCAATGTCACGCTGGGGGAGCTGGAAGACGAAGAAACGCCCGCAGGGGCCAATGCAGCTCTGGACGCCCCTGCTAGCTCAAACGATCTTGGCGCGGAGCTTTCCAGCCTGGATGATGATGTCCGCCGCCGCTATGGCATTCCCAAGGATGTCGAAGGCGTCGTAGTTACCACAGTCTCCGCGCGTGGGCGCTCCTTTGGAAAGCTGCGCAGAGGCGACGTACTGGTCGAGGTCAATTTCGAACGTGTCGCGACCGTGACGGACACGATTGAAAAAGTGGAACAGGCCATGACCACGCCGCGCCAGCCCCTGCTGCTGCGCGTGAAGCGCCGCGGCGATGCGGGCTGGTTCGATCAGTTCATCTCGATTGACCTCACCAATTCCTGATCTTGCAAGGCTCGCAAGAGCGGAATGTGGCCAGTCTATTCCTCGACGAACTCGTTTGCGGTGTAACCTTGGAAAAAGAGCGCAGCACGCAGGTCTGTGTGTGCAATCGCGGCATGGGCCTCTGACGCCACAATGGGCTTTGCCTTGTAGGCAATGCCGAGGCCGGCGGCCTTGATCATGGCAAGATCATTCGCGCCATCGCCCAGCGCCAACGCATCTTGGCGCTCAAGCCCGGCATTGGACGCGAACTCATCCAGTGCCGATAGTTTCGCCTCCCGCCCAAGAATGGGATAGCCCACCTCCCCTGTCAGCGCGCTGCCATCATCTATCAGCGTGTTGCCCCGATGGGCAGAGAAACCGGAAGCCTCTGCTACCCGCTGCGTAAAGAAGGTGAAACCGCCTGACACGAGCACAGTCATCGCCCCATGCGTTTTCATCGTGTGCACCAGCGTCTTTGCGCCGGGGTTCAGCGTGATCCGCGCTTCATAGGCCTGTTGCAGCGCCGTGAGCGCGAGCCCCTTCAGCATGCCGACGCGGGTTGTCAGCGCGCCTTCAAAATCCAGCTCACCTCGCATGGCCCGTTCCGTGATGGCAGAGACTTCCGCCTTCAGGCCTGCAAAGTCAGCGAGCTCATCGAGGCATTCCTGCCCAATAATGGTGGAATCCATATCCGAGATCAGAAGCCGCTTGCGACGATTGTCTGCCGGCACGAGTGCTGCGTCCACGTTCTGCTTGGCCAGATTGGCCAGAATGTCGGCTTTTATTTCTGCGCTTACAGGCTCAAACGGAATCTCCGCGCCGGCAATGCCCTCCCCCTCGCCAAGCGAGCGCATGATATTCGGGGGAACTGCAAGGCCAGATGCCCCTGCCGCTGCAGCCAGCATGACGCCAATCTCTTGCGGAGAGGCCTTGGCCGCGCCAACAAGTATCATCGAGGTTTCCAATTTCTCAGTCATTCCCGCCTCATCACGGGTTTCCTCTCCCATGACAAGCCCTTACGTCTAGTATCATGAAACCAGCCATCCTCATTCACGGCCCGACAGCCAGCGGCAAGACGGCCCTCGCCATCGAAGTGGCCAAGCGTCTGGGCGGTGAAGTCATCAATGCCGACTCCATGCAGGTCTACCGGGACCTGCAGGTCATCTCTGCCCGTCCTACGGAGGAAGAGATGGACGGCGTTCAGCATCATTTGTTCGGTCATGTTGATGCAGCAGAGCGCTATTCCACCGGCGAATGGCTTGAAGAGGCACGCGCCACGATCCGCAAAATGGAACTCAGCGGCAAGCGGGCGATCCTTGTGGGGGGCACGGGGCTTTACCTGCTGGCCCTGACGCAAGGCCTGTCCAACATCCCCCCTGTTCCGGAAGACGTACGCGCTGACGTCCGCATGATTGCCGAGACAGAAGGCGCTGAGGGTCTGCGCGAAAGACTGGCCCCTGTGGATGCCGAGACCGCCGAACGCCTGGGAACAGGAGACCGCCAGCGCCTGGCCCGGGCCTATGAAGTCTATCTCGCCACCGGCAGGCCCATCACGGATTTCCAGAAAGACCGCCAGCCCCCTGTCTTGCAGGATGGCGAATGGATTGGCTTTGCGCTGACCCCGCCCCGCGCAAAACTCTATCAGAAGATAGACCGCCGCTTTGAAGGCATGCTGATGCAAGGGGCTATGGAAGAGGCCCGGAAGTTGATTGAACGCAACCTCGACCCCGAACTTCCTGCAATGAAAGCACATGGAATGCCGTGGCTTGCAGCTTTCGCACGGGGAGAGATAACGGCAGAATTTGCCGCAGAAAACGCCAAACGCGACACAAGACGCTACGCAAAGCGCCAATTCACGTGGATTGGGCGTCAATTTCCCTTCTGGCCGCGCATACCTTCACCTGAGCTGGAGGAGCGCATGAGGGTTATTCTTGCCCTCTATAGAGAGATTGACAGGCCCGTTGAGGCAGATTATTCCTAACCCCCAACGTTGGAGGAAACGTTACGTGCGCATCGCAGAGGTACTCGTTATTAGGCACCCGTGACTGGCTTGAGAAAGCCAGTTGCGGGTGCGCGCACATAAGGGTCTCCATCGGGGGCCCTTTTTCTTTTCCGCTACAGACCAGAAATCGCCCCCAACAGAGACCAGAGACATGACCACAGAGACACAGACCAAGCCCGAAGCTGACGCCCGCACCATGACAGGTGCAGAGATCGTCATTGAAGCCCTTCGCGAGCAAGGTGTGGAAGTCATGTTCGGCTATCCCGGCGGGGCGGTTCTACCGATCTATGATGCCCTTTATTCGGCGAGCGATATCCGCCACGTTCTGGTGCGCCATGAACAAGGCGCCGGGCACGCTGCCGAAGGCTATGCCCGCACCACCGGAAAGCCAGGCGTGTGCCTGGTGACCTCCGGCCCTGGCGCGACCAATATGGTGACACCGATCGCCGACGCGATGCTGGATTCCATCCCCATGGTCGTGATCACCGGACAAGTGCCAACGCATCTGATTGGCACCGATGCCTTCCAGGAATGCGACACAACCGGCATCACCCGCGCCTGTTCAAAGCACAATTACCTGGTGACGGATGTCGATGAGCTGGCCCGTACAATTCATGAGGCCTTCCTGATCGCACGGTCCGGCCGCCCAGGCCCCGTCGTGATCGACGTTCCGAAGGACGTTCAGTTCGCGACCGGCACCTATGTCGGCAAGAAAGGCATTCACAAGCCAACCTATCACCCACAGACATCCCCGCATCCGGATGCGATTGCCGCAACGGTGGATCTGATGCTGCAGGCGCGCCGACCTGTCTTCTACACCGGCGGCGGCGTGATCAATTCCGGTCCGGAAGCATCAAAACTGCTGCGAGAGCTGCAAGACCTGACTGGCATTCCCGTCACCTCAACCCTGATGGGGTTGGGCGCCTTCCCGGCGTCGCACCCCGACTGGCTGGGCATGGTGGGCATGCATGGTAGCTTCGAAGCCAATAATGCGATGCATGATTGCGACCTGATGCTGTGTGTCGGCGCGCGCTTTGATGACCGCGTAACGGGCCGGGTGGACGCCTTCTCTCCAACCTCAAAGAAGGTGCACATCGATATCGACCCCTCCTCCGTGAACAAGATCGTTCGCGTGGACATACCGATTATCTCTGACTGCGCCGAGGCGTTGGCCGCGATCATCAAAGAGCTGAAAGCCCGCAAGGCGAAGCTGCAGGACATGTCCGGCTGGAAGCAGGAAATCGACATCTGGCGCGCGCGCCAATGCTTTGCCTATACGGGCTCTGATGAGGTGATCAAACCGCAATACGCGGTTGAGCGCCTGTACGAGCTGACCAAGGATCGCGAGACCTACATCACCACCGAAGTAGGCCAGCACCAGATGTGGGCCGCGCAATTCTATCATTTTGAAGAGCCGCACCACTGGATGACCTCCGGTGGACTGGGCACGATGGGTTACGGCCTGCCGGCAGCTGTCGGCGTTCAGGCCGCGCACCCGGATGGCCTTGTCATCGACATCGCCGGGGAAGCCTCTATCCAGATGGTGATGCAGGAGTTCTCAACCGCCATTCAGCATCGCCTGCCGGTGAAAGTGTTTATCCTGAACAATGAATGGATGGGCATGGTGCGCCAATGGCAGGAATTGCTGCACGGCGAGCGCTATTCGCATTCCTATTCAGAAAGCCTGCCGGATTTCGTAAAACTTGCCGAAGCGCTAGGCGGACATGGCATCCGTTGTGACAATCCGGCCGAACTTGACGACAAGATCCGCGAGATGATTGACCATCCAGGCCCTGTCCTGTTCGATTGCTGTGTGGAGAAAGGCGAAAATTGCCTGCCCATGATCCCGTCGGGTTCTGCACATAATGAGATGATCCTCGGCGAAATTGTGGGTAACGAAATCGGAGAGGCTGGCAAGAAGCTGGTCTAAGGCACCGCAGAGTGCCGGTTGGGTATGGAAGTAAGGTAAGGACCAAGATGGGCCTGAACAGTATCTTCATGGGGCAGCCCGCATTTTGCGGACAGGTCTTCGCGCCCTCGCGTGCCCTGCTGGCGCATGCCTTGCCCCTGCCCGGCCAACACACAAACGCCATCCGCCGCACATGCAGGCAGACGGCAAGCCCCCTTTCCCGCCAGCCCGGCCCTTCTATAGAAGGATGCCAGGCACTACAGGCACAAACGGAGACACGCCAATGAGCGACGGATCAGCAGGCAACGCGCCCCAAGGCAATCCGAAATCGGCCTATTTCCTCTCTCATGCAGATGAGGAAATCGAACGCCGTACCCTGGCCGTGATGGTCGATAACGAACCGGGTGTCCTGGCTCGTGTCGTCGGCCTGTTCTCTGGCCGCGGCTATAACATTGACAGCCTGACAGTGGCCGAGGTGGACGCCAGCCAGCATCAGTCCCGCATCACCATCGTCACCCAGGGCACACCGCATATCCTGCAGCAGATCGAGGCCCAGCTGCTGCGCCTCGTGCCGGTGGGTGAAGTGATCGATATCACAAAGTCCAAACGCGGCATCGAACGCGAACTGGCCTTGGTGAAAGTGGCCGGCAAAGGGGAAGCCCGTGTCGAAGCCCTACGCATCTCTCAGATTTTCCGCGCGAATGTGATAGACACGACAAATGAGAGCTTCATTTTCGAGCTGACGGGCGCGTCTGACAAGATTACGCAATTTGTAGACCTGATGCGTCCGCTTGGCCTTGTGGAAGTCAGCCGGACAGGTGTTCTGTCCATCAAGCGCGGGAAGGAGAAAGGATGAAACTCGCCTCCCTCTTCGCTATCAGTCTTGCGCTGACGGTCGGCGCTGCGCATGCTCTTGAGGAGCAGCCTGCAAGCTGTCGCATGAATGCCTCCAGTGATGACGCAAAGCTTCAGTGCGACATTGACCGGGCACAGATGGTCTCTGCGCGAGCGAAAGTTATTTTCGGCACGCCACCCTCCCCTATCATCACAATTGTTGACACCCAGTCCCCCAGCGGAACGGCCTATGTCTATGACATTTCTGATGTTGGCGGCACGATGATGCTGGACGCACGCTCTGTTCCCGGCACGCATGAGACCGCGAGGCCTGTCCCGCCATGCCGTCTTCAGGCCCAATTGCCGGACAATGTTGCCAACAAGGCCGCGCTGTCCCTTCTGTTTGCGGCCGAACCGGATATCCCGGCCTATGGCAAACGGCAAAAAATGGTCGTCAACGCAGATGGATCGCGCAGCTATGAGCTGCTGCTCTCTTCGCATGACATCATCACCCATATCGAAACGGTCGAAGGCACACGTGACTTTTCGCGTCATGCCGATGCCACGGACAAAATTGCCGATCTCAATCGCAGCGTAATCGGCGTCGCCAATTTTTCAGATGGTTGGGTTTGCAACACCAACTGACTTGGAAAACCTCCCCCCACAAACAATATCTCTAGCGGAGCAATGATAGGCCCATGAAAATCTATTACGAACAGGATGCGGATCTCTCCCTCATCCAGAGCAAGAAAGTCGCCGTCATCGGGTATGGCAGCCAGGGCCACGCCCACATTCTGAACATGCGCGACAGTGGTGTGAAGAATGTGAAAGTGGGTCTCTATGAAGGCTCCCCAAGCCGCAAGAAGGCTGAGGCCGAAGGGCTGGAAGTTGTTACGCCCGCAGAAGCCGCTCAATGGGCCGACGTGATCATGATCCTGATCCCGGACGAAAAGCAGGCTGTGCTGTACGCCAACGAAATCGAACCGCACCTGCGCGCTGGCCAGCACCTGATGTTCGGCCACGGCTTCAACGTACACTACAATTTGATCCGTCCGCGTGCCGATGTAGACGTATCCCTGTCCGCGCCGAAAGGCCCCGGCCACACTCTGCGCGCGCAGTATCAGATGGGCTTCGGCCTGCCGGGCCTCGTCGCCATCCACCAGGATGCAACCGGCACCGCAAAAGATGTCGCCCTGTCCTATTCCAAGGCCATCGGCAACACCCGCGCCGGTGTCATCGAAACCTCCTTCCGTGAAGAAACCGAAACCGACCTGTTCGGCGAGCAGGCTGTTCTCTGTGGCGGCATCGTGGAGCTGATCAAAGCTGGTTACGAAACGCTGGTCGAAGCAGGCTACGCGCCGGAAATGGCATATTTCGAGTGCCTTCACGAGACAAAGCTGATCGTGGACCTGATCTATGAAGGCGGCATCGCCAACATGAACTACTCGATCTCCAACACGGCCGAGTATGGCGAATATGTCTCCGGTCCTCGTATCGTGGATTCCGAAGCCAAGGCAAACATGAAGAAGGTTCTGGAAGACATCCAGAACGGCACCTTCGCCCGCAACTGGGTGCTGGAAAACCAGGCCGGCGCACCGGGCTTCAACGCCATGCGCCAACGCATGAACAGCCACCCGATCGAAGAAGTCGGCGAAAAGCTGCGCGGCATGATGCACTGGGCCCAGAACGACCGTCTGGTTGACAAGTCCCGCAACTAGTCACGCATTTATTGTGACACATGTGAAAGCCCTGGCCGCAAGGTCGGGGCTTTTTCATAAGTATCAGTACACTCACTTATTATCTGCGCGCACCCCCGGCACTCTGTTCATGTCAACCTTGCCCTCTATGCCAGGCACACGGGCAGACATTGTATATTGCCAGATATCAGCCTGGCGGTGATCGCGCGTTTCCGGAATCTCATCTCCCAGCGCCCGAAGCCAGAGCGGATAGGTGTCATACCGACCAGCCAGCCAGTCCGCATGGAATTCCTTGGTCGTGTACAGAACTGGGCGCACACCATATTCCGCCTCAAGGCTCAGGAGAAACTGGTCCAAATCCGCCAAGGTCTCCTCAGTCGAGCCATAGGGCTCACAATTGTGCGCGTATTCAAGATCAACGGCAGGCGGCAATGTGCCCTGTCTCACTTCCACGGTCTGGATAAAGTTCTGTGCCTGCTCTTCGCCAGGGCGGCACAAGCGATAGAAATGATAGCCTCCAACCAGCCAGCCGCGCGCCTTCGCTTCACGCCAATGCGCCAGAAAGCGCGGATCTTTCCAGTCGCCGCCCTCCGTCGCCTTCAAATAGATGAAATCAACCGGGGCCGCTTCCAACTGGTCCCAATCGATCCGTCCGTTGTGATGGGACAAATCCACCCCGACATAGCCTGGCGGCAAGACAGTAGATGACGCGCCCAAGACGCTGGGGGAGCGCTCGCACCCCATTAGGGGCAGCGACAGACAGAGCAGAAGGCAAATCCATTTCATGCCTTGTTTCAACACTGAATTATGGCATGGACGCGAGCAGAAATTGCCCGAAACTTGCATCATTTGCATGGGATACGTGCCTGGCACTTATGCTTAAGGCTTAATAAAAACAATGAAATCAAGCGCCTGACCTGTCATCCCGTAGAGTGATGCGGTATGCTGTTGGTCCGGACTGAGACAAGAAAAGAACGTGTGATGGCTAAAATCGAGAAAGACCGGGCTGAGAACAGCCGTCAGATGCGTTCCGGAGACGGCAGCTTTATTGCCGCAGAATGCCATCTGGAAGGAGACTTCAAATTCTCCGGTCCGCTAACAGTCGCTGGCAGCCTGAAAGGGCGTATCAAATCCGATGGCATGGTGATCATCGAAACACAGGGCATGATTGAAGGTATCATCGATGCGGCCATCGTAATTGTGCACGGCAAGCTGAACGGGAGTGTGCTGGCGACAGACTCCATGGAAATCTGGACGGGCTCAAACGTACGCGGCAGTGTCCATGCGCGCAGCATCCGCGTCGATGAAGGATCTCTGCTGACGGCAGACCTTACAATCTCAGAGGTTCTTCCAGAGCAAAGGCTGGATTTGTCTTCAGACACGGCCTCCCCAGATCAGGAAAGCCCTCAGCAAAGCCTAGCGCCACAACGTTCTTCCAGCCCGCTACCTGGATCAAATCTCGCCCGCAGGTTGGCTGCGATGAACGAAAATCAGTAGCGAGACTTTGCGTCCTTCAGACGCTGCCAGGTATCGTCATCCGGCTGGTAGGCGCCGAGCCCGGTAAGCCGGTCGCAGGCCCATTCATAGTCCTGATCACAGGCATCTTGCAGCAGACGCTGGCCTTTCGCGACATTCTTGCTGCCGCCCTGCCCCGTGTACAACATATTGCCGTAAGCAGCGCACCCGCTCAGCTCACCATAGTCGCAGGCCTTTTCATACAGGACACGCGCCTTGGCCGGGTCTGCATCGACACCGCGCCCATGCGTGGTCAGATACGCCAACCCGGCACATCCTTCGCCATTCTTGCCATTGCAGGATTTGCGATAGACTTCTGCAGCCTTTTCATAGTCTTGCAGGCCACCCAGGCCGCGCCGATACATGTCTCCCAAGCGAAAGCAGGCATCATAATCGCGCGCGGCACATGCCGTAATGGCGTCACTACGCGCAACCCGGTTGCCTTCAAGGCTGGCCGTTGCCTCTTCCAGCGCAATTTCTGCCTGGGTCCTCTTTACGTCTCCGTACTGGGCCGCCGCCGGCAAAGCCGCACCAGCCAGAACCAGAATGGACAATGCAGTTGCTGCGATACGCATGGATTATCTCCCTTGATAAGCATCTGATATAAGTGGCGCGCCGGGCCCCGTCCATCGGACAACCGACTTACCTTTCAGTAAGGTGGAACTTGCGGGCTTGCCGAGTGAAGGGCACACTCGGATTATTGAATATAGTCAGCACTGAAGGGGATGGAGATGGCACAGGAAGACCAGAAACCGATCGGATCAGGCTTTCATGCCAAATCCACGGCAAGTGAAGTCCTTGAGAATATTGATCTTTCAGGGAAGAATGCCATCGTGACCGGTGGCTATTCAGGCATTGGCCTGGAAACCGTAAGAGCCCTCGCAGCCGCGGGCGCGCGCGTCACAGTGCCTGCCAGGAGAATGGACGCTGCTCAAGAGGCCCTCGCAGACATTGCAGGCGACATTGAAATTGCCGCCATGGACCTTGAGGATATTTCAAGCGTCGACAAGTTCACAGCCGATTACGAAGAGACTGGCCGCGCGCTGGACATTCTCATCAACAATGCCGGCATCATGGCTTGCCCGGAGGCGCGGGTCGGCCCCGGCTGGGAGCGTCAGTTCGGCGTGAACCATCTGGCCCACATGAAGATGAGCATGGCTCTGGCCCCTGCCCTTGAACGCGCTGAAGCAGGACGGCTGGTGGCCCTCTCCTCAACCGCGCATATTCGTTCTGATGTGATCTGGGATGACCCGAATTATGAGTCCCATCCCTATGACAAATGGGAGGCTTACGGGCAGTCAAAGTCTGCGTGCGCCCTGTTTGCCCTCGGCGTGGACCGTCGCGGACGCGATATCGGCATTCGTGCATTCTCTGTCCATCCCGGCGGGATATTCACGCCGCTTCAGCGCCATCTCAGTGATGAGGAAATGGCGGCCTTGGGCTGGAAAAATCCGGATGGCACCATCCCTCCGCAAGTGCAGGCCATGTTCAAGACACCCGAACAGGGTGCCTCGACAAGCGTGTGGGCAGCCACATCCCCCAAGCTGGAAGGCAAAGGCGGCGTGTATTGCGAGGATTGCGACATCGCGCAACTCGCAACGGAAGACAGTCAGAGATGGGAGCATGCACGCCCCTGGATCTGTAATGATGAGAAAGCCGAGCGTCTCTGGGAGATGAGCGAGAAAATGCTGCAGAGCCTCTAAGGCCCTGAAAACGGGAGTTGAAACAATGAAACAAGTCGCCTTCCTGGCCCTGTCCGCCGCATTGCTAGCTGGCTGTGCCCATGATGCAGCACCTGAAGATTCTACGACTCTGGAAGTGGTAGAGCCCAACTACGACTACGCATCCGTCTTTGTAAAAGATGACCGTCCTGAAGGCGACTATGAGCAATACGAGATCCGAAAGTCTCGTGACGTTCTGGAATTCACAGGCGTTCAGCCCGGCATGACCGTGGTGGATTTGGAAGCTGGTGGCGGCGTGTATACAGAACTTTTCTCCCGCGTCGTCGGGGAAGAAGGCCGCGTCTTTCTACAAAACCCGCCCGCATTCGACGCCTTCCTGGGTGACTCAGTGGAAAAGCGCATGGATGGGCGGCTTCTGAATGTCACCCATATCAAGGTGCCGTTTGATGATCTGGAACCTGTTGGTGATCAGCAAGCTGACCTTGTTACCTGGCTACTCGGGCCGCATGAGCTTTGGTATACGCCGGAAGGTTCCGAACCGGGCGACTTGGGAGATCCGGAAACAGCCTTTGCAGAAATAGCTCGCGTGCTGAAACACGGCGGACACTTTGTCGTGATTGATCACAACGCCCCGGAAGGCGCCCCGGCAACGACTGGCGGCGAAACGCACCGGCTTGCTGAGGCTATCCTCATACAGATGGCAGAAGATGCTGGACTCGAACTGGTTGAGGAAAGTGATCTGTTAGCCAATCCGGCGGATGACCGGACCCTGAACGTGTTCGATCCTTCCATCCGCCGGCATACTGACCGTTATGTTCTAAAATTTGAAAAGCCCTGAGACGGGCTAGTCGGAGGAGTTATCCTCCAGCTTGTCTTGTGTACTGGTTTCGAAATCACTCGCATCATGACGCTCGTGCAGCTGGGATGAGGGCTCACCAAATGTGCGGTTGACCATACGGCCACGCTTGACTGCCTCACGCTGGGCAAGCTGGTCTGTCCAGCGGATGACGTTCGTGTATTCCTGGACCTGCAGGAACTCGCCTGCATCATAAACAACGCCCTTCACCAGTGCGCCATACCAGGGCCAGATTGCCATGTCCGCAATCGTGTACTCATCCCCGGCCATGAATTCGCGGTCTGCCAGATTGCGATCCAGAACGTCCAGCTGGCGCTTCACTTCCATGGCAAACCGGTTGATCGGGTATTCGAACTTTTCAGGCGCATAGGCGTAGAAGTGGCCAAATCCCCCGCCGAGATAAGGCGCCGAGCCCATCTGCCAGAACAGCCAGTTCAAAGCCTCTGTACGCTTATTGTGATCGGTTGGCAGAAAGGCGCCAAACTTCTCAGCCAAATAGAGCAGGATCGAGCCGCTCTCGAATACGCGCGTCTTGGTGGTCGTGTCGAACATGACCGGGATTTTGGAGTTCGGGTTCAGCTCTACATAGCCAGACCCAAACTGATCCCCTTCCCCGATATTGATCAGCCATGCATCATATTCTGCGCCCTCATGCCCGGCTGCCAACAGCTCCTCCAGCATGATCGTGGCCTTCACCCCGTTTGGCGTGCCCAGCGAATAGAGCTGAAGCGGATGCTTTCCGACGGGAAGTTCCTTCTCGTGGGTCGGTCCGGCAATGGGGCGGTTGATGTTGGCAAACCGACCGCCGCTGCCCTTGTCCCAGGTCCAGACCTTGGGGGGCGTGTAAGTATCATCGGCCATGTGGAGCGTCCTTCCTTTTGCGTTTACTGCAAACATGTAGGAAGGGATGGCGGATTGTCAGCAAACTTCTTTGTGAGAATTCCTAAACAGCAGCCCGCAATCGACGTCCGCAATCATCAGGCAGGCACGCCTTCAGTCAGCAAAAGCTCCTGATTGTGGACATTCCGGGCCGCCTGAACGGGCAACCAGCAGGTCACTTCAAGACCGCCGCCATCGACCGGTCGCATGCCCACAGTGCCGCCATGCAGGTCCACAAAATGCTTCACAAGCGCCAGCCCCAGTCCTGCGCCGCGCTGGTCCCCTGAGACGAAGCTATCAAAGCTGGTCGCGCGTTTATCGGCCTCAAGGCCCCGGCCATTATCACGCACAGACAAGGTAACCATATCGCCGACGCGCTGGGCAGAAACGGTGATCTCTCCACCAGACTCCGTAAAGCGCAGGGAATTGGAGATCAAATTGAACAATACCTGACGTATGCGTCGCTCATCAGCGCGGATTACGCCAAGAGATCCCTTTACGTCTGCGCGCACAGCAATCTCGGTATCTTCCGCCTTGGAAACGACCATATCGATGCTCTCATCAATCACGCGGTGGAGATCGACATCCTTGAGATCCAGATCCATACGGCCGGCCTCAATCATCGCCAGATCAAGGATGTTCTCGATCAGCTTGGAGAGGTGATCGGAGGCAGACAGGATCGCGCTGACATAATCCGCCTGGCGCTCGGTCAGGTCACCATTGCGCTGTGTTTCCAGCAATTCCGCATAGCCGAAGATCACAGTCAGAGGGGAGCGCAGTTGGTAGGATACGTTGCGGACAAACTCCGTCTTCAGACGGTCAGCAGCCTCGAAAGCCTCCGCGCGGTCGCGGAGGGCAGATTCCACCCGGCGGGTCGCGGTGACATCGGCAAAGGCAATCAACGTATTACCATCCGGCAGTGGATGCGTCAGGTAAGTCAGAATAGACCCATCTGACCGACGCATCTCACCTGTAGTAGACTGACGCGCGCGCGCTGAAGGGTCTGTAATGTGTCCCTTGATGCTGTCCCAGATTTCCAGATCGTGGAAAAGTGGCACGCATTCCTCGATCACATCCGCATAGTCTGGCTGATCCTTCAGTCGATCATGATCAAGAGTCCAGAGTTGTTCAAACGCCTTGTTGAACAGCTTGAGGCGTCCGTCACCGCCGAACACGGCAACCGCTTCATGCAGATTGTCCAGCGTAGACGCCTGCGTCTTCACGATAGCGTTGAATTTGGTCTTGAGGTCCAGCTCGCCGGTAATGTCCTTGAACAGAAGAAGCAGGCCGCCCATCGGGTGGCGCTGGCGCGTGACGGACAGTGTGCGGTCATCCGGAAGAGACCAGGTGTCTTCCTTCACGCCATCAATATCGAGATAGTAGGACAGTTCTTCTGCGCGCCATTCGGCATAATTCGTCCGAGCCGGCAATTTGCGGCGCTCGCGCAGACGGTCCAGTAGTTGACCGTGGTTTGGGCGATCCAAAAGGAAGCTTTCATCCAGATCCCACATGTCGCGGAAGGCCTTGTTGTAGAAAGTCAGCTTCCGGTCTGCGCCAAAGATGGCGACAGCATCTGCCACATGGTTCAGCGTCTCATCATGTGCGCGAACATGGCGGTTCAGTTCCTCGCGAGCATTCTCCTGCTCGGTGACATCAAAGGCCATGGCCCCTGCCCCACCGGACAGCGGGAATGTCAGCACACGCATCGCGCGGCGCTCGCCATCAATAATCATGTGGCGCGTTTCATCTATATCTGCGCCTTCGGAAATCGTCTTGCGGGCCTGATCTGAAGAGGCCTGGTCCAGCATCAACTGACGGTCCAGGACGCGATCAAGATTCACGCCGTCCACGGCTTCGATATAGGCCGGGTTGACCCATTGCAGCTTGCCCATGCCAGAGACACGCCATGCAGGGAATGGTGCCTTGCCCAGCATGTCGAGGAAGGCTGTAGGGTCCCGCGCGATGACCTGGCGCGCCTCTTCCAGCTTGCCGCGGGCGGAACTTTCTTCCAGCCCCTTAATTGTCGTGTCGGTAACCCAAACCACGGCGCGGGCACCAGCCGTACGTCCGTCAGCCTCAAGAAAGCGACCAGACGGGCCAATAATGGTCAGGGAAAAAGCCTGTCCTGTATCGCGCAGCTCACGCAGGCGAATTCGCAACGTTGTATCCTGTCCGGAGCTATCGCGCGCTTCGAGGTCAGCCAGCCCCTCAATGATACGCACAGCCGGGTCGGGCGAGATCGCGTCATCGGTAAAGCTCAGCAGGCCTGCAAGCGCGACGGGCGATCCGTAAAGTTCCGGCGGCGTGATCTCGACATCATCAGCTTCCAGCGCATCGCCCTGCCAGACCAGAATAACGCCCGGATGCGCGCCCAGAATGGAGCGATGCTCGGCAAGGGTCGTTTCAAGATCGGAAGACCGGTCCTTGTACTTTCGCGCTGCACCGCGCGCGCCATCTGACACCCGCATGGCCCACAAAAGCGCCGCCAGGCCCAGCGCCGTCGCGCCGGCTGACATGATGATAGGTACCTGGTCCGCCGTAATCGCCATAGCGTTTTCAATCCAACTCGTGCGAATCAGCCACCTGTTCAGCGGCCGCAACTGGTTAACGGATTGCTCCCTTTGCGTTAAGGCGGCGTTAACAAGAGGCTAATGCCACAGGGCTGTCCACACAAGATAACTGAAACGTCATGTTGCCAAAACGACACACAGGCCTAGTCTGAGTTCAAGAATGACGATGGAGTCAGCTATGCGAACTCGGGTGTTAGCCTTTGCCGTGTCGGCCTTTCTGTGCCTGCCAGCCCCGATCTATGCTCAGGCCAGCGAAGACCCGGATGAAATCGTGCGCCTGCCCGGCCAAGGCGTGATGCGGACCAGCGGCGAGAGCCCGGGTAAGGACAAACACAAGAAAGCCAAACGGCTGGTGCCCGGCGGCAGCCTCTTTGTCAGCTTTGACGCGAATGAGGATGGGGTTATCACCCCCGAAGAAGTAACCTCTGGCGCGGAAGCTGCATTCCTGGCTGCAGACACCAATGGCGATGGGTCTCTCAGCGCTCTTGAGCAGATTTCCTGGGCCGAAACCCTTCCCATTCGCGACGATACGCTAAGCAATCCGGCCTATTTTGACCCGAACCTTGACCGTATGGTCAGCCATGAAGAGTTCATGCGCGTCATCAGCGAACTGGCCGCAGATTATGCCGAAGAGTCCGGCGAAATCCTTGTCACATCGCTGCATGCCCCGAAGCGGGACCGGGAAAGGCGGGAAATGTCTCGCCTTATGCCAGACGAGACGCTCGGCAACTGATCAGACGAGGCCGTCGTAAAGGTCTGTCCGGCGGTCGCGGAAGAACCCCCATGCAGCGCGCTCGCGCTCAATCTCATCCAGATCAAACTCTGCCAGCAGAACGCCCTGCTCTGCACGGTCAAAATCCGTCACAATCTCGCCCGTCTGGTCCGCAATGAAGCTGGTGCCATAGAAGATCTGCCCCTCTTCATTCCCGACACGATTGGCGGCCACCACCGGAATGGTATTGGAGACGGCATGCCCCTGCATGGCGCGGCGCCAGCGGGCGGCGGTATCCAGGCTTGTGTCCTGTGGCTCTGAGCCGATCGCCGTGGGGTACAGAAGAGCATCCGCCCCCATCAGGGCCATGGAGCGGGCTGCCTCAGGGAACCATTGGTCCCAGCAAATCCCCACGCCGATCCGTCCCTTCATCGTGTCCCATACGCGAAAGCCCGTATCGCCCGGCCGGAAGTAATACTTCTCCTGATAGCCTGGCCCATCCGGGATATGGCTCTTGCGGTAGACGCCAAGGGCTGTGCCGTCGGCATCCAGCATGACCAGAGAATTGTAATAGAGAGGACCATCCTTCTCATAGATCGACACCGGAATGACGACGCCCAGCTCAGCGGCCAACTCTGCCAATTGAATAACAGCAGGGTGTTCATTCCAAGGATAGGCCCGGGCGAAATGTTCTTCTTCCTGCGTCTTGCAGAAATAATAGCCGCAAAACAATTCAGGCGGCAGCACAACGTCCGCGCCCTTACCGGCTGCGTCCCGCACATAGTCGGCAACGCGGTCTATATTCTCCTGGACGTCATCTGATGGCGTGAACTGGATGGCTGCGAGGGTGAGTTTACGCATGTCAGTCTCCTGCTGCAGGGATCAGGCGGGAATTTCTCTTGTCATACAATGGAAGCTTCCACCCCCATTCAGAATGTGACGCGCGGGCAGCCCGATCACTTTCCGCCCATCAAACAAAGCTTGAAGCTCGGCCAGGGCCACAAGACTGTAATGATCCTCATAGACCGGAACCAATACGGCCCCGTTCGTGATCGTGAAGTTCATATGGCTCGCCGGGACGGGATTTCCATCCTCGTCCCTGATCAAACCCGGAGAAGGGATCGTCGAGACTTCCAGTCCGGCACGGCGCAGACTGGTTTCGATTTCCGCCAGGGTTTCTGCATTGGGATCGCCATCCCCCGATGGGCGCTGGCAAAGGGCATGTCCCGGCGCAATGAAGCGAGCGATATTGTCGACATGACCATCGGTATGGTCGTTCACCAGGCCATCTCCCAGCCAGATGAAGTCTGACACGCCGAGCGCGGAGCAGATTGCCGCTTCGATTTTGTCCTGATCCAGTTCAGGATTGCGATTGGGGTTAAGAAGGCATTGGCGCGTGGTTAGCAAACGGCCGGTCCCGTCGGCATCAATGCCGCCTCCTTCCAGGATCAGATCATGCTGGATCACGGGCAGGCCTTCATGTGCGGCCACAGCTCCTGCCGTTTCTGTATCGCCAGGCATCAGATATTTCCCGCCCCAGCCATTGAAGTGGAAGGCCTGCGCCTGTCTTTGCGCCCCCTTCCCTGTCACAATAGGGCCCGTGTCCCGCAGCCAGATGTCGCCCGTCGGAATACGAACGATCTCGCCTGCACCCTCAAGGGCAGCAGACGCGGAGTTCGCCGCCTCATCGGATCCTGCCGCGACACGCACTGGCACGTACTCAGCGGCCGCCTTGATAAAGGCCGCAATTTCAGCGCGCGGACCTGCCAGATCTCCGCTCCACTCCTCAGCAAGGCGAGGCCAGCCAACCCATAGGGCACTCTGCGGAGCCCACTCGGGCAGAAGATGTATTGTCTCATCAGTCATTTGCGCGCCATGCCATAGCTTTCAATAAAGGAAAAGGGCGGCCTTTTCCAAGGCCGCCCTTCCCGAATGTGCATTCTGTCTGAAAAACTAGAACTTGTACTTCACACCGAAGTGGACCTGCCAGAGCGACGGGTTTGCCACGACGGAGTCACGATCAGCGCTGCTATTGAAACCGCTGATGACATACTGACCATTATCGATGCCGCTGATGTCATAGAGTTGGGCGTTGGCCGGGAAGCCATGCTCGCGCAGGATGCCCCACTCATCGTTCAGCAGGTTGCCGACGTTTTCGATGATCATGAACGCTTCAGCGCGGTCATCAGGACGGAAGCCTGGCAGTTCCTGAGCCAGACGCAGGTCGAACTTCGTCCACCAGTCATCCGCTGCAGAGTTCCGCGGAGCAATGCTGCCCCGATAGCCTCTCAGGCGCTCATTGCTCTCGATGTAAGCGTTCAGGTCTGCAACAGCCTGAGCGTCAGACAGCGGCGAGATCCGCGGATCGTTCACACCATACGGGATGTACGCCAGTTCACGTCTGCTGCGTGTGTATGGCGAGAACAGGGAGTTCGAACCGAAGGTGTAGCTGTAAGGCGCACCTTCGTTGGCCGTGCCGAACACAGACAGTTTTGTCGGCAGGTCTTTGAGGAACTCTTTTTCCCAGTTGAAGGTCAGGTTGATACGGTGAGCAATCTCGTAATCGCTGGTACCCAGAGCCGGGTTGACAGCATCATATGTGGTGAAGTTCGAGAAGTTCGAGAACGCCACAGAAGATGTCATCGGGTTCACATCGTCAGCATCCGTATAGGCATAGCCCAAGGACCAGTCGATACCGTTATCGTAGGACTTTGAAACACCAACGGATAGAACCAGCGAGTCGCCCTTCTCTTCGGTATTGGTCAGCACGAAGTCATTCGTGTTGCCCGTACCGTAGATCGGACGGCCATCAGGTGCCAGGCCAGTCTGTACCCAGCTGATCGGCACGACAATCGCCGCTTCGTTCACCTTGGAGTACAGGATGTCTGCCATCAGGTGCCAGTCATCGCCGAGATAAGGGTTGTTCGTGTCGAAGTTGACCGTGGTGCCCACAGCGAACTTCCACTCGGAAGGAATTTCGAAGTCTGGGTCAAGAGCGTTGACCGGGCCGCTACCAATGCCAGCTGCAACAGCAGCAATGCTCTCATCCGGGACGTCGATGAATGGCGAACCAGAGCCACCACCATAGGTGAAGTCATTGATGTTGCCACCGCGAACACGGGACTCGAACAGCGTTACACCATTGTTGGAGTAGTTGTTGGAGATCCAGACGTTCGGGTTACCACCGGAGTACAGGCCTGCACCACCGTGGAAGCTGATGTCATCATTGAATTCATAGGTGAAGCCAAGGCGCGGCTGCAGAAGGTCGCGACCGTCCATGGTTTCGTCGTTCCGGAAGCCATAATTGCTTTGGAAGTCAGGATTGTAGCTCGGCTTGTCGTCGGATGTGTAGTAGTCGTAGCGAAGGCCCGCGACAATATCGAGCTTGTCCGTGATCTGCCAGTCATCCTGAATGTATGCGGTGGTGACTTCGTAACCGAAGTTTGCAGCACCATCATTCTGGTCATTGGAACCAGCAGCGTTCTCATAACGGAAGTCTGAGAAGTCACCTGCAGCGAAGTCCTCAATGGAGTCAAAGGCCCACTCACCGAGAACTTCCTGGATGAACAGGTTGAAAACTTCAAACTCTTCACGCTCTGCACCGAACGTGATGGTGTGATCGCCAATCGTCCAGTCGGCTTTACCCTTGTAGTTCAGCGTCGTGTAGTTCAGCTGGTTGGCATGACGGCTGTCGTCTGCACCGAGGTATACAGTGGAGCCGCCGACGTCGACCTGGACTTCACCGAAGTTGTCAAAGCCGAGAACCGGGTTCTGACGGTTGTCGAGGTCAACATAGGTGACGCGGAACTCTGTGGAGAAATTCTCAGTCCAGTCAGAATACAGAGCACCAGCATAGTTCTGCAGCTTTGCACCGCGCTCATAGTAGTGGTTGCCATCAGCAAGACGGTTGGAGCCGCTGTCAGACGGGCTCAAATTGAAACCGTCATTGTAGTTGTACGAGAAGGCAGCACGGTGATTGTTGTTGATGTTCCAGTCGAGCTTGACGAAGATTTTCTCGTCTTCAACCGGAATGGAACTCGGAAGACCGCCTGAAATATAGCCATAGCCTTCTGCGATGGAAATGATCTCATCGTATTCAGCTTGCGTGATGCCAGCGCTTTCCGGCGTATAGCCGAAGATGTTTGCACCTTCAAACTTCTCGTAGGAACCGAAGAGGAACAGCTTGTCCTTGATGATCGGCATGCCAATGTTGAAGCCGTAGCGCTTCTCGTCGAAATCGCCGAGTTCAACATCATCACCATCAATGCTGTCGCCCGTCAGGGAGTCGCTGGTGTAGTCAAAGAATACACCGCCGTGGATTTCGTTACCGCCCGACTTCGTCACAGCGTTGACGTTACATGCAGTGAACTGACCGTACTCAACATCGAAAGGCGCAAGCTCGACAGAGACCTGCTCGATGGAGTCATAAGAGAACGGAATACGCTCGGTCGGATATCCGTTAGAGTTCAGACCGAAATTGTCTGAGAGGCGTGCGCCATCAACCGTCAGAGAGTTGTAACGCGGGTTTGCACCGGCACAGTTGATGGAGTCGTTGAATGCTTCGTCAACATAGACGCGCGGATCGAGACGCACGACATCTTTGATGTCGCGGTTCATGGCTGGCGTGTTTTCCAGTGTCGACAGATTGTAAACCGAAGACGGTCCAGCGGCGACTTGCGCAACCTGCATTGCAGAACCGGTGATGACCACCGTTTCCATACGGGCCGTGTCATCAGAGCGGCTGATCACGAGGTTCACGTCGGTATCGTTACCGAGGTTTGCGTAAACGTCTTCAGCGCGTGCCGGGACGAAGCCCGTGCCCGTGATGGTAAGGCTGTAAGGTCCGCCAACGCGCAGGTTCTGGCCGGTGAACTGGCCAGATGCATTGGTGGTTGCCATTGTTACCGTGCCGCTCGGCTCGTGCAGGATGGTGACGGTAGCGCCAGGAACGGCTGCACCGCTCTCATCCGTAACGGTTCCGCGGATAACGGAAGTTGTAACCTGCGCCATTGCGACGCCGGCCATGCTCAGCGCGATGGCAGAAACTGCCGTTCCACGCGCAAAATTGGTCCAATTGATCATGATATTCCCCTGGTCGAGAAGCCCCAGCCACGCCCTTGCATGCGACTGGTTTCCGGGTCGCATAGCGACTCCGGATGACAGATTAGTGACAAGAACTTGAAGGTTCAGCAGTTAATTCCGTGTTTGATGGCGATCATATTGTTGCGATGCAAAAAAGACACGGTTCTGGGCATGACGATTACCAGGAATTGTGCAGTCAGGGGTATATTCTACCTAGGCTGAGCGGCATAAGTCTCAGGATAATAGGGAATCGCCTGCCAATGACTGCTCGACCTGCTGATTCGCCCGATAAATGGCGGACCTTCACCTTCATCACACTGATCGTACTGCTGGTTGTGCGGGTTGTGTTCAATGCTGTTTCCCCGCTGGATCTCTACGCGGATGAAGCTCAGTATTGGCGCTGGGGCGATACGCTGGACTGGGGATATTATTCCAAACCCCCGATGATTGCGTGGGTCATCCATACAGTCACAGCTGTATTCGGGAATGCAGAATGGGCCGTTCGCCTGCCTGCCGCTTTCCTGCACACGGCCGGGGCCTTCATCATCTTCTTCCTGGCAAGGGACATGTACGGCTCCCGCGCCGCTATGTTTGCCAGCCTTGGCTATGCTCTGATGCCGGCGGTGATCCTGTCATCCGCAGTCATCTCTACAGATGGCGTCTTGATGCCCTTCTGGTGCGCCGCGCTGTGGGCGCTATGGCGTCTGCGCAGCGGCACCGGCAGCTGGGCGAGTGCCATTGGCCTCGGCGCGGCAGTGGGGCTCGGCTTCCTGTCCAAATATGCGATGGTCTATTTCCTGATCGGCACGGCCCTGGTTCTGGTCATTGATGCGGACAGCCGCCGTGCTCTGCTGACCTGGAAAGGCCTTGCCGCCCTGCTGACCGTGCTGGCCATCTTCGCACCGCACCTTGCCTGGAATGCGGCTAATGACTTCAAAACAGTCAGCCACACAGTCGATAACGCCAATCTGGGCGGCGACCTGCTGAACCCCGAACATGCCCTTACCTTCCTGGTGGACCAGTTGGGCGTCTTCGGGCCGATCAGCTTCCTGGCACTGATTTTCGGCGTATTCGTAATGCGTACGCAGGACCAGGGCATCATGGGCCGGGATCGCTGGCTGCTATGCTTTATTCTGCCAGTCCTTCTGATCATTCTCGTCCAGGCTGTTCTCTCACGCGCAAACGCCAATTGGGCTGCAACGGCCTATCCTGCGGCCAGCGTGCTGGTTGCCGCCTGGCTGACCCGCGCCCGGCCAAATCGCAGCCTCTGGTACTGGATTGCCGGGATTTGCTTCACCGCCTTCCTGTTCGCACCGGACATGTCACTGGTCGCACGCCTGGCAATCGGCACCTTTATCGCCCTCTCCATTCTGGGCTTTGGACATATTGTGAAGCACGCCCCTTCCGGCCTGCTCTGGACCAGTCTGGCACTTCACACTGTGTTGGCCCTATCTTTCATGACCATCGCCCTTTTGCCTGCCTCCACCTCTACAGCGCTTGGCTTTGACAATGCGCTGAAACGGACGCGCGGCTGGGAGCAAGTCGCTGAAGACGTCTTCTCGCGCGCGCAGGAGGCCGGAGCGACCGCAGTGCTGGTAGATGAACGCGAGGTCTGGCACGGACTGGATTATTATGCGCGCGAGCGCGCCATCCCGCTGATTTCCTGGCGGCGCTATGCCGGGCCGAAAAGCTTTTCCGAAAGTGTGCCACTGGAAGACCCGATGGCAGAGCGCGTTCTGGTCGTCTCCAAACACGCCGCCATGCGTCCCCGCCTACGTGGGGATTTCCAAGCCTTCGAGTCATTGGGAGACATCACCATTCCACTCGGCACGCGCAGCAATGGCTGCCCGATTGTCAGACGCTTCCAGCTGTATCTAGGCACAGGCTATCAGCCTCAGGCGCGGACGCAGGAATGGGAAGATCGCTATGCCGGGCAGTCGGAGTTTGAAACCCCGCCGTGCCCGGCAAAAGACGATTAGTGGCTGTCGGCTTTCGCCCAGACATCCCGAACTGTATCGTCCCGGCCGCATGTCGTGCGGTAAAAGCGATATTTGAGCGGGTTCTTCTTGTAATAATCCTGGTGATATTCCTCGGCAGGCCAGAAGGTTTCCGCTTTCAGTACCTTGGTCACGACAGGTGCCTTTAGCATGCCTGACTCGTCAATCTCGTGGATTTCCTCTTCGGCGGTTTCGCGCTCTGCATCCGTGTTGACGAAGATGGCCGTGCGATAGCTGTCACCCTTGTCGCAGAACTGACCGTTCGGATCCGTCGGATCGACATGATGGAAGAAATAGCTGACGAGCGTATCATAGCTCACGACATCCGGATCATAGGTCACGCGGACAGCCTCATAATGGCCGGTGCCCTTATGAGAAACCTGCTCATAGGTCGGGTTTGACACATGGCCACCAGTGTAGCCGGAAACTGTATCAACGACGCCGTTCAGCTTGTCGAAATCTGCCTCGACACACCAGAAACAGCCACCCGCGAACACGGCCTGGGACAGGCGCTTGCTTGCTGCATCCGGATGCGGGGAATCCTGTTGGGCGCCTGCGCTCGAAAGGAAGGCAAGAGCCATGGCTGAGATGCCGGCTATGGCAGCGATCGTGGGGGCAGAGGGTGTACGCATGACAACTCGATACTCAGATTACACAGGCAAAAAAACAACACGCCTGTGCTCTCCATATGGCGTACCGGCCCGGCAGGAGAAGCCACAAAGCGCAGGCCTAACGTAAATGTGTACAGCGCGTGTTGCCGAAATGCGTCATTCGGCAAGAGTTACTGAAATTTCATGCAGGACCAGTCAGCACACGAACCTTGACCGTGCTGGACCGGCCAGCATCATCAACGGCCGTCACCGAATAAAAACCCGGCCTTTGCGGCGTCCAGACCGGTGAGCCCGCATCATCGACATCGCAGGCCTGGCCATCCACATACCAGCTAAGCGCGCCCTCTCCCCTGCCCGCCAGGACAAAGCCTCGCGTAGGCTTGCCATTGACTTCACCGGCCCATAGCTCGGCATTCATGGGTGGGAAAAGGATTTCCGGCGGGGTTTCAGGTGTGAAGGTTCGCAGGGCGCCCTTTGTATTTAGCCGGCGGCTGGTGGTGAGCCGTGTGCGAGCCTCTCCCTCATCCTGCAGATGATGAGCGGTTCGATCAGCAATCTCGAACAGGATGGGCAGCGCCACTTCGCGGCCTGTCTTGCCGGGGCGCGGCGCGCCATCTGCGCGGCCAACCCAGACGACAATTGCATGCTCGCCTGACACAGCAGCCGCCCAGCTGTCGCGGAAGCCATAGGACGTTCCCGTCTTGAAGGCGACCTGCGGCGCACTCGCTGTCAGGCGGCCAGGCATGCGCCCTTCCGGCATCGGGGCATTCTGCAGGATACGGATTATTTCACCTGAGCTTTGCGCGCTGATAAGGCGGTGACCCATGCGCTCATAACTGGCCGCTTCCTCCTCTGCGCGCCAGACAAGTGGCTTGGCCACACCGCCATCACCCAATGCGGCATACAAGACAGCCAGCTCCCGAGCGGTCAGGCCTGCGCCACCGAGTGCGAGGGCGAGGCCCGCCTGATGACTGGCGCCGCCATGGATACGCGGACGCGCACCAGCGAGCGCCAGTTGAGCCGCAAACCGTTCCGGGCCAACCCGGTCCAGCATCAAGACGGCTGGCACATTCAGAGAATGTTGAAGCGCATCGGAGACCCGAACATCCCCGCGGAACATCCGGTCAAAATTCTGAGGCTGATATGTGGCGAACCTTTTCGGTAGATCTGCAATCCGTGTATCAGGTGTGGCCTGTCCATCATCAAACGCCATGGCATAGATAAAGGGTTTCAGCGTAGACCCCGGCGAACGAGCCTGGGCCGTCAGATCCAGCCAGCCGCCCGCACGGTCACGCGAGGCGGAGCCGACAAGACCTCGCACAGCCCGCGTAGGAATATGCACAACAAGGGCGGAGACCTGCACATCATCCCCCTCTTCTTCTGCGCTGCGCAAGGCGATCGCTTCCAGTTCGGCCTGGAGGCTGGCATCCAGTGTGGAGCGCACATCCATATAAGGCCCGCTGGCCAACGCCTTTTCCGTGCCATGCCAGGCACGCATCGGAAAATCACGCCTCCGTCCGGGAACGGATGATGCCGCCACGTCCGCAACATCCTCTTCGCTGAACACGCCATACCAGTTCAGCTTGGTTGCCACCCAGTTGCGTGCCCGTTCGGCCTGTTCAGAATGACGGTCCGGGCGGCGTACTTCCGGCGATTGCGGCAGCGCAATCAAAAGTGCAATTTCATCATCGGACAGGCGGTCTGCCTCATGCCCGAAATAGCTCCAGCTGGCCGCGCGGACGCCTTCCAGGTTTCCGCCATAGGGGGTCAATGTCAGATACAGCTCAAGGATCTCATCCTTGGAAAGACGGCGCTCGATCTGCCAGGCGCGCGCAATCTCGATCAGCTTGGACCTAATGTTCCGATCACGCGGCTCCAGCATGCGGGCGGTCTGCATCGTGATGGTTGAGCCACCCGAGACGACACGCCCGGCCTTTGCCGAGTCGAGAGCCGCACGCACCAGCCCGCCCCAATCCGTTCCCCGGTGGGAATAGAAATTCTTGTCTTCGACCCTGACGAGCGCCTCGATGAATTCCGGATCAATCTTGGCCAGATCACCGTGGAAGCGCCAGCGTCCGTCACGGGTCGGGAAAGCCCTGAGCGGCTTGCCTTCCCGGTCGGTCACGAGGGCAGAGATTTCCCCTGCCCGTTCGATCGGCGGCGGTAGCAACCAGTCGGCAAGGATCACCGTACAGAACAGTACGGCCACCCCCGCCAAAAGGCGCCTGGGCGTAAGCATGGCTTACTGCCCTCCCCCCACAGAGCCTGGCGCAGCGCTGATCGTGACGCGGCCCGCCTTGGATCGTGCAAACACTTCCGGGCGGTACATGTCCTCAGCCACAACACCGGGCATTGCAAAGTCACCCGGCGTTACAGCCCGCACGACATAAGCCAGCGTCACCGCGTCAGCATAGACATTCACTGCCGCGACATAGCGGTCATCCTGGGCCTGTGCGGTCTGCGCATGAGCCAACCTGCCCAGATACGCGAAAGCCCCGGAGTTTCCATACTCCTGCTCGCCATCCGCCGGCCGCAACACGGTCTCGATCTCGAAACCGGCCGGTAGCAGGTCTGCCACGATCACAGGGTTCAGGCGGCGCTCCTGCGGGGTTACCCGCATACGAACTACCAATTGGTCACCCTGCTGGACCCGTGACAAGTTCACCTTTCCGCCCGTCAGCGTGTAATAGGTCTTGTCTACACGCAGATCAGATGATGCGGGAGGCGGAGCAGACTCCGGCGCGCCGGTCACCAGCACGGTGCGGAACATCGGCGCCTTGCCTTCCAGTGTGAAGGTAACGTCTTCGCTCGCCTGGGCTTCCGTCAGAGCGTATTGGCGCTCATTATTATTGCCGCGGCCAAGGCCTTTCACGTCCAGCTTGAAGCCTTCGGCACCCTTGTTCAGAGCATTGACGGCCAGCAGGGCAAATGCCTTCTCCTGGGTCGTCATCTGGCTCGGGTCCGGAGCATCCTCACCCAGCTTCTTGGCCAGGCTCTCGACGTCATCCAGCATTCCGGCTTCAGATGCGAGCGCCAGAATGGCGGCCTCATCCCGCAGTGGCGTCTGGTAATAGTCGCCTGTATTGTCATAGCCGATGCCATCCATGGCAGCCTTGAAGGCGGACGAAGCGCGGGCGCGGTCCCCCAGCATGGCCAGTGCCGCGCCTATATGGGCACGTGCGAGCGGGCTGTCGATATTGCGCAGCTCACGATCGTGCAGATAACGCAGACGGGAAACGTCCGCCTTGCCTGCCTTGGCCAGCACATAGAGCGCGTAGGCCGAGGAGCGCTGCATCAGCTTTTCTGTCGTATCGTTGGAATAACGGCTCTCATAGACATCCGTGTCATAGCCATAGACGCGCCACGCATCGCCCGTGGAGACCGCCCGAAGGGCGCCATAGGCACGGTCGAGCGCTTCATTCGGCACTGCATAGCCAGCCTGCTGCGCCCGATAGACGAAGTCAGTGACATAAGCACCGAGCCATGGAGAGGCATACCCATCCCCTTCTCGCCACAGGCCAAAGGCGCCATCCGAGCTTTGGCGGTTCAGCACCGTATTCACGGCTTCCTGGATACGTGTCGTCGCATCATCCTTTGAGCCCTTGGCGCCCATGGCCACCAATTGCTCTGAATAGAGCAGCGGCAAGGCGCGGCTGGTGGTCTGCTCTGTGCAGCCATAGGGATACCGGTCCAAAGACGCATAGAGCGTGGCCGGGTCCATCGGCAGCGTTGAGAACCCAACACTGATGCTGGAAGAACCGGGCACATAGCCCTGCAGCAGGTCCGCACTCACCGTGTACGTATCACCGGGCTGCATCAGCTGTTTGGTGACCCGCGTTTCCGGCAGATAGGGAGACCGCGTCTGGATCTGATAACTGCGTTCCGTCGAGTATTTGTCAGGCCCGCTTACAGCAAGCATCAGCGTAGAAATGCCCTCACTCTCTGCTTCGATGCGAACTGGCACGTCAGCGCGCTTGCCTGTTTCAATGCTACGCGTGAGGCGTCCATCGGCGATTTTGACAGTACCTTCCTCTGTAATCGTCGCAGAGAATTCACCGCTATCGAGTTCTACATTGTCGATGCTGGCCGTCATCATCGCCTCGTCACCTGGTGCCAGGAAGCGCGGCATGATCAGGTCCGATGGCGCCTTATCGCGCACGATCATGCTGGACTCGGCAGAGCCAAGGCCGTTTTTCGACCAGGCAACCGCCATCAGGCGCAACTCGCCATTGAATTCCGGCAGGTCAAACCGAACGCGTGCCTTGCCGGAGCGGCCGATATCCACGAGGCCGGAGAACAGGGCGACAGATTTCACCGGTACAACGGAGAGGCCTTCACCGCCTAACTGGTCACCGCCCGAGCGGACTTCGGCAGGCAGTCCCATGTTCGGGTCCAGCAGACGTCCATAGTCGTCATACATCTCAACGCCCAGCGCCTTCTTGCCATAATAATAGCTGACAGGGTCAGGACTCTTGAACTTGGTGAGGCGCAGAATGCCCTCATCGACTGCAGCCAGGGTGAGATAGACAGGCTCACGCGGCCCACCTTCAAATTCCACCTCGACCACTTGCTCGCCTACTGGACGTACGACATCCGGCGCCTTGATGGTCATGCCGAATGTGCGCGACTCCATATTCACGGGAATGTGGGTGACACCAATCGCGCGGCGTGGCTTGGCCTGAAGGATGGGATCACGCTCTGTATAGACTGACACCATCACATAGGCACCTTCTCCCCACTCCTCCGTCACAGGCAGGGTTACATTTGCGCCCTGCTCACCCACTGCCAGGTTCTGCACAGACAATACGCGATCCGTAGCGACAACAATTTGGGCCTGTCCCGCATAGGGCGGAATGATCGTGATGTCGGCACTCTTGCCCGGGCCCGGCGCCTTGTCAGGGCCAAGCACACGGACACGGTCCGGGGCCTCAATGCCATCTTCCGACACGCGGCCACCCCAGCCGACATAGAAATCATCGCTGGCAGAAACGTTGGAATGCGCCTCCGTACCTTCCACGACCAGTTCATGGCTGCCCCAGTCGAGCCCGCTGACGCGGATCTCAGCAGAGCCACCTTCCGGCGTCGTCACGATGCCTTCATTGACCTTCGTGACAGTACGCGACCGGCGCCAGCGCCAGCGATCTCCATCACGATACCAGTCATAGTGATAATCAACCGCCAGAAGTTTCCATGTTAGCCGCTGGGCAATCGCCTTTCCGGCATCGTTCATTGCAACAACTTCGTAAGAGGCATCCTTGCCCTCTTCGACGGACCGGTCAAAGCCGGGTTTCAGGCCGACATAGAGCCGTTCGGGACGATAAGGAATCCGCACACTTTCCGTAACGGCGCGACCACCGGGCTCCAACACGCTGATAACTGCGTTGATGCGCAGCGGACGTCCGGCATTGCTGCCAGCATTGCCTGGCGCGATCTGAACTGTTGCGACGCCCGCCCCGTCCGTTGTCGTATCATCCATTTCGAGAATACGCTCATGGAAGCTCTGATCATGGCGGCCAAAGCTGAAATCCTTGAAATCGGGGAACGGATTTGGCGCCGCTTCGACACGCGCTTCAGACTTGACCGTCAGGCCTGCGCCCGGCGCGCCATAGAGGAAGCGCGAAGACACTTCCACAGCACGTGTCTGGCCAAGCTTCAGCGGCGTATCCGTGTCCGTCTCAAGATCGACAGCAATACGCTGCGGGACGAAATCCTCAACCGAGAAATTGACGGAGCCGGATGCGCCCGAAACACCGTCGACTTCCACCGTCGCACGCCACTGGCCGCGGGATGCCCCCTTGTCCAGTTCATAGCTATGCAGCACGGCGGAGGCTTCCGGGTCATCGAACCGGAATTTGTCGGCAACCAGGCCATTCGGACGATAGATTACCAGATAGCCTGAGCGGTCCTCAATCGCCTTGCCCGTGTGGTCACGCAGCAGGCCTGTCAGTTGAACCGTCTCACCCGGGCGGTAGATGCCTCGCTCGGTGTAGAGATAGGCGTCAATCAGACCCGGTGCCCGGCGCCCGCCAACGGCATATTCCGAAAGATCCACAGGCGCGCGGGTAAGATCCAGCACAGCCAGTTCACCCTTGGCGCTATAGGCCATGACGAGTTTGGGGGCCATATTGCCCTGCCCGTTCGTGATCGGAGCATCAAAGGTGACGTGGCCCATCTCATCACTGCGAGCCTCTGCCAGAACATCATTGTTCATGGCGACCAGTTGCACCGTCGTGTCTGGCACAGGGCGGCCATCCTTCAAGGAGCGCAGCGTCAGGTCCAGGCCATTGCTACCCTGATAGGCCGTTATGGCCAGGTCAGTCATCATGATCCAGCGGCTGGAAGAGGCTGGCGGCCCTTCCGCGCTACTCAGGTCGGCGGCATCCTCGACATGTACATAATAGACGCCGGGCTCGAGCGTGCCGATCACATCCTGCAGAGGAAAGACTGTTACAACCGGGGCATTCTGCTCATTCGCGATCTGCATAGTGCCATTGAACAATTCTTCTGCGACATCACTGGGATCGTCTTCGCCCCAATTATAAGCATAACGGCCTTGCGCCGTTGTCTGCCCTTCAGAGATATTCTTGAAGGCCAGTGCGCGGTCATTGATGCGGGATACGGTGACCTTCACCTCATCCACATTCACCGTTTCAATAGGCAGGCCATCCGCGTCTTCGCGCGGCAGGATGATCCCTGCGCCCTTGAAGCCGACATAAGGCGGACGATCCGCAAAATCGATTGGAACGGTTTCGTCCCGCTTCAGCGTCCGTCCGTCTGCTGCCGGCAGGCCGGAGAGCAGCTTGGCCGTACGCTCGCTGCCAAAGGTCAGGCCACCCACGCAAAGCTCACGTCCTTCGACGCTGAGCGCCGGGCGAAATGCCGGACGGAACTCGACATAAGGAGAATAGTCCGCCTCCGGATCAAGCGGCGCAGAGAAGACAAAGCAAGCCAGCGGCTGCTCTGTCGAAGTATCGATCCGGTACCTGAAATAGGTGAAGTCCTGCTCTGTGGCTTCCCGGGCTTTCTGACGCCGCGCCTCACGCTGGCGCGCGGCGACATTGTCTGCCGAAGAGCGCGTTACGATGCTGCCTTGATCAGATTGTGCAGGATCAGGAGCCGATTTGTCCTTGCCGCCTCCACACGCAGCAAGAATGGCGATCATGAAAGCGGCTAACACCGCCCGGCCCGAACCCCACTTGCCCGATTGTTTATGCGACATGAAACCCTCTCCTTTGAGCTTTCTTACCGTTCTTACACATCTTCCGGGCGGCGCGAACAGGGCGCGATTGAGACAAATCAAAGAAAAACGCCTAAATTCCAGCCTCAATTGCCTTACAGGCCTATTCCGGTACTTGCCAGCGATTGCGGGACAGGGAATGGATCATCCATGTGGCTTTGGCGAATAGTCGGGATAATTGCTTTCGCACTGGGGGCGATTGGGCTGGTTTTGCCAGTCTGGCCAACCACAGTCTTCTGGATCGTTGCCGCGCTGGCCTTCGCGAAATCAAACCCGAGCTGGGCTGAATGGATCTATACCCGCCCCGGTATCGGCCCGCCCATAAAGACATTTCTGGAAACAGGCGCCTTGGCCCGTGAGGCCAAGATTGCGGCGCTGATCGGCATGGCATTTGCGGCGGCGCTTATCCTCGTGCTGGGGCATCACCACGCATGGCTTATGGCAGGCGGGCTCAGCCTGATCGGCATTGGCGCACTTTACGTCATCACGCGCAAACCGGTCCGCCCGGAATAACCCCTCCCCTCTTTCAGGTATGGACAGGCTTACTTTCAGCGAACTCATGCCTGGGGAAAGTCCTTTAACGGGCAGCAAACAAAAAATTAGTGACTGAACATTCACTTGCCAAATTGTCGCCTTATTCAGTGAGCAAGCATTCGCTCAATAAAAAGGCGAAAAGCCAATCAAGACGACATGCAAGAAGGAGACGGCTCATGCCGGTCACGATTATACTCACTACCGCCAAATCCATGGCGTCCATCTTGGGCGGTCTGTTTTTCGCAGATCTGGTCTCAGGCCTTATCCACTGGTTTGAGGATCGTTATGGCAACCCGAAATGGCCCATTCTGGGCCACACGATCCGGGCCAATCAGGAGCATCACTTCAAGCCACGCGACTTTCTCAGAGGCACCTTCTTCACGCGCAATCGAGAAGTGGTTCTCCTTGGCATCATCTTCCTGGCCCTGTTCTGGGGGACCGGCACATTGAACTTGTTCACGGGCTCGGCTGTCTTTTTCGGTGTATTCGCCAACGAATTTCACCGCGCCGCGCATCGCAGCCCGAAAGAGAATGGCCGTCTCATCACGCTGGTGCAGAAGACAGGCCTCGCACAGTCCTTCAAACATCACGCGGCGCACCACCGCCAAGGCAAGGATACGCATTATTGCGTCATCACGAATTACGTGAACCCTGTGCTGGAACGTATCGGCCTGTTCCCGGCGCTTGAACGCGCAATCAAGGCGATCACAGGAAAAGTGCCCCGCCTCGATGAAAGCGTGAACCCGCGCTATCGCAAAGCTACTTGACCTCCCGCCCCGTCCTTCCCTGAGGGCGGGGATGTTCTTCGCGCGCAAAGGCCTTAGGGTCAGCGCGACATAAGAAAGAGGAAACGCACAAATGGATCTGGGACTGACCGGAAAAGTTATCTTCGTCGCTGGCGCCAGCCGAGGCATCGGACTGGGGATTGTTGAGGCATGCCTGGCTGAAGGCGCGCGCGTCGCCATGGCGGCCCGTGGCCAGGAGAAGCTGGAACAGGAAGCTGCCCGTCTGGCGGAAACCTATGGCAAGGATGCGGTCTGGACCCGCGCTGGCGATCTAAGGGATCCTGATGTCGTTGAGAGCATGATTGCCGCCATTGAAGAAGACATGGGCCCTCTGTGGGGCGCGGTCGCCAATGTCGGCTTGCACCCCTGCCCGCCCGGTTTTGAAGTAGATGACAAAACCTGGGACGCGGGCCTGTCGCAAAACCTCAATTCCGCCTTCTATCTGGCCCGCTCTGCGCTGCGCCGGATGGACCCGCGCGGCGAAGGCTCTGTGCTCATGATTTCATCCATTGCCGGCCTAACCGGCCTCGGCACACCCCTCACCTATGGCACCTCGAAGGCCGCCATGAACCATTTGACCAAGGAACTCGCCCGCATCTCCGGGCCGAAAGGCGTACGCATCAATGCCATCGCACCAGGCAATATCATCTTCCCGGACGGCGAGTGGGAAGAACGCGTCAATGGCGAGCGCGGCGATGCGTGGAAACGCTGGATCAAGCGTGAAGTGCCGCTGCGACGGTTCGGCAAGCCTGAAGAGATCGGCAGCGCTGCCGCCTTCCTCCTCAGCCCTGCCGCAAGCTTCATCACTGGCACCATTATGCCGGTCGATGGCGGTCAGACCCGCTGATCAGGACTCGAGCAGCGTAACGCGCCGGGCCGGGGCTTCCATTTCGCTCCGGCCAGCCGCTTCCATGCCCATCTGCCCCATCAGGGCGTCATCCTCGTCAAGCTCCGGATTGTCCGTCGTCAGCAGGCGGTCTCCAACGAAGATGGAGTTTGCCCCGGCGAGCAAGCACAGCGCTTGGCCCTCTTCGGTCATGCCTTCGCGGCCGGCCGACAGGCGCACCCAGCTTTTCGGGAACACGATGCGACAGACCGCAATCGCCCGTGCCATTTCAATAACAGAGATCGCCGGACTCTGGCCGAGAGGCGTGCCTTCAATCGGCACCAGCATGTTAACCGGAACACTCTCCGGATGCGGCGTCAGTTTGGACAGTTCATGGATCAGGCCGATGCGGTCTTCCCGGCTTTCGCCCATCCCCAGAATACCGCCGCAACAAAGTTTCAAGCCAGCTGTTCGCGCCTTTCCCAATGTCTCAAGGCGGTCATCATAGGTCCGCGTCGTGACGACTGAGCCATAATATTCCGGAGACGTGTCGAGGTTGTGATTGTAGTAATCGAGCCCGGCTGATTTCAGGGCCTCTGCCTGCCCCTCCTCCAGCATGCCCAGCGTCACGCAGGTTTCGAGACCTTCGGCTTTGACTGCCTCGATCATCGCAGCCACTTTCGGAACGTCCCGCTGTTTCAGACTGCGCCAGGCTGCCCCCATGCAGAAACGGTCCGCGCCGTTTTCCTTTGCGCGGCGGGCTGCACTTACCACGTCCTCCAACGGCGTCAGCTTTGAGGCCTCCAGGCCCGTGTCGAAATGTGCTGACTGGCTGCAATAGCCGCAATTTTCTGCACACCCACCTGTCTTGATCGACAGCAATTGCGATTTCTGAACTTTCCCATCCGGCCAGTTCGCCTGCTTAACACCCAGCGCCTTGGCCATCAGGCTATCCAGCGGCAGAGTGTAGAGATCGGCGATCTCTTCACGAGTCCAATTGTAGCGGGGCGATAGCTCAGTCATCAGGTCGTCCTCATTCAGATACGATACAGCTCCGGCTTGGTATCGACGCCCGACTGCGCGATCAACTACTGTAGAAATTAACTTTGCGGCATATGCCCGGATGACGTAAATCAGCCGCAGATCCCCAGAGCATGCCGATGGACACACAACCAGCCCCCCGCAAAGTCATTGATGCGAACGCGAAGCGTGGCGCAATCATCGGCCTGATCGCCCTTCTGGTGATCGTAGGGCTGTTTGCGGTCGGCAAGATGGCAAATATTGTCGACGCGACCGCTTTGCAGACTTTCATGGACAATGTGGCCAGCAGCCCATGGGCCCTTCCTGCCATAGTCCTACTTTTTGTCGTCGGGGCTTTTCTTGGCGTGCCGCAATTTGCGCTCGTTGCCATTGCGGTGGCGGCGTTCGGACCATGGCTGGGCGCGTTCATGGCATGGATTGCCAACATGGTCTCTGGGGCGGTGACCTTCTATGCAGGCCGACTGGCAGGCGAGAAAGCCTTTCGGCGCTATGCAGGCGAGACAGCGAACCGGCTGTCCGGATTCGTGGGCCGCAATGCGATGATGACCAGCGCCATTGTCCGGAACGTACCGGCGGGCCCTGCCCTCATCGTGAACATGGCGTTCGGCGTCAGCCATGCGAAATTCCTGCATTACTGGGCCGGTCTGGCTGTGGGCATCATCCCGAAGATCGCCCTCATCGCCTTTGCCGGGCAAAGCCTTTTTGCGGCCTTCAAGGGCAACCCGCTTACCGCAATTGCAGCGGCCGTCGCAGCTATCGGCGTTTATATCGCCATTGCCACATATGCCCGCGCCCGTATGCGTAAAAGCAGGCAATCTGTTGCATTGATAGGGCAGAACGAGGTTGACACCAGCGCTCAGGCAGACGATGTAACGCCTTATGTGGAATAATTTGCCCCTTCAACTACTGCTTACCGGCCCCTGGCCGGAGACGACTGCCTAAGGTCAGCCGGGGCAGTCGCGCGGTCAGGGGTTCAAATTAGCCTGATTTTTCACTCCCAGACCGGTCCCACAGAAAATGTCCACGACTTCAAACCCTCATATTCGTATTTTTGACACCACTTTGCGCGACGGCGAACAATCGCCCGGCGCGTCCATGACCCACAATGAAAAGCTCGAACTGGCTGAGTTGATGGAAACCATGGGGGTGGATGTTATCGAAGCTGGTTTCCCAGCTGCATCGGAAGGTGATTTCGCCGCCGTCAGCGCGATTGCCGAGCAATCAAAATCCGCCATTATCTGCGGCCTCGCCCGCTCAACGCCGAACGATATCGAGCGCTGCGCCGAAGCCGTCCGCAAGGCCGCGCGCCCGCGTATCCACACCTTCATCTCCACCAGCCCCGTGCATATGAAGCACAAGCTGAAAATGGGCCCCAACGCGGTTCTGGAGGCTGTCGGACGCTCCGTGGCACAGGCACGCAATCACACCGATGATGTGGAATGGAGCGCGGAAGACGCAACTCGCACCGAATTCGACTTTCTGTGCAAATGTATCGATGTGGCCATCGCCAGCGGCGCGACCACGATTAACATTCCCGATACTGTCGGCTACTCCCACCCGGATGAATATGGCGAGCTGTTCCGCCGCCTGATCGAGAATGTCCCGAACTCCGACAAGGTGATCTGGTCGGCGCACTGCCACAATGACCTTGGCCTGGCTGTGGCAAACTCCATCAATGCCGTCGCCAACGGCGCACGCCAGGTGGAATGTGCCATCAATGGCCTGGGCGAACGTGCTGGCAATGCCGCGCTGGAGGAAGTTGTCATGGCCATGAAGGTGCGCGCTGACACCCTGCCATTCGATACCAATATCGAGCCCGCCTACCTCTCCAAGGCCTCCGCCATGGTCAGCCGCATCACCGGGTTTCCTGTGCAGTACAACAAGGCCATTGTCGGCAAGAACGCCTTCGCGCATGAAAGCGGCATCCACCAGGATGGCATGCTGAAGAATGCCGAAACCTATGAGATCATGCGCCCGGAAGATGTCGGCGTTGCCAAGACATCTCTGGTCATGGGCAAACACTCTGGCCGCCATGCCTTCCGCGACAAGTTGGAAGCGCTCGGCTATGTGCTGGAAGGCGAAGCCCTGAATGATGCGTTCAAGCGCTTCAAGGCGCTGGCCGACCGTAAGAAGCACGTCTTCGATGATGACATCATCGCCTTGGTCGATGACCAACTGGCCGCAGAGGGCGAGCGTATTGTCTTCAAGCGTCTGCGTGTCGTCGCAGGCACGGATGGCCCCCAAACGGCAGAGATAGATCTGGTGGTCGATGGCGATGAGAAATTCGCGATCGCTCGCGGCAATGGCCCTGTCGATGCCGTGTTCAATGCTATCCGCGAGATCGTGCCGCATGAGGGCAAGCTGGAGCTTTATCAGGTGCATGCCGTCACCGGCGGCACAGATGCGCAGGCGACTGTGTCTGTACGCCTGAACTGTGAGGGCATCATGTCGACGGGGCGCTCATCTGACCCAGACACACTGGTGGCCAGTGCAAAAGCCTATCTCCATGCCGTGAACAAGCTGGAAGCGCGCAAGGCAAAGCGTACCCACGCCGCCTGATCACGGCCTCAGCCCTCAGGGCCTGAAACATGGATTTGTGGATCCCCATCACGCTGGCAGCCGCGTTCTGCCAGAACCTTCGCTCTGCGCTGCAAAAACAGTTGAAGGGGCAGCTGAGCACGTGGGGCGCGACGGCCTCGCGCTTCGTGTTTGCTGCCCCGCTGGCTGTCCTGTTCACGTTTGGTCTGATGCAAGCGCGGGGCGATGCCCTGCCCGGCATTCCGGGGCTGTTCTATCTCTATGGCGCTCTGGGCGGCCTCTGCCAGATCGTGGCGACAGGCCTGCTGATCCACTTGTTCAGTCGGGCAAACTTCTCTGCGGCAACCGCTTTCACAAAAACAGAACCCGTACAGACGGCGCTATTTGGTATCATCCTCTTGGGCGACCATCTCTCTCCGCTGATGGCCCTAGCCATCATGATCAGCCTGTCAGGCGTCATGATGATCTCCATTCCCAAAACGGCAACCTCGAAATGGAAGCCGGATAGTGCCCTGTGGATCGGCATTCTGTCCGGCGGGCTGTTTGGCCTCTCCGCGGTAGCGTTTAGGGGCGCCTCTCTCTCCCTCTCTGACGGAGACGCTCTGCTACGCGCGTCAATCACGGTCAGCTATGTCACTATCTTTCAGGCGGGGGCCATTGTGTTCTGGATGTGGCTGCGCGAGCCGGGCCAGATCACGAAACTGTTCAAGGCCTGGCGCATGACAGGCCTTGTCGGGCTGGTGGGTCTGATGGGGTCTTTGGCGTGGGTGACCGCTTTCACGCTCCAGAATGCCGCCTATGTGCGGGCGCTTGGCCAGATCGACATTGTCTTCACACTTGCTGCCTCACTTCTGGTCTTCAAGGAGACACTGACCGCGCGCGAAATCACCGGCGTGCTGCTGGTGACGCTGGGGGTTGTGGTTCTGGTACTGGCAGCAGGCTAGAGGGCGGCATCAATCAGGAGGTAAGCCGCAAGACGTGGACTGGCATTGCGGCCTGTCTTCTGTGTTTGCTCCAGAGCAGCCAGAGCATCCTCTTCCTCAAGAGAAATAAACTCGCGGGCCAGCTGCAACAATTCACGATCATTACGCAGGCGCTGTGTGACACGGTCCACCTGGCGGCCAGCCTGCGCAATGATGGCTGTCTTGCGTTCACGGTCCCCACGGCGTGCCGCTTCGGCAATCTTGCGTTTGGCCTTGGGACGGAATGTTTCCGGCAGCATGATGCCCGTACTTTGCAGGCGATCGAGCAGCTCTTCTGCCACTTCCTCACGATCACGATGCGGAGAATCTTCCCGGCTCATGTCAGAGATGATGTCGCGCCAGCCCATTTCCGGTCCGTGCGAAGGCGCAGATGGCCGTGCAGGCACAAGTGCCCCGCCCGCATGGGAGGCCTCTTGAGCAGGCGGCGGCGAAGGCCGCTCCGGCTGCGGCACGTAGGGCGGAGGGGAAATCTGCGGTGCAGCTGGTGGCTGCTGCCTTGAAACCGGTGGAGTTTGTGTCGGCTGACTCTGCGGGAAATCCGTTGCCCGGCGCCTCGGAGTTTCAGCCGGCATTTCCTCGGAAGGCTGCGGGTCGTCAAACCGGCGGCGCAGCAGCATCGGATCGCGGGCCACCGGGCGTTCCGGTTCCCATTCTCCACCATCATCCTCATTCGCGTCATGCTGCGGAGCGGACGCAGGTTTTTCTGGCGCACCCTCCGTCAAGGCGGCATTGGCGAGCGCATCCGCGGCCGCATCGAACAATTCGTCTTCCATGCTGGGCCGACGAACGGAGGGAGCCGGCGCAGGATCGCGAGGCGCCTCCGGCATGTGGCCGTTTCGCTCTTCAGGATGAAAGCCGTTTCGCGGGCTGCTGTTATGCGAGAGAGGCTTTGGGTCTCGGGTGGACGTATTGTCAGGCTGGGGCACATGCGCTGGCCGACTGGCAGGCGGTTCGGCAGGCCGCTCTGCTGGCTTAGCCACATGATCCTGCTGCGAAGGAGCAGATTGAGACAATGCAGGGGCCTGAGGCTGTTTGGCCTTTTGTTCGAGACGCACCGTGTCGGCGCGTGCAGCATATTCTGCCGAGCGGATCGCGGACGCGGCTTGCTCGCCCGCCTCTTTCAGTTGCGCCAGAGCCTGGGCGGCGTGTTCAGCCGCTTCGCGTGTGGACTGGTTGATCTCCCGATTGGCAAGACGTGCCGCTTCAAGAGCTGACGACACAGCATCGTTCAGTGTATCGCCCGTCGTCATGGCCGCTGCCGCGGCAATCTCCCCTGCCCTGACGGCGGCATCAACCGTGCGGCGAGACTGATCCAGCTTCTCTTCGATACGGCTGACCGCAAAGGTCAGCGTTTCGGTTCGGGTGGCCGCATCGCTGGCCAGGCCATCAAGCTCGACCAGCTTCTCAGACAGAGAACGACCGGCCATCTGCATATCCTGCAGACGGGTCTCCAGCGCGTGATCAGCCCTGGAGACTTCCTCACTGGCCTCGCGCGCGGCCTGCACCATCATCTGGGCCTGACGCGGGATCGCCTCATTAAGGGACTGCATTTGCGCGCGCAGATCGCGTGCCAGTCCTTCAAGGGCCTGGCGTTCAGCCCCAAGCCGCTCGGTCAATTCGCGGGCATTATCAGCGCTGGCATAAGCAACAGATTCAAGGCGCAGCCGCTCATCGCCAATCTCCCCGGCCATGGCCTTCATCGCGGTAAGCGCATGCGCCATCGCACGGTCCACCTCAGCGGCAGCCTGCTTCATCTGTTCGGCAAAGGTGATGCCTTCTGTGCCCGCTTCACGCGCTGGCGCCATCAGACGGACGGCAGCCTCCATCACCAAGGCATTCGACGCAGCGGCCCGGCGATTTGTTCGACCCATATAGCCCGCCATGATCATCAGTAGGGCCGGAACAAGCCCCGCAAGACCGCCGCCAACCAAGGCAAGGGTTGGTAATTCCTTGAGACCATCAACGCCCCACAGACCAAGTGCGATGCCCGCAGCACCGAATATCCAGCAAAATGCTACAATAAATCCGGTCACAACCATCCAGCTGCCGCCGTTGCGGGCGAGCTCGAAGTTGTGCGACGCCTCTTGCCTGACGAGCAGATCGCGGCCAGACGGGCGAGCGGCAGGCGTTTCTGTCATGAAGGGAGTATACCGTGACAATTCGCCCGGCGCGAGACCAGAATAAGGCTAATCTGGGCTTTTATAGCAGTCGGCTCAGCGCCCGACGGCCAGGATGGAAACCGTTCCGGTATCGGCCTGTTCGGATGCATCCTGTTGATCCGGCGCAAACTCCAAGCCAAGCCATGCAAGAATGGCAGCAATGGCAAGATTGCGAACGAGCGAAATAAGGCTCATCATCGGAGTTCCCCAGTAATACGTTGGCGCATTTCCTTAGCACTGCGCCAAACTATATTACTCGATATCCACATTTTCGACAATTGATAAAAACATCCATATTTTCCGGGCTGTCGGCTTTACGATTAACGAATGCACAGGGCCATGCATGCCATCATACCCAAACGTTCAGGAGCCTGCGCCCATGACTGATCCTCTCGCCTTGCTGGACCGCGACCATCTGAAATCGATGACGGGCAATGACCCGGAACTCGCGATAGAGATCCTTGAGATTTTCCAGCATCAGGCTGAAATCTGGTCTCGCATGCTGGACCCGAGAACAGACCCTACACAATGGGCAGACGCCGCGCACACACTCAAGGGCTCAGCCCTGGGCATTGGTGCCATTCGTCTGGCTGCCAAATGCGAAAAAGCCGAAAAAGCGGGCCGCGCGGAAACCCCGCCCAGCCTCACGGTCGCGGCAGTTCTACTGGGAGACGTAAAGGATGCACTTGGCGACACTCTAGAAGAGGCCGCAAAAGTGCTTCACGAACTGGCGTCTTCCGGAGCCTTCAAGGCGTCATAGCTCGAAAATTCGTAGGCAATACAGCGATCTATCAGGGTCCGCCAAACAGGCTCGGCGATGGCCGGTGACAGGCCAGCATCGGCGCATGCCGCTTTGACCTTGTCGACAACATCTTCGATCCGCGGCCGATCATGCACGATGTTCCGGTCCCCCTTGATGCGGGCGGCAGCATCCATGAAGGACTGGCGCTCAGCCAGAACTTCCACAAGCAGACGGTCGATGCGGTCAATCTCGTAGCGAACCTGCTCCATGCTCTCACATGTGTCCGCCGTGTGGTGGCGCTGGTCTGAAGTATAGGTCGTCATGCTCGGTATGCCCTGTTGCCAGTCGTTCGCGAATATATGAGCGCGGCGGTCTCGGCAATAAAGGAGCTGCGACGAACAGACCGCAACACTTTGGCGAAATGTCTTGTCATTGCCCAGACAGATAGCTAAGTGCACTTATCGTTATAATATAACAATGTGGTGCGCACATGTCCCCTGTTCCTCCGAACAATATTCCAACCTCCTTCGGCCCAGAAGAAGCTGCGACCTATGATGAGCGCTTCAGCAAGCTCTCTGCCGTCAACAGTCTGCTGCATCTGGTAGTACAATCGCAATTCGCCAGCCTGCCGGACACTGCGCATATCCTGATCGCCGGGGCCGGCACCGGAGCGGAAGTCCGCTATCTCGCCCCCCTCTTCCCGTCCTGGCGCTTCACTCTGGCAGACCCGTCAGACGCGATGCTTGAAATTGCCCGGCGGCACGCAGTCGAAGAAGGCTTTGCCGACAGGTGCACATTCCATGCGGGCTATGTCTCAAGCCTGCCGGAGGCAGAGTTTGATGCCGCGACCAGCCTGCTCGTCTCACATTTCCTAAATGAGGAGGAAGACCGAACAGCTTATTATAGCTCAATTGCCGAGCGCCTAAGGCCTGGCGCACCACTATTTGAAGCCGCCCTCTGCGGAAACCGCTCCGACCCGATTTTCGAAATGGAAATGGATGTCTGGCTGGGCCTGCTGACATTGGCTGGCATGGCGGCCGAAGGCCGGGAAAACTACAGAAAATCGTTCGGCACGCTTTTCGCGGCTCACGATCCTTCAGAGGTCGAAAAAATGATCGGGGCGGCCAAATTTGACCGCCCCGTACAATGTTTTCAGGCTGGATTGATCCGTGGTTGGATCACTCAAAGGCTTTAGACTTCGAGCAGCATCCGCTCTGGATCTTCGAGAGCTTCCTTGACGCGCACCAGGAACGTCACGGCTTCCTTGCCGTCAACGATCCGGTGATCATAGGAGAGCGCCAGATACATCATCGGGCGGATTTTCACTTCGCCATTCACAGCGACAGGGCGCTGCTCAATGCGGTGCATACCCAGAACGCCGGATTGCGGGGGGTTTAGGATCGGCGTGGACATCAGGGAGCCATAGATGCCGCCATTGGAGATGGTGAACGTACCGCCCTGCATGTCTCCGATGGTGAGTTCGCCATCACGTGCCTTCTTGCCGAGATTGGCAATTGCCTTCTCGATGCCTGCCAGCGACAGATCATCAGAGTCCCGCACAACCGGCACAACAAGGCCTTTCTCGGTGCCCACGGCTACGCCGACATCGTAGAAGTTCTTGTAGATGATGTCTTGGCCATCGATCTCGGCATTCACGGCTGGCACTTCTTTCAGCGCATTCACACACGCTTTCACGAAGAAACTCATGAAGCCCAGCTTGATGCCGTGCTTGGCCACGAAAGCGTCCTGATGCTTTTTACGCAAATCCATGATGGCACCCATGTCGACATCGTTGAACGTCGTCAGCATGGCTGCTGTATCCTGCGCCTCTTTCAGACGGCGCGCGATGGTCTGGCGCAGACGCGTCATGCGCACGCGCTCTTCGCGTGGACCAATGTCACGCGGTTCTTTCGCCTGAGTTGGCGCAGAAGACGCCGCAGACTTGGCAGCAGAGTTCACGTACTCCATGGCATCAGCCTTGGTGGCACGGCCATCCTTGCCAGTGCCTGGAATGTCTGACGGGTTCACGCCAGCTTCCGAAGAAATACGACGTACAGACGGCGCAACCGGGCGATCACCCGTAGCCGCAGGCGTAGACGTACTCGCGGCCGGTGCGGAGGCGGCTGGTGCTGCAGATTTCGCCGGGGCAGACGCGCCAGCATTGATGCGTGCAATCACGGAACCCGGCGTCACGGAGTCGCCTTCAGCGACCAGAAGTTCCGCCAGCACACCATCTGCCGGGGATGGCACTTCCAGTGCCACCTTGTCGGTTTCGATCTCAGCGATCGTTTCGTCTTTCTTCACGGCATCGCCTGGAGCCTTGAGGAAAGTGGAGAGCGTGCCCTCTGCAACGCTCTCTCCCATTGTTGGAACTTCAACGTCCATCAGTTCGCCCTTGTCTTCCTTACCGGGTACGCCGCCCTTTTCTTTTGGGCCGCCATGTTCTGGCAGCGCATCGGCCGCCGTGTCAGATTTACCGTTTGCCGCGCCTGCGCCAGAGCCTTCGCCAAGCTTGCCGAGGATGGCGCCGATCTCAACCGTGTCGCCTTCGTTCGCAATGATCTCGGAAAGAACACCGTCTTCGGTTGCAGAAACTTCCACAGACACTTTGTCCGTTTCCAGCTCTACAAGTACGTCATCCTTCTTCACCTGATCGCCCTTGGCTTTCAGCCATTGGCCAACAGTGGCTTCGGTGATGCTCTCGCCAAGCGTGGGCACTGTGATGTCGGTCATGAAATCAGTCCGTTCATTAAAATCAGTAATCAGGTCGCGACGATCTTATCGTCGACCGGGTCTGCGCCAAGGGCTGTGGAAACGAGAGCATCCTGCTCCGCCTTGTGCTTCGAAAGAAGGCCTGTAGCTGTTGCTGCAGACGGCGGGCGGCCCGCATAGTGCGGCCGCGGAGACTTGGTGCCTGCCTGGTTGGCACACCATTCGATCTCATCACGGATGAAGGTCCAGCCGCCCATATTGCGCGGCTCTTCCTGACACCAGACCAGTTCGGCCTGCGGGAAGCGCTTCAACTCAGCGATCAGAGACTTGCGCGGCACCGGATAGAATTGCTCCATACGCAGCAGGTAGACATCATCCTGGCCACCTTCCTCGCGTGCTTCGAAGAGGTCGTAATAAACCTTGCCCGAACACATAACGACGCGGCGAACCTTGTTGTCCTTGGCCAGCTTAACTTTGCCTTCGCGACCTGGGGTCTCGGCATCATCCCAGAGAATCCGGTGGAAGGAAGACTTCGTGCCCAGATCATCCAGCGCAGATGTCGCCAGCTTGTGACGCAACAGAGATTTCGGCGTCATGATAATTAGCGGCTTGCGGAAGTCGCGATGGATCTGGCGGCGCAGGGCGTGGAAATAGTTTGCCGGCGTCGTCAGATTGCAGACTTGCCAATTGTCTTCGGCGCACATTTGCAGGAAGCGCTCGAGGCGCGCGGAGGAGTGTTCCGGCCCCTGCCCCTCATAGCCGTGCGGAAGCAGCATAGTCAGGCCGCTCATCCGCAGCCATTTGCGCTCTGCCGAGGAGATGAACTGGTCGAAAAAGACCTGTGCACCGTTCGAAAAGTCACCGAACTGGGCTTCCCACATGGTCAGCGTGTTCGGGTCGGCCAGAGAATAACCGTATTCATACCCAAGCACGGCTTCTTCGGAGAGCAGCGAGTCGATCACTTCATAATGCGCCTGATCATCACTCAGATGGTTCAGTGGCGTGTAGCGATCTCCATTTGTCTGGTCGACGATGTGGCTGTGGCGCTGCGAGAACGTACCTCGGCCACAATCCTGACCGGAGAGACGCACAGGGAAGCCTTCATCGAGCAGCGTAGCGAAGGCCAGATGCTCCGCAGTCGCCCAATCCAGTCCCTGACCTTTTGAAATGGCCGTCGCCCGCGCATCAATGACGCGTGCCAGGGTCTTGTGAATATCGATACCTTCCGGAACCGTGGTGATCTTCTCACCCAGTGCCTGGAGGCGTTTCTTGGAAACGCCGGTCTTGCCGCGACGCTCATCATCATCCGGCAGGCCGAGGCCCTTCCACTCACCATCCAGCCAATCGGCTTTCTTGGCCTTGAAGGTTTTGCCGGCCTCGAACTCGCGATCGAGATAGGCTTCGAAGTCAGAAACCTGCTGCTCCACCTGCTCCGAGGTCAGAATGCCTTCCTTGACCAGGCGCTCCGCATAGATTTCGCGCGTGGACGGATGGCCCTTGATTTCCTTATACATCACCGGCTGGGTAAACATCGGCTCGTCGCCTTCGTTGTGCCCGAAGCGACGATAACAGAACATGTCGATAACGACGTCCTTGTGGAACTTCTGGCGATATTCCGTTGCGACTTTGGCTGCATACGTCACCGCTTCCGGATCATCCCCATTGACGTGGAAGATCGGCGCCTGAACCATCAGCGCCACATCGGACGGGTACGGAGAAGATCGCGAATAGATCGGGCTGGTCGTAAAGCCGATCTGGTTATTCACGATGAAGTGGATTGTGCCACCTGTGCGATAGCCTGTCAGGCCTGACAGGGCGAAACACTCGGACACAACCCCCTGCCCTGCAAAGGCAGCGTCGCCATGCAGCAGCAATGGCAGTACGATCGAACGGTCCAGCGTGCCGGTTTCTCGGTGGCTCATTTCCTGCTTGGAACGGGACTTGCCCAGCACAACCGGATCGACCGCCTCAAGGTGAGACGGGTTGGCGTTCATGGACAGGTGCACCTTGTTGCCGTCAAACTCGCGATCGGAAGATGCGCCGAGGTGGTATTTCACATCGCCCGAGCCGAACTCGCCAGCGCCTTGCGTGTTACCGCCCTGAAATTCGTGGAAGATCTGCTCATAAGGCTTGCCCATCACGGCAGCCAGCATGTTCAGGCGACCGCGGTGCGGCATGCCGACCACGATTTCCTTCACGCCGAGCGCGCCGCCACGTTTGATGATCTGCTCCAGCGCCGGAACAGCCGCCTCACCGCCATCCAGGCCGAAACGCTTCGTGCCCGGATACCGCTTGTGCAGGAAGCGCTCAAAGGTTTCCGCTTCAATCAGCTTGGCCAGGATCGCTTTTTTGCCCTGCTGGGTGAAGGCAACGCCCTTGTCCGGACCTTCGATGCGTTCCTGCAGCCAGGCTTTCTCTTCCGGATCGGAAATATGCATGAACTCGATGCCGAGCGTGGAGCAATATGTCCGTTTGAGGATGTCCAGCATCTCGTTTGCGGAGGCATAATCGAGGCCGAGATAGCCATCGATGAAGATCTTGCGATCCATGTCTTCCTTGGAGAAGCCATAGGTTGCCGGATCCAACTCAGGTTGTTTCTCCGGAGCATCAAGAGAGAGCGGGTCCAGCTGTGCTGCTAGGTGACCACGCATGCGATAGGCGCGGATCATCATGATCGCGCGAATCGAATCCTTCACGTTCTGGGCAATTTCTGCCTCAGACGCGCCAGGCTTCGCCTGCTTCAGTTTTTTCTCGATTTTCGGCTCAACCAGAGCCCAGTTGCCATCAAAAGCGGCAACCTGCTCGTCGCTCAGCGGGCGTGGCCAGTCACCACGTTTCCAGCTTGCGCCGTCAGCATTGCGCTCTGCATCGCTTGAATCATCGCCAAGTTCGGCAAAGAATTCGCGCCAGCTCTCGGGAACTGACGCGGGATCCTTTGCATAGGCCGCCTGCATCTGCTCCAGCCACATGGCTGAGCCACCATACAGGAAGGCTGTTTCCAGCATCGCGCTGTTGCCTGAACTGCGCGAACCTTTTACCGGGCTGCCGTCGTCTGCCATCTCAAATTCCGTCCTCTAGGACCCAAACCCCACATAATAGGGATAAAATACTTGCCCGGTTCCTACCGGGGCTGAAGATCTATAGGACGGCCTGAACGGGGACAGATGCTGGCCTCGCCAGACTGGCCCGCCAAGGCCGCCCTGGCTTATATGTTGTGCGGACTGCTAGCCCTTCAATACCTCGACCATGGTCGTGCCCAGACGCGCAGGTGACGGAGACACGCGGATACCCGCTTCTTCCATCGCTGCGATCTTGCTCTCGGCATCGCCCTGACCGCCGGAAACGATAGCACCGGCATGGCCCATCGTACGCCCTTTTGGTGCAGTCCGGCCTGCAATAAAGCCAACCATCGGCTTCTTGCGGCCTTTCTTGGCCTCGTCGATCAGGAATTGAGCAGCTTCCTCTTCGGCAGAGCCGCCAATTTCGCCAATCATGATGATCGATTTGGTTTCTTCGTCTGCCAGGTACATTTCCAGCACGTCGATGAACTCGGTGCCTTTGACCGGGTCGCCGCCGATGCCGACAGCTGAGGTCTGGCCGAGGCCTGCCTGAGAGGTCTGGTACACAGCTTCATAAGTCAGCGTACCGGAGCGGGATACAACGCCCACAGAGCCCTTCTGGAAGATCTTGCCTGGCATGATGCCGATCTTGCACTCTTCCGGGGTCAGAAGACCCGGGCAGTTCGGGCCGATCAGGCGGGATTTGGATTTCTCCAGTTTCGCCTTCACGCGCACCATATCGAGCACAGGAACGCCCTCGGTGATGCAGACGATCAGCGGGATCTCTGCGTCGATGGCTTCCTCGATGGCAGCCGCAGCGCCAGCTGGCGGCACATAGATCACAGAGGCGTTTGCACCCGTGGCTTCTGCGGCTTCACCGGCCGTCGCAAAGATCGGCAGTTCGGCGCCATTGTCAGCCGTCCATTTCTGGCCAGCCTTTTTCGGGTGCGTACCGGCAACCATCTGGGTGCCGTAATATTCCAGCGCCTGGTTTGTGTGGAACGAGCCCGTATTACCGGTCAGGCCCTGAACGATGACTTTGGTATTCTTGTCGATGAGAATGGACATGATTTCAGCTTTATTCCTCAGGCGCCCTTAACGGCGTTCACAATTTTCTGGGCGGCGTCGTCGAGATCGTCGGCCGGGATGACGTTCAGGCCGGATTCGGCAATGATCTTCTTGCCCATCTCGACATTCGTGCCTTCAAGGCGAACAACCAGCGGCACAGCCAGATTGGTTTCCTTCACAGCGGCAATCACGCCTTCCGCGATGACGTCACATTTCATGATGCCGCCGAAGATGTTCACGAGGATACCCTTCACGTTCGGGTCCTTCATGATGATCTTGAACGCAGCAGCCACTTTCTCCTCATTGGCACCGCCGCCAACATCACAGAAATTGGCCGGCTCTTCGCCGTACAGCTTGATGATGTCCATCGTCGCCATGGCGAGGCCTGCGCCGTTGACCATGCAGCCGATGGTGCCATCGAGAGCGATGTAGGCGAGATCCCATTCAGAGGCCTCGATTTCCTTTTCGTCTTCTTCGGTCGTGTCGCGCAGTTCCACGATGTCCGGGTGACGGAACAGGGCGTTGCCGTCAAAGCTGACTTTCGCGTCGAGCACGCGCAGATGGCCGTTTTCCATGACGATCAGCGGGTTGATCTCCAGCATCGACATGTCCTTCTCGGTGAAGGCCTTGTAGAGGATGGGGAAGAGCTTCATGCCGTCCGCGCGGGCATCGCCTTCCAGCTTCAGCGCGTCGCACAGCTTCGCAGCATCATCTTCTGTCACGCCCGCCATCGGATCGATCGGAAGGGTCAGGATTTTTTCCGGCGTCTCGTGAGCGACGTCCTCAATGTCCATGCCGCCTTCGGTGGATGCGACAAAAGCCGGGCGACCCGTTGCACGGTCCACCAGCAGGGAGAGGTAAAGCTCGCGGTCGATGTCTGCGCCGTCTTCAATGTAGAGGCGATTGACCTGCTTGCCTTCAGCGCTGGTTTGCGCCGTTACCAGGTGGTGGCCCAACATGGCCTTGGCATTTTCCAGAACTTCCTCTTTGGAGAAAGCTAGGCGGACACCGCCCTTTTCACCGGCTTCAGGCTCCACGAACTTGCCTTTACCGCGACCACCCGCATGGATCTGGGATTTCACGACCCAAAGCGGGCCCGGCAGGGTATCAACTGCCTTTTGCACATCATCGAGCGAAAGAACGGGTACGCCTTCTGCCACAGGTGCGCCGAAGGATTTCAGCACGGCCTTGGCCTGGTATTCGTGAATGTTCATGTAAACTGCCTTGTTTGCCCTGGCTTGGTGGAGGGGTCAGCATGCCAGCCACCCCGGTTTGGTTGTGGTGGCTGTATATCAGTCTCAGCAGCAGTCGCAACCGGCTGAGTATCGAATTGAAGACTCAGGCTTCGACGTCCCGTTCAGGATTGCGAGGGTCAAGCTCCACACTGGCGAGCGGTGTTGGCAGGATCGGGCTCCAGTCTTCCTGCTGCCCCTCCTCCGGTGCGGCCCGTTTGCTGACCCGCCAAACCATGATCATGGCCAGAATCACGAGCAGGATTCCTGCCAGTCCGAACAGCCCCATCCGCCCTGCACCGCGCATTGCAAAACCTGACAGAAGCGGACCCACAATCGAGCCCCCTGCCCATACAAACAGAAGCCCGGACATGACCTGCGGAATGGCGCCCTTGGGCGTGCGGTCAATCGCGTGGGCAACACACAGGCCATAGAAAGACAGCGACCCTGCTCCCCACACACCGAGAACAATGACCACACCTGTCTCGCCCAGACTGCGGCCGAACACCGCAATGCCGAGCGCAGCCAGGCCGGAGATCGCGCACATGACCGCGATGACCAATCGGCGCTCCAACCGGTCTGACAGCCGCCCGGCAGGCCACTGCACGAGCAGGCCGCCCATCCAGGCCGCCGCCCCGGCGATGGCCGCTGCGGTTGTGCCCCCGCCGCCCATCGAGAAGCCTTCGAAGTAAATCGGAATAAGCGCCGTCATGCCGGTGTTGATGACCCCTGACAGGGCCACACCAATGACGGCGGCAGGCGCAAGCCTATAGAGCCGACCGAGCGGCATGGCAGAGCGTCCCGGCGGCGCAGGCTGCTCCTGCCGGGTCAGGCAGACAGGCACCAATGCCAGGGTCAGGAACAGTGCGGCCCAGCTATAGGCGCGGCTATCCAGCGGAGACAGACCAGCCACGAAGAATGGGCCGATCATCAGAGAAAGCTTCGCGCCCGTATGATAAATGCCCATGACGTTACCGCGCGCCTTGTCAGGCACGGCCATCCCCAGCCAGCTTTCAACACTGGTGAACATGTAGGCAAAGCTGAGGCCCTGTACGACACGTACGACAGCCCAGAAGCCCTCATTATACCAGAGCGACAGCGACAGCGCCCCGGCGGAGGTAACGGCCGCAGCGGCAGCAAAAAGGCGAATATTTCCAAAGGTTGCCAGGGCGCGCGGTGCAGTCCACGCCCCCAACATGAAGCCAGCCGCGTATAGCGCTGCAATCATACCGATGGTCTGAGGCTGCGTGCCGAGGGCCTCAAGGCCGAGAGGTGTCAGCACGCTCATCAGCCCGCCTGCGATCTGCAGGATCATCACAGCGATAATGAGGGCAAGTACGTTACGCGTTTCAGTCATTTTTACCGGCAGCCTTTTCAGTGCCGTCGCCTTAGCTACCTGAATTTGGCGGTTGTATGACGAACCGTCTCTCCTGCATCATCCTTAACTTCAAGGTCTAAAGAGCCGGTTTCCCAATCGATGTTGATTACACCGAAATTCTCGGGCGGATATCCTGCGCCCATCTGCGCGCTGTCTGCCTCCGGCGTCTCCTTCGCCCATGCCTTGTTGAGCGAGGAGGCCGTCAGCTCATAAACCGGATAAGGCAGGACCCCATCCTTGCGATAGAGGAATGCGGTATGGCGGTCTCCCGAGACAAAGACGACGCCATTGGCATCGGTATCGGTAATGAGATCATAGAGCCGCTGCTGCTCCGCCGGCAGACGAGACCATGCCTCCCAGCCATGCCCATCCGTTGGCAGTACCTGAATGGAAGACACGATCAGGCGCAGATCCGCAGGCTTTTGCAACTGGTTCTCCAGCCAGGTCCACTGGTCATTGCCCAGCATATCTTGATTAGGATCCGTTGATGGAACGTAGCGCTCCTTGCCCACCGCGCCAGGCTCATCTGTCGGCGTCAGCGGAGAGCGAAAATAACGTGTGTCCAGCATGATGATCTGCGTGCGCTCGCCTTCCGGTCCGAATGTGCGGGCATAATATGTGCCGGGCCATGCACCGACATCCTTGTTCTCCAGCCCCCAGAAGCGTTCATGAATGCGCTCGGACAAACGGCGGAAAGGGAACTCCCGCCCGGCGTCATTGGCGCCATAATCATGGTCGTCCCACGCCACCATCATCGGCAGATGGGCGCGCACGGCGCGGAAATCATCGCGGGCACCCAAGTCGGCAAAGCTCTCACGCAGCTCATCCAGCGTCGCCTCGTTCACAGCATAGGCCGGGCCGTCCCTGTCGCCATACACATTGTCGCCAATCATCAGGAACAGGTCTGCATCTTCCTTCGCAATGCTTCGCAGCGCCTCAGTGTCACCAAGTTCCTCATCATGACAGGACGCGACCACCACGCGGGACAGGACCGTATCCTCTGCTGGCAGAGGCAGCCCCGCTGGCGCGACAGGGTAGAACTCATCCGGCAAGGTTCTGTAATAGGCTTCCAGCGCTTCTTCCGGGCTTTGCGGCGCCCGCGTAATGCCTGGAATGGAAATTGGCCCCGGCGCCTGACACGCTGCGAGCCCCGCAACAATTCCCAAAGCTATGATCCGTTTCATGACTGCCCTCCTCCGAAGCTCACCACCTGTGTAATCTGTAGCGGGCTTTGGGGAAGGCAGTAAGGGCAATACGCGTCAGGCCGTAAAGAAAATCGACCACATCATTCTTCCGGGCAGGAAAGTGAACAATCCAGCCACCAGCATCGCCCCGACAAACATGCCAGTCATGTGCTTGCGATGTTTGGCAATGTCCTTCCTGCGCGCTGCAGCCACCCCCATAGGAAGGCCGATGACCGTCCAGGCGGAAATGCCATGGATCCAGCTGAAATGATTCCCGTTCAGGCCAACGACGAAGAAAGAGCTGACCGCCGTCACCATCATGGCCACAACCCAACCATAGCCGAGGGTCTTGTGCAGCCCCCTGCCCTTAACGCCAAGCATCAGCACAGTGCCGATGACAAAGGCGCTGAGGGCCCCGGCGACATGTATCTTGATGGCTATGGAGGCATCAATCAGACGGCTTGCATCCAGATGGAATCGGACAGGCGGGTTGCCATTCGCTTTCAGGATCATCCAGCTGATGATCAGATAGGCTGAGACCGCAATACCAATAACAAGGCGATTGGAGGGGCGGCCAAGCCGGATACGCGGAAGGCGGGCTCTCAAGCTTAGCTCAGGGCTATGCATATCGTGTCTCCTCTATCCGGGCCTAGCGTAGCGTGATGGTCTGGACAGTGCCGTCTTCGGTCACTTCGAAAGCAGCACTGTCAAAGCTCGGCGGGCCGAACTTCACCGGGGCGTCATTCGAGAAGCCATAGGGCTCAGCCGGAATGCCGATCATGCTGCGTTTCAGCTCGCCATCCCCATCAACATCGTGAAACATCTTGATGCCATAGCGGCCCGGCTGCAGGTCTTCGAAGACGAGGGTCACGTCTTCTCCCGTTGAAGGCATTATCTTTGTCTGGGCGGCCTGATTGTCTCCCCATCCGGCTTCTTCAAAGAGCGCGACATGCAGCTCACCCTCAGCTTTGCGAACGCCTTTTACATCGACCGACAGGTCAGCAGCCGCAGCCGCGGCTGGCAGAAAGCAGGTAGCGAACAGGGCGGAAATCAGTGTGTTGCGGATCATGATAGGTCTCCATAAGTTTGGGAGCGGGTGCCCCTTGTGGGTTGATGGAGATGAGCTTCGCAGGCTGGTTGAGGGCCGCCACATGGATTACGCGGAGAGGGTGGAAACCTTCGCCAAATGCAGCCAGTGTCATTCGCGAAGCGTGAAATAAATAGAGATTTCGTATGCCAGCAGCCCTCAGGGAGACATTGAAGACACTCACCATTGTAACGCTGCTCGCAGCCGGCTTTACCTGGTTCGGCGTTTACGGCAGCGGAGGCAGCATCTGGCTACGATTCCTGATGTGGTTCATCACAATGCTGGTCGGCGGAGTATCTTCGCTCTTTGTCGTGCCGTTCGTCTTTCACACGCACCTGAAGACCGCCCACCCTGCGCTAAAGATCATTGTGGCAGGGGCGTTGTTGTCTGTGCCGGTGACGATCACCCTGATGCTTTTCATGCTGGCGCTGGGCAACCCGATTCCTCTTGCCTTGATCCCGATACAGTTCGGCTATGTCTTTGCAGTCAGCGTGGTCATCACCCTCGGTGGTTTCCTGCTGGACCGCGCGCGCCGCCTGGCGGAACTCGAAGACGCCCAACCGGAAGACCGGATCGCAGGCTTTCTGCAACGCCTGCCTGTGCGGTTCCGCGGGGCTGACCTTTGGGCCATTTCTTCAGAAGACCATTATCTGCGTGTGCACACAGACCGCGGCGAGGAACTTATCCTGATGCGTTTGGCTGATGCGATCCGCGAACTGGGAGAAGACAATGGGCTGCAGACCCATCGTTCATGGTGGGTGGCAAAACAGGGTGTGGCAGATTCCCGCCGGGAGAATGGCAAACTGTATCTGGTGCTCAAATCCGGCAAGGAAGTGCCGGTCTCGCGCACCTATCAGCCGAATGTCCGCGCCGCCGGGCTGACTTAGCCCATACCCTTGCGCTTGTTGCAGAGGGCATGCGCCAGCTGAAGATTGCTTTCATGATCCGGCCCGCCCCGCGCCAGGGCAATGATGTGATCATAGGTCGGGCGCCACTTCTTCCACAGCGTGGCATGGTCCATCTCGGCACGGCTTGCGGGCATCGGTTTTCCGCACAGGGCACACAAGCCTTCCTGCGCCTCCCACAACCGCCGGAATTGCGGCGTATCAGGCGGCAGGAAAGACTGGCTCACAGCCCCTCCGGAACTTTCCAGCCGCGCCGGGCGCAGGCCGCCAACACCGTGTTGCGCAACAGGCAGGCAATGGTCATCGGACCGACGCCGCCTGGCACAGGCGTAATGTGGCCAGCAACCTCTGAGCATTCGGCATAGTCAGCATCGCCCACCAGCCTTGTCTTGCCCTCACCCTTTTCAGGCGCATCCACGCGATTGATGCCAACATCAATGATCGCCGCGCCGGGCTTTACCCAGTCGGCCTTGACCATCTGCGGCCGCCCCACAGCTGGCACCAGAATGTCAGCATCACGGCACACCGCCGGCAGGTCCTTTGTGCGGCTATGCGCGATTGTCACCGTGCAGTTCTCGGCCAGGAACAATAGCGCCGCCGGCTTTCCGACCAGAATGGAGCGTCCGATCACGACAACATGCTTGCCTGACAGATCCTCTCCCAATGCCCGTTTTGCAAGGATGACGCATCCCGTCGGCGTGCAGGCCACCAGGCCCGGCTTGCCAAGGGTCAAACGCCCGGCGGAGACTTCCGTAAGGCCGTCGACATCCTTGTCCGGGTGGATCTTTTCAATCGCCGCATCAGCGTCCAGCCCCTTTGGCAGCGGCAATTGCAGCAGAATACCGTCTACATTCTCGTCCGCATTCAATTGCGTGATCAGGCTCTCAACATCTTGCTGGCTGGCCGTTTCAGGCAGGCGATGATGCACAGACACCATGCCCGCCTCTTCCGTTTGACGTACCTTGTTGCGGACATAGACCTGGCTGGCCGGGTCTTCGCCGACCAGTACCACGGCCAGGGAAGGCTGGCCCGGCAACTGGCTAACGGCCTTTGCCACATCGGCGCGGACATCTGCCGCAATCGCTTTTCCATCAATCATGCTGGCGCTCATGGCTCTGCATCCCCGGCAAGTTTCGCCGCCAGATCGGGCGACCCGTCTATATCGAGGCCTTTTAACCGGTTCTTCGCGCCCGTCACCACCTTGACCGCAGACTTTGGGACACCCAGCCATTTGGCGACCACTTTTTCCACGGCTGCATTGGCCTTTCCCCCTTCGGGCACGGCGCGCACGCGGACTTTCAGATAGGTTCGTCCGGCCGCATCGGTCTCCCAGGCCTCCACCCGGTCAGCCGACGCATTTGGCTGCACGCGAACGGTCAGCCGGTGCATGATCTACAGCGGAACGACAGAATAGCCGTAACGGATGATCAGGCGTTCCAGGAAGAAAATGATGAGCAGCACAACCATCGGCGTCAGATCCAGCCCGCCCATCGGCGGCAATATGTTGCGGATGGGCCTGTAAACCGGCTCCGTGATTCGCTCCAGACCGCTCCAGATATTGCGAATGGTCGGATTCTGGATGCTCAACACATTGAATGCGACCAGCCAGGACAGCACGGCCTGAACGATGATGATAAAGGTAACAATCCGAAGGATCAGCAAAATCAGATCAAGAATGGCGGCCATAGGGCGACGCTCCAATAATTTCTTTCATTGCCTTCACTTAGGGTGATGCCCCTACCCTGCGCAAGAGATTGGCCTGTCCTTTCCCTGGAACAGGGCTAAGGTTTGACATTCAGCTCAACGCCAAACACACAGGCGATCTGCAGCAAGGGGCATTCAAGGCATGACAGACACCGACAAGCCTCTGCTGCCGCTCAGCGTTTTCCAACAGGCAATTATTGGCATCGCCATGGTCGCCATGGGCGCAGGCATGACAATCAATTTCGTGGTTGTGGCGCCGCTCGCGCGCAAGGCAGGCCTGACTGAGATTGAAGTTGCCGGCATCCTTACCCTTTCGGCCGCGCTTTATGCCCTGCTTATCCCGACCTGGGGCCGTCTCGCAGACAGGTTTGGCCGCAAGCGGGTAATGGTCTTTTCCATGTTCGCGATGGGCCTGACGAACATGGTATTCGTGCTGGCCTTGCAGGCGGCGCTGGCCGGGATCGTCACCGGGCTCTCTACCTTCTTCCTGCTTGCCTTTGTGCGGCTATGGTTCGGCCTGCTTGCGCCGGGCCTACAGCCTGCTGCCATGGCCGCGATGACAGATGCCACGACGCCTCTTACCCGCGCCGGCGGCCTTGGCATGCTGGGCGCCTGCATGAGCGTCGGATCCATCATCGGGCCAGCCGGAGCAACTGTGCTCGCACCGTTTGGGGCCCTGATGCCGATCTGGGGCTCGATCATCTTCAATATGTCGGCTGGTCTATTGCTGGCCTTCACCCTGCCGCCAACGCGCAAGCGACCGAAATCCAACTCCCGCCCGAAGCCACTGGCCGTGCGGGACCCGCGCGTCTTCCCGCACCTGGCCTTCCTGTTCTGCTATTTCTTCGCCATCGGCATGGTGCAGCAAACGATGAGCTGGTTCATCGAAGACCGCTATGAATTTGCGGATACAGCCATCCGGAGCGCCGAGGAGGCCGTGGTGCTGCACACAGGCATTGCCTTTGCCTGTCTCGCCGCAGGCATGATCATTATGCAGTTTGGCTATGTGCAGCCGCGCCGACCCGACCCACGAAAGATCCTGCCGGTGGGCCTGACCTTTGTCGCTATCGGCTATGTCTGCGCGGATTCCTTTTTCCCCTTCTGGAGCCTGGCGCTCAGCTTCTTCACAATTGGCTGCGGCGCCGCGCTCGCCGTGCCGGCTGCCAATGCGCTCGGCAGCCTCTCTGTGAAACGCCATGAACAGGCATCTGCCGCAGCCCTTCTGGCTGCTGCACCACCTTCCGGCTTTATTTTCGGCCCGCTGGTGGGCGCGACACTTTACTCCTTCATGCCATCGCTGCCGCTATATAGCGCGGCAGGCGTGCTGAGCGTTCTGGCTGTATATGCCCTTCTGGTAACCTCTCGCCGCCCCTTGACCCCCGTCTGACAAGCAAGATGAGACAAGCAGTCGACACCGGCACCTTTGCGCGGCTGAGGCGTTGGCTGCGCACAATACATATTCTGGAGAATTCCCATGTCTGCATCCCGCCTTGCCACCGCCAGCCTAATGGCCCTCTCCTTGCTCGCCGCCTGTGGCCAGCAAGCTCCATCAGCCCCCGCCGCTGAAACAGCCCCTTCGCAATCAGAGGCATCCCAGAAAGAGGCCTCCATACCGTCAGAAGAGAGCGATCAGGCAACAGAACGGCCAGAGCTGGAAGCTCTTTCAGGCCACTGGGTTTCCGATGATGACTCACAAGCAGGCATGATCATCACCGGAGACCAGGTCGAGATGACCTATGGCGGAGACACTCTGAGCACAGACCGCCTGGACTTTGTCTACACATGCGATGGCGCCACCGCGACGACAGACAAAATGCTCCTTCAGCTCACACCAGACGATGGCGAGCCGATGTGTTACAGCGTGCTTGATATCAGCGACACCAAACTCGTGCTCAGCTACCTCGGTCGCGGAAACACGCTGAGCTATTCACGTGCAGAGCCAAGCAAATAAGCCAAGCCAGCCTTATGCGGCCTATGCCATTGTGAAGGCATTGAGCTTATTGCCATCCGGATCCCGGAAATAGGCCGCATAGAAACCTTCATCTCCGCGTGGGCCGGGCGCGCCCTCATCCGTTCCGCCATGGGCCAAAGCGATGTCATACAGGCGACTGACTTGTTCCTTATCCTTCGCCTGCAGCGCAACCATGGTGCCATTGCCGACACTGGCAGGCTTGCCATCATGGGGCAGGGTCGCGGCAACGCCGGCTTCACCGCCCGGCGTACCCCAGGCGATGTAGGTGTCCGTCTCCATCATGCGGCCCGTTCCCATTTCCTTTGCCAGGGCGTCATAGAATTTGGCCGCGCGGGCCAAATCTGCCGTACCAAGCGTTACATATCCAATCATGCAGTGTCCCTCCGTGCTGTAGACAGCAAGGAACATATCATGAACAAAAGCTGTCGCAAGATAGCAGGTCAAATTACCTGTTGAATTTCACCCGCGCGTTTTTGCCATGTACACGGTGATCAGAAATATGTCGTCCAGCGACAGTCGGCCGCTCCAAACGTGGCTGCAGCGGCCAGAACAAATCATTCGGCAGCTGATTACTGTTCTCTATGCGAGGATCGTCCCGCGCCAACTACAACCGGAACCGGTGACCACTTCACGGATTGATTGGACATAGTCATATCGAGGAAGGAACCATGACCAACCGTTCGGCAATATCCATACTTATCTACGGGATGGTGCAGGGTGTACTGTTCGGCGCAATCCTGCTGGCTGTTCTTTATGTTCCAGTTCTGAAAGCAAACGCAGCCATCTTTATTCCGCTAGCAGTCCTGATTAGCGTCATCGTGGCGATCCCCCTTTCGTGGAAGATCGCCCCGAAACTGAGAGCGCGTCATCAACGCCGCATGGCCCGTAAGCACAATCTGGCCTAGGGCCTGAAATCACATGGCGCTGATGCCGCCATCCACTTTCAGTTCTATGCCTGTCACTAGCTTGCTTTCGTCCGAAGCCAGATAAAGCACCGCATAGGCAATATCGTCCGGCTCACCAACCTTGCCGAGCGGGATCTGGCGCCCAAGCTTGGCAAGCGCCTCTTCCTCGCCGAACATTTCTTTCGTCCGGTCAAGGATCGGCGTATTGATGAATACGGGGTGGACGGAGTTACAGCGGATCTGACCGCCGGTCGACTTTGCACAATGCAGGGCGATGGACTTCGAAATGTGCCGTACCGCTGCCTTGGCCGTGTTGTAGGACACATAGTTCGCGCTGGCGATAATGCCCGCGATGGAGGAAATGTTGATGATCGAGCCGAGCCCATGTTCGCGCATCAGCGGGATGGCGTATTTGCAGCCGAGGAAGATCGAGTCGACGTCGACAGCCTGCACGTGTTTGAAAGTCTCGTAATTCTCATCTTCGACCGAGCCGAGCGACCCGATGCCGGCATTGTTGACCAGCACGTTGAGACCGCCCATCGCGTCATGGGCCTCTTTCAGCACCTCCTGCCAGCGGTCGGCATCGGTCACATCATGCTGCCAGGCGAAGGCCGTTCCCGCGCCATGGGCTTCATTGATGGAGGCAGCGACGGCTTCGGCCCCTGCCCCGTTCACATCGGTCACGGTAACCTTGGCGCCTTCGCGCGCAAACATGCGCGCAGTCGCTTCGCCCAAGCCTTGGGCTCCGCCCGTAATGAACGCCATTTTTCCTGATACACGGCCCATATGCGGCTCCTCCACTGATATCTGATAGTTTTGTCTACCCGTATCAGCGCGTTAGCAAGCCGCCTAGACTGCCCCTAGGGGAAGTTTGCCGCAGGCCCTGCGGTCAGGACAGTTTGCCCGCCACGTCATTCATGAACTGGCCGAGTTCTACATCCTTGGGCGACACACCATCCACATCATGCGTGGTCAGTGTGACCTCCACCTTGTTGTACACATTGAACCATTCCGGATGGTGGTCCATCTGCTCGGCCTTCAGCGCGACAGAGGACATGAATCCCCATGCCGTCTTGAAGTCATCGAACTTGAACGTCTTGGTGATCTCGTCGCGATCGCCCTCCCCTTTGGCCCAGCCTGTCAGCTTTGCGAGGGCGGCATCTGCGCCAATCTTGTCTGTCATGGTCTAATCCTCTCCATCCTGTCCCAGGACGTAATATACCCAGCGCCCATTACCAGCGATGGCTGTGCGCATACCGGGATATCCTTCGCCCTTGCGTATCTTCTCAATCCCGTCATCTCCGATCAGTTCCCTCAAGCGCCGCCTTTCCTGGAAGGTCAGCTTCTCCGGAATCAGATCATGCGCATCACGCGCCGCCAGGTCAGGCCAGACATACCATATCTCGCCATCGATCTGCCGCATGCCAACCGGCATATCGAACAGCGTCCGCAATCTCAAATTCGGGTCTACCCCCGTCCGGCGCATCAGGTCCCAGAATTCGCGGTGTGGAGTGCCCCCGAAATTCGAGATAAAATCCTCATACTCGCTCGCCTTGCGAGACAGACGCGTCAGAGAGCCCGCCTGCGCATAGGACAACAACTCATCGCGCGTCTGTAAGGCTGCCTCGGTCAGCACAACCGGCTGCCGCTCATGAGGGGGCTGTGTCAGGCTGTCTTGCGGCAGGACAGGCTGCTGCCCGCCCTCCGCCGGAGAACACGCCCCCAGAAGCGCCAGCCCCGCCCCGGCCAGCGCCAGAAAGAAGCCCCTAAACCACGTCATAACCCGTGGCGGCCTGCAGGTCTGCCAGCAACTGGTCTTCGCTGAGCACCTTGATGGTCGTCATGCCCATATCCCTGGCGGGCTTCAGATTATGCCCGATATCATCCAAGTAGACGCACTCTGCCGGATCGACATCCAGCGCCTCACACATAAGAGCATAAATCCGCGGGTCCGGTTTGCGGATACCCAGCTTCGAACTCTCGATCACATGATCGAACATGGTGAAGACTTTCGCCACCTGCTCGGCCTTTGCCTCATCATTGGTCATGGAGACACCCTTCCCGACCGGGGCATTATTGGTGATGCAGCCAACCTTGCCATGCTGTTTGCAGACCTCAAGCGCCTTGACGACGCGCGGACGCAGACCGCCTGACAGCAATTTCAGCACCTCGCCGCCCGGGATCTCATGCCCCATTGCTTTCGACTCCGCGCGGAACATGCCGTCGAATTCGGCCGCTGTGACAAGGCTCTGCTCCAGCTTGGCCCAGGCATTGTCCAGCGGGTTGGTGGCGTTGACCGTACGGATGAAATCCTTCGGCAGGCCGCGTTCAGCCTCATAAACATTGAAGGCGTCGAAGGGCGAGGAGGTGAAAACGCCCCCGAAATCCCAGATAATGGCTTTATATGTCTTGGTCATGCATGTCCTGTAACCGGCTCAGCAGCGTTTTCAAACCTTGAACATTGCGAGCCCGCATCTAGGGTGGCGGCGATTGCAACAAAATACAGGGAGTTTCGTCCATGGGCGTATTGGAAGGTAAAGTGGTCCTGGTAACCGGCGGCGGGAATGGTATCGGCAAGGAGACAGCCCTGCTGGCCGCCCGCGAAGGTGCCAAAGTCGTCGTCAATGATCTGGGCGGCAGCCTGACCGGCGCCGATGAAGGCAGCGCAGGCCCGGCAGAAACCGTGGCACAGGAAATCCGCGCCGCTGGCGGCGAAGCGGTCTCCAACTCTGACAGCGTGACTGACATGAAAGCCGTCGAAGGCATGATCGAGCAGGCCAAGGATACATTCGGAGACCTGCACTCCATCATCAACCCGGCCGGCATCCTGCGCGACGGCATGTTCCACAAAATGAGCGAAGACGACTGGGACAGCGTGATCGACGTGCATTTGCGCGGCACGTTCAACGTCACCAGAGCCGCCATCGAAATGTTCCGCGAGAAGGAAGACGGCAATTTCGTGCTGTTCACCTCCACCTCCGGCCTGATCGGCAATATTGGCCAGGCAAACTATGCCGCCGCCAAGATGGGTATTGTTGGCCTGTCCCGCATCGTCGCCATGGAAGGCGCACGCAAGAATGTCCGCTCCAATGTCATCGCGCCCTTTGCCTGGACCCGCATGATCGCCTCCATCCCTGTGAAAGATGAGGCTGGCGCCGAGCGCGTCGAACGGATGAAGAATGGCATGCGCGCAGACCAGGTCGCCCAATTGGCCGTTGCCCTTTGCGCGGACAAGGCGAAAGAGACCTCTGGTCAGATCTTTGCCGTGCGCGGCAATGAAGTCGTCCTGTTCGACCAGCCCCGCCCAGTGAAATCCCTGGCGCGCCTGGAAGGCTGGACACCGGAAAGCCTGCTTGATCAGGCGCTGCCGGCCATGAAGGCGAGTTTCTTCGACATGGGCGCCTCGGCCAGCGTCTTCCCTTACGACCCAGTCTGATAGGCGGAGACCTGCTTGGAAGAAGATGGCGTCATCTATCAGAAGTGCATCACCGGCGGCGATGGAGACCTCTATTGCCGTCCGATCGAGGCAACGGAAGCAACGGACGTAGCCCCGGCGACGACCGAAGACATCCTTCCGCCGGTAGAGGACATCGTCAATCCAATCCTCAAATGGCTTGAGCCAGTCCGCCCGTTTCTGGATGATCCGGTGGGCTGGCTCCAGACCAAGGCCCAGCAGCCTGAAATTCTTTACCCCATAGCCATTCAGATCGCCTGCATCATTGCAGCGCTGTCGCTGGGCGCGCTGCTGACGCCTTTGGTCAAGCGCGCGGTGACCGTCACCCTGCGCCGCTTTGTGGAACCACCGCGCCGGGAAGGTCTGGACGTTCTGCAAAAGGCTGTACGTCCGGCCATGTGGTCCATCATGCTGGCGCTGTCGGTATCCTTGCTGGGAATGATCGACCATCCGGTCATCCTTGTCCGGACGGCTCTGTCGCTTTCCATTGCCTGGCTTGTCATCCGCGTCTCCCTGACATTCCTTCCGGAAGAATTACGCGGCTTTGCGTCTGTACTGACCTGGACATTTGCGATCTTTTTCGCTCTGGGCGTGCTGCCGGATGTCGTCAGTTGGCTATCCGGCATCGGTCCGCCCTTTGGCGAGCGGCGGATCAGCCCCGTCTTCATTTTCCAGGCCATCATGACCGCAGCAGTCTTGCTGTTCGTGGCGAACCGCGCCGCCAAGTCGATGAAGAAACGGGTCAACCACCTGCCCAAGGTGGAACCCTCCATCCGCATCCTGATCGGCAATGCCATCCAGATCGTATTCCTTGTCGCAGCTGTCCTGCTGACGCTGGCGGGACTTGGCATTCCGCTCGGCGCGCTGACGGTCATCTCCGGTGCCATTGGTCTCGGCTTTGCCTTTGGCATGCAGAAAGTAGTGTCGAACTTCGTCTCCGGGATCGTCCTGCTCTCGGAACGCTCCATCAAGCCACAGGATGTGATCGAAGTGGGCGAGACATTCGGCGTCGTGGAGTCGCTCGGCCTGCGCTACACCTCCATCACGACGCAAGAAGGCAAGGAATTCCTCATCCCGAACGAAAAGCTGATGACCGATACGGTGATCAATTGGAGCTTTTCAAACAAGCGCGTGCGCATCCACAAGGAATTGCGCATCGACTATACCTCAGACCTTGAGGAAGCGATCCACATCGTCATCGAAGCGGCCAAATCGACAGACCGCGTCATCAGCTGGCCCAGCCCGAATTGTCTCGTGAAGGATTTCACCGATGAGTGCATCGTGCTGGAAATGCGCTTCTGGATCGTGGACCCGCAGAATGGCACGGCCAATGTCGCCTCGAACATTCTACGAGAGGTCTGGAAACGCTTCACCGAGAATGGCATGTCCGTGCCACTGCGCCGCAAAGAGCTGTATATCGAGCCGGACTCCTCTCTGAAGGTAGAGATCGCCCGGCAAAAACGTGCGGGTTCAGAGCCTCAACCCGCAGTCGCCGCAGAGCCTGTCGCGGAGAACACAGACACGCCACCGGAAGAAGACGACAAGGCGTAAGGCCCCTGCCCTTCAAGCGTCTCAGAGCTCTGGCGAGTCCTCATCCACTTCCGGCTCTGCCAGACCGTCCGCCTCAAGATCGCGCGGGCGCAGCTCAACCGGCCCGCCATCCATGGTTTCGGATTGCGCCGCTTCTGCTTCCGGGGACAGGGGCTCTGGCGCTTCATCCGTCACAACTTGCTCGTCGGTCGCTTCACCAAACCGCTCCTGCGCACCTTCCAGGAAGGTGTTGAAGTCATCTTCATCAGCAGCATCAATTTCTGCAGCCTCATCCACCGGCTGGTCCGTGATCTCATCAGATTCCGGACCGGTTTCCGGCGCGGTTGGCAGGTCCGGCAAAGCCTCGGGCTGTGGCGCGGGCTGGTTCGGCTGAGGCCGCGAAAGCGAAGGCTGAGGCTCAGACGCCCCCAGCACACAGGCGGCGAGGCCCTGGCTGCGCACGACGCGCATGCGCGCCTGTAATGTCCCGGCCCGGCGGCTGACATAAGGCCCCGGCGGATCGACCCGCCATTTGTTCGGACTCGGCAGAACCGCCGCCAGCAAGGCCGCTTCACGCTCGGTCAGGTCTGCGGCGGATTTGCCAAAGCGTGCCTGCGCGGCCGCTTCCGCCCCAAACAGGCCGTCACCCCATTCGGCAACATTCAGATAGACTTCCATGACCCGGGCCTTGCCCCAGAACTGGTCAATGAAAACCCCCATCCACATGTCGCCCAGCTTGCGCGGCACGCCGCCACCATTCCACAGGAAGACGTTCTTCGCTGTCTGCTGCGTAATCGTTGAGGCTCCGCGCGTGCCCTTGCCTTCACGGCGCTCTTTCAGCGCTTTCTCGATGGCTTCCATGTCGATACCGTCATGCTGACAAAAGCGCGTATCCTCGGCAGCAATCACGGCACGGACGAGATGCGGAGATATCTTGCTGAGTGGCACAGGCTCCCGGCGTACAGTTTCCCCTCCCATGGCGCGCTGCATCATCAATATCGTGCCCGGCACCGGCATCCAGATCAGCGCGAGAGCATAGACGTGAATCGCCACGAAAATGCCCGCCAGAATACGCACGGCCCACTTCAGAAAGGTCAGAAACCCGCTCATCAATCCATCATCCATTCGGCCAGAACGTCTGGATCGGTTTCCCGATCCATCAGGGCCGCCTTTTGTTCAGCAAATCGGGCGGCATCAAGGCGGCCAAGCGCCCAGACCGCCGCGCCGCGCACCACAGGCACGTCATCCTGCAGTAGCGGCAACAGGCTGGAAATCAGCTGCGCCTCCCCCGAATTGCCGATGGCGATACAGACATTGCGAACAAATCTGTCGCGCCCGATCCGCTTGATCGGGCTGCCGGAAAACACGTCGCGAAAGCCCTGATCATCCAGCGCCGCCAACTCATCGAGGCCCGGCACTTTCAGTTCGGCGCGCGCATGAAACGCCGCTTCATTGGCCGCCCCGGCAAACTTGTTCCACGGACAGATAGCCAGGCAGTCATCACACCCATAGATTCGGTTGCCCATGGCCGCGCGAAATTCCTGCGGAATGGGCCCGGCATGCTCGATCGTAAGGTACGAAATGCACCGCCGCGCATCCAGCGTGTAAGGCGCGGGGAATGCATTCGTCGGGCAAATATCCTGACAGGCCCGGCAGCTGCCGCAATGATCCGTCTCCGGCGTATCTGGCTCCAGCTCTGCCGCCGTCAGCATCACGCCCAGGAAGAACCACGAGCCGAGCTCGCGGCTGACAAGATTGGTATGCTTGCCCTGCCAGCCGAGTCCAGCCTTGTGCGCCAACGGCTTTTCCATCAGCGGCGCGGTATCGACAAAAACTTTCACCTCCGCGCCGCTCTCGTCCACGAACTCGCGCGCGAGTTGCTTCAGGCGCTTCTTCAACGTGTCGTGATAGTCCTTCCCCCGTGCGTAGACGGATATGTTGCCCACCGTCTTGTGCTGCAGCGTCAGAAGCGGATCATGATCCGGCCCATAATTCAGCGCGACGACAACCGCTGACTTGGCATCCGCCCACATTGCCGTTGGGGCCTTGCGCCGCTCCAGCGTGGTTTCCATCCATTCCATGGAACCATGATGCCCCGCATCGACGAAAGCTTCCAGCCGCTCGCCGGCCTGCCAGGGCTCATCCGCGCGGGTGATCGCCACCGCATCGAAGCCAAGGGACCGGGCCAGGTCCTTGACGAGTATGTGCAGGGGATCGGGCAAAACTCAAAAATCCAAATCTGCGTAATGGGCAACCGGGCGCACCGCTTTCAGACGGTCTGCCAGAAGAGGTCGGAAACTGGGCCGCGATTTCAGGCGCGCATACCATTCCTTCAGGTCAGGCACAGCGTCCCATTCCACATCGCCGAAATAGTCATAGGCCGACAAGTGCGCCGCCGCAGCCAGATCTGCCAGAGAGACCTGTCGTCCGGCCAGATAGCCATTGATCTCCACCATCCCGTTCATGAAGGTCAGCCGCCCCCGCAGGGCATGCGCGCCCCGCCGCAAACGGGCCGAATCCGGCTGGCGATCCCGCCGCACCCATTGCATGACACGCTCCGTCAGCAGCGTATCGGTGACTTCCTCGCACGCTGCTTCGACCCAGGCCCACAGGCGCCTGGCTTCGGCGCGATCTGCTGCACTTTCCGGCAACAGCGCCGTTCCGTCGCCTGTCTCTGCCAGATGCTCACAGATGGCCCGTGTGCCGCAGGCGAACATGCGCGGCTCTGTTTTCAGGTCCACAATTGCGGGTGCCACTGCGCCATGCGCCAGCCTGGAAATATCCGGATGCGGCGACCAGGGCGGGGATTCCAATGTCTCGAAAGCCTCCCCCCTTTCGCCAAGGGCGAGGCGGACCAGCCGGCCGGCCGGATCAAGAGGCCAATGGTAAAGCCGTTTCATATTCGGATCATCTCATAACAGGCCTGAAGACGCTGTTAAATTGATATGTGAGGCACTTTTGCTTTTTTACGTCTTATGTTTGAAACGAAACCATCTTTAAGTGACGACAGGATTCCTGACATGAAACTTTCGCGATTCGGCACCGTTCTGCTCGGTGCGGCCTCGGTTTTGGCCCTTGCAGCCTGTGGGAACGACACCAGCCCAGACAAAGCCAGCCTCACCCCCACGCCGATCGTACAGCCTGTCAGTCAGGAAACACCGCCCGCCGGTCAGCTTCCTGAGGGTGTCACACCGACAGCTTACCGACTCGACCTGAAAACAGATCCCCGCGAAATGGGCTTCTCCGGCACAGTCGAGATTGATGTTGATCTGAATGCCCCACACAGCCGCATCTGGCTCCATTCTGTCGATCAGGACATTCTGCTCGCGCAGGCCGTTCTGGCAGACGGCACAATCATTCCGGCCACTTTCACCGGAGACCAGGCCCCCGGCGGCGTCTCTCGCCTGGACTTTGAAAGCCCCCTGCCCGCTGGCAAGGTGACGCTGGAGCTGGATTATACCGCGCCCTACAATATGGGCCTCGCAGGTCTCTACAAAGCGGTTCAGTCCAATACCGATTATCTGGCGACGCAGATGGAACCCATCGATGCACGCCGTATGCTGCCCTCCTTTGATGAGCCGCGCTTCAAGACGCCCTGGACCGTGACGGTCACCGCACCTACCGGCATGGCTGTCGTTGCCAACGGGGCCGAGACGGAAACCGAAGAGCTGGGCGATGGCTGGACCCGTCACGCCTTTGCCACCACCCGTCCGATCCAGAGCTATCTGCTCGCGCTGGCCGTTGGGCCCTACGAAATGGTCACTGGTAATCCCATTCCGGCGACAGAGCTGCGCAGCGATCCTGTCCCGCTTCGCGCCTTCGCGGCCATCGGCAAGAGCGGCAAGCTTTCAGACGCCGTCGACATCACGGATGAGATGGTCCTGTGGCAGGAATCCTATTTCGACTATCCCTACCCTTATGGGAAGCTGGACCTGATCGCCGTTCCCGAATTCGCGTATGGCGCCATGGAAAATGCCGGGGCGATCATCTATCGCGAAGGTGCCCTGCTGATTGATGACCAGACCAGCCTCAGCCATCGCCGTGGCATCTTCACCACCCACGCACACGAGTTGGGCCACCAATGGTTCGGCAACCTCGTCACGCCGAAATGGTGGAATGACATCTGGCTGAATGAGGCCTTCGCCACCTGGATCAGCCTGAAAACCATGAACGCCATTGATCCTGAAGGCGGCTGGGAACTTGCCCCGATCATGACCGGCCTGACGGCCATGGGCACAGACAGCCTTGTCACAGCCCGCCAGATCCGGAACCCGATCAACGCCAATGGCGATATTCTGGATGCGTTCGACGCTATTACCTACCGCAAGGGCGGCAGTGTACTGAACATGTTCGAGACCTATCTCGGCCAAGATGCCTTCCGGGAAGGTATCCGCCTGCACATGCGCCGGTTCGCAGATGGCGTGGCCGATGCGGATGATTTCATGCAAAGCTTGGCAGAGGGCTCCGGCCAGCCCGGCGTGGTCGATGCGTTCACCAGCTATATCAATCAGCCAGGAATTCCTGCACTGGACGTCCAGGTGACCTGTGAAGCCCCGGATGCTGGCCTCATTACGGTCACGCAGAAACGCTACGCGCCGCTCGGCTCCCAGATCGATACGGGCGCCCAGACCTGGAATATCCCGTTTGCCGCCCGGGTCAGCAGCCCGTCAGGCGATGGTATTGTGCGGCAGATGCTGGTCGGTCAGACCACGGAAATCCCGCTCGATGGCGCATGCGCCGACTGGGTCATGCCGAATGCCGGTGGCACCGGCTATTGGCGGTTCGACACCAATCCTGAAAACCTTGCCGCCTTGACGGAAAACCTGACCACGCTGTCTGGTGGTGAGCAGATCATGTTCGCAGACGCCCTCGGCTCCGGCTTCAAGGCAGGCAGGATCAGTACTGAGGACCTGCTGGACGGGATCGAAGCCACCGTCGACGGACACCCCTTTGCCGTTGCCACGGCAGCTGACATCATTCCCACGCTGGACAGTCTGCTGGCGTCAGACGACAAGGCGGGCTTGCATGCCTGGGTACAGAGCGTGTTCGGTCCTCTGGCAGACCGGCTGGACTCCCAGCCCGCAACGGCGCTCGATCCGAAGGACATCCTGCTGCGGGATGAACTCTACAGCCTGCTTCTCACCTATGGCGATCTTCCGGAGGAACGCGCGGTCCTCTTCGAACGGGCCAAGGCCTATGTCGGCGTGGATGGAGAGCCAGACCCGAAAGCTATTGCGCCGGAAGACCTCTCTGCCGCGATGACGGTCGGCGTGCAGGAAGGCGGCCAGGACTTCTATGACGCGGCTATCGCCTATGTGCAGAGCTCCACGAACCAAACCGAGCGCGCGACCATTCTGCGCACCATCGCCAGCGAGAGCGATGAGCGCGGCCTGGCAGACATCATGAAAGCCGTTCAGGGCAATGGCTTCTCAGGGAATGAGGTTTACACTGTCATGACCAGTGCGATGTATAATGGAGAGAACCAGGTCACGGCCTGGAACATCTTCAAGGCGAGCTTTGATAATATCCTGCCGCTGATCCCGGAAATCCGGAAGCCACAGATTGCGGGCATCACAGGCAGCTTCTGCACTGCGGCAGAGACCGAAGAGGCCAGCACCTTCTTCGAATCCCATGCCGACCAGATCCCCGGCTATGAGCGATCCCTGGCCCAGGGCGTTGAGCGTAGCCAGCTGTGCAGCGCGCTGAAGGCAGCGAAAGCCGAAGAAGTAAAAGCGGCCTTCGAAGACAACTAATCTCAAGCTATCCGCCCTTCACGGGGCGGGTGGCATGCCAAAAGAAAACGGCGCCCGTCATGAGAAACGGCGCCCGTCATGAGACAGGCGCCGTTTTTGTTTATGAACTGAAAACGCCGGATTAGCCGCGCATGAACTGGCGTACTGCATCTGCAGCCAGCGCAAAGCGGGCGAACGTCCACGTCCGGTCCTTCCCGAGCGCAGCCAGTTCCTGCAGCAGCACCTTGCGGGCCTCACTGCGTTCATCCAGCCATTGATGGGCGCCGCCCATGTCCAGTGCTTTCTGGGCCGCTTCTGCCTGCATACGGACGAGTTCAGAAATCTGCCGGCGTCCAGCCACCCGGTCCCAGTATCCGCCTTTCTTCAAACCCTCACGGGCAGAGGCCCGCAGGCGGTCAATGCGCAGCTGGTCGCCAATGATGTAGAAGGCCTCTCCCGCTTCTTTTACGTCATAGGGTTTGTCTTCGGCCATATCGACCACCAGCAAGCCTTGCGCGAAATGGCCAATGGCTGCGGCCCAGCGTGCCAGATCCTCCGGCGCACCGCGCTTCATCAGCGCCCGGGCCGTGCGTTCGATACGCGCTGCGGGGAATGGCGAATGGATGGAGGCGAGCGCTGCCTTGAACTCGTTCAGAGGGGCTTCGGTCTTGGCGACCATCTCGCCGACATGCAGCGTCGGATATGTACGCGCAAACCAGACAGCAGCTTCCATCATGGCGCTGGAGGCCAGCAAGCGAAGGTCCGTCTGCACCTCAGCCGGGACAGCATTGTCCAAGGCGTCCACTTCTTTCTGGAAGCTTTCGAAATGCAAAACGGCATGCGCTGCCGCAAGGCCGCGCGTCACCGCGACATTGTCTGCATTCGACACTTCCCTCAGGCGCAGCAATGCGACCGGGCCCGCCATATCGATCACGCGGTTGGCAATGATCGTCGCGATGATTTCCCGCTTCAGGCGGTGGTTCTGCATCGCCTCGTCATAACCATCGATTGGGCTCGGGAAGTATCCCTTGAGCACCTGCTCGAAATACGGATCATCCGGGATATCGGAGGCGACAATGTCGTCAAACAGGGTGATCTTGGACCAGGCGAGCAGCACGGCCAGCTCCGGCCGCGTCAGGGCCTGGCCATTCTCGGCACGGACTTTCATCTCTCCCGTATCCGGCAGAACTTCCAGCTCACGGTTCAGAACGCCGCGCCCTTCCAGATAGACCATCAGGCGCTCCAGCGCATCATGATCGTACGTGGCCGTCGCCTCAGCCAGTGTCAGCGCAAAGGTCTGGTTGTAATTATGGCGCAACACCAGCGCAGCCACATCATCCGTCATCTCGGCCAGCAATGCGTTGCGGTCCTGTGACTTCAATTGACCCAGACGGATCGCCTCAGCAGCCAGGATCTTGATATTCACTTCGTGGTCAGAGGAATCGACCCCGGCAGAGTTGTCGATCGCATCCGTGTTCACACGACCACCAGCCAACGCGAACTCAATCCGGGCGGCCTGGGTCATACCCAGATTGGCCCCTTCCCCGATGACCTTCACTTTCAAATCATTGGCATCGACGCGGATCGCATCATTAGACCGGTCGCCAGCATGGGCGTGGCTCTCATGCGCCGCCTTCACATAGGTGCCGATCCCGCCGAACCAGAGCAGGTCCGCCTGAGACTTCAGCAATGCGTGGATCAATTCATCCGGCGTCACGGCATCCTTGGCGAGGCCGGTCAGCGCCTTGATCTGGTCAGTCAGGTGGATCGACTTCGCACTCCGTTCAAACACACCGCCACCTTCAGAGATCAGCGATACGTCATAATCGGCCCAACTGGAGCCCGGTGCATTGAACAGCCGCTCACGCTCAGACAGGTTGCGCGCAGCATCATCCGGCTCCGGATCAATGAAGACGTGCATGTGATTGAAGGCTGCGACCAGGCGAATCTCCGGCGACAGCAGCATGCCATTGCCGAATACGTCTCCGCTCATGTCGCCCACACCGATTACCGTGAACGGCTCGGTCTGGATGTCACGGCCCATCTCGCGGAAATGCCGCTTGACCGCCTCCCAGCCACCACGCGCCGTGATGCCCATCTTCTTGTGGTCATAGCCAGCAGAGCCGCCAGAGGCGAAGGCATCGCCCAGCCAATGGCCCATTTCTTCGCTGATGGCATTGGCGGTGTCAGAGAAGGTCGCCGTGCCCTTATCCGCCGCGACGACCAGGTATGGGTCTTCCCCATCCCAGATCACCGTATCAGCCGGGTGAACGATATCGCCGTGCACCAGATTATCCGTCAGCCCCAGCAGGGAGCGGATGAATTCCTTGTACGCATCTCGCCCGCTTTCAAACCAGGCATTGCGATCCGACCGGTCGGCCAGCTGTTTGGGATAGAATCCGCCCTTCGAGCCGACCGGCACGATCACGGCATTCTTCACCTGCTGCGCCTTCACAAGACCCAGAACTTCGGTGCGATAGTCAGACGCCCGGTCAGACCAGCGAAGGCCACCACGAGCAACCGGACCGAAACGCAGGTGCACCCCCTCAACCCGTGGGCTGGACATGAAGATCTCGCGATACGGCTTCGGCTCCGGAAGGTCTTCCAGCTCCCGGCTGGCAATCTTCAGGCTGATGAAGTCATGTGCCGCACCATCTTCGCGCGTCTGATAGTAATTCGTCCGCTGGACGGCCGGGATCAGGTCGGCCAGACGGCGCAGCACCTGATCATCCGCCAGGGCAGAAACGCTGCGCAGGGCATCTTCAATATCCCCCCTCAGGGCTTTTGCCTTTTCAGCGCGCGCTTCAAGCGTCATGTCCAGAGACGGATCAAAGCGGACATCGAACATGTCCAGCAACAGGCGAGCAATCTGTGGATGGCTGGCAAGCGCCGTCTCCTGAACATCCTGCGGCTGCTCCATGCCGCTCTGGCGGCGATAGCCTGCCAGCGTGCGGATCAACGCCGCTTCGCGCCAATTCATTCCGGCTGACAGGACAAGACGGTTGAACCCATCATTCTCCGCACGGCCGCCCCAGACCGCCACAAAAGCGTCCTCTAGCGCGGTACGAATGTCATCGATCAGAAGCGGCGCACCAGAGGCCGTACGCATGGAAAGATCATGGATCCAATAGGTTTCGGGTGCATCCTTAACCGGTTTCTCCGCCGGCCGCACCGGATACCCGGTCTCGAAATCAACATACAGCCCCATCTTCTCAAAGATCGGGACACAGGCCGACAATGGGATCGAGCCATTGCGAGCATAAATCTTGATACGGACCGTATCCGCCTCGGCATCTTCCCCCCGGAAAGCACGTGCCAGAATAGGCTGATCAGCTGTCAGGTCTGCCATAGCGGCAATGTCCAGCACCGCCTCTTCCGGGCTGAAGGCCTCTCGATAGGCCGCATTGAAGGCCCCGATGAATGCGCGCGCGCCTTTGTGCACATCGCTTGGCAGGGACGCGCCCATCAGCGCGGTGCGGAAGCCTTGATCCCAGGTACGCGCCAGATTGGCGATGCGCTGCTCAAGGGCTTCAGCATCCGGCTCCGGATGGCCCTGATTCAGCCAGATCTCGAAATGCACCCGCACCAGCGTCTCGGAATCGAAATACGGACGAAAACGTGTGATGCGACCTTTGTAAGACGTTACCAACTCGTCCGTGATGCGCTGGCGCAGAGCCGTGTCATAGGCTTCCCGCGCAACATAGACGATGGCCGTGACATAGCGGTCGAACTGGTCGCGCCGGATGAATACGCGTGTCCGCGGGCGGCCAATCAGGTGCAGCGCACCCATGATGATCGGCCCCAGAATACGCGATTGCGTCTGGAACAATTCATCGCGCGGCCAGGTCTCCAACAGATTGGCCAGCGCCTTCTCGGTATGGCCACCCGGCGTGGCGCCAGAGGCCTGGATGATCTTGGCGACGCGGCGCCGGATGAAGGGGATCTCGCGGGCCGGCTCATCATAGGCTTCCGCCGTGAACAGGCCCAGGAAGCGCACTTCGCCGTTCACTCGTCCCTGTGCGTCATATTTCTTGACGCCCACATAGTCGCACGCCACGCGGCGGTGCACGCGACTCATCAGCGTCGACTTCGCAACGATCAGCGGGAACGGCTCGGCCAGCAAGGCGCCGATCTCCGGCGTCAGTACCAGAGGCTCGGCCTCGCGCGACAGAACGTTCAGGTCCTCATCGCGCAGCAGGCCCAGATTGGAGCCCTCAACCATGATCGGCTCTTCAGGCAGAACATGTCCGTCCTGATCGGTCTCGAATTCATATTCACGGCAGCCCAGGAAGACGAAATGTTCCTTGGACAGCCATTGCAGGAAGGCAACAGCCTCTTCGCGTTCTGCCGGCTTGAGATGTTCAAGCTCTGCCACGCGCTCCACTTCAGATTTCATGCGCTGGCGCATCGCTTCGAAATCAGCCACCACGAGCGCATTGTCAGACAGCGCCCGGCGTGCACCGGCCTCAAGGCGCTTGGCCTCATCCGCAGTCAGCATCGGCAAATGCACCTGGATGACAGAGATCATCTGTCCCTGCCCTGTCCGCACAATCGGGTGGAACAGGGTGCGCACTTCAAAGCCCTGCGCCGCGCACTCGCCGAGCAGTGAGTCCACGAGGAACGGCATGTCCGGCCCGACCGCTTCCAGGATAGAGCGCGACAGGCTGCCCTCTGCGCCCTGCGCATCCAGAAGCATGCGGACATCCTGTTTGCCCGGCTCAGACTGCTCTGCCCACTCCCACAGTTCGCGGGCAAGGACATCCAGATCCTGGCCGGTCAGGCCGCTCAGGTCTTCATGACCCGACTCCCTGTGAATCTGCTCTGATACCTGCTCGACAGGAGCGGCTGGGGCGGTTGTGACTGTCATGGAAAAATGTGCTCGCAAGAGATCTAAACGATGCCCCCTCCCTTACCCCGCTAAACCCGCAAGGACAACCGAGAGGTTACAAATGAAACCGGTTTAGACCCAAGGAAAGGCGCTTGACTGATAGTTCTATCAGATTAGTAAGGATCGTCAGACCTTACCCCCGAAATAAGCGGACCCGCCGAACGGGGACGTGTCCGGCGGGCCCTACAGGCCGATTCCGCAGGCTGGGTGGGGGGACGCACGCGGAGGGCCTGATTGCATAATGTGGTGTCGCGGCAAGGAAGAGCAAGCCCTTGGCCCGGCCGCAAGGATTACATTTCAGTGATGTCTGAGTCTCAATCCGAAACTCTTGATCATGAATCGAGTTTCAATTGCCACGAAACAGCAAAATCCTCCACTCTATAACGCAGCTTCACTGCTATCTTCGACGTCTGGCTTAACGCCTTTTCCCTGTGGGTTGCCGTCCGCTGACAGCAGGATCGCGATCCAGCGCGTACTCGGTGATTGCGCAAACAGTATCATCATCAACACAGTCAGCGGTGCCGAAAGGAACATTCCGGGTATACCCCAAAGCGCCCCCCATATGGCCAGCGAGAGCAGTACAACGAGTGCAGAAAGATTGAGGGATTCGCCCATCATCCGCGGCTGGAGGAAGTTTCCGATCGAGAATTGCCAGAAACTCACCATCGCAAAAACAATCGCGGCGTAGATATAGCTGTCCTGAGGTGGCGCGCCCGGCACCCAAGCCGGAAGGTCTGGCTGCACCAGAGCGAACAGAGGCGGCACCAGAGCGGCAATGATGGAGCCCACAGTCGGAATGTAATTCAGCACGAAGATCAGAGCCGACAGGAACAGCGCATTCTTCACGCCCAGCGCCAAAAGAGAGACATAGGTCAGCACGGTAATCAGGGCAGAGATCACGGTCTGGGTCCACAAATAGACCTCAATGCTCTGGCGCGCCTCATCGCCGATCTTGCGCACCTGATGACGGGTCTCAAACCCCGGGAAGATATTGTCCAGTTTCCGCGTCCAGGACGACTGGGCGAAAAACAGGAAGGCAACATAGATCAGGATCAGCACCAGATCGCCGGAGAGGTCTCCTGTCGCATTGGCAATCGTCGCAAAGAAACGCTGGCCGGTCTCATTGAACAACAGCTCCTGCAGGGTCGGGGCGTTCGACATGTGCAGCGCGCCATACGCATCCCCGATCATGTCATTGATCCGGGTTTCATATTCGCCCCCGTCCCGTCCGAACTCGGCAATACCATTGGCCATCAGGGCCAGGAATCCAAAGAAGCCGCCCAGCACGCTGAGAATGGCGATGGCCCGGGCCAGCCCGATCTTGATGCTGCGTGACCAATTGTCGATGACAGAGGCAAAGCCCTCGATCACCAGAAACAGGAAAACCGCCAGAGCGAACGGTGCGAGGATGCCGCGCCCATAATACAGGAAAGTGATGATCACGCCGGTGGCGATAATCCAGATTCCCACTTTGGATGCCCTGTCCATACCCACTCCCATATCTTAAGGCGCACGGTGATCGCAGCCTTATCTTCCGTCAAGGTCAGGCTGCGCAATGCACAGCCGGACTCTTGCCGAATCCGGTGAATTCTCTAGCGTCGAAGCGGAATGAACTGAAGGGGCAAGCATGACGGACTCCATCTTTATCGGCGGGGCAGATACAGACGGCACAGGCACGCCGAATGTGGCGCAGGAATTATTGCTGAAGATCGCCAACCGGCACGGCATCGTTGCCGGCGCAACCGGCACCGGCAAGACCGTTACGCTACAGATTTTGGCCCAGGGCTTTTCTGACGCCGGCGTTCCGGTCTTCTGCGCCGATGTGAAGGGAGACCTTTCCGGTATCTGCGTCCCCGGCAGCAAGGATCACAAGCTGCACGACAAGCTCGTCTCCCGCGCCGAAAAGATCGGCCTTGAGAATTATGAATACAAAAGCTCGCCCACTGTGTTCTGGGATCTGTTCGGAGAGAATGGTCACCCGGTCCGCACGACCATCTCTGAAATGGGGCCCCTGCTCCTCTCGCGCCTGATGGGTCTGACCGAAGCCCAGGAAGGCGTGCTGACCATCGCGTTTGAATATGCTGACGACAACAATCTGTTGCTGCTGGACCTGAAGGATCTCCGCAAGCTGCTCGTCCATATGAGCGACAAGGAAATCCGCGCGGAGCTGAGCCAAGAATATGGCAATATCGCCTCGTCCTCTCTGGGCGCGGTGCAGCGCAATCTGCTGGTTCTGGAGCGCGAGGGCGCGGACTTCTTCTTCGGCGAACCGGCCCTCGAACTGTCGGACATGATGCGCACCACCACAGACGGGCTCGGCATCGTCAACGTGCTGGACGCAACCCGCCTCATCAACAGCCCGAAACTCTACTCCACCTTCCTGCTCTGGCTGCTGTCGGAACTGTTCGAACAGCTGCCCGAAGTGGGCGACCCGGACAAGCCGAAGCTCGTTTTCTTCTTTGACGAGGCCCACCTCCTGTTCAACGACGCGCCAGACGCCCTGTTGCAGAAGATCGAGCAGGTTGTCCGCCTGATCCGCTCCAAGGGGGTCGGCGTCTTCTTCGTCACACAGAACCCCCGTGATCTGCCGGAAAGCGTGCTGGCCCAGCTCGGCAACCGCATCCAGCATGCCCTGCGCGCCTATACGCCGTCGGAACGCAAAGGCGTGCGCGCGGCGGCCGATTCTTTCCGCACGAATGAGTCCTTCGACACAGAGGAAGTCATCACCCAGCTGGGCGTTGGCGAAGCTCTGGTTTCGACACTGGACGCCAAGGGCGCGCCGAGTGTCGTTCAGTGGACGGTCGTTCGCCCGCCGGCCTCCCGCCTCGGCCCGGCCACAGAGACTGAGCGCCGCCAGGTTCAGGCCGCCAGCCCCGTCGCCGGCAAGTATGACACGAGCATCGACCGCGAGTCCGCCTATGAAGTGCTGGAAGCCAAGGAGGCCAAAGCCGCCAAACAGGCAGAGGAACTCGCCAAGAAGGAAGCCAAGGCCAAGGCTGAGCTGGAGAAGAAGAAAAAACGCTCAACCCGCACCCGCAGAAGCTCGCGCCGGATGAGTTCCCTGGAAAAGGCCGGCAACCAAGCCGCCCGCACAGCCAGCCGGGAAATCGTCCGCTACATTCTGCGTGGCATCTTCGGCAATCTGAAACGTTGAGCTGCAGAATGCGGAGGGCTACGGCCTAATTCGGCAGGCGGCCATTCCCGTTGGGGCTGTCCTCGTCCTCATCGTCCGCATAGGCGAGGTCGTCTTCCAGATCCTCGTCTTCCTGGACATCCGCTTCGTCGTCCATTTCGCGTTCGAGGGCCCGTTCCTCATCGGCAAACGTTTCGGCCTCCTCGGCGATGTCCTCATCATCGAGATCTTCGACCTCATCTTCGGCGTCCAGCTCCATAACCTCCGGCTTCGGCTTGCGCCGTTTCCAGAAGGGCGCGTGTGGATCGGCCTTCCGATCATACTGCATGCTGTAATATTCGTGGGCGGTATGGGTCAGCGGCCGCGGCGTCAGGTGCAGGCCGTATTGGCGCAGGCGTTCCACCACCTCGTCACGTAGATGCAGACCGGGCAGCAGATGCGCCGCAAAGCCATGCCCCTTCATCCAGTCACGCACATGCCAGCTGCGGACAATGCCCGCCTCTGATGGGCGCACGCCGCCATGCTCTTCCCACATGTATAGCGTCGCGATGCCATTGATGGTCGCGTCCATGGCATCGTCCAGCGCATAGGTCAGGTCCCGCTTCTGGGCGAGCACGGCGCGCAATGCCATCTTGCGCGCTTCCAGCTCCTGATAGGTCGCGCCGATCACAGCAATCGCATTGCGGTTCGTACGGATCAGGGAGGCGTTCACCCCGTCCAGCTGTGGGTGGCGCACTGGCAACAGAACGTCCGGGCCAGCCTCTTGCGTTTCGGAAATCTGGGCGATTTCATTGACCATGCGCTGCAGATTGATGCGCATCTCATGGCTCACCCCATCCAGCGCTGAAATCGCGCCATCACGCTCTTCCTCGCGCAGGCGCCACAGCTGCCAGGCGATCAATAGCGCCGCCGCAATCAGCAGCATCAGACCGCCGGTGAAAAACCCGTAGAATTGCGTCTCACTCATTCTGAGATCCCCTGAACGCATTTCCGGCGCCGCGCCACCCCCGCGCGACAACCGGTTAACTGAAGATAAACCTTAGCCTCAGAGCGCCCGGCCTGCAATCACCCGCAATTTCTCTACCAATTTCGGGTCACGTGCATCCGGGGCGGTGATCAGGGCGTAGTCCAGGCAGGTATCCGTCCCGCTCGGATCAGGTGTACGCTCCGTTCCGGATAGTCTTTCTGCAAGTTTCACAACAGATTTGCGCGCAATTGCGCTGTTGTGGCCCATGATTTCCAGCACATTGGTGACAGAGACGGCTTCGGTCTCTTCGCGCCAGCAATCATAATCCGTCACCATGCACAAAATGGCGTAAGGCAGCTCGGCTTCGCGCGCCAGCTTCGCTTCGGGCATGGCCGTCATGCCGATCACGTCACAGCCCCATTGCCGATACAGTTTGGACTCGGCGAGTGATGAGAATTGCGGGCCTTCCATGGCGATATAGGTACCGCCCCGGTGCAGCATCGCGCCAGAGGCCTCAACGGCCTGTGCGGCCAGTTCAGACAGGCGCGGGCATATCGGATGCGCCATGGACACATGGGCCACCATGCCGGCGCCAAAGAAGGTCTTGTCGCGCGCAAAGGTGCGGTCAATGAACTGGTCGGCCGCCACGAAATGGCCAGGCACATATTCCTCCTTCAGGCTGCCACAGGCAGAGATGGAGAGAATATCTGTCACGCCAGCAGCTTTTAGCGCGGCGATGTTCGCCCGGTATGGCACTTCGGTTGGCGTCAGGCGGTGGCCCTTGCCATGACGCGGCAGGAAGACCAGTTCCACCTCCCCTATCCGGCCCCGCACCAGCGTGTCGGATGGCGCGCCCCAGGGTGTCTCCACCTGCTCTTCCCGGCGGTCTTCCAGGCCATCAATTTCGTACAGGCCGGATCCGCCAATAATGCCGAGGGTCCATTTGCTCATATGTCAGTCCTGAAGAATTTGCGCATCCCGATGGGAGGCGGAGATTTCGGGTTGGGCGTGGTCAGCACCACATCATCCGCCAAGGCGTAGCCAAGCCCGGCATAGAAGTCGACCAGTCTCACCTGATCGTGACGTACCGCCAGATGCGTGCCTTCGGCCATCTGCTCGCGCCCCATCGCTTCCAGCTCGCCCAGGATCACCGCCCCCAGCCCGCGCTTCTGCCAGTCTGGCAACACACCGATGCGCTTGACCTCGATCCAGCGGCCCTGCCCGCCTGGGCCCGGCACCGGAACCCAGCGGCCGGAGCCGATTGGCGTCTCCCCCGCCAGCAGGATGGCGCCGCCGCCGACGTCCAATTGCGCTGCGACACTGGCTGGCGTTTCGGAAAAGACCGTGGATTCCGCAGAAACCCGCCCCGTCCAGATGCGGCGCGTCAGCCCCTCAATGAGAAAGCCATCCGCCGGGCTTGCCCTGCGGATGGCTATCAATTCAGTCATACTGGTTCTGGCCTAGTGCTCTACGTTCCGCCAGATGCGCTTGTAAGAGAACCAGAGCAGGATCGTCAGAAGGCCCAGATAGACCATGACGGCCAGACCCAGGGATTTGCGCTTGGTCTGTTTCGGTTCACCGGCCCAGGCCAGGAACTGCGCCACATCATGCGCCATCTGTTCAACCGTTGCCGGTGTGCCGTCAGTATATTCGACGCGACCTTCGATGAGCTGCGGCGGCATGGCCAAGAAGCCACCCGGAGGGTTGTGACGCGGATCGCCCAGATAGTTCGGCGTCGTGTCACCAGCCATATACGGGTTGTAGTACTGGCCCGGATTGAGCCTCAGCAGGCCCTCGGCATGCTCTTCGCCATGGCCACCATGACCGCCCAGTTTGGACATATCGACATAGGTGACCGTTTCGCCGTCGACTTCGCGCTCAACGAATGCATCCGGGGCCGGATAGCCTGACAACAGGCTATACACATAGGATGCACCGCCATGGCGGGCCTTGGTGATGACGGACAGGTCCGGCGGGGCCGCACCATTGTTCGCCGCGCGCGCTGCGTTGACGTTCGGATACGGGCTGCGGAACCGGTCCGCAGGCGTTGCCGGACGATAGTCAAACTCGCCAATATCGTTTGGCGTCGGGCTCAGAATCTCGTTCTGGGCAGCCAGCGCTTTCACATATGGGTTGTCGTTCGGGTTCGGATACTCCGGATCGTAGAACGGACCACCCGGCTCACCCAGATTGCGGTAGCTCATCAGCTTCATGGAGTGACAGGAAGAACAGACTTCCTTGTACACCTGATAGCCACGTTGCAGCGATGCCTGGTCAAACTGGCCCGTGACGCCTTCGAACGGCCAGCCGCCCTCCGGTGCATGCGGGTGCTTGGCGTCGCCAGCAGCATGCGCCGATGCGGCAAGCACGAGACCGGCAAGACCGGCAGTGAAGATACGGAACGCTTTCATGATTTCCCCAAAGCTCCCTATTCAGCCGGTGTGGCAACGGCATCAGCATCTTTATGACGCTTCAGCACGGATTTATGGATCGATTCCGGCAGTTCCTTCGGCTTCTCGGTCAGGCCGAGGAAGAACAGAAGAATAAAGAAGCCGAAATAGCAGAATGTCAGGATCAGCGAGAGATGCTTGAACTGGAAAGTCGGCGCCGGCACGGCTGACAGCGACGGGCTGGCATCCGCTGGCAGCGAGTCCATGAAGCTCTTCGCGTCCTCATAGGCTTCAGCGCCACCTTTGTACTCGCTCGTCACTTCATCGCCATTGTCGGTGTAGCTGACAACCAGTGTCGGCTTTCCCTGAAGCGCCTTGATCACAGGATCTGTCGGCACGGAGGCACCGCACCAGCCGAGCATCAGGCAGACTGCGACAAAGCCAAAGAAGAACTGCTTGGCCACCGGACGGTAGCGCATGGACTTCACTTTCGACGTATCGAGCCATGGCAGCACGAACAGCACGGCGATCGCTGCGAACATGAAGATCACGCCGAGCAGCTTGGCCGGGATCGGGCCGAGGTCGAAGGTGATGGCACGCAGGATGGCGTAGAATGGCAGCAGATACCATTCCGGCACGATGTGCGCAGGCGTCACCAGCGGGTTGGCTTCGACATAGTTGTCAGCATGGCCCAGCACGTTCGGGGCGTAGAAGACGAAGACCGCAAACATGATCAGGAAGATCACGATCGCGAAGGCGTCCTTCACCGTATAGTACGGGTGGAATGGCACCGTGTCTTTCTTCACGTCCTGGACTTCAACACCGGTCGGGTTGTTGTTGCCTGGCACGTGAAGTGCCCAGACGTGCAGCACAACAGCGCCGGCAATCATGAAGGGTAGCAGATAGTGCAGCGCGAAGAAGCGTTGCAGCGTCTGGTTCCCGATGGACGGTCCGCCCATCAGCCAGGTCTGGATGCTTTCACCGATCAGCGGGATCGCACCGAACAGGCCGGTGATCACGTTGGAGCCGTGATAGGACATCTGGCCCCAGGGCAGCATGTAGCCAAGGAACGCGGTGCCCATCATCAGAAGGTAGATGACACAACCGAGGATCCAGAGGATCTCGCGTGGCGCCTTGTATGAGCCGTAATACAGGCCGCGGAACATGTGGATGTAGACCGCCAGGAAGAACATCGACGCGCCATTGGCGTGGATGTAGCGCAGCAGCCAGCCAAACGGCACGTCGCGCATGATGCGCTCGACCGAGGCAAAGGCGCCATCGACGCTGGCTTCATAGTGCATCGCGAGGATCACACCGGTCACAATCTGGATAACAAGACAGACCGCCAGGATGCCGCCGAACGTGTACCAGTAGTTCAAATTCTTCGGCGTCGGAAAATTGATTGCGGTGTCTTGAGCGAAACGCACCAGCGGCAGACGTGTGTCCAGCCACTTCGTGAACGCGTTTGTCGGAGTGTAGGAGGATTCGTGGCCACTCATCTACGGTATCCTTCCCTTAAAGCGAAATGTTGACCACGGTGTCAGACACATATTTGTAGTCCGGAACCGGGAGGTTGGTGGGAGCCGGGCCTTTACGGATGCGGCCGGACGTATCGTACTCAGAACCGTGGCAAGGGCAGTACCAGCCGCCGAATTCGCCTGTATTGCCCTGAGCCGGCCCGACGGGCACGCAGCCAAGGTGCGTACAGGCACCTGATGTAATCAGGATGGCGCGGTTAAGCTCGCCGTTCTGCATCGGGCGCAGGCGCTCGTCATCCGTCTGCGGGTCACGCAGGGTTGAGACGTCCACCGATTCAGCCGCAGCAATCTCTGCCGGCGTACGGTGACGAATGAAGAATGGCTTGCCGCCGATGAGCACGCGAATCTCGCTGCCCAGCGGAACTTTGGAGATATCGACATCAAGTGCCGAAGCCGCCTTGGTGTCTGCAGCCGGGTTCCACTGGTCTACAGCAACCCAGGCAAACATGGCCGCCCCGCCGAAGGCAGCCGCGCCGGTGGCGATATGAATGAAATTGCGGCGATCTTCGTCGATAAGCTCGCCATGCTCGTGTGCAGGTATATCAGTCACGCTTTTCCCGTCCCTTGAAGGCAGAAATCTGGGCCCGTCATACAGGAGGCCGCCCGCTTGCACATTGCGGCAAGTGGGCGCGGGTGTCCCCCCGTAAAACACTTTGTGCAGGCCGTTATCCTGACTTGGCGCCTGTGACAACAGGGGGCTTGCAAGTGTCGCACTCCTGGCGGCATGTGTCGCGCCATGACAGATACTGATCTTACCCCCCGAAAAAACCGCGCCAGAGACTGGTTCCGCAGCCTTCAGGAAGACATCTGCGCGCGCTTTGAAGCCCTTGAACTGGCCGCCGAGCGCCCGCTCTACAGCGGAGATGCCGGCAAATTCGAGCTGACTGAGTGGAAACGCGGCGATGGCAGCGAAGACCTGGGGGGCGGCCGCATGGGCCTGATGCGCGGCAAGGTCTTCGAAAAGGTCGGCGTGCATTTCTCTGAAGTTCACGGCACCTTTTCAGAAGCGTTCGCTGCCCAGATTCCAGGCGCAGATGCTTCAGACGGGCGCTTCTGGGCCTCCGGCCTCTCCCTGATCGCCCATCCGCGCAACCCGCACGTCCCGGCGGCGCACATGAATACCCGCATGCTGGTCACCAGCCAGAGCTGGTTCGGCGGCGGCGGAGACCTCAATCCCCTGCTATCCTATCAGCGCGATCAGGAATTTGAGGATTCGGTTGATTTCCATGCCGCCATGAAAGCGGCCTGCGACACGCATCCCGGCGCCGACCATCCGCATATGAAAGAATATTGCGATACCTATTTCCACCTCACCCACCGTGACGAACCGCGCGGCACCGGCGGCATCTTCTATGACCGGTTCAACACAGGTGACTGGGACCAGGACTTTGCCTTCACCCAGGAAGTCGGCCGGCAATTCGCCGATATCTATCCGAAGATCGTCGCCCGGCGCATGAATGAGGCCTGGAGCGAGGCCGAGCGCGAGGAACAGCTGATCCAGCGCGGGCGCTATGTGGAGTTCAATTTGCTCTATGATCGCGGCACAACATTCGGCCTGAAGACCGGCGGCAATGTGACGAGCATCCTCTCCTCCATGCCGCCCGTGGTGAAGTGGCCATAACACCTTTTTAGTCTGCGTCAGGCTCCGAACTGGCCTGACGCCCCCTGCCCCGGCGAGCCATTCTGAGACGAATGTCGCATCCGCTGTCCTGTTTTTGGGCAGCCCTCCGAAAAATCGCCGCGCAACAGGGCATTGCCGGATTTTGATTCGCTTGCTGAATGACGGTCTCTCCATCTCCGGGTATAAGCTGGATAGATGATCGCGGCTGAAAGAAAACGATTTCCCTGGGGGGCAGGGATACTGCTCCTGCTGGCGACGGTGGCCGCTGTCGCTGCAGGAGCAGTAATATCCTTCAGCCGGAATGACGCTTGGTACGCTACGCTGGACAAGCCGGCCCTCACCCCTCCAGATTTCGTCTTCTCTCTTGTATGGCCCGTCCTGTTTGTTCTGATGGCCGCTGGCGCGCTGATGGTGCTGGAACGCGCAGGCAATTTCGAACGCGCCCTCAGCCCGCTTGGCATCTATTACACCATGCTTGCCGCGAATGCGTTCTGGAGCCTTGCCTTCTTAGGAATGCAGGATGTCGCCCTGGCGCTCGGCGCGATTGCCGCTCTGCTGCTGCTGATCATCGCGATGATGCAGGATTTTGCGCGCTATTCGCGTACCGCCGCGCTGATCCAGATTCCCTATCTCATCTGGGTCAGCTTCGCGACCTATCTGAACCTGTCTATTCTGGCATTGAATTCAGATGGCTGAGCAGGTCATCCCGGCCCAGCTGAAAGCCTGAGGCGATCCACGCTTCCTCTGCTGCACGCAGGGCCGTGCCAATCTCCGGCCCTTTCAGGCCCGCTGACAGCGCATCCGCTCCGCCCAGCGGAAAGTCCGGACGCGACCAGCCTGACGCCATGCTCAACAAGTCCAACAGCCGCTCGGGTGTCGCATGTTGCGCCGCCTCAATCACCGCGCGGTCAATAATCGTTTCCAGGCCATAGCGATAGAAAGCCTCCGGCCAGCTCCCCTGCCCCTCTTCCAGAACATGGCCGAGCGCGGGCGCCGCCCAATCTGTCAGGCGGCCTGCTTCGGCATTGGACAGGCGCAAATGGCGGGCAAGCTCAGACACATCCCGGACGCGGCGGGGCACGAGAGCCATCAGGCGCTGCATCGGGTCCGGTAACAGTCCGGTCTTTGCCTCCACGCCAACAAGGGACGGAATCTCCGCCGCCGTCGCGCCGGGCAAAATGGCCTGCAGCACGCCGCTCTCTTCCATCGCCAGCAAGGCATCCGACGGGTCCGGTGCCTCAAGCAGGCGTTTCAGTTCCTTCCAGATGCGCTCGGCGGCAATCTGCGAGAGGCCGTCCTTCTGGCGCGCGCAAGCGGCCAGACCGGCCTCATCAATCCCCGCGCCATACCAGGCATTGAACCGGAAGAAGCGCAGGATACGCAGATAGTCTTCCCGCAGGCGCTGATCCGCCTCGCCAATGAAAATGACCTGCCCCTCCACCGCATCGCGGACAGATGACGGCACGATTTCATGCAGCGTGCCATCCGCGCTGGCATAGATGGCATTCAGCCGGAAATCCCGCCGCTCGGCATCCTCGGACCAGTCCTTTGTGAAGGCGACCACAGCGCGGCGGCCATCGGTTTCGACATCCCGGCGCAAACTGGTGATCTCGAAAGGCCGGGAATTCACGATCGCGGTGATCGTACCATGCTCAAGACCGGTCGGGATGGCGCGAATGCCTGCCGCCTTCAGCGCGGCCAGCGTTTCCTCGGGCGCCAATTGCGTGGCGATATCAATGTCATCAACCGGCGCGCCGCGCAGCGTGTTGCGCACGCATCCACCAACAAACCGCGCGCCATCTGGCCGGGCAGCATTCAGCGCCGTCATCACCGCCACCGTCTCCGGCAGGCTCAGCCAGTCGGCATCAAGGCGCTTAGTTTCCGTCATCATCCGGCTGCATCGGTTCCGGCAGCTCCGCTTCCGCGCCGGGATCATCTCCGGGCGCGCGGGCGCCAATTTCGCTGGCATCATGCACGCCTGTGGTCTCTCCGGTCGCACCGGTTGCGGGCCGAACGCCAGAGCGCTCTCCCGGCATGCCGACATTTTCGACATGCGGATCACACGGATAGTCGCGCGCCGGGATGATCTTGCCATTCTCGAACCGGGCCGGCTCGTGACAGACATCACGTTCCTTGGGCTCCATCAGGATCAGCACGAACCAGGTGATTGTCGCCAGGCCAATACCGATCAGGAACAGAGTGTTGACCGGCCATTTGCGCCGGCCTTCCTGTTCTGCGCTGGAGGTCGCCAGCAGATACAGTCCGAACACGATGAACGGGATCGAGAAGATGAAAATTTCAAAGATTATCCGTCCGGCCAAGACTGTATGTCCTCCACTGCCCAATCTCTTAGATAAGGCGTTGGGCCCGTGTGCAAAACCCTAAAAGACCTGCACGCGGCCTCCGCCTCAGTCATCATAGAGTGTTTGGTAGAGCTGGCGGATGATCCCCGCCGTCACGCCCCAGATGCGAAATCCGCCATGCGGCATCTCGTAATAGCGCCGCGTCTTGCCCTTATAGATAGCCTCGCCGACCTGGTGATTGGCAATATTCATCAGAAAATCGAGCGGTGTCTCGAACACATCCGCCACTTCGGTCGGGTCCGGGATCGGCTTGAAGTCCGCTGGCAGCAGGCCGACAACCGGCGTGATGCGAAAGCGCGTGCCGGTCACATAGGGCGCGCTGCGGGCCAGCACCTCCACCTGTTCCGGCCGCACGCCTACTTCCTCTTCCGCTTCGCGCAGCGCCGCGGCCACATCATCCACATCACCGGGGTCCACCTTGCCGCCCGGAAAGGCGACCTGACCGGCATGGGTCTTCATCGTGTCCGGCCTCAGCGTCAGCAGCGCGGTCGGCCCGGCCTTGCGCGGGATGATTCCGATCAGCACCGCCGCCGGGCGGATCATCTTCATCTCTTCCGGTGTCAGGAAATCCAGGTCGCCATATTCCTTCAGCCGCCCCGGCCCATGTGGCGGGTCGAGGCGAGAGGCCACACGCAACAGGAAGTCATCCAGCCCTGCCCAGCCCAGCACACTCATGAATCCTGCATCAGGGGAAAGAACACGCCCTGGCTCCACACGCCCAGCGTGTCATCGCCGTCCGGGCCCGGCTCTGCCATATTGGCCAGTTCATAGAAGACAGGCCGCGCCAGTTTCGCCTCCAGCCCGGCGCGCACTTCCACATAGGGCGCAGGCTCGCCGGTCTCTGCATCAAAGGCCACACGGATCGGCGCCTCTGGCCCGGCTAGCGTCACATCGCCAAGATTGGTCAGAAAGGCCAGCGTCTGTTCGCGGCCCGGCTCGCCCGCACGGTCCACGCGCACGGCAATGAACGGCGCGTCTTCAACATGCACGATCACTTTTTCGTAAGGCGTCACCAGCCAGATCCGGCCGTCTTCCTCCCGTTTCAGGATGCGCGAGAACAGCTTCACCAGCGCCTCGCGATTTATGCGTCCGCCCTCATGCCACCAGCTGCCATCGGCATGGATCTCCATATTGATGTCAGCCGACCGCTCCGGATTCCACAGATGGACAGGCGGCAATTTGCCGTTGACCTTGCCATCGGGGAGGATCGCTTTAAGCGTCTCCTCAAGACTGATTATGGGCTTGTGACTGGAATTCACGTTTTGCTCCGCCATGATCCGGCCTTAGACATAGGTTTGTTTATGACAGACGGAAACCCGGAGGCGCCCTTTTGATGGCCGATACTGACCAGGTAGATGATGCAATCGTAGCCGAAGCCGAAGCGGCCGCAGAGGTGCTGGCACAGGTAAAGGCGGAAATCGCCAAGGCCGTGTTCGGTCAGGAACGCGTGGTGGAGCTGGCCCTCGCCGCGATCCTGGCAGGCGGACACGCGCTGCTGATCGGCGCGCCGGGCCTTGCCAAGACGCGCCTTGTCGAAAGCATGGGCACAGCGCTCGGCCTGTCGAACCAGCGCATCCAGTTCACACCAGACCTGATGCCCTCAGACATCATCGGCTCTGAAGTGCTTGATGAAAGCCCGACCGGGCAGCGCAGCTTCCGCTTCCTGAAAGGGCCGATCTTCACCCAGCTGCTGATGGCAGACGAGATCAACCGCGCCTCCCCGCGCACCCAGTCCGCCCTGCTGCAGGCGATGCAGGAGCGTCACGTCACCGTTGCCGGTGTGCGCCATGATCTGCCGCTGCCCTTCCATGTGCTGGCGACGCAGAACCCGATCGAGCAGGAAGGCACCTATCCCCTGCCCGAAGCCCAGCTCG